>DATKEP010000001.1:0-18325 GCA_035512055.1 Rhizomicrobium sp.
ACTCCAGGCCGACATCTACAAGGCCGATCTCGCCGCCAACATGAAGCAAGGCGCCGCCCTGATGTTCGCCCATGGCTTCAATGTCCATTTCAAGCTGATCGAGCCGCGCCCCGACCTGGATGTGGCGATGGTCGCGCCCAAGGGGCCCGGCCACACCGTGCGCGGCGAATATCTCAAGGGCGGTGGTGTGCCCACCTTGATCGCGGTGCATCAGGATGCATCCGGCAATGCCCATGACCTGGGCCTGTCCTATGCCAGCGCCATCGGCGGCGGCCGCGCCGGCATCATCGAGACCAATTTCAAGGAAGAGTGCGAGACCGATCTGTTCGGCGAGCAGGTGGTTCTGTGCGGCGGCCTGGTCGAGTTGATCCGCGGCGGTTTCGAGACCCTGGTCGATGCCGGCTATGCCCCGGAGATGGCCTATTTCGAATGCCTGCACGAGGTGAAGCTGATTGTCGACCTGATCTATGAAGGCGGCATCGCCAATATGAACTATTCCATCTCCAACACCGCGGAATATGGCGAATATGTCACCGGTCCGCGCATCATAACGGAAGAGACCAAGACGGAAATGAAGCGGGTGTTGAACGACATCCAGACCGGCAAGTTTGCGCGCAATTGGGTGCTGGAGAACAAGGCCGGCCAAGCGAGCTTCAAGGCCACCCGCGCACTGGGCGACGCGCACCCGATCGAGGAAGTAGGCGCCAAGCTGCGCGCCATGATGCCGTGGATAGCGAAAAACAAGTTGGTGGACACCGCAAAAAACTAGGCGCTGGCGCGCGTAGAGGGAGTTTGCCATGACTGCGCGCCCACCAATTCACGACCCGCCCTACGCCGGTGGCTGTCTGTGCGGCGCGGTGCGCTGGCGGCTCGATCAGCGGCCATTGGCGGTCAATGCCTGTCATTGCATGGATTGCAAGAAATCCACCGGTGCCACCAATGTGGTGATGCTGATTGCCCGCAACGAAGCTTTCTCTTGCACCGGCGAGACCGAGACCTATCGCAAGCGCGCCGATTCGGGCCGCGAGCTGGACATTTACCGTTGCGTCAGGTGCGGTACACGTATTTTCCATCGCAATCTTGCTTCCAATGCGCTCGTATTCATCGCTGCCGGCACTCTGGACGATCCCAACTGGGCCGTCCCGACCTCGCATATCTGGGTTGAAAAGATTTCCCCCGGCGTGATCATGCAGGAAGACGCCATCAAGGTGGTCGGCCAGCCCGCCGACCGCCAGGTTCTGATGGATGCTTTCGCGAAGGTGTACGGCCAATGAAATTCGGCACACCGCTGTCGCCTGCCGCCATTAAGGTGATGTTGCTGGGCTCGGGTGAGCTGGGCAAGGAAGTCGTGATCGAGCTCCAGCGCCTGGGTGTGGAGACGATTGCCGTGGACCGTTACCCCAACGCGCCGGCACAGCAGGTGGCCCATCGCGCCCATGTCATCGATATGACCGATGCGCGCGCCTTGCGCGCCGTGGTGGAAATGGAGCGGCCGCACATCATTGTGCCCGAGATCGAGGCGCTTGCGACCGACGAGCTGGTCAGGATGGAGGCCGATGGCCTGGCAACCGTCATTCCGACCTCCCGCGCCGCCCACATCACCATGAACCGCGAGCGCATCAGGAAGCTGGCGGCGGAAGAGCTCAAGCTGCCGGTCTCTCCCTTCGCCTTTGCCTCGTCACTGGAGGAATTGCAGGAGGCTTGTGCGCGCATCGGCTTTCCCTGCTTCGTGAAGCCGGTGATGTCGTCTTCGGGAAAGGGCCAGTCGAGGCTGAAATCGTCTGACGATGTGGCCGCGGCCTGGCAGAAGGCGCTGTCGGCCGGCCGCGTTCGCGAAGCGCGGGTGATCGTGGAGGGCGAGATCAAGTTCGATTTCGAGATCACCCAGCTTACGGTGCGCGCTGCCGACGGCACCCATTTCTGCGAACCTATCGGCCATGTCCAGAAGGACGGCGATTATGTCGAAAGCTGGCAGCCCCAGCCCATGAGCGAGGTTGCCAAGAACCAAGCCCGCGACATGGCGGCAAAGGTCACTGGCGCCTTGGGCGGGCTTGGCGTGTTCGGCGTCGAACTTTTTGTGAAAGGCGATGACGTCTGGTTTTCAGAAGTCTCGCCCAGGCCGCATGACACTGGCCTGGTGACGCTGGTGTCGCAATACAGTTCCGAATTTGCGCTCCATGCCCGCGCGATCCTGGGCCTGCCTCTGTCGGTCGAAATGGTTTCGCCCGGCGCCTCCGCGGTGATCTATGGCGGCGTGGAGGCGCAAGCGCTGACATTTGAGGGCGTGCAAGACGCGCTTGCGGTCCCCGGTTCGGAGCTGCGTCTTTTTGGCAAGCCGCAATCATTCGTCAAACGGCGAATGGGGGTGGCGCTGGCGCGTGCCGCAACCACCGACGAAGCGCGCGCCCTGGCAAAACGCGCCGCGAGCGCGGTTAAACCGGTTGAGTTTGCCGCACGAACGCCCGCATAGCGGGCAGCGAACTAGGTTGGGTTCTCGAGACTGAACAATGCGGCATCGTCGTCATAGGAAAACAGCTCGCTGAAACGGGCCCAACTCACCACAGTCTTCAACGTCTCTTCCGCCGCATCTTCCGCCATATGGTCTTCCAGCTCGTCCAGGAAGCGGGTCTTGGGCGCGGAATGGCTTGCGCGTTCGTCCAGGATCTTTCGGATATGCGCCGCCAGCGGCACATTGCTCATGATCGCGCGGGAGAAGATCTCCTTGCGCTCGTTCAGTTCGGCATCGGCAAAGCGCTTGCCCATATGGGTGAGCTTGATGTCGCCGCCTTCCACATCGGCCAGCCTGAGCAGCTGCATGGCTTCGGCCACGGGGAACAGCTCATCCACTTCCAATTCCTGTTCATAGGCGATGTCGGGCAGGTCGGCCTTGCCTTCATAGCGCGGTGCGGCCAGCGCCTCGATCAGGCCCGAAATCTGGTTGGGCGAGACATGGTGCAGCGGCATTTCGATTGCCGACCCTTGCGTCTGCTGCTGGCGCATGCGCTCCACTCGCCGGGCCGTCATCTCGACATAGATGCGGTCGACATAGTCCTCGAACAGGGTCGAGGTGCGTTCGCGCGGTTGTGGCAATTCGATCTTGATCTCCGAGGAGACACGCCCCGGATTGGACGAGAACAACAGCACCCGGTCGCACATCAGAACTGCTTCCTCGATGTTATGCGTGACCAGGATAATGCCCTTGATCGGCAGCTTGCCGTTGCTCCATAGTTCCAGCAGGTCGGTGCGCAGGTTTTCCGCCGTCAGCACGTCCAGCGAGCTGAAGGGCTCGTCCATCAGAAGAATGTTGGGATGCACCACCACGGCGCGGGCAAAACCCACGCGCTGGCGCATGCCGCCTGACAGCTCGCGCGGATAGGCGCTCTCATAGCCATCCAGTCCGATAAGGTCGATTGCGGCCAGCGCCCTTTCGCGCATTTCCCGCGGCGGCAAGTTCAACGCCTCGAGGCCCAGTTGCACATTTTCCAGCACCGTCAGCCAGGGAAACAGGGCAAAGCTCTGGAACACCATGGCAACGCCCTGGCAGGGGCCCATGATGGGTGCGCCCATATAGGAGAGATGGCCACCTTGCGGCTGTGACAGGCCGGCGATCAGGCGCAAGAGCGTGGATTTGCCCGAGCCGGAACGCCCCAACAGGCCGACAATCTCGCCCTGTTTCAGGTTCAGATTGACGTCATCCAGAACCAGCAATTCCTCGCCACCGCTGCGCGGGAAGGTGCGGCGTACATGTTCGACGTTCAGGAGCTCAGCCATCCTTGCCCTCACGTTAGCCGGAATTTGCGCTCGGCATACCAGTAAAGCGGCCGCCACAGCAGCCGGTTCACCACCACCACGAAAAAGCTCATGACAATCGTGCCCAGCAGAAGGTGCCGAAAGTCGCCCGAATTCATGGCGTCGGAAAGATACGCGCCCAGCCCATGGGCGCGCAGCGTATTATTGCCCCAACTTGCGACTTCCGCGGCAATGGAGGCATTCCAGGCACCGCCCGAGGCCGTGATGGCGCCCGTGACATAAAAGGGAAACACTCCGGGCAGGGCGACCTTTTTCCACCACAGCCAGCCATGGACGCCGAAATTGTCCGCCGCGTCACGTAATTCCTGCGGCATGGTGCTGGCGCCGGCGATGACATTGAACAGGATGTACCACTGCGTGCCCAGCACGATCAGCGGCGACAGCCAGATGTCGGGATTGGCGTTCCAGAACACGATCAGCGACACGACCAGCGGAAACAGCAGGTTGTTGGGAAATGCGGCCAGGAACTGCGCCACCGGCTGGACGATCTGGGTCAACCGGGGACGCAGGCCCACATAGATGCCGATCGGGGTCCAGACCAAACTGGCCAGCGCGATCAGCACGATGACCCGGACCAGTGTGATAAAGCCCAACCCAAGCGCTGTCATCACGTCGTTCCAGCCGAAACCGGCGTCAGCGAAGAAGACATAGATGCGCCATGCGGCAAAAGCACCCAATAACCCAACCACCGCGTACCAGATGATGTCGGTCACCCGGCTGTCCACTTCGCGCACTACGGCCCTGATACCGAAGCTGGGTGGATGCCAATGGTATGACCAGCGCATCATCTGTTCGAACGGCGTGGCCATCAGGTCGAGCAGGCGGGAGCGACGATAGACGGTCAGCGCCCAGGACTGGGGTGCTTCCTCCGATGGTTCGCTGGAGACGCGGAAGCGATCTGCCCAGGCCACCAGGGGGCGAAACAGAAGCTGGTCATAGATCAGGATCACCACGAGCATCGCCAGGATAGCCTCGAAGATCGCAGGCAGGTTCTTTTGGGCGATGGCAACCGTGATCCAGCTACCGATGCCAGGAAGCGCGATGTTGGTCTTGCCGACGCTGATGGCTTCGGAAATCGTGACGAAGAACCAGCCGCCCGACATGCTCATCATCATGTTCCAGATCAGGGAGGGCGTGGCGAATGGCGCCTCGATCCGCCAGAAACGTGCCCAGGCGCTGAGGCCGAACATGCGGCCGGCTTCCTCCAGCTCCGGCGGGACGGTACGGAGCGATTGGTAGAAGCTGAAGGCCATGTTCCAGGCCTGTCCGGTGAAGATGGTGAAGACACAGGCCAGCTCCGCGCCCAGGACCCGTCCGGGCGATAGCGACAGGAACCAAACAATAGTAATTGAAAGGAAGGATAGGATCGGCACCGACTGCAGGATGTCGAGTAGCGGCACCAGCAAGGTCCCAGCTCTGCGGTTCTTGGCCGCCCAGGTGGCATAGGTGAAGGTGAAGACAAGTGACACCCCCATGGCGATCAGCATGCGCAGCCCGGTGCGCAGCGCATAGCCGGGCAGGTCGGCGGGGTCCAGCTTCAGGTACTTGCCGGAAATGGAACTCAGCGGATGCACCAGGAACCGGCTGACATCGGCAAAAGCCACTAGGAATCCCAGCACCAGGATGGCCGCCAAAATGTCCCACCGGCTGGGGAGTAGGCGGCGAGCCTCGATCGAGACGGGCGGCAGGATTTTCATGGCCGGGTTGCCTCGAGGGCGGGTCGGAAAGAGAAGCTTGTCTGCCTGCCCGGATAGGCGGGTTCGCTCGAACTGGCAACCATTTTGAATCGATGGGGGAATATGGCGTGGGCATGCTGGTTCATCATGCCAATTGACCGGGATTTGACGGCGGTCCCGTGACGGTCCCTTAGGCCCTTCCGGTGATTGTTTACATTGTAAATATTATATATGGAGTCCGTTTAACTTTTCTGCTGCCGGGGTGCTGTCGCTATTGCGCCACCGCACAAAATCAGCGTAAAACCGCCGCGACGCGGGGAAAAACGGTGGATTATCCGCTGGTTAGCCGCCGCAACGCGCATTGTAATATTTCACGGGCGGAACGGCGACAGGTCAATGACGCAAGGCGTGACGGGCAGAAGGGCGGGGGACGGAGTTTGCGTCCCTGCTGGTGCGCGCGCCCCCAATCAGCCCCGTCCTTCCCTCGGTTCTTCGCACGCGCTTCTTCTTCTTAGCTGCCCCTAGGCATCGTCAGATGCGCGAATGGTTCGCGCGTCCGGTGTTTAGGGGATCAACGCAAAAGGAGAATCGAAGCTGCATCTTGCGGCGAACAGAAGGACTAATGTCATGACCGACAGGATTGCTGATACGACGCCGATTCAAATCTTCGACACGACTCTGCGTGATGGTGAACAGTCGCCCGGCGCGGCGATGACGCATGAGGAAAAGCTCCAGATCGCCGAATTGCTGGACGAGATGGGTGTCGATGTCATAGAGGCCGGCTTTCCCATTTCTTCACCGGGCGACTTCCGCGCGGTGCAGGAGATCTCCAAAATCGTCAAGCGCGCCAGCGTCTGCGGCCTGTCGCGCGCGGGCTTCAAGGATATCGACCGGGCGGGCGAGGCGCTGAAGGGCGCGCACCGACCGCGCATCCATACCTTCATTTCCACCAGCCCCGTCCACATGAAGCACAAACTGAATATGGGCGAAAATGCAGTGCTGGAAGCGGTGGGCGCTTCGGTGACGCGGGCGCGCAATTTCACCTCCGAAGTGGAATGGTCCGCCGAAGACGCCACCCGCACGCTGCCGGATTTCCTTTGCCGGTGCGTGGAAGTCGCCATCCATTCCGGCGCCACCGTCATCAATGTGCCTGATACTGTGGGTTATTCCACGCCGCAGGAATTCTTCGACATCATCACCATGCTCAGGAACCGCGTTCCCAATGCCGACAAGGTGATCTTCTCCACCCATTGCCATAATGACCTTGGCCTGGCGGTGGCCAATTCACTCGCCGGCGTCCTGGCCGGCGCCCGCCAAGTGGAATGCACCATCAATGGCATAGGCGAACGCGCCGGCAATGCCGCGCTGGAAGAGATCGTAATGGCGCTGAAGGTGAGGAAGGACATCATGCCCTTCACCACCAGCATCAACAGCACCTTGCTGAACCGTGCCTCCAAGCTGGTCTCGAACGTCACCGGCTTTCCGGTCCAGTACAACAAGGCGATCGTCGGCAAGAACGCCTTCAGCCATGAATCGGGCATCCACCAGGACGGCATGCTCAAGAATGTCGAGACCTATGAGATCATGCGGCCCGAGGATGTGGGCGTGAATTCCACCTCGCTGATGCTGGGCAAGCTGTCGGGCAGGCACGCCTTCCGCGACAAGCTCGAGAATCTGGGCTATGCGCTGGAGACGGACGCCTTCGAGGACGCCTTTCGCCGCTTCAAGGACTTGGCCGACAAGAAGAAACATGTGTTCGACGAGGACATTGCCGCGCTAGTCGACGACGGGATCATGCGCGGCCATGACGCCATCTCGATCAAGGCGCTCAGGGTGGAATCGGGAACCGGCATCATCCCGGTGGCGTCGCTGACCCTGGATGCCGGGGGGGTGGTCAAAAGTGTTACAACATCCGGTGACGGGCCGGTTGACGCCATCTTCATGGCCATCCGGGAGGCCTATCCCCATGCCGCGACCCTGCAACTCTTCCAGATCAACGCCGTGACCGAGGGAACCGACGCCCAGGCCCAGGTCAGTGTCAGGTTGGAGGAGAACGGGCGTACTGTCACTGGCAAGGCCTCCGATACCGACACCATGGTGGCAGCGGCCTATGCCTATGTGAATGCGCTGAACAAGCTGTTGGTCAAACGGCAGAAACTGGCGCCGGAGCCGCTTTCCGTCGCAAAATGAAACGGCTGCCCCGGGATGGCGCCCCTGGGGCCGGTTTTTTAAGGAATCGGCGCCTAAGCTTTGGCTGGGCTTTCCAGGTAGGGACACAGATTGAGCATGTTCAGCAGTCTTCTTGGCGCGCTTTCCAGCGACATGGCCATCGATCTCGGGACGGCGAATACGCTGGTCTATGTCAAAGGGCGCGGCATCGTGCTCAACGAGCCCAGCGTCGTGGCCACGATCACCACCCGGGGCGGCAAGAAATCCGTGCGCGCCGTCGGCAATGACGCCAAGATGATGCTGGGCCGCACGCCCGGCAATATCGAGGCCATCCGCCCGATGCGCGACGGCGTGATCGCCGACTTCGAGGTCGCGGAGGAGATGATCAAGCACTTCATCCGCAAGGTGCACAATCGCAGGTCCTTCGCCAATCCGATGATCATCGTCTGCGTGCCTTCGGGTTCGACGGCCGTGGAACGCCGCGCAATTCAGGAATCGGCGCTCTCGGCGGGCGCGCGCCGGGTCTTCCTCATCGAGGAACCTATGGCGGCCGCCATCGGCGCCGGCCTTCCCGTCAGCGAGCCCACCGGTTCCATGGTGGTGGACATTGGCGGCGGCACCACCGAGGTGGCCGTGCTTTCGCTTGGCGGCATCGTCTATTCCCGCAGCGTGCGCGTGGGCGGCGATAAGATGGATGAAGCCATCATCGCCTATATCCGCCGTCACCAGAATCTCTTGATCGGCGAGGCCTCCAGCGAGCGCATCAAGAAGGAGATCGGTTCTGCCGCACTGCCGATGGACGGCAATGGTGTGACCATGGAAATCAAGGGCCGCGACCTGCTCAACGGCGTGCCCAAGGAAATCACCATCACCCAGCGCCATATCGCCGAGGCCCTGGCCGAGCCGGTGGGTGCGATCGTGGAGGCGGTGAAGGTGGCACTGGAAGCCACGCCGCCGGAACTTGCGGCCGATATCGTGGACAAGGGCATCGTGCTGACCGGCGGCGGATCGCTGCTGGCCAATCTCGACTCCGTCTTGCGGGACGAAACCGGCCTTCCGGTCTCTATCGCTGACGATCCCTTGTCCTGCGTTGCGCTGGGCACGGGCCGGGTGCTGGAAAACACCAAGGGCATGCGCCACGTCCTGTCCACCGCCTTTTGACATAAGCGGGTTGTAAGGGCCCGTCCGAAAATGGCCAACGCCTGGAAGATCGCCCGCAAAGGCAATGCTCAGCTTCCGCTGGTCATCGTCATCGCGCTCGCGCTCGTCCTGGTGCTTCTGGGCAAGGCGCAAGGCGGTCTGTTCGACAGAGCCCGCGGTCATGTCACCGACATGCTCGCCCCGGTGCTGGAAAAAGTTCGCGCGCCGGTGGCCGGATTCGACCGCTGGATGGGCTCGATCACGGAAATCTTTTTGGTGTATCAGGAGAACCTGAAGCTTAAGGATGAAAACGCCCGGCTGCGCCAGTGGCGCAATGTGGCCGTCGTGCTCCAGGGCCGGGTGGGACGCTATCAGCAGCTGTTGCATGCGGTGCCCGATCCCAGGATGAACGCGGTCCTGGCCAAGGTGATCGGCCGCGCCAACCGGCCTTTCCTTCAGACCATGATCCTGGACGCCGGGCGCGAGAACCACGCCCTGCCGGGCGAGGCGGTGATCGATCCGCGCGGCATGATCGGGCGCATCTATCTGACCGGAAATCGCACCAGCTGGGTGATTCTGCTCACCGACCTCAACAGCCGCATCCCTGTCACCATCTCACCAGGCAATATCCAGGCCATCATGGCCGGGGACAACAGCCCGATGCCGGCGCTCGACATGGTCTCGCATACCGTGACGCTGCACGCGGGCGACCAGGTGACCAGTTCTGGAGATGGCGGCTTTTTGCCCGCAGGCCTCCCCGTCGGTACCTTGGTCAGCGACGGCCAGGGCGGTTTCCGCGTTGCGCTTCTGTCCGACCCCGCCGCCAGCCAGGACGTCGAGATCCTGAATTTCGCCAAGCCGCCTGAAACTCCACCTGCCAATGCCGAACTTCCCGCGGAAGCGGCCGGCCTCAAGCCGCAAGCGCCTCCGCCAGCGCCCGCTGCCACTGCCAAGCCGCAAGGCCCCACGCCCCAGCCCCAGCAGGCTGCCCAGCCCAAGCCGGTACAGCCTGCCCTCGCGCCGGAAACCACTGCCACGGCAGCGCCGGGCGACGGCGAAGACGTGGATCGCTAGTCATGGCCGCACTGGATCGTGCCAGCGCCTCCACGCGGTTCCGCTCCCTCACCGGACTCACGCCGCTGTTCTGCGGCCTGGCCTGTACCCTTCTGACCAATTTTCCTGTTTCACTGCTGGGTGGACTGGTGCCGCCGCCGCTTCTGGCGCTCGTGCCGGTCTATTTCTGGTGCCTGATGCGGCCCGACCTGATGACGCCCATCGTGGTGCTGGCCATCGGCTTTGCCGAGGACGTGCTGTCTGGCGGGCCGCCTGGGGTCTGGACCCTGTCCTTTGTGCTCACCTATGGCCTGGTCTCGCGCTATCGCGAAAATTTTGCTGGGCTTGCGGGCCTGGCTGCGGTGGTGGGTTTCGCGGCGGCTGCAACCTTTGCTTGCGCGGTGGCCTATTCGACCGTTGCGGCGCTCGCCTTCATCACGCCGGGCGCACATTCTCCGGCCATCGGTTCCAGCATCAGCGAGCTGGCCATGACTGTGCTGTTCTATGCTCCCGCTGTCTTGGTCGTGAGCTGGCTGCATCATAAACTGGTCGGTGCGTCACGAGGCGATGTCTGATGCCGCTGTTCGATAAAAAGGACAAAAGCCGTTACGCCACCTTCACCCGGCGCTCCCTGGGCCTGGGTGGCGGGATGGCTGCAGTCTTCGCGGTGCTGGCCGGTCGGCTGTACCAGCTCCAGATCCGCGACGGCGACCAATACCGGGTGGAGGCCGAGGACAATCGCGTAAACGAGCGGCTGATCGCGCCACAACGTGGCCGCATCATGGACCGGTTCGGTGTGGAACTGGCCAACAGCCGGCGCAACTATCGCGTGCTTCTGGTCAGCGAGCAGGCGACGGAAGGCGTGGCCGAGGCGCTGGACACGATCGGCAAGGTGATTCTGCTTAGCGACCAGCAAAAGAAGCGCATCCTGCATGACATCGCCATGAACAAGAAGTTCGTGCCGGTGCCCATCGCGGAAAACCTGACCTGGGAGGAGTTTTCCCGCGTCAATCTCCATCTGCCCTATCTTTCCGGCATCCAATGCGATGTGGGGGAGACCCGCGACTATCCTTTCGGTCCGGAGCTGGTTCATATCCTGGGCTATGTCGCCTCCGTGTCGCCCGAGGAGGCGGCGCATGACGACGATCCGCTGATGAGCCTGCCCGGGATGCGGATCGGCAAGCGCGGCATCGAGAAGCAATTTGACAAGAAAATCCGGGGACGTGCAGGGGCCAGCCGCGTCGAGGTCAATGCCTATGGGCGTATCATCCGCGAATTGGGCAAGGATGCCGGTCAATCGGGCGCAGACGTCTATCTGACGATCGACCGCCAGGTGCAGGCGCTGGCTGACCAGAAGATGGGCACCGAAAGTGCCGCCATGGTGGTGATGGACATCAACAATGGCGACATCATCGCGCTGTCGTCCACGCCGGGTTTCGATCCCAACTGGTTCAATGTCGGGCTTTCCGGCGCGCAATGGCATGACCTGACCACCGACGACCACAAGCCGCTTCTGAACAAGGTGACCAGCGCCATTTATCCGCCGGGCTCCACCTTCAAGACCGCGGTGGCGCTGGCGGCGATCGAGGCGGGCATTGCCACGCCCGATTACCACGTAAGCTGCAGCGGTGTTTTCAATTTTGGCGGCCACGCCTTCCATTGCTGGCAGCACAAGGGTCACGGTACCCTGGATGTCGAGGGCGGCATCAAAAACAGTTGCGACGTCTTCTTCTATGAGACCGCGCACCGGGTCGGCATCGATGCCATCGAGGCGGCCGCAAGAAAGCTGGGACTTGGCGCGCCCACCGGTATCGAACTGCCGGGCGAACATTCCGGCCTAGTGCCTGGCCAGGCGTGGAAGCTCAAGACCTACAAATCACCCTGGCAGCAAGGCGACACGTTGAGCGTCGGCATCGGCCAGGGCTATATCACCGTCACGCCATTACAGCTAGTACAGCAGGCCGCGCGGCTTGCCAGCGGCAAGGCCGTGGCGCCGCGCCTTGTGCATTCGGTCGGTGGCAAGATGCTGCCGCGATCTGAAGCAGCGAAGCTGGATTTCAGCGACGATGCGCTGGACAAGGTGCGCAGCGGCATGAACAGGGTCATGAATGAGGGCGGCGGTACGGCATATTCCTGGCGTATCACCCAGCCTGGCTTCGAAATGGCGGGAAAGACCGGCACCGCCCAGGTGCGCGTCTACAGCGAGGAAGAGCACCTGCACGGCATGATGAAGAACACCGCGCTGGACTGGAAGCTGCGCGACCACGCCTTGTTCATCGGCTATGCGCCGGTCATCGACCCGAAATACGCTATCGTCAGCATCATGGAGCACGGGGCGGTGCCGTCCCACCCTCATGTCGCCATGGCGCGTGACGTGATGCTGTTCTGTCAGCAGCGCGACCCGTCAAGGCTGCCGCCCGCCTATCCGCCGGTCAACTCGGCCGATGCGGCGCTCCTGAAGAAGCAGGCGAGCGCAGCGCCCGTGCAGAAACTCGCCCAAAAACTCGCGAAGGCAGGCGACTGATGGCGCTGAGAGCCTACGCCGCCGCCAAGCGCACGCTGTCCATGGCCGACAAGCTGCTGGAAGTGAATTGGGGCCTGGTTCTGTTGATCGTGCTGATCGGCTTTGCCGGCATCGCGATGCTCTATTCGGTGGCGGGCGGGCAGTTCCATCCCTGGGCGCTGAAGCAGATGGGCCATTTCACCCTCGGTCTTCTGGTGCTCTTGGCTGCGGCAATGATCGATGTGCGGGTGTGGATGTCATTGGCCTATCCGGCATACGGTCTGGCGCTGCTGCTGCTGGTTGCCGTCGATGTCGCGGGCCATGTGGGCCTCGGCGCCCAGCGCTGGATCATGCTGGGGCCGCTGGAACTTCAGCCCTCCGAATTGATGAAGGTCTCCCTGGTGCTCGCACTGTCGCGCTTTCTGCACGGCAAGAGCATCGAGGAAGTCTCCAAGCCGCTGCCTCTGGCCATCGGACTTGCGATGATCGCGATCCCGGCGGTCTTTGTGGTGTTGCAGCCAAACCTGGGGACCACGCTGATCATTTTGATGGATGGCTGTTCGCTGCTGTTCCTGGCGGGCCTCTCCTGGTGGTGGATTGGACCCACCCTGGCTGCCGTAGCGGCGGCGGTGCCGCTGGCCTGGCGCTTCGTGCTGCACGACTATCAGAAGGCCCGGGTCGAGACCTTCCTCAACCCGGAATCCGATGCACTGGGCAAGGGCTGGAACATCACCCAGGCCAAGATCGCCATCGGCTCGGGCGGCGTGGCGGGCAAAGGCTTCCTGCAGGGCACGCAGAGCCGCCTCAACTTCCTGCCCGAGAGCCAGACCGATTTCATCTGGACCAGCTTCTGCGAGGAATTCGGCTTTGTGGGCGCGTTAGCACTGCTCGTGCTGTTCGCGGTGGTGATCTTTTACGGCATCCAGACCGCGATGAGCGCCCGCAGCCAGTTCGGCCGGCTGCTGGCGATGGGTGTGATCCTGAACTTCTTCTTCTACATCATGGTCAACGGGCTGATGGTGATGGGCCTGATCCCAGTGGTGGGCATTCCCATGCCGCTTCTGTCCTATGGCGGTTCGGCCATGCTGACGGTGATGTTCGGTTTCGGCCTGTTGATGAGCGTCCATATCCACCGGCAGGTGGAAATTCCCCGCCATTCGGGCGGCATCATCTGACCCGCGCAAACGACCCACAGAGGTTCCCTCCAGCTTTGTAGACAGGGGGGTATGCCTCTGTTATGAGGCCCGTCCGCGAAGGCGTTTTGAGACCTTCGCATGGTGTGGGTGACTAGCTCAGTTGGTAGAGCAGCTGACTCTTAATCAGCGGGTCGTAGGTTCGATTCCTACGTCACCCACCATTAAATCCCTGAAGAAGCATGGAAAACTCTGGCTGGCCTTGATCCTGGCGATCCTGGCGACGCCGGCATTCGCGCAAAAGGCCGACTGGGCACTTTATGGCGGAGAGGGCGGACGGCGCTTTTCCGGTCTTTCCCAGATCACCCGCGCCAATGTCGGCAAGCTGGAACAGGCCTGGCGCTTCGACATGGCCGAAGCGGGCGATCCCCAGACCCACCCGCTGGCAATTGATGGTGCGGTCTATGCCTACACGCCCGCCCTCGACACCATCGCACTGGACGGCGCGACCGGAAAACTTCTGTGGCGCTTTCATTCCGGGGTGAAGGCCGGTGGTCCGCAGCGTGGGCTTGCCATGTGGGGCAGTGGCAAGGACCGGCGGCTGTTCGCCAATGCCGGAAGCTTTCTCTATGCGCTCGACCCCGCCACAGGAAAGCCGCTGACCGATTTCGGCAATGGCGGGCGCATTGACCTGCGGGAAGGGCTCTACCGCGATCCGGCCAAGATCAGCGTGGCCCTGACCGCGCCCGGCCTGATCTGGCACGACACGATCGTGATGGGCTTTCGCACCGCCGAGAGCGCACCTGCCGCGCCCGGCGACATCCGCGCCTTCGACGTGCACAGCGGCAAGCAGCGCTGGGTGTTCCACACCATCCCCCATCCCGGCCAGCCCGGTTACGAGACCTGGCCCCCCGATTACTGGAAGACCGGCGGCGCCGCCAACAACTGGCCCGGCATGGTGCTGGATGAAAAATACGGGCTGATCTTCGCGCCCACCGGTTCGGCGGTCAGCGACTTTTATGGTTATGACCGCATCGGCGACGATCTCTACGCCAACTGCCTGCTGGCGCTGGATGCCAACACTGGAAAGCTCAAATGGTATTTCCAGGGCATGCATCACGATGTGCTGGACCGCGATTTTCCGTCACCGCCGGTGCTCCTGACGGTCAAACACGGAGGCAAGGACGTCGAGGCCGTGGCCCAGGCGACCAAGCAGGGCTATCTGTTTGTGTTCGACCGCCTGACGGGCAAGCCGCTGTTTCCGGTCAGCGAGATGCCGGTGGCGCAAAGCGATGTGCCCGGCGAGAAGACCTCGCCCACCCAGCCTGTGCCCGCAGCGCCTGCGCCCTATGCTCGCCAGCGGCTGAGCGAGGGCCTGCTTACCAATCGCACGCCCCAGGCGCACCAATGGGCGCTCGAGCAGTTCCGCGGCTTCAATCATGGCGGACCGTTCACGCCGCTCAGGGTGGGCCAGCAGACGGTGGCGTTTCCGGGCTTCGATGGCGGAGCGGAATGGGGCGGCCAGGCCGCGGATGCGAAACGCGGCATCCTTTATCTCAACGCCAACGATGTCGCCTGGACCGGCAGCCTGGCCAGCGGGGCTGCGATGAGCAGTCTTGGGGCTCGGCTCTATCAGGACGATTGCTCCACCTGTCACGGACCGGACCGCAAGGGCGCGCCGCCGGCGTTTCCGTCGCTGATCGAAAGCTCCCTCACGGACGGACAGATGGCGGCGACGATCAGGGCGGGGCGTGGCCGCATGCCGGCCTTCAACCTGGCTGACGATGCGATGACGGCGCTGCTGGGTTATGTCCGCAGCGGCCAGGACAAGGAGATGACCTCCGTCCCGCTGGCCGATGACGGCACGCGCCCGCCTTACCGCTTCACGGGCTATCGCAAATTCCTCGACCCCGACGGCTATCCGGCGGTTGCGCCGCCCTGGGGCACGCTGGGCGCGATCGACCTCAACAGCGGCTCGTATCTGTGGCGAATTCCGCTGGGCGAATATCCGTCACTTGCGGACAAGAGCACGGGATCGGAAAATTATGGCGGCCCGATCCTGACGGCGGGCGGGGTGCTGTTCATCGGCGCCACGCTTTACGACAAGAAGATCCGCGCCTTCGATCCACGCGACGGCAAGCTGTTGTGGGAATCGACGCTGCCTTATGCCGGAAATGCCACGCCCATCACCTACATGGCGAATGGCCGCCAGTACGTGCTGATCCAGGCCGACAATGCCCGCGACAGGAAATCGCCGCAGGGCGCGGCCTATGTCGCCTTCGCCCTGCCGCTGCGCTAGGATTCCACCCAAGAAATTGGGAGGGCCGATGACATTCGACCGGCGTGATTTTCTGGCGATCAGTTCTAGCGCTGCCGCCGCGGCGTCCATGCCGGCGGCTGCGGAGATCGCGGCTCACATTCCCTGGCACCAGAAAGTGCGCCGTGTCGGCCAGGTCAACATGACCGAACATGACCCGGCGGTGATGAACGTCACGGAATGGGCAGACTATTGGGCCAGCCTGAAAGTGGATGCGGTGCAGGTCTCCATCACGGGCATCTTGGCTTATTACCCTTCCAAGGTACCGCAATTCCGGCCGGCAAAATTTCTCAATGGCCGCGATTTCGCGGGCGAATGCATCGCCACCTTGAAACAGCGCGGCATTCGCGCCATCGCCCGCTTCAGCCCTGACCTCAACTGGCGCGAAGTGCTGGAAGCGCGTCCCGAATGGTTCAAACGCGACCGCAACGGCAATCCGGTTGCGAGCCGGGAAGAGCC
The DNA here is from genome assembly GCA_035512055.1 of Rhizomicrobium sp. Classification (GTDB taxonomy): domain Bacteria; phylum Pseudomonadota; class Alphaproteobacteria; order Micropepsales; family Micropepsaceae; genus Rhizomicrobium. The sequence continues at coordinate 16,261 of DATKEP010000001.1, forward strand.
GGAGCTGTTCGAGACCTGCACCTTTACCACCTATTTCACCGAGCACATGCCCGCCATCATGCGCGAGGTGAACAGCCGCTATCCGGTGGATGCCTTCTACACCAACGGTTGGCCGCCGATCGGGCGCATGCCGGAATGCTATTGCGCGGCCTGCAAGAACCTGCCGCATTACGACACGGTGGAGTATTGGGACGTTTTCACCAAACGCGCGCTGGAATTGTGGGCGCTGTGGGACGGCATCGCCAAGGAGAAGAGCCCCGACAATCTCTATTTCGGGAACATGGGTGGCGCCATTGCTTCCAGCGCCAACATGAAGTCGCTGCAGAAGCTGGCCTACTGGTACAATTGCGACAATCAGGGTCGCGGCGGCGGCTTCGAGCCGGTGTGGGGCGCGAGTCTCCAGGGCCGGGTGTGCGATGCCATGATGAACGGCCGCACCGCCACCAATGTGACCGGCTCCTACACCACCGGCTCGTTCCGCTGGCGCAACATCCACAAGTCGACCGAAGAAGCCCAGATGTGGATGAACGAGACGGTCGCCAGCGGCATGGTGCCCTGGTACCACTTCATCGGCGCGGAAGAGGGACTTGGCGCGGACCGCCGCTGGCAGCAGCCCGGTCATGACTATTTCAACTGGCTAGCGAAGAACGATCCGCATTTCATCAGCAAAGGCACGATCGCCGATATGGCGGTGGTGATGGGCCAGCGCACCCAGCGCTTCTACAGACCCGAAGGGCTGGGCGATGCCATGGCCAATATCCACGGCCTTTATCAGGCGCTGCTGGAAGGGCGTTTCATCTTCGATTTCATCCATGAAGAGGACCTGCCGAGCGACAAGATCAAGAAGTACAAGACCCTGATCCTGCCCAACATCGCGCTGCTGAGTGACGCGGAATGCGATGCGCTGAAAGCCTTCGTGGCCAATGGCGGTTCGGTGATGGCCTCATTCGAAACCGGACTATATGACGACCGCAATGCGAAACGGCCTGAGCTGGGCATTGCCGGCCTGTTCGGCATCAAGACATTGGGAGCGCATCAGACGCGGGTAGGCAATGGCTTCATGGCGCGTATCGAACGCCAACACCCACTATTGGAAGGCTTCCGCAACACCGACTGGCTGCCGGGCGCGCAATATCTGCTGCCACTGGCGCCGGTCAACGATCCAGTGCTGACAGTGATCCCGCCATTTGTGAATTACCCGCCGGAACTGGCCTATCCGCCGATCGCCAAGACCGATCAGCCCGCAGTGGTGGTGAAAGAGGTGGGCGCGAGCCGGCTGGTTTATTTTCCCAGCGACATCGAACGCACCGCCTGGATGACCGGAAACACCGACCTGGCGCGGCTGCTGCAGAATGCCGTGCGTTGGGTGTCGCGAGGCAGCCAACCCGTGACGGTCACTGGCAAGGGGCTGGTCGAGACGTTTGCCTGGAAAACGCAAGCAGGTCATGCCGTACATCTGCTGAATTACACCAATCCTGCTGCCTTCAAAGGCTATTTCCGGGAATATTACCCGATCGGGGAACAGCAGGTGAGCATTGCGGTCGACGGCAAGGTTTCGCGCGTCGAATTGCTGCGGGCCGGGCGGGATATTCCATTCCGCCAAAATGGCGGTCAAGTCGCGTTCACGGTCCCGTCCGTGCTGGACTATGAAGTGGCGGCGCTGCATACCGCATGAGCATGAAGCAGGCATTGATCACGGGTGGAGCGCGCGGCATCGGTTTTGGCATCGCCGAGGCGATGCTCAATGCCGGGTATGGCGTCACCGTTACCGGGCTGACCGACGAAGAAGTTGCCGCCGTGCCGGCCCGCGGGAATCTGAAGGCCGCAAGGCTGGACGTGACCAGCGACGCTGCTGTGGCCGCTTGCATCGGGCAGCTCTCGCGGCTGGATGTGCTGGACAATTGTGCAGGTAACATTCTGCGCGACGGCAAGGAATTCACCATCGAAGGCTTCCAGCAGGTGCTGGACGTCAATCTCACCGGCACCATGCGCATGTGCGTGGCCGCGCGGACCCTGCTGGAGAGACAGGGCGGTGCCATCGTCAACACGGCATCGATCTGGTCTT
>DATKEP010000002.1:0-42925 GCA_035512055.1 Rhizomicrobium sp.
GGCCCGGGCGATTGCAGGCGTCGCGTCATAGCCGGTGATCTCGGCCGAACCGGATATGCGCATGCGATCACCGATGGGCACAAAGCCAAACAGTTTGCTGTCGTCGATGACCGGCATCGATGGCGCACTCTCCCAGCCGGCGCGGGAGAACGTAATTGAGACACCTTTAACCGGATAGATGGGAATGCGAAGGCCATTTTGTGCCAAGAGCGGTGCTGAAAAACTTCCCATCGCGACTATGACAGCATCTGCAACGATCCGTCCTTTGTCGGTGACGACTGCGTTTACCTTTCCCCCTGCCGTCTCGATCCGCTTGACCGTATCGCCAAATCTGAGCGTTACGCCAATTGCAGCGCAGGCCGAAGCGAGTCCTTGCGTGAACTTGTTGCAGTCGCCCACTTCGTCGCGGGGGAAATAAAGCGCTCCGACAAGGGTGGAATGCGTGTCCTTAAGAGCAGGCTCCAGCCCAACACTGTGGTCGGGATCGACGCGCTCGAAAGCCAGGCCATGCTGCGCGAGCATGGCGCAGGATTTTTCGGCACTGTCCAAAGCCTCCTTTGAGCGGTAGATTTTCTGAACGCCGCGCGTGGCGCGGTCATAGCGAATGCCCGTCTCGGCGCCGATTTCCTGCAATGATCTCAGCGAATGCAGGGCGAGATGGAGATTGGAGGTCGCGTTGGCGCGAAATCGCTCCGGCGTGCAATTTCGGGCAAAAGCAAAGCCCCAACCCAAAATATGCGGGATCGCGTGATAGCGCAGCAAAAGGGGTGCATTTTCCTTGCCGAGCCATTTGATGATCTTGGCCGGCATGCCGGGCTGGGACCAGGGCTCGACCTCGCTGGCATGGATGACCCCGCCATTGCCCCAGCTCGTCTCCATGCCCGCTTCGGCCTGACGTTCAATCAGAGTGACATCATGACCAGCTTTCCTGAGATACCACGCGGTCGCTGTGCCGACAGCGCCAGCGCCCAAAATGATGATCGTCATGGCTTGCCCCCTAAAGCATTGAGCTTCACGACCCGTGCCTGCCGCGCCCGCGCATGATAGGCGCTGGCCGCCGGCGATTCACGCCCTTTATTCTTGACCCAGGTCTAGCGCTTTCATTTACTGTTCGGGCGCAATAAATCCGTTTTGCGTCGCGGGAAAGACCAATCGCCAATGCGCCGAGCTGATGTACCCACGCCAGCACTTCTGGTGGACATCGATATTCTGGATCGCAACATCGCTGTCATGCGCGAGGGAGCGGCCGCGTTGGGCGTAAAGCTGCGCCCGCACGCCAAGGCCCATAAATGCATTGAGATCGCACAGCGCATCGCGGCAGCGGGGGCGATCGGTGCCTCCTGTGCGACAATCGGCGAAGCCGAAGCCATGGCGCTGGGCGGCATCGGCGGCATCCTGGTCACCGCGCCCCTGACTTCCAGAGATGCGCTGGAACGCCTGCGCCGGCTTTTGTCGCGCGGAGCCGACATCGCAGTCGTTGCCGATCATCCGGCATCGGTCACTTCGCTCGGCGCAGTCGCAGGGGCCGATGGACGCGTGCTCGACATTGTGGTGGACATGGATTTCGGCATGGGCCGCACCGGATGTCTGGAGATCGCCGATGCCGTGGCGCTGGCGCGGCAGGTGGCTAAGACGCCAGCGCTGAACTTTGCCGGTCTCCAGGCCTATTGGGGCAATCTGCAACAAGTAAGTCCATTTGCCGAACGCGCCAGGCGAATTGCCGTGCAAACCGAGCGTCTGCGCGGGGCCATCTCCGCACTGACGGCGGCAGGACTGCCACCAGCCATTGTCACGGGTGGGGGCACCGGTAGTCATCGCATCGATGCCGCCAGTGGGCTGTTTACCGAAATACAGCCCGGCTCCTACCTGTTCATGGACTCCTGCTATTCCACGATCAGCATTTCAGAAAACGAAAATCCGTTCTTGCCATCTCTATTCGTGGCGGCAAGCGTTGTATCGGCGAACCGGCCGGGCCGGGTGGTGGTGAACGCCGGTTGGAAAGCCCTCGCCGCCGATAGCGGAAAGCCTGTCGCCTTGCGCGGCGCGCCACCGGGTGCAACTTTCCGATTCATGGGCGACGAACATGGCGCGGTGGATTTTGAAGGCGGCCCAGGTCCGGCTGTCGGCGCAACAGTCGAATTCCTGGTCTCGCATTGCGATCCCACGGTCAATCTCTACAGTCAATTCCATGTGGTGCGCGGCGACGATGTCATCGATATATGGCCGATCCGGGCCCGGTACTGAGGGAGAACAAGCTATGAAACAGGCCTTTCGCGCCGACCATGCCGTGCCGATCTCCAAGGCGGTGCGGGCGGGCGATTTCGTCTTCACTTCCGCTTACGGCCCATGGCTTTTCGATCCGCGGGATGTGACCTTTGACGAAGCCGGTAACATTCTGGACGACGGGACCGGAAATGGTGAGATGAGCTTCGAGGAGCAGGTTCATCGCACCTTCGGCTTCATCAAGGAGGCGCTTGCGGTCGCTGGCTGCACGCTCGACGATGTCGTGAGCTGTGAATGCTGGATTACGGATGCGCGGGATTTCGTGACCTTCAATGCGATCTACAAGACCTATTTCGCCCACGACCCGCCGGTGCGATCCGTCTTCCCGATACGGTTCAATTTCAATTGCAAGGTCGAACTGAAGGTTATCGCTTACAAGCCGCTCAACGACTGACAGCAATGAAGGCCCGCCTTTTTCGTGTAGTCACCTTCTCGACGGAACCTGAGCACGGCAATCCGGCCTTTGTGCTGACGAATGCGGACGGCGCCAGCGACCGGGCATTGGTCGGGGCCTGCGCAATGCTTGGGGCGGACATCATTGCCGTCGTGGGAGGCGAGGCCGGCGGCGAGATACCGCTAAAATTCTTTACCCAGGCGGGGCCGCATCCCGGCGCCGGCCACGCGACCCTGGCGGCTGCGCATGTCGCGTTGCTTGGCGGATTCGACACCCGTGAAAACAGGACCGGCTGCGTTTTTCGTCAGGTCAATGGCGAGGCACGACCGGGGCGGGTAGAGGGTTCGCGCATCTCCGTCGATTTTCCAGTCATGCCGGGCGTGAACACAGACCGTGCTGCTGAGCTCGCGGCAGCATTGGGTGCAAGCCCCCACGAAGTTCTAGTCGCTCCCTTTGCTTATGTCGCAGTGTTCGAGGATAGCGCTAGCGTAGCCGCCTTGCTGCCGGATCTTGCGCTCATATCTGGCTTTGACCGCAACGCTGTTGTTGCCACGGCGCCAGGCAAAGGGGACTGCGATATCGTCATCCGCGTATTTGCGCCCAAGGTCGGGCTTCCGGAAGACCCTGTCTGCGGCACGGCCCATCGCATCATCATTCCCTATTGGGCGGAAAAACTTGGCAAAAAGAAGATCCGCAGCCGCCAATTGTCTCCGCGCGGCGGCACGTTGTGGTGCGAGGACAAGGGCGACCAGATCGCCATAGCCGGCGAAACCTGCCTTGTGCTCGAGGGCACAGTCAGGCTGCCGGATTAGGCGACTCTGTCACAGTTCGGCATTGACGATGAAACCGGCATCAACCAGCAAAGTCGCCGACGTGATATAGCTGGCATCATCCGACAGAAAGAAAGCGATACTTGCCGCAAGTTCCGCTGGTTTGCCCACGCGGCCAAGGGCAATGCGGTCCTGATAGTATTTGAGTGCCACAGGGTCCGACAGCAGCTCCGCGCTCATATTGGTGGCGATCGCTCCCGGTTCGATCACATTGACGCGAATGCCGTGCTTGCCCATGACTGCCCCAAGTGCCTTGCCCAGCATGCTGATCGCGCCTTTGGTGCCGCAATAGGCAACCTGTGTTGGGGCGCCCACATGGGCCGAGATCGAGCTGACCATCACAATGGCACCACCATGGCCTTCGGCGATCATCTGCCGCGCGCCTTCCGTACACACAATCCAAGCACCGCGCACATTGATATCGAACAGTTCGTCGAATACCGCAACCGTCGTCGCGTCCCAGGTCAGGCTCGGATTGATGGCCGCATTGGAGACGACATAGTCGAGCCGGCCGCCCCGCCGCGCGGCTTCTGCCACCATCGCCATAACAGCTTCAGGATCGCGCATGTCGGCAGCGATATCGAACGCCTCCCCGCCTGTCGTTTTGATCAACGAAAGAGTCTGACCGGCATCCAGATCGGGCCGACGATTGACGGCGACCAGAGCGCCCTCCGCCGCCAGCCGCACGGCTGTCGCCTGGCCGATGCCCGATGTCGCGCCGGTGACGAGCGCGACTTTTCCCACAAAGCGGCGTTCCATCCACATCTCTCCCGCATTTTTCAAAATATGGCTATTGGATTCCAGGGCGAGCCTGTGGCGCCCGGCAGTCGCAACGGCAAGCCGATCACCATGAACTCCCACCGCTGTTCTTCTTCGCAAGCCTGCGCCAGTTCCTCGAGCTGCAGACTGTCGGACACCAGCATTCCCATCGCCGTCAATTGCAGCGCGTGAATTGGGTAAGGCATCTTCTCGACATTGCTGGGCACGGTCTCGCCATCGCCGTCGGGTAGAAAGGCGGCGATACGCCGTTCGTGCATCCAGGGAATCGTGTCGACATGCAGGCCCGCCTTGCCTTCGCCCTCCGGAGGATAGTTATTGTTCCATGGCCCCAGCGCCAAGCGACGCGCATGATGACCGGTGCGAAACACCAATATGTCACCTTCGCCAAGCCGCACGCCCTGATCCTTTTCGATCTGCTCTAGTTCGGCGCGTGTTACGGCCTCACCTGGCTCAAGCCATTTGACTTTGCGATGCCGCGCCGCGTCCAGGAGAACGCCGCGGCCCACGATGCCCGAAGAATAGGCGGCAATGCTGCCCCAGTCCGAACCGCGCGAGGTCAACAATGCGGCCGGCTTGCCGTTATAGAGCTTGCCCTTGTAGGCAACATGGTTGAGGGCGTCGACATGGGTATGGGCATCACCATGGCTGGCCATGCCGAGATAGCACATGCCGAAGGAAAGCCCGCTCTCACTGACCGGAAGGTCATGCAGCAGCGACATGAAATGAACCGCCGGGTTGGGATTATCCGGCCCGGCAGTCTTGTTGATCGGAATCGCCATTGAGACGCATCGCCCCTTGCGTATCAGCTGTGCCGCGGCGGCGACCTTGTCCTGCGTTATGAAATTGAGTGTACCAAGCTCGTCATCCTCGCCCCAGCGGCCCCAGTTTTTGAGTCTCTCGAACATCGTGTCGAAGGCGGAGAGCGATACATGGGCCGGCAGCGTCAGTGTTCGCGACATTTGCATGCTCCAAGGAATTCAGGCCTGAGGTGGAACGATGCATTCCGCCCGGCGTCTGATGCTATAGCAGAGGCCGCGATAGGGACAGCCGACGGTGTCCTCGCATCTAGCGCGCGCTGGCAAGCAGGAGAGAGGTTTCTGTCGCCGCAATGCCTTCGATGAGGCGGATCTGGTCCAGCGCTTGGCTGAATCCTGCCAGCGTTTCGGTATTAATTTCCGCAACCAGATCCCAGCGGCCATTGGTTGTATGGATATGCTCGACCTCGGCAAAACCGCTCAAGGCGCGGATCACCCTGGCGGATTTCTCGCCCTCGATGGCGATGCACATCACGGCCCGAACCCGGCCGCTTTCGGCTTCCGGCGCGGTCCTGATGGTGAAGCCCCGGATAGTACGGTCGGCCATGAGCCGGGCAATCCGGTTCTGCACCGTGCCGCGCGAGACTTTGAGCTTTTTCGCAAGGGTGGCCGCGGGTTCGCGCGCATTGGCACGCAACAAGGCCAACAGCTTTCGGTCGGTTTCATCCATCATATCGCCATCAATCCATGACATAACGTTAGAATTCTAGCAAATATTAGCAGATTGCGGACTTTTCGCTAACACTGATTCGCGCTCTGATTCCACTTGTGATTCCAGAGGCTTGGCGATGCGCAAGAAGGCACTGTTCCTGATGACCGACGCCCGTCATTTCGGCGTCACCTATCAGATCAATCCCTGGATGCGGCCGCAAACCTGGCAGGCCGACCAGGCTGGTCTCAGATCGGCAGCTGTGGCCAGCGCAGCTGCGCTCCGGGCAGCGCTGGAAACGATCGGCGCAACCGTCGAAACCGTCCCGGCCATTGCCAACCTTCCCGATTTGGTGTTTCCCGCCAATGCCGCAATCGTGCTGGATGGCCGCGTGCTGGTCGCCCGATTCCGCCATTCCGAAAGGCAGGGCGAGGAAAAGATATTCCGCGACGCATTCCTGAAGCTCAAGGAGCGCGGTCTTGTGACTGAAGTGATCGACTTGCCGGAGGGCGTGGTGCAGGAAGGCGCGGGCGATTGCATCTGGGATAAGGATCGCGGCTTCTTCTGGGCCGGTCACGGCCAGCGTTCTACTGCCAATTCCTTGGCCGTGATCGCAGATACTTTCGGATGGTCAGTCGTGGGTCTGGAACTGGCCACCGACCGCTTCTATCACCTCGACACCTGCTTCTGTCCACTGTCGGGGGGCAGGCTGCTTTATTATCCGCCCGCATTTACCGCCGAGGCGTTGGCCACGATCCACGCCCATGTGCGGCCGCTGGACCGCATCGAAGCCACCGATGAAGACGCCGCCGCATTCTGTGTCAATGCCGTCAATATCGGGCACCATATCGTGATGGCGAAAGCTCCGCCTGCCCTTAGGAGGCGATTGACCGTTCTGGGCTATGCCGTCACCGAAGTGGATGTTTCGCCCTTCATCCTTTCCGGCGGCGGCGCCTATTGCATGACATTGCGGCTTGACCGGGAGAATGGACAAGACGCTGCAATGCGGGCGGCGGAGTGAGGTTTAAATGAACCATATGACGCCAAAGAATTTAGAGAGCGTCGGCGACTACATCGCCCGTGAGGGCGAATTCGGTGCCAACAACTACAAGCCCTTGGATGTGGTGCTGAAGCGCGGCGAAGGCGTCTATGTCTGGGACGTGAATGGGCGGCGTTATCTGGACTGCCTCTCGGCCTATTCCGCCGTCAATCAGGGCCATTGCCATCCGCGCATTCTGCAGGCGATGGTCAATCAGGCCTCAAGGCTCACCTTGACCTCGCGCGCCTTCCGTAATGACCAGTTGGCGCCCTTCTATGAAGAAATCTGCACCTTGACCCGGGCGCACAAGGTGCTGCCCATGAATTCCGGCGCCGAAGCAGTCGAGAGCGCGCTGAAGCTGGCACGCAAATGGGGCTATGCCGTCAAGGGCATTCCGGAGGGCCAGGCTGAGATCATCGTCTGCGCCAACAACTTTCATGGCCGCACCATCACCATCGTGGGTTTTTCCAGCGATCCCGGCTCGCGTGAAGGCTTTGGCCCCTTTACCGTTGGCTTCAAGATCGTGCCGTTCGGTGATGCGCAAGCATTGCAGAGTGCCATCACGCCCAACACAGTCGCATTCCTGGTCGAGCCCATTCAGGGCGAAGCCGGGGTCATCATTCCTCCCGCGGGCTATCTCAAAAAAGCGCGCGAACTTTGTACCCGCCACAATGTGCTGTTGATCCTGGACGAGATCCAGACCGGGCTTGGCCGCACCGGCAAATTGCTGGCGGAAGAGCATGAAAATGTGGAAGCCGATCTCACCCTGATCGGCAAGGCATTGTCTGGCGGGTTCTATCCGGTCTCTGCCGTACTTTCCAATTCCGAAGCCATGAGCGTACTCAATCCCGGCGACCATGGCTCAACCTTCGGCGGCAACCCGTTGGCCTGCGCCATCGCCCGGATGGCGCTGAAAGTGCTGGTAGAGGAAGACATGATCGAGAATGCCGCCAGGGTCGGCCGGCGGCTCATGAACAATCTTTCCGGCATCCGCTCCCCCATCTTGCAGGAGGTGCGGGGGCTGGGCCTGATGCTGGCCGTGGAACTTGATCCCCTTGCTGGCGGCGCGCGCCCGATATGCGAGGCACTAATGGCCCGCGGCCTGCTGGCCAAGGAGACCCATGGCCACATTATTCGCATCGCGCCACCCCTAGTCCTGACGGCGGATCAGGCCGACTGGATTGCCGAACAGTTTGCGGCCGTGCTGAAGTGAGTGGCGCGCGCCGCCGGCGCTTCGGTGATAGATATGGCCATGGACTGGGACCGGTTGGACGGCGGAAAATACCAGGACGAACGCAAGGCCGTCGCGGCGCTGCTGGCATCGGATCCGCTACCAACTGCCATGCGGACAGCGGTTCAGAAAGAGGCCGCCTTGCTGGTGACCAAGGCGCGCCTAATGGATCGCCGTGGCGGCATGGTCGAAAGCTTTCTCCAGGAATTCTCGCTTTCGACGCCAGAGGGATTGGCGCTGATGGGCCTTGCGGAAGCATTGCTGCGCACGCCCGACGCCGGTACGCGAGACCGGCTGATCGCGGAGAAAATCTCCACCGCCGACTGGGCGGCGCATTTGGGCCAATCGGACTCGCTTCTGGTCAATGCCTCGACCTGGGGTCTGATGCTGACCGGACGGCTGATCGATGTCAGCGGGCTGGACGATGCATCCGGCACCATCCGCAGGCTGGCGGCGCGGGTGGGTGAACCGATCGTGCGCACGGCAGTGGCCCAGGCCCTGCGCATCATGGGCGAACAGTTCATACTGGGCCGCACTATCGAAGACGCCCTTGCCCGGGCTACGAGTGACAATCTGCTGTGTTCTTTCGACATGCTTGGCGAAGGAGCGCGCACCGAGCTTGACGCGGAACGGTATGAAGGGGCCTACGCCCAGGCCATAGCCGCCATCGGAAAAGTGGCGACAGGACCGGAAAGTGCCCACGGCATTTCGGTGAAGCTGTCGGCGCTGTCGCCGCGCTATGAAGCAACACAGGAAGGCCGCGTTTGGAGCGAACTCTACCCGCGCCTGAAACGATTGGCCGATATGGCGGCAGCAGCCGACATCAATTTCACCATCGACGCCGAGGAAGCCGATCGGCTGGTGCTGTCGCTGAAGCTATTGGAGAGGCTGGCGCGCGAGCCCTCACTGGGCGCGTGGCGTGGGCTTGGCCTGGCGGTCCAGGCCTATCAAAAGCGCGCGGCGGAGACGATTCCGTTGCTGGCGGCCATGGCGAAGGATAGTGGGCGGCGCCTGATGGTTCGGCTGGTCAAGGGTGCCTACTGGGACAGCGAGATCAAGCGCGCCCAGACAGGCGGACGCGAGGATTATCCGGTTTTCACTACCAAGCCTGCCACGGATCTGTCGTATCTGGCCGCGGCGCGCGCATTGATCGCTGCCCATCCTTATCTTTATGCGCAATTTGCCACGCATAACGCCCATACCCTGGTCGCGGTGCGCGCGATGGCACGGAGTACACCAATCGAGCACCAGCGCCTTCATGGCATGGGCGAAACGCTCTATGCGGCGGCAGGCGAGATATTCGGGCCCCTTTCGCTTCGAACTTACGCACCGGTGGGGGCGCACGAGGATCTCTTGCCCTACCTGGTGCGGCGCCTGCTGGAGAACGGCGCCAATACCAGTTTCGTGCATCAGTTGCTGAACGATGACACGCCGCCGGACGTAGTCGCCGCCGACCCTGTCAGCAAAGTCGAATCGCAACCCGGGCCGCACCCCCGCATACCATTGCCGCGCTACATGTATGGCGACCGGTTGAATAGCTTTGGCATCGATCTCTCCATTGCAGCGGAGCGTGAAAGGTTGGCGCATGTAAAAGACGCAAGCCCAGCCCTTGCCGACGCCACGCCCGAGGATATCGCCACGGCATTCGCCGCCGCCAAAGCAGCACAATCGGCCTGGGATGCTTTGGGTGGTCTCGGCCGCGCCGAGATACTGCGCGGCATGGCGGACATGCTTGAAGGGCACCGTGAAAGATTGATGGCGATTGCAGTGCATGAGGCCGGCAAGACCTGGCCTGACGCCGTGGCCGAAGTGCGCGAGGCAGCTGACTTTTGCCGCTATTATGCATTACTGGCTGAACGCCATTTCACGCATGCGCAACCGCTCAAGGGTCCCGCCGGCGAAACCAACGCGTTGGAGCTGCATGGCCGCGGTGTTTTCGCTTGCATCTCGCCCTGGAATTTTCCTCTGGCCATCTTCACCGGCCAGGTCGCGGCGGCATTGGCGGCGGGAAACTCCGTCCTGGCGAAACCGGCGGAGCAGACGCCTCGCATTGCCGCCGCTGCGACCCAATTGTTCAAGCGGGCTGGCTTGCCCGATGATGTGTTGCATCTTCTGCCGGGACCGGGCGAAACGGTGGGCGCGGCACTGATAGGTCACCCTGATTTGTCCGGCGTTGCCTTCACCGGCGGCACGGATACCGCACAGGTGATTAACCGCAGCCTTGCCGCGCGCACGGGACCGATATTGCCCTTCATCGCCGAAACCGGCGGACTCAATGCAATGTTCGTGGACACCACCGCCCAGCGTGAACAGGTGATTGACGATGTCATTCTTTCGGCGTTCGGCTCGGCGGGCCAACGTTGCTCGGCACTGCGCATCCTGTTTCTCCCGGAGGAAACCGCCGACATCCTGATTGCCGGACTCAAAGGTGCCATGGATGTACTGAATCTAGGCGATCCAGCCAATTTCGCAAATGATATAGGGCCAGTGATCGATGCTCCCGCCAAGATTGCGCTCGATGCGCACCTTGCGCATCTCAAAGCCACGGCGAAAATCCTGAAGGAACTGAAGCCCGCGGCCGGCACACCGCTATTGTTTGGACCAGCCATGGCGGAGATCTCGCTCAATGAGCTGCCGGACAAGGAAGTGTTTGGCCCAATTCTGCATGTCGTGCGCTATGCCGATGACGAACTGGAAATGGCCGGCCATGCTCTGGCGGAGAAAGGCTTTGGTCTCACCCTTGGCATCCACTCGCGGCTCGATTCTTTCGCCAATCGTGTGCGCGCGCTGGTTCCGGCGGGCAACGTCTATGTGAACCGATCCATTATCGGCGCAGTCGTTGGCGTGCAGCCTTTTGGCGGTGAGGGCCTGTCCGGCACTGGACCCAAAGCCGGAGGGCCACATGCGCTCACGCGTTACAGTGTCGAACGTGCTGTCAGCGTGAACATTGCGGCCAAGGGCGGTGACCCGGTGCTGCTCAATCTTTAAAGTGTCAATTCGGAATGCAACCTTACTCCTCATCAACTTGACCAATCAGGATGGTTGAGCCACGCTGAACGTCCAGACTAGGCACAAGGGGCGCATGCGATGGATGGGGGCGAAACCCAGGTCGTGACATTCGCGCGGCACGCCGATCTCGCCCTGGAAAATCGCGCTCATTGCCTGGACTTGATCGATGGATCTGACTTCGGGCGCATTTTTGTCGTCGGCCCTCAAGGCATCACGCTTGGCCGGACCCCTCCCGCCGACATCGTCCTTGATGATTCTGAAGTGTCTCGTTCCCACTGCCGTGTCACCGTTTTGAATGACAGGATGCTCGTCACAGACCTTGGTTCGACAAACGGCACGTTCCTTGATGGCGCGCGTGTTGTCGAGCCAACGCCTGTGCCGGTGGGCGCCGTCCTGCGCGTCGGACGTCAATCGCTCAAGCACGAATGGCGCACGGAAAAGGAAATCCTTCAGCACCATGAGCATGAACGCGAGATCAAGGCCGCCAGTGACTATGTGCTGGCACTCTTGCCCCCGCCCCTGACCAACGGAGCGATCCGCACAGAATGGCTGTTCGAGCCGTGTTCCAAATTGGGCGGCGATGCTTTCGGCTATGGTCCGCTCGATGATGATCGATTCCTGTTTTACATGATGGACGTTTCCGGCCATGGCGCCGGAGCGGCCATGCACAGCGTGGCGGTGATGAATCTGCTCCGCCAGCGCGCGGTCCCGGGCGCCAGCATGGCCAGGCCGGACCAAGTGCTTAACGCGCTCAACAGCATGTTTCCCATGGAAGAACATGCCGGCATGTATTTCACCATGTGGTACGGCGTTTATGACAAGCCCAGCCGGGAGCTTCATTTCGCCAGCGCAGGTCACCATCCGGCATTCATGGTGCCGGGGGGGCGGTACGAAGCTGTCCCACTTCGCACGCGCAACGGGTTGGTGGGTGCGGACCCGGGGACGACTTATCGCGCGGACAAAGTTTCGGTGCCCCCCGGGAGCTCGATCTACCTTTTCAGCGATGGGGTTTTCGAAATTGTCACAAAAGATGGCATAGAGTGGGGCCTGGGGGATTTCGTACCCCGCTTGCTGGAACCTGCAGCCTCAGGCGCTGGTGCATGCCGGAGGCTTTTCAGGGAAATACGCAGTGAGGCACGTAGCAACAGTCTCGATGACGATTTTTCGTTCTTGATCTTGAATTTTGATTGAGCATTCAGGCGTGACGGAGACCACGATGGAAATGCAGCATAGTGACATCGGGAACGTGCGAAGAGTTGTGCTGACCGGGCGTCTGGATACCGCAGGCGTGGATCTTATCGAAACCCGTTTCGGTGCGAGTATCGTTCCCGGTGGCAGAAATACCGTAGTCGATATCAGCCAGGTAACGTTTCTCGCCTCCATGGGTATCCGGATGCTGATCTCCACCACCCGATCCTTGTCGCGAAAAGGCGGCAGGATCGCGCTTTATGGCGCAACACCTTCGGTACGTGAAGTCATCGACACAGTCGCGCTCACCGATATCATTCCATTGGCCGACAACGAAGATGAAGCAATCGGCCTCGTCTCGGGATAAGACTTGCTTGGGACAGTGGCACGAACAAATCGGTCTGCGTTCGGCCGAGATCGTGGACGGCAAGTTGAAGCTTGTCCTCAATAATACTTTGGCTGCGGTGGAAGACGGCCGAAGAGCGGTCATCCAGTTCGTTGGTTCACTCGACTCGATGGTGCAGAACCGGCTTGAAGTCGTGTTCGAAGAGCTGGTGTCAAATACGGTCCGCCACGGTTTTTACAGCAATTCGGAACAGTCCATCCATGTGCAGGTCGAACGCGGTACCCATATGATCGAGCTGACGTTCGAGGATGACGGGCTGCCATTCAATCCGACTAATGTTGACGTATCGGCCCGCCTGGCTGGCGCAGAGCTGCGCAATGGCGGTCTTGGGATTCCATTGATCGTAAAGCTGTCGAGCTCGTTGCGCTACGAACAACTCATCCCCCGAGGAGGGTGCGAAGGCTTTCATCCATGCAACAGGACGACAGTCTCTGTTGATACATGATACCTTCACAGTGCGGCGGAGGAAGATGACGCGTAGAGCTGCGCCGCCTTTGTCCTGTCATCGGTGACGCTGTTGATCGCGGTCGTCAGCTCGCGAAGATCATTCGAGGTGGCGACGGTTCTGGCGAGGTCATCCAATTGTTGCCCGATCGCCTTTGCCTGAACGGCGTTATCCTGACGCAATTGATAGGCATTTTTGCGCACCGACGAGGCCAGAAACCAGGGTTTCTCGACATTGGCGAGCGCCGTCACCTGGTCGCATAGAGATTTTGCGGTCGTGTGGAGCGCATCGAATGCGTTCCGCTTCGCCGTGACGAAAACAGGCAATGCCGCCCCGTACGCATCCTGGAATGCTGCGAAACTGGATATTGCCAACCGCGTCTGATCGATGATCTGCGCCACATCCTGCCGTGCCGGAACCGCCAGTGCCGCATTCAAATCTGCCTTAGCCTTTTGCAGTTTTGCGATGGCGTCAGCGCTGCCGGGAACATCGTTGGCAGCGGGCATTTGCCCCGCATCACGCAACATGCGTCTTTCCGTCCGCCCCAGGCTGTCATATTCCGACTTGGCCATATCAGACGCGATTTTCACGTGCTGCGCGGAAGCCGCCCCGGTTGCGACAAGACTTGCCATGCTGGCCTTGGCATTGCCAAGAACGGCGACGTCAGTCGGCTTGAGATGGGCTTTCTGCGCCACATCGATTAAGTCATTCATCTGCCTTATCAGGGTGTCGCTATTGTTCGTTGGCTGGACATTTGTGCCCGCCGCGACGCTTGGTGTGAAATTCGGCGATGCCTTGTTCACGCGATTGATGAGGACACTTGCCATTGCCAGAATGGCGAACAGGGCGGCAAAACCAAGGGCTATGACAGGGATTTTCCCGCCAATCTTTGGCTTTGGCTGCTTTTTTGCGCTGTCCGCGGGGACAGGAATGCTCGATGCGTTGGCCGGGGGCGGCACCGGCACGCCCTGGCGGGCTTTGGGCTCAACGGATGGAGAGGATGGCGATACGGCGATCCTGGTGACTTCGTCCGAGACAAAGGCGTCCTTGACGTCGAGCAATCTGAGCCATGACGAGATCGAATTCGGCCGCTCCAGCGGCCGCACTGCCATGGCCGCATCTACCGCGCGCGTGAATGCATGGCTGAAGCCAGGCCATTCGCGCGCCGAAAGGAGTTTGCTGTCCTCACCGTGCAGGCGCTCCAATACCTCCGGCGGTTTTTCGCCCGTGACACACTGGTAGAGGACGACGCCGAGCGCGTAGATATCGGTCCATGGACCTTGGGGATAGCTTTTTACATACTGCTCGAGCGCCGCATAGGGCGGCGTATAGAACGTCACTTTCGTATTTGTCGCCTGACTCGATTCAAATCGTGCCGATCCGAAGTCGATCAGGACAGGCCTGCCCTGCGCGCTCACAAGGATATTGGCGGGTTTGATATCGCGGTGAAGCACGCCTGCCTGATGTGCGCGTTCCAGCCCCTCGGCTATTGGACGGATGATCGCCAAAAGGCTTTTTTCATCAAATCGCCTGCCATCCCGCAGCATCTGGGCCAGCGACAGGCCGCTTTCAAAATCCATCACCATGTAGGCGGTCCCGTGAATCTCGAAGAGGCTGCGGACCGCCACGATATTGGGATGACGTTCGGGATGTGAAAGGCCCCAGAGGACCTTGGCCTCTTCCATGAATTTGCTGCGGCCGAGATGATAGATCTCTTCGGAGGACGAGTCGGTAGGTGTCACCGTTGTGCCATCGATGCGGTCGCTGATCGCGCCGGGAAAATATTCCTTGATGGCCACGGATTCGCCGAAGTAAATGTCCGTGCCGCGATAGACGATCCCAAATCCACCTGCGCCAAGAACCTCTTCCAGGCGCCATTCGCGCAAGAGAGTGCCTTGAGGCAACGCTTTGCTATGATAAGGTGTATTCACTTCCCGCCACGCCCCAAGCCTTGCGGACCCGATAGCTAGACATAATTGTCAGGACTTTTCCAGATGATCGGGGATGGGAACCATCCAGCGGCAGAGATCCATGCGTTTTGAGCAAGTTGAGCGAAGCCATGCGGGCTGCCGGCGAAAGGTCAATGAAGATGCGCTGTTGGCGCGGCGAGACCTTGGTCTCTGGGCGGTAGCCGACGGGGTTGGCGGCCAGTCGGCGGGCGATTTGGCGAGCGCCCTTGTCGTGGAAAAGTTGGATGGCGCGGTGGCTGAGCCGCAAATCGCCGCGCGGAAGCAGGCCGCCAAGGCCGCAATCGAAGATGCCAACCTGGCCTTGTGGAACATGGCCCGCGGAAGCGGCGGAACAATGGGTAGCACAATAGTGGCGCTCGCAATCGCCGATGATGGATATTGCTGTCTCTGGGCAGGCGACAGCCGCGCCTATCTGCTACGCGACGGCAAGATTCGCCAATTGACCCGTGACCACAGCCTGGTACAGCAGCTGGTGGATTCAGGCGACCTGGAGCCCGAAGCGGCTGGCGATCATCCCAACGCGAACATCATTACCCGCGCCGTGGGCTCCGCCCCCAGCGTTGAACTCGACAATGTTGAAGGCGACATTCGCGCTGGCGATCAGTTTCTTCTGGCAAGTGACGGCCTGACGCGGCTTATGCGCGAGGACGAATTGGGGGCATCGCAGCACGCCGACGACCTGGAACTTCTGGCGGATCGTTGGGTTGAAACCGCACTGGCGAGAGGCGCGCCTGACAATTTCACTTTCGTGATCGTAAGGGTGGCGTCGGCCGACAGCTGATCATCGGGCTCGCCGGAGTGAGTCAACCTCGGTTCTGGGCTCCTGTTATGCCATTGATATCTGTACATTCTACGAAAGATTTAGTGCCCTTTCCTATCGGCACGGGCATCGCCGGGCCGACTGGCGGGTTGTGCCGGAACTTGGGGCATTGCTATATAAGGTTAGGCGACTGACGCTTGTTTGGAATGCCGTGGTCCGGCACTGCGCGGCGATATTTCCGCGAACAAAAGGGGGGCGTTATGGGTTCATCCAAATGGGAATTTGAAGGCCGCGAGTTCTCGAACTGCAATTGTGCCTATGGCTGCCCGTGTCAGTTCAACGCGTTGCCGACATACGGCAACTGCAAGGCCTGCGTCGGAATTCAGATCGATAAGGGCCATCACGGCACAACCTCTCTGGACGGATTGAGGTTTGCAGGGATATTCCGCTGGCCGGGCCCGATTCATGAAGGCAATGGCGAGGCCGCAGTTGTCATCGACCGGAGCGCCAACGCCGCGCAACGCGAGGCATTGCTGCGTATCCTGACTGGCCAGGATACCGATCCTGGTGCGACTATATTTCAGGTTTTCTCGACCACCCTGGCAAAGCTTCACGAGCCAATTTTTGCCGATGTCGAATTTGATGTGGATGTCGATCGCAGGCGTGCGCGTCTCAAAGTCGAAGGTCTGATTGAAGGCCGCGGTGAACCCATCGTCAATCCGGTGACCGGTGCTGAATATCGCGGCCGCATCGATCTACCCAACGGCTTCGAATATACCCTTGCCGAAATCGGGCGCGGCTGGACCAAGACACAAGGACCGATCCCGCTCGATCTTGCCGACTCCTACGGCCAGTTTGCCCGGTTGCATTTGGGCGAGCACGGCATCGTTCGTTGATGCCGAGAGCAGACGCAACCCTGAGCGCGCTTCTGCGCCGGGACCGTGCCGTCATTTTGGCCTCGCTCCTTGGTATCGCGCTGCTGGCGTGGGCCTATTTGTTCTGGTTTTCATCGACCATGAAAATGGAGATGCCCGGAGCGGCAATGAACATGGCAGGAATGGCAGATGAGATGTCGCCGGGGTTCACCGCATGGAATCTATCCCATGCGCTGGTCATGTTCGCAATGTGGGCCATCATGATGGTCGGAATGATGACGCCGTCCGTGGCACCCGTGGTGTTGCTCTACGCGCGCGCAGCGCTTGGGGCACAGGCCGAGGGGAAACCATTCGCCGCCGCTTCATGGTTCGCGGCCGGCTATCTTGCGGCATGGTTGACTTTTGCGCTGATCGCCACGACGGGACAATGGGCTCTCGAATGGGCGGCACTCCTGACCCCCACGATGAAATCCGCAAGCAGGATGTTCGGCGGGTGGCTGCTGATTGTCGCCGGTGCTTACCAATGGACACCTTTCAAAAGCAGCTGCCTGAACTATTGCCGCGCGCCCCTCAGCTTCATCCAGCGTCATGGCGGGTTCAGGCCCGGCAAGGCCGCTTCGCTCAGGCTGGGCATGCTGCACGGCGCCTATTGCATCGGTTGCTGCTGGGCCCTCATGGCACTTCTCTTCGTAGGCGGGGTGATGAATCTGCTGTGGATCGCGGCGCTCATGATTCTTGTGCTGCTGGAGAAGATTTCCCCTTGGGGCCTGATCGTGGCGCGCGTGGCCGGACTGATCGCTGTCACCAGCGGCGGATTGATCATCCTGGGGTTCTGATCGCGAACGAAAGCCGCAAACTATGCTTAGAATGCAGGCGCGTTCTTTAATTCGACCTGTATGTTCCGAAATGCGAGTGGATCGGATATGACGCGTGGCACCTTGTTTTGGCCTCCCAGCTTGCCCCGCTCTTTCATCCAGGCAGCAAATGAACCAGGTGACAATGGGATGACTTCCGGCCTGCCGATTCCGAAATCTCCCCTTCGGTGGTCGGCATAGTCCAGGTTTGCCGCGCAGAGTTGATGATCAAGGACCTCCGCGAACATTGCCACTTGCATGGAATTCACCCGGTCGGCAAATTCCACCAGATAGCGATGATGTCCGCGCGCGCCGCTATTTTCGGGGTAAACCGCTCCGACCAGGAAATCCGTGATGGAAGCACCTATGGTGCTTGCTGCCGCGCTCGCAGCATTTTCAATTTCTTCGCCGATCAGATGTTCACCAAACGCGGAAAGGCTGTAGGATATTCGACCGGTAACAGCCAGACGCAATGGTGATCGCGTCAGTACCCTCACAGTATCTCCCAGAATGTATGACCAGATGCCAGCGCATGTTGTAAGCACGAGGGCATAGTTCTGGCCGGTTTCGACATTGAAGGCCCAATGACGTGTCGGAGATCTGGACCCGATCTCCTCTATCGGAACGAACTCCGCGAAAAGGCCATTGTCCGCAATCAGTCTCAACCCATCCTCAGGTCTCCTGTCCGCGACGGCGACAAACCCTTCGCTGGCGGAATAGACCTCGCGCAACTCGGCCCGGCTACCGGAGATGAGAGCGGTGAACCTTTCGCGATAAGGGGCGAACGAGACACCTCCATGGCAAACAAGCTCCAAATCTGGATAGAAATCGACAAGCCTTCCCGATCCTTCATTTTTGATTCGCCTTAGTTCTTCAAAAAAAAGAAGCAGCCAACTCGGTGTTCCAGCGATGCTGCGGATGTTCTCCTTGAGCGACAAAGCCGCAAGGAGGCGGGTCTTCTCTTCCCAATCGGCAGTTTGCGCAGCCTCTCCACGGGGAAAATAGAATGCCTTCGCCCACCAGGGTACACGGGCGGCGGCGATTCCGCTCAAATCTCCGCCATAAACGCCCGGAGCAAGCGTCACAAGCGCCGTGTTGCCGCCCAGCATGAAATTCGTGCCCGCAAAGGGACGGCTGTCTGGCCGGTTGGAAAAGTGGTGCACTAGCAAATCGATGGCTGCCCGCCGGTTGGCACGCAGCATTTCCATGGAAACGGGAATATTCTTGGTAGGGCCGCCGCTGGTGCCGGATGAATATGCAAAATAGGGAATGCGCCCGGGCCAGGTTACACCATCGATGACAGGAAAGGCGTCGCGCCAATACTCCTGCCAGAATTCCTCGTATCTGCGCAGCGGCACAGCATGTTGATAATCTTCAACCGAGTTGATTTTACCGAAGCCATGCTGGTGTCCGAATTTGGTATCGCGGGCCCGATGAACCAGCCGACTGAGCGTTGCACGCTGCGCATCAGAGGGATCCTGTGAAGACAGAATGGAAACGCGCCAATGGGCATAACCACTAAAGAGCGCGGACATGTCCAGCATCGCTATTGCGCTTTATAATTCCGGATTCGTGACGCACTGGATTATTTCAAGTCCGTCACTGGTGGGCTACAGGGATCTTGCGGCAAAAACAGCCAAACGGGATCGGCGTCTAAGAGTGTGTAATTACGCAACTTTTGGCGCATGGGACGAGGCAAGTCACCCCGATTGATTCAAATTGTGCAGGCCATTTTCAGCCCGCGATTTGACAGGCCAGTGCAAGATTCTACGATGCGAACTGCATTGTCTGCTCGTGTCCCCATGCCTCAGCACGGACCGGTTTATTGTGAAACGCCCGCAATCCTGGACGCGGGATTTCCCGTCGAGCCCTGGAACGCCTATTCAAGCTTGGTGATCGTATTCTTTGGCTTGGCATCACTGGTCCTTGTGATCCGGCGCGCCGGCCAGGCTTATGAGCTCTATGCGCTTTGCGCCCTGCTGATATTCAACGGTATTGGAAGCGTCTTGTGGCATGGCTTGCGCGCGCGATGGGCGCTGGCCTTTGATGTTTTTCCGGCCTTGGTTTTTCTGGTCTGCACCATGTTCCTGTGGTCGCGGAGAATTTTCTCCTTGTGGAAATCGATCGCGGTGATAGTCGTGTTTTTCTTGCTTCTTGAGCTCCAGCGTCTGCTGGGCCTCGACCTGACAAGAATTGGAATCTGGGTCGCGTTGGCGCCTGCCGTCATTGTCGTGGCATTATGGCTCATCTTTGGAACTGCCGCCCTGTCCAGAAAGGCCGCCCGATTCGGCAGCCTTTCGCTTGCTTTCGCACTGGCTGGCTTGGCTTTTCGCACGTTCGACCGGGCCACCTGCGCCTATCTGCCATTCGGCTCTCACTTTCTTTGGCACATCTTATTGTCATTCGCTGCCTTCCTGGGCGTCTTGACGTTGATAGTCCTGACGGAATTGAAAGCCTCGGGAGCGGGAAATGACCGGCAAGATGTTGCAGTGGCGGCGTAGCAAAACGGCACGCTTCAGGCATTGCACGAGCGTGGCGAGGGCGGTTTATGCCACGTTCCTGCCGCAGGACCGTGCTCCTCTGGCGGCCGGCTTCCTGGAGTTGCGATGAGCAGTAAAGGCAGTTCGCCCCTGGAAAGGCAACCTGAAAGGTCATTGCTCCAGGGAGATCCGAGGCGCTGTGGCGAACCTGGCCAACCGGGTCGGCAACGCACGCGCCTCCTGGCGGGCGCCTTCACTGTCACAGTGCATCTGATGGTGCTTGCCGCGCTGCTATGGCCGTACACCAGCGCGCCGCCTCCAAACGCTGGTCCTCCCCCGCCGCCACCCATACAGGTCAGCCTGCTGGATCAACCCAAGTTGACGCCACCAGGCCCTCCTGAAGTGACTATGGTCAAGCCGGATGCCAGCCTCAGCGCGGCACCGCCGCTTCCACGTTTCTCCACGCGTGCACCGGTGGTTGCCGCCGCCACAGTGGCGGACGACTATTCAGATCTGCTGAGTGAATCCCAACTCGCGGGTGCTGCGACCGTGGGCGAAGGAGGCGGAGGTGGAGGCACCTGCGACGTGGCGCGGGTCGTGCAGCAAGCCCTGCGCCGTGATCCCATTGTACGCGCCGCCGTTCAAGATTCTCACCGTATGGGCAAAGCCATCATGTTGTGGAATGGGGACTGGGTACGGTCGGGCGGTCAGGACGGCAAGGGCCTGTCGGCCGTGCGTGAGGCGGTTATGTGGGAAGTCGCCTTTGCACCGGAAGCTTGCCGCAACAGGCCGGTGCATGGACTGGTGCTGTTGTCGCTCGCGGACGGGGCCACGCGCTTCGCCATTGGCTCTGGCGATTGGCGTTGGTCGGACCTGCTGGGAATACGCCAGTCGAGCCGCTAATGGCGCAAACGGCTGGGCGGGGCCGGCCCGGTGTACTGGGCACGGCCCCAACCGGCGTCAGGACATCACAACCAATACAACGCGGCGATTCTGCGCCCGGCCCGTGCGGGTCTTGTTGTTGGCCACCGGGTCTTGCTTGCCGTAGGAGATGGTCGCCATGCGGTTCAGAGGCACGCCATGCTGGTTCATGTACAGCCGCACGGCCTCGGCCCGCTCCTCGCCAAGCCTTGAATTGATCGAGTCAGGTCCCCGCGAATCCGTGTGGCCCTGGATCTCGACGTAAACATTGCGGTTGTCGGTCTTCAGCTTGTCCGCGAAGTCCGACAGGCGCTGCTGGGCTTCTGGCGAGAGCTTGGAACTGTCCACCGGAAACTTCACCGAATCGTCTGAAAGGACCATGGAATAAAGGAACTTACCCTCCGCCAGCTTGCCGGCGGCCGTGGCGCGGTCGAGTGCGTCCTTGGTCGCTTGATCGAGTTGGCTGAGATGGGTCTGATGTTGATCCAGGGTCGCCTGGGTGGCCTGTACCTTGGTGTCTTCCGCCGCTACCTGCTGGTTCACGTAATCCTTGGTCGCGCAGCCGCCAAGACTGATGGCACTTGCGACGATGGCTGTAGCCGCGAAGATGGTGGACCTTACGCTCTGCATCGTTTTACCCTCCTGTCGCCCCCGACAAAGCGAGACTGACCCTACAGTGTGGCGGAAATTGGGAGTTTTTGCGCCTGATCTCTGGTGATGGGCATGGACCGGCAGAACACCGTAAAGGCCAAAACTTCGCCGGATCTTGGATGTGCATCCGGGCTTCACAAACCATTGCCCCACCACGATCTTATGCCTGGCAGGGGCGTGTCGATCAGCTAATGCGTGCCATGGCGCCGGAAGAAATCCCACAACACCGCGGTCGCATCCATGGCATTGCTCGGCGGATCCAGATCGAGAAACAAGCGCGCCAGGAGCCGATTCGACTGTGCGCCCGGCCACTGATGACCGGCATCGGATATCGTGATCAAACTGACCTGATTGCCCTGCGCGCAGTTGCTTATTGATGTCGTCAGCACGCCATCGCTGTTCACATTCGCCGGGCCGCAGCGATCCGACTGTCGGAAGACGTCCAGGCTTTGTTGGACCGGCGGCCAATCAATGCTGGTGATACCCTTGGTGCCAGACCCGCCCGTGAAGGGAATATTCTCATCTTTCAGCCCGTGTATCTCGATGACGGAAATCGGCCTGGGCGCCTGACACCCGCCGGGCATGGTCCCGGACACTGACCCTATTGCTGCTACTGCCACAGGTCCCACACAGGCATAGCGGTAAGACATCGCCGCGCCATTGGAAATACCCGTCAGATAGATATGCCGCGGGTCGATATTCTCGGCCTGCGAGACGGCATGGATGACCGCCGTTATGAATTTGATATCGTCGACATTCTCGCCAAAAGCGGGACCGCAACATTTCCCACCGGCGTTCCAGCTGCGCCGGTAGCCGTCAGGATAGGCGACCACAAAGCCGCCGGTCTGGGCCATGCCATCCCACCGATAAGAAGCTTCGGCTTGATGACCCGTGCCAAAGCCACCATGCAAAACGACAACAAGAGGCACTGGATTGCCGCGGTCCAGCCCGGTTGGCCGGTAGACCGAATAACTCCGGCCTCGTCCGTCGATATCCATCCGCTCACCGGCCAATGCCGGGATCGACACCAATGCTGCAATTGCGATGACGGCTGGCTTTCGCATCAAGTGATTTTACCACGACCGGCGGCTCAATGATCGCCACGTGACCACTGACGGCAGCCTGATGGGCGCAGACAGGGGTCCCGGCCTTGAGATTGCCAAGCTGGCCTTAACCTGAAAATCGCATTAAAATCGGACGGCTTAGTCGTATTTTGACCCTCTCCCCCGGGCCGGTCTTGAATAGGCGGAATAAACCCGTTCGGGAACCGTCTTTAGAAATGTGGGGGTATTCGCATTTCGGGCGCCAGGGGACAAATTGTCGAGCATCAACGAATGAGCCAGGGATACTGGATTGGTCTGAATCGCTGCGACAATCGGTGCCGAGAGATATGCTTGTCGTGACAGGCAGTCAGTGGTTTTCGGAGGCGCTCGTTGGCCATCTGCCTGCTCTCAGGCGCTATGCCGTATCGCTTATCGGAAATAGCGCGCAGGCCGACGATCTGGTGCAAGATTGCATCGAGCGGGCACTGCGCCAATCGTCCCAATTGAGGGAATTACCACGGATTGCCGGCTGGCTCCGTCGAATTCTGTATAATTTATATATCGATGAGATACGGCGGAACCGCGCGAAGGGCAGAGAGGAGGATGTCAACGAGTTTGCAGATCGTATCGAGCTAAGCGTCCCGGCAGCCGAGCGGGACTCAGCGCGAGACATTTCCAAAGCCATGCGCCAACTGAGTGTCGAACATCGGGAAATTTTGCTGTTGGTGAGCGTGGAAGAGCTGAATTACCGCGAAATCGCGGAGGAGTTAGGCATTCCTCAAGGCACAGTTATGTCGCGCCTGGCTCGGGCGCGAGAGCGTTTGCGCAGCATCATGCAGGGTGAAGGCGCAGAGATCGTGAAATTAAGGCCGGTATCGAAGGAACTTCCGTGACCGATCAACTGAAAATAAGTGATCTGGATTTGAGCGCCTATGTCGACGGTGAACTCGATTCCGATCGCATGCGCGCCGTCGAAGACGCTGTTTCGCGAGACGCCGCGCTGGGGGATCGTATTGCCAGCTATCGCAATGACAAGAATTTTCTGAAGACGATCTATGCCCCGCTGGCGGAACACTCCATCCCGTCCGCGTGGATAGAGCTCGCCCGCGCGGCCCCCAACCCTGCCGCGCGGGCGAGACGAACATGGCGGATTTTGGGGGCCGCCGCCGCAGTTGTCGTCCTTCTTGGCGGCTTGAGCTTCTATGAGGCCGGAAACAAGCACACGCCCGCCGCAGACGTGATCGAAGCTGCGCTAAACGCGCGAAATGGCGAAGAAGCTGTACGGAAAGTCATTACCGTAGCCGGTGTCGGCGAGGCGAGGCGTTATGATGCCGCACTTGTGGCCATTGTGGGTGTGAAGGTCAGTGTACCCGCACTCGACAGCATGGGTTTTCGGGTAACGAGCCTCAAATTCTACGAGCACGCGGCTGAAATTCAATATCGCGATGATAATGGGCGCCTCTTTACCCTCTATCTGCGCGCGTCGAATGGTGAAACTCGCTTTGACCAATTCCAGCGCGATGGATTGCATATATGCGTCTGGCAGGATGACCGGATAAGCACGGTCATGGCAGGCACAATATCGGCGGCCATGATGCAGCGATTGGCGAGCCTGACCTATCTTGGCCTGTCGGCGTAAGGCGCGGAATCAACGGACGGAGCGGGCCGACAATGCCTCCGGACTGAAGAGTGAGGCAGGATGGGGAGATGTAACCTTGTAGGCTTGCGGCTCCCCATTGAAAGCAAAGCCGTAAGCATAGCCGCCAAGCTCAAAGTCATAGTTGAACTGGCTGCCAATGATAACAGCGGGAACGTCGGGCATCAGGTACATCGTGGCTTGCCCGAACCTCAACAATTTGCCCTTCTCGTCCCAAGCGTCGCAATAGACGGCAAGCCACGTATCCTCGTCCAGGTAAAGCCGGCGATGCGCGACAATATCGTGCTTTCCAGGCGCAAGCGTGCCATCAATCACCCAGACGCGATGCAACTCGTAGCGCAAGTCTTCGGGATTGGCGTAGCTCGTTCCCAATACCTCCTTGACGGGCCGCGTATAAAGGCGGTTGTTGTTGTAGGGCACATACATTTCTCTTTTGCCCAATAACTTGAAATCATAGTGATCCAGCCCCCCGAAGAACATGTAGTATTCATCCAGGCTGATGAAGCCCGCTGCATCGATATCGGGTACGTCATAGGAAATGCCGGGCGCCTTGCGGACGCGGTGCTCACCCGGCAGCAGGCGCCAGGCAGCGAAATCATTCCGCTTGATGTTAATGGGTTGCCAGTTGAGATAGCTTTCGCTGACCCGCGCGGGCGGCGCAACGGCGATGTGAAGGGTCTTGAAGTAATATCCCCCAAAGGAATCCGGCGTCGCATCGCGATAGTAATAGGGAAAGTCTGCAAATTCCCTATAGGTACTGGCTTTCTCCACCGTGCCATTTTGCGGCACCACATAATTGCTTATTGTTACTTCCCGCGCCGGCCCCCAATAGGCAAGCAGATGATTCCAGATTGCTTCATATCCATTTTGCGGAATTGGAAAGGGCACTCCGCCAACCGCGCCTTCGACGCCATAGGCAATGCCCTCTGCCGCAGCATGGGCGCGTGTCGCATTCTTGAAGATGTTCGCATAAACCCAATCCGGCGCAGCTGCACTGCGATGGGTTGGATAAATGTCCATCCGGTAACCGGGATACTGCTCAAACAGATGCTTGGCGCCTTCCGGCACCCTGTCCGCATATTCGCGATAGTTCTTCGCCGAGATGGAGAAGAGCGGCTTGTCGTTTGCAAAGGGATCGGGTCGTGCAGCCCCAATTTGATATCCAGATGCCACAGTGCCATATCCACCTGTCCAGGCCGGAATAGTGCCGTCCGCGTTGCCGGCGCGCTCTGCGCCCACCGGCGTCAGGCGCGACTTGAGCAAGGCAGCCTGCTGATCGGAGACCGCGGCATCCGTGACAGGCGCAAGCGGCAAGGTCAAAATGGCCAGGACGCAAATGCAAGAAACGGATCTGGTGTGTTTCATACGCGCCAAATCTGGGGACCGGGCCAAGGGAGCTCTCAAAACGACCTATAGCGCATAATTCGGTGTCCGACACGGCAAAAAAACGGCAATGATCATTCGGCCTCTCTGGATATGCCTGGTGGCAGCAGCGGTTACGCTGCTCTTATGGTCCGTGGCGGCGCAGGCGGATGATTTATATGCGGCCGACGGCGTCGATCTGCGATGGGACAACACCCTGCGTTACAGCAATGCGATTCGCATCTCGCCCCAGAGCGCGACGTTGCTGGCCAATGCCAATACCGATGATGGGGACCGCGATTTCTCATCCGGCGCCGTTTCCAATCGATTCGATTTGGAATCGAAATTCGACTTTGCGCTGAGCGATTTCGGTTTCCATGCGAGCGCCGCAGGTTGGTATGACACGGTCTACCATAACCACACTGACAACAGCTCCAGTGCCACCTACAACGCAACGGCCATTCCAAGCGCCGATTTTGTCCCGGCCGTGCGTAACCTGGAAGGACAGCACGCCGAACTGGACGATGCATTCGTTTATGGATCCTTCGACATCGAAAAAATTTCAATATCGGCTCGCCTTGGCCGCCAGACTGTCTTGTGGGGAGAGAGCCTATTCTACGATGCGAATTCCATAGCATCGGCTCAGGCCCCAACCGACTATACGCGCATCGTGACCGGACAAAGCAGTTACGGAAACAATGTTTATTTGCCGGTTACGCAATTGTCGATGACGGCACAGTTGCTTCCCGACCTCTCGATCACGGTCTACGATCATTTTGGTGCCCGCCCTTCGCGCCAGGCAGGGGATGGAAGCTATTTCAGCTATGTCGATTTTTTGGGCCCGGGAGCCGATCGCCTTTTTCTCCCGTCGGGACAATACTTTCTGAGACAGGCCGATGGCAGGGTCAAGATTGGCGGGCAATATGGCATTGCCGGGCGCGTTTCGTTGAACGATGCGGATCTCGGCTTCTATTTTTTGCAGTACAATGCAACGGATCCGCAGATCATCATGACGGCCAACACGAGCAATCCGAGTCCTGCGGTGGCAGGATTCTACAAACTTGTTTATCCAAGAGATATTGTCCTGCTTGGTGCCAGCGCCAGCGTGTCGCTGGACGGCAGCACAATTGCCGGCGAACTTTCACTGCGGAGGAACGCGCCAATGCTTGCCTATCCGCGCGGCCAGGTAACTCTCGATTTGGCCGGTTCACCGGATATCGACTATCTCAAGGGCGATCTTGTTCACGTGCAGGCATCGGCCGGAATTCCAATCGGAATGTCTGATTTGTGGAACAGTGCGGATTTGAATGTGGAAGTTGCTGCGGATGACGCAGCTAGCCTTACCGGGACCGCAACCACTACGACGCTGGAGCGGTTCGCGATGAAAGCCCGGTTCTTATTCGAACCTCGCTATTTCCAGGTGCTTCCCAACCTCGATATCAGTGTCCCGATCGGCGTTGGCTACAATCTGACTGGTCACGGCTTCACTTATTATGCGCAAAATGGGGGGACAGGGGATTTTGAGATTGGGGTAAAAGCGCTCTACCAGTCGACCTGGAAAGCCAGCATGATGATAACCGGCTTTATTGGCGCCCCCGACCGCCAGCCGCTGGCGGACCGCAATATCATCGCCTTCAGCGTGGAGCGGACTTTTTAGTCCGCCGGACTGGCATCTGATCTCGGGATTCGCGAAGTCGACCAGCCTTCGACCCAACCGGACCGCCCCTCCGTGCCGGCTGAATCTCCAGCGTATCGCCTGGTTCATGCCCAAATGACAGGCATAATTTTCATTTACAGCGGAATATTCAGCGCCCGGCTGCCGTCCAGACTCAAGAAAAGTTCAGGAATAACCACCCACCGCCATGCTGGAGGGGCAATGCCACGAATTCTGACCCAGGCGCACGTCGACCAATTCCGCAACAGGTTGTGCGATGTGGCTGCCAGGCTCTATTTTGAAATGGGCCACAACGACTTCAACATGCGCGACCTCGCTTCCCGCGTGGGGGTTAGCGCAATGACTCCCTACCGCTATTTCGGCGACAAGGACGGAATCCTTTCAGCAGTGCGCGCCAGGGGCCTCGCGCGTCTTGCCGACCAGCTGGAACAATCTGCGCCGCAAGGTCCGGCCGCGGTCACGCAGACCTATATCAACTTTGCAATGGAAGAAGCCGCCTATTATCGGCTGATATTCGATCTGGCACAACCGCTCGTGCCGCTGGCCGAAATGGCGCACCAGGAACGTCGCGTTTTATCGGCGATGACGGATTCTATTGCGGCGGCACAACCAGGTTCGCAGGCCGAGATGCTTGCCCGCAACCTTTGGGTGGCGCTCCATGGCGCCATATGCCTGACTGTGGCGGGGAAGCTGTCTGAGACGGAACTGGGCGACCTGGTATCAGAGTTGGCGCTGATGGTCCTGGGTATCAACCAGCGCTTTGTCACACCGCCTCTCCAGGCATCGCCGGCACGCGAGGCAGTGAAATGCGAATCTGCCCCCCTCCGTAGGGGCGCCGATGCGAATATCGCTGCCGAATAGAATCAAGGTCATTCTTCGCAGATTGCCACACGCACTGGCATGGCCTTTCTGACGGTCCGGCGTCAAAGTGGCCGCGATCTTTTCGCCGGAGTGATGGAGTGGTCAGTTTTGCCGAACTACGGCCTTACAATCCCACCGTCGAGATATCTGTCATTTCCGCGGCTTTCGTATGGGACCTTGTAGGGATACCGCGCCGCGGCCTTTTCATCGATATCGATGCCGAAGCCGGGCTTGTCATTCGCAAACATGAAGCCGCCCCTGATGTCAGGACAACCCGGGAACACTTCGCGTGTCTTGTCAGAGAAAAAAGTCTCTTCCTGTATACCAAAATTGGGTGAAGCAAGATCGAGATGCACATTATAACAATGACCGATGGGGTCGACGTTGTTTGGTCCATGCCACGCGGTGCGCACCCCGAACATTTCGCAAGTGTGCGCAATCTTGCGGCACATATTCAGACCGCCCATTGCTGATTGGTGGCAACGGATGAAGTCGATCCAGCGATTGGCCACCAACGGCAGCCATTCGTTCCTGTTTACAAACAACTCGCCCATTGCAAGCGCAGTAGACGTTTCTTCACGAAAGATTTTGAACCACCCCACATCGTCAGGCGCCACCGGATCTTCCATGTAAAATGGCCGGTAGGGCTCGACTGCCTTGCAGAGCTGGATGGATTCGTTGGGAGCAGGCCTTTCATGGATGTCATGAACAAGGCCGACCTCAAAGCCGATCTTAGAGCGCAGATAGTCAAACATCTTGATCGTCGTCGTGACATAGCGTTCAGGATCGAAGACCGGAGACGTGCCGCGGATCGACTCAGGGCGCAGCTGTTGGACCCGTTCCGAAGTCTTTGCGCCACCGACGCCATAGCCCGAATATTCCGGTACGCCGAGCTGGACGCGCACCACCTGGTATCCCTTCGTCATATACTGACGAACCTGGTCCTCCAGCTGCGTGAGGTCCATGGACTGCGCATGACCGTAGAGAGGAACAGCCGCGCGGGCCTTGCCGCCCAATAGCTGATATACGGGCACGCCCAGCCGCTTGCCAAGAATGTCCCAGAGTGCGCCATCGATGCCGCTGAGCGCATTGTTGCTCTCCGGGCCGGAACGAAAATATTGCTGCACATAGGCTGATTGCCAGATGTCCTCGATCTCATCGCATTTGCGACCGATCAGGAAAGGCTTGAGCCTGGTTTCGATATAGGCTTGAGCGGCGGCGGGCACCTCCTGGTGTGTGGCAGAGCCCAATCCGTACAGTCCGGGCTCGCTGGTAATTACTTTTACAATCGTCCAATTGGAATCGTCCGGGGCGGTACGGATTAACCGGATATCTTTTATGGTGAGCGGAGGCATGCCGCCTCGGCGGGCGGCATCCTGCGCAAATGCCGCGGGACCCGGCGCGGCAAGTACTCCTGCTATTGCCGCAGAGGCGGCGGCCGGCACAGCATTGAACAATTCACGGCGTTTCATGGTTTATTCCTCCTAGGTGAGATTCCTTCCAATATCCATGTTGTCGATGGTCGGGTTGTTGACTATTCATGCCTGGCCTTCAGGACGTAAATGGTCAGACCGACAACGTTCCAGGCAGCAAAGAACAACTGGGTACGCGACGGCAGACATAGGAGCAGATAGACGCATCCCAAAATGGCGACCGGGCCCACGATCCACGCCGCCTTGGCACGAAATGGCCTGTTTCGACGGGGCTCGCGACGCCGCAAAACGAGCATGCACAAAGCGACTGCCATGAACGCTACGAGCGTGCCGGCATTTGCGAGAGCCGCAATTTGATCGAGTGGAATGAGGCCCGCCAGGATCGCCACAATGATCGCCGTCACCCAGGTGATCCGGATGGGCGTGCCCGTGCGGCGGTTGATTGTGGCCAGAGTGCGGGGCAGAAGACCATCGCGGGCCATCACGAAGAAAATGCGGCTTTGGCCATAGAGAAATGCCAGGATGACGGTGGGCAGGGCTATCACGGCCGCCGCGCCGATCGCGACAGCAGCGCCGCCAGCCCCGAGCTTGCGCAGGATCAACGCCAAGGGCTCGGCGCTATGGGCGTACTCGGTAAACGACATTGAGCCCACCGCGAAGGCAGCGACGCCCATGTAAATCAATGTGCAGATGGCCAGCGATCCGACAATGCCAATAGGCAGGTCGCGTCCGGGATTCTTGGCTTCCTCGCTGGCAGTCGAGATCGCATCGAAACCATAAAATGCGAAAAAGATGATCGCCGCTGCTGCCATCACACCTTGGGGCGTCCCGGCAGCAGTGCGGCTCGAAAAGCCGTAAGGCATGAATGGGCGGAATGCAGACAAATGAAAGTGCGGGGCCGCTACACCCATGAATAGCAGCAGTGCAGCCAGCTTGATCA
This sequence comes from Rhizomicrobium sp., assembly GCA_035512055.1. GTDB lineage: Bacteria > Pseudomonadota > Alphaproteobacteria > Micropepsales > Micropepsaceae > Rhizomicrobium. The sequence continues at coordinate 30,552 of DATKEP010000002.1, forward strand.
CAACCAATCCGGCATTCAGCGTTGCGCTTTCACGCGTCCCTGCGGACAGCAAAGTGGCCACGATTGCGATGATCATAATTGCCGGCAGGTTGAGCAGCCCTCCCGCATACGGTCCAGTCGCAATCAGGGACGGCAACGGCACTCCGACGCCCGCAAGGAATCCGCTCGCGTAGCCAGACCAGCCGACGGCCACGGCGCTTACCACAAGCGAATATTCAAGAATAAGGCTCCAGCCCACCACCCAGGCAAATATTTCGCCCAATGCCACATAGCTGTAGGTATAGGCGCTGCCGGAAACTGGAATCATGGCGGCAACCTCGGCATAGGCAAGCGCGGCGCATGCGCAGATAATGCCGGCCACTAGAAACGAGATGATGACGGCCGGCCCCGCCAGGCTGGCGCCTACGCCGACCAAGGTGTAAATGCCCGTGCCCACGACGCCGCCCACACCCAACGCGATTAAGTGCCACCAGGACAAAGCCGGCAGCAGCCGGTCCCGGCCAGGCGACGCCTCCGCGTCCGCATTCTTCCGCTTCAACCAGTCCTTCATGCGTCACTTGGAAAAAAGGCCGGGCAACCTCTCGCCCGGCCAGCGGATGCCATCGTTCCGAAGCATGTTGCGGTCACATCCGTGTTTGAACTGGATGAAATCTTCGCGTACCGGACAGAAAACATCCAGTATCTTGCAAATTGTAACGACCCAAGCGGAATACCGCGCGTTTTGCAGAACGTGATATTGGGATGCTCTGGCAGGACGGTGCTATCCCGCACGCCAATGTCGCCGAACAGCGGCGAATATGCGTTGGTGGGCCGGGCAGAAACCACATTTTCTATAAAGCCGCGTTGTTTCAACATCTTACTAGTTCCCCGCCTGGAGATACCAACAGTCGCACCAAGCGCCAATAAAGCGGCGTTTCGCAGTTCATTGTGGGCTGCGATCGACCAAGCCACGGTTTCTCCAACAGCGATCACAACCACGATCACCAAGTCCGTCGCCACCAGGCGGACGCCCGCGCAAACGGCTCAGTTTCTACGATCTGGCGAGCCAGCTGGAGTGCATTTATCGCAACACGACAGCAACCTGTCGCAGACAGCGACTTGGCGATGCTCGCCCTGGAGCGTACGCTTTAGACTGGTTTTTTTGGGGAGCAGGGGAATAACGGGGCATGCCTGTCCGTCTGCGCTACAGATACGGAGAGAGTATAGATGCCTGCACCTGCGATTTTCGTCGTTCCAACATCTCGGTGGCATGGTCTTATCTTCGCAATTGCGCTGCTCTTGCCGATAGGCGGCGCATCGGCGCAAACGACCGTCCCCATCACCGTCACACTTACTGATTACGCCTTCTCTCCCGGCGCACTCGATTTGAAGCAGGGAGTTGTCTACCAGATTCACTTCACCAACAACGGTTCGAAAAGCCACAACTTCAGTGCGCCGGAGTTCTTTGCCGATTCGCAGATTGCGCCGGAGGATGTGGCCAAAGTGAAGAATGGAACCGTCGAGATCAGTAACGCTCAGTCTGCCGACATTACCGTCACTCCTGGCCGTCCAGGTGCCTACGCGTTTGTTTGCACCCATTTCATGCACAAGATGATGGGCATGCATGGGGAAATTTCCGTTCAGTGAATTCGCGCAAAGAGGTGTGACATTCACGAGAGAATTTGCACAAGAGGGAACGGGCATGCCTGGCCGGGACGGGATGTCCATAGCTTAAAATGGCCATGAACTACCTTCCCCGGCGCAGGCGGTGTTAGCAAGTCAATGCTCCAATTGTTACATCGCTGGATCTGGCGCGACGCGGAGAGACGTGGGCGCAAGCTTTTGAATTTCGCGGAAACGGAGGCGGATGGAGGCCGTGATCTGGTCCGGGCGGCGGAATTGACGCAGGACGCCACGCTGCGTCGCCTTTATATGGTACATGCTGCCGATGAAGATCGTCATGCGGCACTGTTTAGAACGCGTGGCATGACCATATTGCGCACGCTGCCCGCCCGCGGATCGACAATCGCGGAACTGAATTGGATTTCTCCCGGCGAGCGCGGTCTTGACGATCTGCGAGTTCATGGCGCATGCGATGCAAGCTTGCTCGCTTTCCTCCACCTTTCGGAGAAGACCGCCGCTGGCCATTTTGCGGCCTATGAAGATGCGGTGCGAAATGATCCGCCGACGCGCGCTGTTTTCCGGGAAATATTGCGCGATGAAACATTCCACATGAATTACACCCTTGTGCAACTGAATCGCATCGCACCTAGGCGTCGCCGCCTCCATTTATGGCGAGCGCGCCTGGCCAGGCTTTGGAAAGCCTACCTTCGCGTGATGTCCGCCATAGCCGGGGTCATGGGGACCGTCATTCTCACGCTCCAGTATTTCATTCTGCTCCCCCCATTTGCAATTCTCGCCAAGCGTGCGGAAAGGCAGGAGACACCAGGTTGGACGCCCCTGCAGCCGGAGCGCGAGGGCGCGCTTGAGAGCCAATACTGAGATGAAGATTCTCGGCGTATCGGCGCACTACCATGACGCGGCAGCTGCGCTCATTATTGATGGGATACCGGTTGCGTCTGTCCAGGAAGAGCGGCTTTCACGCCGCAAAAACGATGCAGCATTCCCGATGGAAGCGATCGATTGGTGCCTTGGGCACGCTGGCATCGAACCTGACGACCTCGATGCGGTAGTCTTCTATGAGCGGCCCATGCTCAAATTTGACCGCATTCTGTCCTGTGCTCTGCGCGCGTTTCCCAGCACTTGGCGCTCCTTCCCGCATGCAATGAAGAATTCCCTCAGCGGGAAGCTTTGGGTACGCGGCATTGTAACCTCGCATCTGGGCGTGCCACGCCGAAAGATTCTGTTCACGGAACATCATCGATCTCACGCGGCGGCGGCTTTTCTCACGGCGCCCGTTCGCGATGCGGCCATACTGACCGCTGATGGCGTGGGCGAATGGGCCACACTGACTGTAGGGCACGGAACGCGCGGGCCCGATCGGACAGCGATAACACTGCTGCGTGAAATTCGCTTTCCACATTCGCTGGGAATGCTCTACTCAACCTTTACGGCCTATCTTGGTTTTCCGGTAAACGAAGGCGAATACAAAGTCATGGGCCTTGCAAGTTACGGTACGCCAAAAATGTCGGACGCAATCCAGAAAATCGTCAGACGGACGCCGGACGGGGCCTTTCGGCTCAATCTGGATTATTTCGACTTCCATACCACCGCCAAGCGATCATTTTCGACGAAGTTTGTTGAGTTGTTCGGCCCGCCGCGCGACCCCTTCGAACCGATAGACTTTGAAACTAATGAGGGCCGGCGTTTTGCCGATTGCGCCGCTAGCGTTCAACGCGCAATTGAAGACATATTAGTGGACATTGCCAGAACGCTCCAACGCGAGACGGGTCTTCCCGATCTCTGCCTTGCAGGCGGCGTAGCGTTGAACGGCGTGGCCAATCAGCGAATTCTCCGAGAGTCCGGATTTGAGCGCGTGTTCGTGCCGCCGGCACCGGGAGACGCAGGCTCTGCGCTAGGCGCCGCGCTATATGCCGATCGCATTCACTTTGGCAATCCGGACCGCAAATTTCCGGATCACCCATTTTGGGGACCGTCGGTGGAGACAGGCGAACTTGCCAGGCTGGCACGGGAAGACGATCTACCGGTGGAAGAGCTTGATGAATCGACCTTGATCAAGCGCGTTGCGCAAGACCTAGCCGAAGGCCGGGTCGTGGGCTGGATGGATGGCGCGCTAGAATTGGGTCCCCGCGCGCTTGGACACCGCAGCATTCTAGCGGCACCGCATACGGTCCAGATGCGTGATCGTCTCAATCGCGAAATCAAGCATCGCGAACAATTTCGACCGTTTGCTCCAGTGGTGCCCATCGAGGCCGCCGACCGCTATTTTGAACTGCCGCCAGGGGGTAAACGTCTGGCGCGCTTCATGTCGGGCGTTTTCCCAGTACGGCCGGAATGGCGTGAAAAACTTGGGGCCGTTACGCACGTTGATGGGACGGCGCGAGTTCAGACGGTGGAGCGCGGTATGGCGCCCCGGCTTTATGCGCTTCTGGAAGCTTATGGGTATATCACCGGAATTCCGGTTCTGTTGAACACGTCCTTCAATCTGGCGGGCGAGCCAATCGTCAATCGTGTGGTAGAGGGTTATCTGACATTCCGGCGTGCCGGGATCGATGTGCTGGTGGCGGGGCAGACACGTGCCACGAAACGGGCGTCGGGGAGAGCCGAATGAGAAAAAAGCATGGCAAGATTCAACGGGGCCTTATCGTCATGGGCAGCGCCGCGGGCTCTATCGGCGATTTGGCTCAGGGTATGTGGCGGAGCGGCGCATCCAAGCGCTGGCTTTTGCCGCTTGCCGTATTCATCTGCTTGACTGGCGTTCTGCTGATATTCGCAGCCAGTGTTGAGGCGCTCGCGCCGTTCATCTATTCGATCTTCTGACAATGCGAGGGTTCCTCGACCTGCTTGCCTGTCCCATATGCCGGGGCCTCCTCGACAGCGAATGGACATGCCAGGACTGCGGCACGCACCATCCCGCCGATGATGGCATTCCCGATTTGCGCCTGCCGGGAGACGCGCGCACCGAAACTGTTCGACAATTCTATGATCACGCGCCATTTCCGGGGTATCGCGCCCGCGACAGTCTGGAAGCTCTCCGGACCCGCGCGGAACGGAGCGCGTTCGTGCGACTGCTCGATACCGCGATTGCATCGGATGCACGCATTCTGGAAATTGGGTGTGGGACCGGACAAATGTGCCTCTACCTGGCGCGCGCGGACCGGATCGTGATCGGAGCAGATCTGACACGCGCCTCGCTCAAGCTGGGAGCGGCCGCTGCCAGGCGCTTCGGCGTGGGCGGTGTGCAATTCGTGGAGACCGATCTGCACCGCCCAGGCTTGCGTGCTGGCGCATTTGACGTTGTATTTGCGTCGGGCGTGCTGCATCACACGCCCGATCCGCGTCAGTCTTTCGTTCAGCTTCCGCCTCTGCTGCGCCCCGGCGGAATAATTGTGCTGGGACTTTACAATGCCTTTGCACGTATCCCGCTGCGACTGCGACGGGTTGTGGCGCGGCTTTCGCAATTTCGATGGATTCCTTTCGATCCGGTACTGCGCGACCGCAAGAACGAGCCCGAGCGTCGTGAGGCATGGGTGCGCGACCAATATCGACACCCGGAGGAGCATCGTCACACAGTTGCGGAGGTTCGGCGCTGGTTTGCGGAAAACAGCGTCGAATACCTCAGGACCTATCCCAGTATCCTCATGGAGGAGGAAACAGGCAATCTTTTCACCGCCGACGAGGACTATTGGGGGCTGGAGGCGTGGATTGCCCAAATGGGCTGGATGGCGACACTCGGATGCGAGGGCGGTCTGTTCGTGACCATCGGGCGGCACCGATAAACAAAAGGCTCGAATATTCTACATCGCAACCTTTCCTGCGTATCGGCATGGAGACGGTGGCTATAATTGTCGGCGTCCCGCTGCTCATCTGACAATCAATGGCTTACCAGTCAGCGCCGGGTCGGATTCGGGTTTTCTTTGGTCGATCCGAAAACTCCGCAGTTGTCCTTCCATTGTGCTTTGGAAACCGATGGAGCGTTGTTCAGCCTCAGGCGAGCAACCACGGCGGCGGCGATTGCCCGCGCGCCCCGTGCGTCAGGATGTGCATCGCCGGGCAAGTGCCACGTCGGGTCGAGTCTTGCGCTGACATAAGGTAGGCCGGCTTCATCAAGGATGCGGCGCCGCAAGGCTTCTTCCACTGGCGAGGCTTCTCCGAACTGAGGCACGACGATGAGCGGCTGTGCGCCCCGTGCACATGCCAGGTGGACCAGGGCACCCAGACTGTCACGGGTCCGCAAGATGCCCTCGTCTATTGTGGCTACGCTTCGGTACGGAACGAGCCAATGCAGCAATGCGGCAAGGCGCCATTGCTGCTCCGGGGGGTGCCAGACCAGTGCCGGTCCCAGACTCGGACGATTCTTGAGAAGATTGCGATCGAAAAGCAACGGCATGAATAGCGTCACGACGGCGACCGGCTTTTGAAAGCGCGGCAACTCGGCCGCCAGGCGCAGATAGGATTGGTCATTGCTGTAGTCAGACACCGCCAGATTGGCGCTTTGAATGCCGACCAATGCGCTCACTTGGGCGGGAATGGTTTCGTCCCAGGTCAAGCCGAAACCTACGATGATGGATTCGCCGGTGAAGATGAGTGTCGGCCGTGCGAAATCGACCTCGGTGCCTGGAGCCGGTATCCGATAACTGGCGGCGTTGAAACTGTAAGGCACGGGACGGCCGGCTTCCCGGGCAACGGCCGATCGCGACGGCACGAATTTCCAGCCAAGCAGCGGGTCCGATTGGCGGCGCGGTTCAAGCTCCAACGGATCCGCATCATGGGGATGCAGCGGATGAACACGCAAAATCAGTTCAACCGTCCCTAACGCCAGCGCGCCCGCCAATACCACTCGCAGAATTCCGCCGACAGTCGCCCGGCCCAGAAAGAGAGTGATTGGGCGACGACAGATCAGCAGGAGTATGACCACCGTCAGGATAACGAAACCGCGCACCCCCTGTTCAGCGGCGATCATGACGGAATGTCTGATGGCAAAGATAGGCAGAAAATGTCGGTCGAACCATGCCTGGTCCGCCATAAACGCGCCTCCTAGCAAAAGGATGGCAAATCCTCCCACCACGATTTCCAAACTCAGCAGTAGAAAACGTCCCGGCTCGACCCGGGATTTCGCTTGATCAGAAACGGCACGTTTTGCCATACCCGGACCGCGGCTTGACCATTCATCGCTCGGGCGTTGGTGAAGGCCGGCGAACTGCGACGAACTGGTATTGGTGGGCCCGGCAGAAACCACACTGGCAGAATCGTTGCGGAATATCAATCAGTTAACACGCGTAGCCGTATAAATACCAACATCGATGCCAACAGCCCGTGATGTGCGGCTAGCTGAGCCAATAACGGCGAATTAACAAGGCCGGAACAGCGAATGCGGGGGGCTAAATGCAGATAAACATACTGTGGGTCTTTCAAACGGCCGGCACCAGACACAGTGGACCACCGACCTATGATGATCAAAGATGCGTGAGATGCGCAGGTGTGCCGTAACAGCAACCGTAATCACGCTGGTGCTGAGTGGAGCAACGGCTGCGCCCATCGGTGACCCTGCGCCTAGCGCCAGTGCGCGCGATGATCCGGCGCAAGCAAACTGGCATGGTCGTCATCGGGGCGGTGGCGGTGGTCATGGACGCGAAGGCGGCAATGGGGACGGCAGTGTTGTCATTGGTTTTCCTTCCCCATCCTGGCCCGAGGCGCCATCCCCGTGTCGTACCAGCCGCTACCCTACTCCGTGTTCAATTCCGACCCAACTTCCCGGTCACGGAAATGAGGCTGCCAGGCAGCCGCAGCCTTGGCCCCTCTGGTATTATTGCGATCAGCCCAGCGGCTACTACCCCTACGTGAAGATTTGCGGTCACGATTGGCAGAGGTTGCCCATCATGCCGCCCCCGCCCGGATCTGGTTCACCAATCGCTGAAGGAAGTTGGGAACGTTGCGACGACCCGGCCGGCTACTTTCCTTATGTCGCACAGTGTCGCCACCAGTGGGTGGCGATTGCGGCTTCCGTTCCTGTGCCAGGAGACTACCCCGATGGAATCGCAGCGGTCGGGCAATGGTATTACTGTGAGGACGCGAAGGATTATTTGCCTTATGTCGGCAGCTGCCCGCACGTTTGGCGGACGATCCCAGCGGTGCCCCCACCAAATGTTCAATCGCCACCCGAATCCAAGGTTGCAACAAATCCGCGCTAGTTTTGCCTTGAATCGGGACGTACCCGGAACTGTTCAGATCTTGGTGGCCCTCATGCGGGCAAACATTTGGCGGTCCTTGTTGTCCTGCATCAGCAAAGTCAGCCCGAAAATCGTTCCCGGGCCGAGGCCGCCTGGCATCCTGGTCTCCGGATCGGCCTGGATCTTCGCATAGCTTTCGTCAGACAGAGCCGCAGAGATCGCCTATAGTCGGTTGATAACCGCAATCAGAGCCAATCACGATGCGATGTCCGCTTTCGCCAATCGGACATTCGTCGCACGACAGTGCCCATTATCGAGCAAAGTCTATTTGTATGCTCGGAACAACCTTGGCTGGACCGTTTGGGCCGATAAAATCGGCCCAAATTGTATTGTGGTGCCGAATTATCTGTTCAGCACTCAAGTGGGGGCCGTGAGCGGTTGTGTGCCCGTCCGAAACAACGGTGACCTGATATCCCAGTCCAAGGGCGCGGCGCACTGTTGTATCAACACAATAGTCCGTAGCGCAGCCGCCAATGACAAGATGAGCGATGCCTTGTTCATGGCAGAGACTATACAGGTTGGTTTCTAGAAAGGCGTCACAAGTAGACTTTTTGACAGTCCGATCATCGGGCTGCCTGTCCAACTCGGCGAGCAACTCGCACGTGTCCTCCGATGGGTGGAATCCACTGCCTTTGGGACCTTCATGTTGAACAAAGATAACGGCGGCACCAGCAGCCCGCGCTTTGACTGCCAGGGCATTGAGTCTTGCCACTGTGCCTTCTTCATCATGCTTGCGACCGGGCTCCATAAATAGGCCCTTCTGCATATCAATGATGAGCAGCGCGGCAGTCATAATGGTCCGGGTCAGAGGCTTCAGAGGGAGCTTACACCTAGCCTGCCATCCTCAGAACCCGGGTTTCTGAGCCATTGAGGAAAGTCCGCTTTGCGCCGATTGTGTTGAAAAACTCCTGCTTGAAGCGGTTATGGTGTCCTGATTCACTTGTCCTGATGAGGGGGATGCGGGCGATGATGGGCGAACGGACTGTGATGCAGGAGGCGCTGTTTTACGGCTTTAGCCTGGAACGGCCTATCCCGAGCGATCACGTGTTGCGGTCGATTGACCGGTTCGTCGATCTGTCGGCCGTTCGGGCTCATCTTGAGCCTACTACAGCGCGATGAAGCGACCTTCGATTGATCCCGAGTTGATGATCCGGATGGTGCTGGTGGGGTACTGTTTTGGTATCCGCTCTGAGCGGCGCCTGGCTGGTCGATGAGCGCGCGATTGAGCCGCATATCCCGGTATTCGGCAAGTCCGGCCGGAAGGACGGCACGTTCTCGCGGGAAGACTTCGGCTACAACCATGAGGCAGCCGTCTACATTTGCCCCGCTGGCAAGACGATGACCACGACGGGCACACTGGTGAACGATGGAGCCGCGCTGCTCTATCGGGCCAGCAAACACGATTGCGATGCCTGCGAGCTGAAACCCCGGTGCTGCCCTAACACCCCAGCCCGCAAAGTCCCGCGCTCAATCCACGAAGCCGCCCGCGACAGAGCACGCGACATTGCCAAGACCGACGCTTATCTGACCTCGCGACGAGAGCGCAAGAAGGTCGAGATGCTGTTCGCCCACCTCAAACGCATCCTCAAACTCGACCGACTGCGATTGCGAGGCCCCTGCGGCGCCCGCGACGAGTTCCTCCTCGCCGCCACCGCCCACAACCTACGCAAGAAGGCCAAGTTGATCGCGATGCCACTGCCAATACCTGCCATGTAGGTGGCACCAGCCACCGTCACCGCGCCAGCCAGACCAACCCCGACGCCACAACCGACTTTTTCAACACAATCGGTCATAAGCGGTAATTCAGACCAATGTCCGCCTGTCCGACCTTGTCAGCCGCCGCTACTCACTCACGTAGCGGCGATACCAGGGATCCCAACGCAGGTTGTGGCGCGCGTGCGCCGACGCCATTTCGGAATGATCATATTTGACCGCGCAGGCATCGGGCGCCGGGATAAGAAGATGCGCGCCCGCGGTGAAATCCATCAGGTTACTATGCTCAGCGGCTTGGAAATCCCGGGCAACCGCCCGGCAGTAAAGCGCGCCGTCCCTGGCGCTGCGGTAGGCCGAGAGATTGGCGGCCTTGGTCTTGTAGCTGTCGTAACCGGCTTCTCTGCCATGATCGCGCTTCTTGAAATAGGCCATCAGATTGGCATCGGATTGCCGAAGCTCCATCTGATGTGCGATCACGAAGCGATTATATTGTCGCGCGGCGCCACAGGTGAAACCGGCCACCATCAGCTCCTGCTGTACTGCGGCGGTCTTGAGCGCGGCGGAGGCAACCGGGTCGCAAAGATCAGCCGCATGGCCCTGCGCCGTAATGGCGATCAGCGCCGTGAAAGAAAGTCCCTTTCTCAAGAATCTCTTTTGCCGTATGGCCAGATGGGGTGCGGACATGGCAAGCCTCCGTTTGCTTGACCGGCGCCGCCATTACGGCGTCAGGGCAAAATCATTTGCCTCAACTGGATGCTCGCCAATTCAAACCCCTGAATACGCTAAACGACTTCTTTCCGGTGTCTACGTCATTCGAAGGACCGCGAAATCCAGGAATCATTGCGACGCAAAATCTCGAATTGATAGCAGGGCTGGATATTTGACTGGGTTTGCCACCTGCGATTCAGGGAACGCCGGTCGGCCGCCTGTGCCAGTTTTGCGCGGATCGCTTCCTCGGGGTGTCAGCGAGGCGCGGGTTGCGCTTCATTTGGCAATGTCCGCTTCTCTAATCGGCCGTTTGGGGTCAAGAGCTTTCAGACTATCCACCATGTGTTGATGTCGCTCACGGGCTCGCGCCTCTCTTCGGAATCGGCACCAAGGCCCTTCCAGCATGGGGTTCGAGGAGGAAGTGGAACAATCTTTGGGCCGGCCTTGCCCTTCTTCATGCGCGCGCACAAATCCTCCGTGACATGCTCCGGACGGATGAAGATTTTCGTGGGCATGGCCCGCAACGTCCTCGGGGTCAATCGGGCGGGCTCATCAGCTTTAACCTCAAGATCGGCCAGCCGCTCGGCGGGCAGACCCACCCCGCTATCCCCTTGAGCTTGCCCACCAAAAAGGTCCGCCCAACCGGACTTCAAACCGGACTTTATAGCGGTCATATTATCGTGTTGAAATCATCAAATACGTTGATATATAATGCGTTATTGTGGAAATGAAACCGGACATTAAAGCGGACATAGAAGCGGCCGAGGACCGTGGCGAGACCGTCTCCGTCATGGAGCCGCTGCTCATCGGCACTGATTCCAAGTACCGCCCCGAATTGACCGACCTGGCAGTCGAACTGGCCGCCAAGTGCGCTGGCTTTCGCCGTTCGCTGCCCGATAGCCTGACCATTTCGCTGGCCAATCTCGTGCGGGCGATGAACTGCTACTACAGCAACCTGATCGAAGGCCACGATACCCACCCCATCGACATCGAGCGCGCGCTTAAAGGCGACTACAGCAAGGACGCCAAGAAGCGTGACCTCCAGCTTGAGGCCAAGGCGCATATCGCCGTCCAGCACTGGATCGACACAGGCGGACTCAGGAGTCCCGCCACGACCGCAGACTCGATCACCGAAATCCATCGGCGCTTTTGCGAACAGCTTCCTACAGACCTGCTGTGGGTCGAAGACCCCGCGACCAAGGAGAAGATCGAAGTCATCCCCGGCGAACTGCGGCACCGCGACGTGCAGGCGGGCCAGCATGTCCCTATCAGCGCACCCGCTGTGCCGCGCTTCCTCAAGCGCTACGAAGAGGTCTATTCAAAGTTAGGGAGGACCGAGACGATCATCGCGACGGCGGTGGCGCACCACCGCCTTACATGGATTCACCCGTTCCTCGACGGCAATGGGCGCGTCGCTCGCCTCGTGTCGCACGCCACACTGCTCGATGCGCTCGATACCGGCGCGGTGTGGTCGATCGCGCGCGGCCTCGCGCGCAACATCGACGAATACAAAAGCCGCCTTGCCGCTTGCGACCTGCCGCGCCGCAACGATCTCGACGGACGCGGAACCTTGAGCGAAGAGAACCTCGCGGAGTTCACGAAATTCTTCCTGACAATCTGTCTCGATCAGGTGAAATTCATGGAAGAGCTAATGCAGCCCGACCAGATCCGCACGCGTATTCTCACATGGGCTGACGAAGGAGTGCGTCTCAACAACCTGCCGCCGAAAGCCAACTACATCCTCGAAGCGCTGCTTTATCGCGGCGAACTCCCGCGCGGCGACGCCGCCGCTATCGTCGGCACGGGCGAGCGCCAGGCGCGCCGCGTTGTCTCCGCCCTCATCGAGCAGGGCGTTGTTACCTCCGACAGCACGCGCGCGCCGCTGCGCCTCTCTTTCCCTGCCGCCCTCGCTTCGCGGTGGATGCCGGGATTGTTTCCAGAAAGGACGGGATAGCGAATGGGCATACTGGAGAAGAGCTGGAAACCTGGAGCAGGCGCTTGGGTTGGCCAGGCCACGGGTACCCTCACGCGGTCGGCACGGTCCCGCCGTCGATGACATACTCTGCCCCGGTGATGGAGGCGGCGCGCGGCGAAGCCAGAAAC
>DATKEP010000003.1:0-47194 GCA_035512055.1 Rhizomicrobium sp.
GTGGAGGGAGTAGCTTTTGCTTTCCCATACACCGATATGCGAGGCGCCACAGCCGCTTCCCGCTAGGCTGAACCCAAAGTTGGAGACCTCCGGCGTCGGATAACTTCTTCAGTTTGTGCCCGGTTTTGCCGGCCGGCATGCGGCGTCGCTGAGGGCCATTTGGGTGCTCACTACTGGTTATGGCAAGCGCTTCGGGCCGATACCAACAGGGTGGAAGCTCAGGAGCGCCGATACCAACAGCCTGGCCGGATGCCAAGGGGCCAACCCGAACCGTGACGGCCCAACAAAGTTGCTGCTTTCCTTGATTTTTGGTCAGCTACGAACCGGTGCGAACCATCGCGCTCAAATGGTGCCCAGAAGAGGACTCGAACCTCCACGCCTTGCAGCGCTAGTACCTGAAACTAGTGCGTCTACCAATTCCGCCATCTGGGCACGGGCTGGCCCGGCAGGGCCAGCGGTAGGGCGGCGATCTTTAGGGTCCGCCGTTCCCCAAGTCAATATTGCGGAATCTCCGGTTTTTGCGGACAAAAAGCCCTGTCCAGAGGGGCGCCGAACCTCCTAAATTGGGGGCCATGACCGCGCCCCCTCCCACTAGCCAAAGGCCCTCCACCGCCCAGGTCTTTGCCCGCCAGGGCTTTGTCATCGTCAACCGGCTGGCGCCGGAACCGGTGCTGACCAAGGCGCGCGAGCATTTGGCGGCCCGCGCCGCCGCGGGCACCGTCATCACCGATGACGAACAAGTGCCGGGTACGCCTTCGGTCTATGGCGGTATCGTACTGGACGGCGTGATGGAGGAATTGCGCCCCGTGGTCGAACATTGCACGGGCTTGCGTCTCCATCCGACTTATTCCTATGGCCGTCTTTATAGGAAGGGCGACACCCTGCCCAAGCATCGCGATCGCTCCGCCTGCGAGATCAGTGTCAGCCTGAACCTTTCGCAAGAACCGGACGAACCATGGCCGCTCCACGTACAGTTCGGCCAGCACGAAGTGCGGGTTAGACTGAAACCCGGCGACGCCCTGCTCTATCGCGGCATCGAGTTGCCGCATTGGCGCGAACCCTATACCGGAGAATGCCTGGTCCAGATCTTCCTGCATTATGTGGACCAGGACGGGCCGTACGCGGAGGAGAAATTCGACCGCCGCCCGGCGCTGGCTATGCCATTCGGCACGCGGATGCCGAGAAATCCGTAAAGATCCGCCCATTCCCAAGGACGCATGACAATGAACATGAATCTGGTGACAGTCTTCGGCGGCTCGGGCTTTCTGGGCCGCCACACGGTGCGGGCGCTGGCCCGTGCCGGCTGGCGCATCAAGGTCGCGACGCGGCACCCCAACAGTGCGTTCTTTCTCAGGCCGCTGGGCAGTGTCGGCCAGATCGATTTCGTCAAATGCGATGTGGCCGATGCGGAACAGGTCGCCCGCGCGGTGAAGGGTGCGAACGCGGTCATCAATCTGACCGGCATACTCTTCGAGAAGGGACAAACCTTCGAGGAGGTGCAGTCCGACGGTGCCGCCAATGTCGCCAAGGCAGCAGCCGAAGCCGGCGCAAGCGCCATGGTGCATGTTTCGGCCATAGGCGCGGACGCCGAGTCCAATGCCCATTATGCGGTGACCAAGGCGGAAGGCGAAACTGCCGTGCGCGAAGCCTTCCCCAAGGCGGTGATCCTGCGCCCGTCGCTGATCTTTGGCCCCGAAGACGGCTTCTTCAACAAGTTCGCCGGCCTGGCCCGCATCTTCCCGGGCCTGCCCCTGATAGGTGGCGGGCGTACGCGCTTCCAGCCGGTATTCGTAGGCGATGTGGCGCAAGCCATCCTTGCGGGATTATCGCGGCAGGACGGGCGCACCTATGAACTGGGCGGTCCAACAATCTATTCCTTCAAGGAATTGATGAAGCTGATTCTGCGCGAAATCGGCCGCAAGCGCGTGCTGGTGCCACTGCCTTTCGGCATCGCCTCGCTGAAGGCGATGTTCCTCCAGATCCTGCCCAATCCGCTGCTGACCATGGACCAGGTGCGGCTCCTCAAGCGCGACAATGTGGTGTCAGTCACCGCGCCCGGGCTTTCGGACCTCGGCATTACCCCCACTTCCGTGGAGGCGGTGGTCCCGTCTTATCTATGGCGTTACCGGGCCAAGGGCGAATATGCGGATCAGGCGCGGCAGGAAGCCGGCACCGCTCAGTGAATTGCCAGATAGCCGATCAGGGCTAGACCGGCGGCAATACGGTACCAGCCGAAGGGTTTGAGGCCATATTTCGTGACAATGTAAAGAAATTCGCGAATTACGAAAAAGGCCACAACAAAAGACACGGCAAAGCCGATGGCGATGTCGAGGTCCTGGCCGCGCGTCAGTGCTCCCGCCTTATGATGCAGTTCCAGAATCGTCGCTCCTGTCATGGTGGGGACCGCCAGATAGAAGGTGAAAAACGTTGCGGCCCTGCGGTCCACGCCCAGAAGCTCGCCGCCCAGGATCGTGGCACCGGATCGTGAAACCCCTGGGATAATGGAAAGTATCTGGCAGCAGCCGATCTGGAACGCCTTGACCAGCGGCAGCTTGTCGCCTTCGAAAAAGCGAGGTGGTGGCGCGATACGCTCGAATACCAGGATGATCAACCCGCCCACGATCCAGCAACCGGCGATGAACGGCATGGCCAAAGCGGGATTGAGCAGTACCTCGTCCAGCAGCTTTTTCAGCGCCAGTCCCGCCACCACCGACGGCAGCAGGGCCAGAATCAGCCCTAAGGCGAAACGCCGGGCATCAGCCGAACTTGGTAGGCCGATCAGCGCCTTCCAGAACACCTGAAAATAGATCGCCACCACCGCCAGGATTGCCCCCAGCTGAATCACGACCGTGAAAGCCTCCCATTCATCCCCCAGCCCCAAAAGCCTTTCGGTCACCAGAAGATGCGCGGTGGATGAGATCGGCAGGAATTCGGTAATGCCTTCGACCACGCCCAGAATCAGGGACATCAATATGTCGTGCATGCGGGGCGCTCTCGATGGCTGACGGGCGCCAAACTGTTAGCATCGCCGGCCATCTCGCGCATCCAATAACTTTTGGTATGGTGCCCCGATGGGGCGGAGAAACGGAAAGGGACTGGTCTGGCGCGGCCGCGGCATTGTGTGGCGCGTCCTTGCGATTTTGTTCATCCTGTTGGTGCCGGCCCCGATCCTGATGCTCCTGATTTTCCGTTACGTGCCTGTCCCCGGCACTCCGGAAATGCTTGTGAGCCTGATTGAGGGCAAGGGCGCGGCCTATAGCTGGAGCGGCGATATTTCACCCCGGCTCGAACGGGCCGTGATCGGCGCCGAAGACCAGAACTTCTGCAGCCATCACGGTTTCGACTGGAAAAACATCGACAAGGCGATGGACGAACACAGCCGTCACCCCGACAAGCCCGAACGCGGCGCCAGCACCATCTCGCAGCAGGCCGCCCGTACCCTGTTCCTCCTTCCCGTCAGGAGCTGGATCCGCAAGGGGCTGGAAGCCTGGCTCACAGTATTGATGGAAGAAGTCTGGCCCAAAAAGCGCATTCTCCAGGCTTATCTGAACCTGGTGGACTGGGGTGACGGCATCTTCGGCGCCGAAGCCGCGGCCCAGGCCTATTTTGGAACTGACGCTGGCTCGCTGGATGCGGTCGAGGCGGCGCGGCTGGCCGCCATACTGCCAAATCCCCACAAATGGCGGGCGGCCCATCCCGGCCGCTATGTCCGCCGCCGGACCGCCAGTCTGGAAGGGCGCAGCGCCATGGTCGTGCGCGACGGACTGAACTTTTGCGTTAAGTAAAGCACTCGCTTACAACCTCGTGCTGCTTCTCCGCTTTCCGGAAACGATGCGCCGTCTGATTCATCTGATGCTTTCGCCAAGCTGCCGCCTGGCCCGACTGATGGTGGGGGAAAAGCGCGTCGCCTGCGACCCGGTGATCGCGGAAGACGCGCGCAATCCCATGCCCGTTTTCGTGGATATGGATGGAACCCGTGCCGAGGGTATCTGGGCAATATTGGATCATCTCGAGACCAACTATCCCAACCGTCCGCTGGCGCCGGCTGATGACGCCGCCCGGCGCGGCGCGCTCCGCTGGGTGGATTGGGCGATGGGCCCGTTCCATGAACAGGTGACCCAGCGCATCGTCTACGAGAAGGCGGGGCAGCGTTTCACCGGCGCCGCCTATTCGCGGGCCCCCGACATGAACATCATCCGCGCCGGCCGCGAGGAGCTGAAGGTGGCGCTGGCCGCAATCGGCAAAGCGGCCGAGACCAATGGCAACCTCGCCTGCCGTGAAACCACGCTCGGCGACCTGGCAGTGGCTGCGCATTTGTCGGCGCTGGATTATTTCGGCGAAGTGCCGTGGAGCGACCATCCCGCCGCCAATGAATGGTATGTTCGGATGAAGTCGCGGCCGGCCTTCCGCTCCATCCTGTTGGATCGCGTGCCAGGTCAGCCGCCGGTCGCCCATTATGCCGAACTCGATTTCTGAAACGATCAAGACGCGCGCGATTGCGGAAGGCTTCAATGTCGTGCGCATTGCCGACGCGCGCGCCAATCCGGACGATGCCGCTCGCCTCAACGCCTATCTCGAAGCTGGCCATCATGGCGACATGGCATGGATGGCGGACCGCGCGCATTGGCGCGCCGACCCTCAATTCTTGTGGCCAGAAGCAAAAAGCGTGATCGTGCTGGGCCTGAATTACGGGCCTGATGGCGATCCGCTGGCGAACCTTGCGCGCAAGGACCGCGCCACGATCTCGGTCTATGCCCAGGGCGATGATTATCATGATATCGTCAAGAAAAAACTCAAGGCGCTCGCCGGTTATGTCTTCCAGACGTACGGCGCCGAGGTGAAGGTCTTTGTCGATACCGCGCCAGTGATGGAAAAGCCACTGGCCCAGAGAGCCGGCATGGGCTGGCAGGGCAAGCATACAAATTTGGTGTCGCGCGAGTTCGGTTCCTGGCTTTTCCTGGGCTCGATCTTCACCACCCTCGAACTTCCGTCCGACACGCCGGAAGAGGATCATTGCGGCAATTGCCATGCCTGCCTGGACATTTGCCCAACGGGCGCATTCCTTGCGCCCTATCGGCTGGATGCGCGGCGCTGCATTTCCTATCTCACAATCGAAAACAACGGCCCGATCCCCCGCGAATTCCGCAAGGCGATGGGCAATCGCATCTTTGGCTGCGATGATTGCCTGGCGGTCTGCCCTTGGAACAAGTTCGCGAGCCGTGCGGCGGAGATCAAGCTTCAGGCACGGGAGGAATTGCAGGCGCCGCCGCTGGCCGAGCTGGCGACGCTCGATGATACCGCATTCCGCGCCTTGTTCCGCAAGTCGCCGGTCAAGCGCATCGGCCGTGACCGCTTCCTGCGCAATGTGATGATTGCTATCGGCAACAGCGGCGATTTCACCTTGGCCAAACCGGCGCAATGCGCGCTGGATGACCCCTCGCCGTTGGTTCGCGGCGCAGCCATCTGGGCACTCTCACGCCTGCTGCCGCAGGAAGAATTCACTGCTCTGGCCAAGGATCGCACGATGCGGGAAACGGATGCCACCGTGCGCACCGAATGGATCTCGGCCGAACCGATCAGGGACTGAGACTTTCGAGATTTTCTTTCGCCTGGGCGGCGGTCTCGCCCGAGGCGGTTTTCAGCGCCGCCTCGAAATCCCGTTTGGCGCCGCCCAAATCCCCCAGCTGCTTGCGCAGAAGGCCGCGCTCGACCAGGGCATTGCTGTCGCCGGACTTGAGCTTCAGCGCAAATTCGATGTCGGCATAGGCCTCGGCATAACGCTGCAGCGCGCGGCGCGCGCTGGCTCGAAACACCAGAAGATCGGCGCGGCGCGGCTGGATTTGCAACGCTGCGTTGAGGTCAAGGTCCACTTCGTGCCAGTCATGACGCATGGCCTGCGCACGGGCGAGATCGGCAAAGAGATCGGCGTCGCCAGCCGACAGCGCCAACGCCGCCTGGAAACTCTCTACCGCATGCGCGCCGTCGCCCGCCAGCAGCCAGGCATTGCCGGCCTGGTCGTACAGCGCCACGCGGAATGACACGTCAGGCACGCCGCGGTCGGCCGCGATATGGTCCAACCGCGTTCCCGCTTCCGCATAGCGCTTGAGGTTTACCAACGCCAGCGCGGCGCAGTGTTGCGCCGGCACGCCGCCACCCGATTTGACCCAGCTGTCTGCATCGTTGAGCGCCGCCGCGGGATTGAGATCGGCGGCTGAAAGACAGCTGCGATAATGGGTCGAATCCGTTGGCGCGCGCGCAGTGCCAACCGCGCCAAATACTGTCGAGGGCAAGCTGGTTAACAAGGCCGCGGCGATAATGCGGTGAACTGGCAACAGTGTGGCACGCATGACAAAGACCTTATCAGCATTAACCGCTTCGAACGCCATAAAATCCTGTTAGGGTCAAGTCGCAGAGGACATGGTCATGGATTTCATCCGTCTCATCGCGGTTTTTCTGGTACTCGCGACAACGCCGGTCTTGGCACAATCCGACACGCCGGAACCGCAGCTTCTCCCGCGCGCCGCGCCCACCCGGCATGTCGAAGT
This sequence comes from Rhizomicrobium sp., assembly GCA_035512055.1. Classification (GTDB taxonomy): domain Bacteria; phylum Pseudomonadota; class Alphaproteobacteria; order Micropepsales; family Micropepsaceae; genus Rhizomicrobium. Next base: position 6,546 of record DATKEP010000003.1, read on the forward strand.
CGGTCAGCTGCCCACGATGGACACAACGCCATCCTTCGATCCGGAACAGACCACTTCGCGCTATCTTGCAAAGGTCAGCGGCGAGGCCCGCAGCCGTTCCGATGCCTATTTCGAGGGTGGTTACTGGCTGAAGCTGATGGCCCTGATTTATGCCCTGGCCGTGGCGGCGGCCCTGTTATGGTCGCAAGTCTCGTTGCGCATCCAGGAATGGGCGGAGGCCCGAACTCACAGCCGCAATGGCCAGGTGCTGCTCTATGCCGCCTGCTATGTGCCCATAGTCACGCTGGCGATGCTGCCGCTGACACTTTACGAGGGCTATTTCCGTGAACATGCCTATGGCCTTTCCAATCAGAATTTTTGGCAATGGCTTGGCGATTTCGGCATCGACTTTGCCGTGAGCTTTGTGGCGGCGCTGATTTTCCTGCCTCTGCTTTATGCCGCCATCCGCCGGACCAGAGAGAGTTGGTGGATCTGGGGTGCGGGTCTTGCCATCGCGTTCAACATCCTGGGGGCCGTGATCTGGCCTGTCTTCATTGCACCGCTCTACAATCACTATTCTCCCTTGCCTGACAGCCCGCTCAAGGCCCAGATCCTGTCATTGGCGCGCGCCAATGACGTACCGGCAGCCAATGTCTATCTGGTCGATGCCTCGCGCCAGTCCAACCGCGTGTCGGCCAATGTCTCGGGTTTCCTGGGCACGACGCGTATTTCGCTGAACGACAATCTGCTCAAGCAGGGGACGTCAGACGAAGTGTTGGCGGTGATGGGTCATGAGATGGGCCATTACGTGATGGGCCATATCACCCGCGGCATATTGATGAACGGGCTGGTGATCATTCTGGGCTTCGCCTTCACCAACTGGAGCTACCTGCTGGCGCTGGATTTCTTTGGCGGCCAGTGGCAAGTGCGCAAGATCAGCGAGGTGGCAGGGCTGCCGCTGCTGGCGGGATTGGCCGGCATTTTCATGTTCCTTGCCACGCCCGTAACCAACTCCATCAGCCGCACCGGCGAATACCAGGCCGATCTCTTCGGTCTCGATGCCGTGCGCAAGCCTGATGCCTTTGCCAGTGTGATGCTCAAGCTTTCGACCTATCGCAAGCTGGAGCCTGGCAAGTGGGAAGAGATGATCTTCTATGATCATCCCTCGGGGCGCACCCGCATCGAGGCGGCGATGCGCTGGAAGAAGGAACACATCGCCGATCAGGACATAAGGGACACGGCGAAGCTTCCTTAAGTGAGGAGTTCAGCCGCGAGGGCCGTATAAAGCGCGCCCTCTTTCAACCTGGCCAGCAGCGCCTCGCACGCCTTGCGCGTGTCCGCATCCCAGTCGGCGGTGAGCGAGGCGGCAAGCTGCGCCTGACTCTTGAGGATAACGCCGTCATCCAAAATCTTTAGCCCATTGTCGCGCAAGGTCGCGCCCGTGGTTGTGATATCCACGATCACTTCCGCAGTGCCCGCAGCCGGCGCCCCTTCGGTGGCACCGGCACTGGGCACTATGCGATAGTCGGAAATGCGCGCCTGGGCGAAGAAGCTTCGAGTAAGCTGGGCGTACTTTGTCGCCACGCGCAGGCGCCGCCGATGTGCCTGGGCATAGGCCGCGCAGACGTCGTCCAGATCGGCCATGGTCGCCACATCGATCCAGTATTGCGAGACCGCCACCACCACATCGGCAAAGCCGAAGCCCAGCGGCTTGATCAGATGCATGCGGCTCTTGAGCTCTGGCGCTTCCTCGCGCAGCAGATCTTCGCCGGTGATGCCCAGATGGATGTCGCCGGCCAGCAGCGCCGAGGCGATTTCCGAGGCCGACAGCAGCATCACCTCGATATCGGGCAGGCCGGCAAAGCTGGCGCGATAGCCGCGCGCACCGGCAGTTTGTTCCATCACCAAGCCGCGTTCTGCGAACCAGGCGTTGCAATTCTCCTTCAATCGGCCTTTGGAGGGGATGGCGAGGGAGAGCATCACATCGCCCCTGCACTATCTAATTTTTGGGCCGCCAAAAGTCGCTCGGTGCGGATGGCGCAGCCGATGGCGCTGACCGGCTGTTTCGCGCCGAGGCTTTCGAGCAGCGTGTCATAGCGGCCGCCACCCGCCACCTGCACAGGACCTTCGCGGTCGCGCGCCCACAACTCAAAAACGAAGCCGGTATAGTATTCCATGTTGCGCCCGAAATGAGCGGTGAACTGCACCTGATCCGGCGCGATCCCCAGCGATTCGAGAACGGCCAGGCGTGCGTCCATCGCCGCAAGTTGCCTATCGAGGTCGATGCCGGTGGTTTTCAGCAGTGCGCGGACTTGCGATAGCGCGTCTCGGGCAGGGCCGGTGATGTCCAGCAGCCTGGCGATGGCATCGGCGACCACCGGATCAAGCCGCAAGGTCGCGGCTTCAGCAGCACGGTCGAGCGCGCGCGCCACGATCTCGACCCGTGTGCGGCCAGCTGCGGGCGCGTCGCCCTTCTGATCGAGCAGCGCTTCGATCTCCGTGCGCGTGCCGGGCAGTTTCGGCGCCCCGTCGCCATGGCCCAGCCAATAGAGCAGGCTTTCGACATAGCCCGCGCGCCAGAAATGCCGCTTGAGGCGCGAGCGCCACTGCCGCGGCAGCGCCAGCGCATCCACCAACGCGTTGAACAGTGCGAGATCGCCGACGCGCAGCGAAAAATCCTTCAGGCCCGCGACCCCGAGCGCCTCGACGGCGAGGGACAGGATTTCAGTGTCGCCGGCCGGGCGGTCCTCAAGACCGAGCAATTCCGCGCCCGCCTGGAAGAATTGGGTTGGACGATGCGGTTCGCCCGGTTGATGCCGGAAAACCAGGCCATTGTAGCAAATGCGCGCCGGCCATTTTCGGCCCGACCGCACAGCATCACGGCAGATCGGGATGGTGAGATCGGGGCGCAGCGCCAGGTCACGACCCGACGGATCGGTCAGGGTGAAGGTGCGGCGACGGATCTCCTCGCCCGAGCGATCGAGAAAAATTTCCGCCGGCTGCAGCACCGACGGCTCTTCCTGGACATAGCCGCGAGCGCCAAACAGGCCCAGGATGGACGCGGCCTGCGCGCCCAGCGCCTCCAAGGCGCCCGCGTCATAATAGGGAAAGGTGGCCATCAGCCCCTGCCCTTCAGCATCGCCCTGATTTCCGCGACCAGATGCGCTCGCGGCACGCTCTTCTGGGCTTCGCGATTGACCACCCAATCGGCACGGCTTTCAACCGACTTGGCCAGCTCGGCCCCTAGCGCAAGGTCTTTGAGCGTGACCTCGCCCCGCGCGCGTTCGTCGCCGCCTTCGATCACTGCGATTGCCGCTCCGCGCTTGTCGGCATATTTGAACTGGTCGCCCATCTTGCCATTGCCGACATAGGCTTCGGCGCGGATCTCCGCGGCGCGCAATTCCTGGGCCATGGCGAAGCTTGCCGCGGCATCGGCCTTGTCGAATACCGTCACCACGACCAGTGGCGGCAGTAAGGCCGTCTTGCCGTGCAGCGCTGACAGCAGACGGCTGACTCCGATAGAAATGCCTGCTGCCGGCACCCGTTGGCCGGTGAATCGCGCCACCAGATCGTCGTAACGGCCGCCGCTGGCGATGGAACCGAATACGACTTCCTCGCCGGCCTCATTGGTGACCGGGCGTGTCAATTCGCCTTCCCATACCGGGCCGGTGTAATAGTCGAGGCCCCGCACTACGCCGGTGTCGAAAATCACGCGGTCCGGACCATAGCCCGCGGCCGACAATAGCTTCACGATCTGTTCGAGCTCATTCAGCCCTTCGGCGCCTACCTTGCTGGCGGCCACCAGGGTGGCAATCTGGTTGAGATGGACCTCTTCGTCCTTCGCATCAGGCGCGACAAAGGCCAGCACGCGCTGGGCCTGTTCATCGCTCAGGCCGGCGCCTTTGGTGAAGTCACCGGATTCGTCCTTGCGCCCACGTCCCAATAACGCGGAAACGCCTGCCACACCCAACCGGTCCATCTTGTCGATTGCGCGCATCACGATGCCACGCTGCCCGCGATTTTCGAGCGGTATTCCCGCAACCTCCAGCACGCCATCCAGAAGCTTGCGGTTGCTGATCTTCACGATGTAATCGCCGCGCGCGATCCCCAGCGCCTCCAGCGTGTCGCACAGCATCATCAACAGTTCGGCATCGGCCGATGGCGAGGCAGAGCCTACCGTGTCGGCATCGAACTGGGTGAATTCGCGGAACCGTCCGGGCCCCGGCTTTTCATTGCGCCACACCGTGCCGGTTTGATAGCGGCGGAATGGCTTGGGCAGGTTCTGGAAATTGGCGGCCACATGACGCGCCAGCGGCGCGGTTAGGTCGTAGCGCAGGCTCATCCACTGCTCGTCGTCATCCTTGAGCGAGAAGACACCCTCATTGGGACGGTCCACATCCGGCAGGAACTTGCCCAGCGCATCGGTATACTCGAAGGCCGGTGTCTCCAGCGGCTCGAACCCATAGCTCTCATACACGCCGCGGATAACAGAGAGCATCTTCTGCTCGGCCATGATCTCGGTCGCACCGCGGTCGCGGAAACCGCGCGGCAGCCTGGCCTTTGGTCGGGATTGCTTGGGCGTATTCATGAATCTGCTGGTATCTGGAAATTGGCGGGGTTGGCAAGGAATCGCGCCGTGCCTGCCATAAGATAATATAAATCAAAGACTTACAAGCGCGCCGCTTTGCCCCTTGCACGGACCCATGCTGCAATGCGAACTAGGAAAAAGCTTCGGAGGAGAGCCCTTGTCGCACAGCAAAGTCTATCCCGATGCCGCCTCGGCACTGAAAGGCCTGACCTTCGACGGCATGACGGTGATGTCGGGCGGCTTTGGTCTGTCGGGCAATCCGGAGAACCTGATCACCGCGCTGAAGGAAGACGGGGTCAGGAATCTTACCGTGATCGCCAACAATTGCGGCGCCGACGGCCTGGGCCTTTGGGTGCTGCTCAACAACGGCCAGATCCGCAAGATGATCTCGTCCTATGTCGGCGAGAACAAGCTGTTCGAGGATCTGTTCCTCACTGGTAAGCTGGAGCTGGAGCTGAATCCGCAAGGCACGCTGGCCGAGCGCATCCGGGCGGGCGGTGCGGGTATTCCCGCCTTCTATACCCGCACTGGTGTGGGCACTGTCGTGGCGGACGGAAAGCCCACCGAAGAAATTGAAGGGCTGACCTATGTGCGCGAGAGCTGGCTCAAGGCCGATCTCGCCATCGTCAAAGCCTGGAAGGGTGATACCGAAGGCAACCTGATCTACCGCAAGACCGCACGCAACTTCAATCCGATGATGGCCACTGCCGGCAAGGTCACGATCGCGGAAGTCGAAGAACTGGTCGAGCCGGGCCAGCTTGATCCCAATAACATCCACACGCCGGGCATATTCGTGCAGCGCATCCTCAAGGGTAAAAACTATAAGAAACCGATCGAACGGGTGACGACGCGTCCGCGTCCGGCTGCAGCCAAGGGAGGCGTGTGATGGGCTGGAGCCGTGAGGATATCGCCGCCCGCGCGGCGCGGGAGCTGGAAGACGGATTCTATGTCAATTTAGGCATCGGCATTCCCACCCTAGTGGCCAATTATATTCCGCCTGACCTGAAAGTGACGCTGCAGAGCGAGAACGGCATGCTGGGCATGGGACCCTTTCCCTATCCCGGCGAGGAAGATCCCGACCTGATCAATGCCGGCAAGCAGACCATCACCGAACTGCCCATGACCAGCTATTTCTCCTCCGCCGACAGCTTCGGCATGATCCGCGGCGGCCATATCGACCTGTCGGTGCTGGGCGCCATGGAAGTGGCGGAGAATGGCGACATCGCCAACTGGATGATCCCCGGAAAGATGGTCAAGGGCATGGGCGGCGCCATGGACCTGGTGGCGGGCGTCAAGAAGATCGTGGTGGTGATGGAGCACACCAACAAGGCAGGGGAATCCAAGATCCTCAGGAAATGCACGCTGCCGCTGACCGGCACGCAATGCGTGGACATGATCATCAGCGATCTCTGCGTCTTCACGCTGAAGCGCGGCAAGAGTGGACTAAAATTGATCGAGCTGGCGCCCGGTGTCACGCTCGAGGAAGTGACCGCGAAAACGGAAGCAAAATTCGTCAGCGCGCTTTAGGCCGCAAGGCACTGGCACGGCGAAATCCCGGCGGCCCAAGCCGCCGGGATTTTCGTTGCCGGATTTCTGGCTACTGAGCCGCCACTCCTCCGACCGTCATGGAGCCAGAACCGCTGCATCCTGCCGCGCCATAGCGCACGAATTTCTGGATGCGCTTTCCGGTGTCCACTTCCGCCGTATAGATGTTGCCATGACTGTCCAGGCTCACCTGGTGCAGCCAATGAAACTGGCCCGCATCGCGGCCAGAACGGCCCAGCCGGCCCAGTTCCTGGAGATTGCTGCGGTTAAGCACATAGATGGTCATATTGGAATTGTCGCCGACATAAAGACAGCTCTGCGCCTTGTCCTTGGAGAAGTTGAGCGACACGGAAGTTCCCGGCATGGCCGGAAGCGTCTCAGTATTGCCGCTGATCCATTGTTCGGCGACAAAGCCGCACTTGCCCGCAACGCCGTCGGGATTGCTGCAGGGCTTGCCCAGCGACGGGTCATTCTTGTCGAACACCTGGATGCGGTCATTGCCGCGGTCGCAGACATAGATTTTGCCGTCGTCGGCGATCTTCACGCAGTGCACAGGATTGCGGAAAAAGGCTGGTTTCTTCACACCCTTGAGCCGGTCATCGACCCAGCGTCCGGCTGCAGCGGCGGCCGCGTCGTCCACGGGATTGGCGCCATAGGCGCCGAAATGACCGATATACTTGCCGGTGTCAGCGTCCACGATCAGCACACGGCGATTGCCATAGCCATCGGAGACATAGAGCCGGTTGGTCTTGGCATCGACCACCATGTCGGCGGGCAGATAGAGCAGCGGCGTACCATTGATGCCGCCATTCATGTCATTGCTGTTGGGCGCAGTGGGCGTACCGCCGATGCGCATCTTGAAATTGCCGTTCATGTCGAACTTCAGGACAAAACCGTCGCCGCCATCCTTGTGCGTGGTCCAGCTGGAATTGGGGTCTACGGGTTTGGCGCCATTGCCCGCCAGCCAGACATTGTCATTCTGGTCGACATAGATGCCATGTTCGCTGTTGGGCCAGATGCAGCCCTCAGACGCCTTGCAGTGACTTTCCAGCCAGCCGGGATCGGCCGGGCCACCCCAGGCGCGCAACAGTTTGCCATTGGTGTCGAACTCCAGAACCGAAGGTGCGGCATTGCAGCAGTCTGCGACGCCACCATTGGGCCGCGCGTAGCCAAGCCCGTTCTTGCCGCCAGAGCCGCCACGCATGTCGAGCGCGGCCTCGTCGGTCGTCATGGTGCGCGGCCGGTTGTAGATCCAGATATGGTCGTGATGGTCCACATAAAGACCGCCAATCTGGCCGAGCAGCCAATTGTGCGGCAGAGGCGCCGGCCAGCCCGGATCGGACACGAAGTCCGGCGTCTTGGCGGCGGCTGATTTGTTGTAAACGCCGGTATTGGCATAGAGCCTGTCCAGGATGGACTGGTCTTTTTGAGCCGCCAACGCACCACCGACAACCATTCCCGGTGCCAGCATCGCTGCCAGCACAAGCCAAAACCTGCGCATTGCCCGTCCCCTTATTTTTCCGTCAGCTGATCCTGCGGCACGTCGATGACCAGCACCCGCTTGGGCGCCTTGCCGACCTTGATGCGTGCAATCTCTTTCTGCGCGCGCGCATCCAGGATCGAGGCATCGTCGCTATCGGCATTGCTCACGGCCATGTAGCGGCCGTCCGACGACTGGCCCAGCCAGTTGGGGCAGGCCCCGACCGTGATCTTCTTGCCCAGCTTCTTGGTGACCGTGTCATAGACATAAAGCCCGCTATCGGCCACCGATGTGATCCAGAGCTTGCGGCCATCCTTGCTCAGCGCCAGTCCATGCACGGGCGTGTTGGGCGGTTCGACCTTGCAGCTCATCCAGGGCATGGAAGGCAGCGCGACCTGCGTCATGGTCTGGTTGGGAATATCGATGACGGCGACGCCATGCAGCCCGCTGAGGGCAGTGTAGAGCGTCTTTTCGTCCGCGGTGACGACGAAGGGCCTGGGATCGCCCGCAACCTTCACGTCGTTGGTGATTTCCATTTTGGAGAGATCGAAGCGGCGGATGAAGTAATTGTCACGCGCCTCGCAATAGACGATGGTGTTGCTCCCGCCCTCTGGCGTGAAGCAATTGTGGGGATGGCGGACCACGAAGGTCTTGACGATCTTGTTCTGGCTCGTGTCCACCACCACAGCGCTGTTGGCGGGCGCGAGCAAGGGCACCACCACATAATGACCGTCGCTGGTGGCGGCGCACTCGTTGGGTTGGCCGGGAAGCGCGATCGTGTCGGTGACCGCATTGGTCTTTGTATCCAACACTTTCAGGGCGTGCTCTGATTCAATCGTCACATAAGCATGGCGTCCATCCGCGGGTGCGCACACGCCATGAACGATCGGCCCCACCTTGATCGTGGTGAGCACTTTCTGGGTGGGCAGGTCGATCACCGTCACGTCATCGCCTTGGCTGTTGGCGACATACAGGATCGGGCGCGTGGCGGCTTCGGCCCCCGCGACGGTGGCCGCGCTCAGGCCCAGTAACAGCAAAATCTTGTGGAACATGCCTCTCCCCACGATTTTCCCATTCTTAGCCCAGGGCCGCGGGCAGGACCAGCCTTGAACTCTTGTGCGCTGCGCCAAAAGTCCCAAAACGCCGTGCCCCCAGCCCCTCGAATCGCTCGCAGAGAGGCCCGACCCAATGAATGCCCATGCCCTCACGCTCAGACGACGCCCGGATCCAGGAGGACCCTTTGGCGTCGCATTTCTTGTCAATGACCGAGGCACGGCGACAATTCGTCCCTGCAATTCCCCGCTTTTGATCTCCAGGCGTCGCGGCCTGAAACCCCAGTCATGATCTTGCGCGCTTTTAAGAGGACGGGGTGCAACCGGAATGAGATGTCAGGACGTTCCACTCTTCGGTGAGGAGGACGGTATGGCTCGAACCTGGATCGCGATATCGCTCATGACGATCTTTGGCCTGTTTACGGCCTTTGCCATCACCATGGCGGCATCCTATGCAATCAACGAGCACTGCACCGATCAGATGGCGTGGGACGGAAACTGCTGATGGGCTCCCATGCGAAATCATGTTCTTGCGGCGATTGCCGTGCCGCTTCTGCTTTTGTGCAGCAGCGCCGCCTATTGTCAGGATGCGTCAGAAAGTGCCTTGGGTGATCCGGCACCGGTGGCCGTGCAGGATCCGAGCCTGAGCAACAGCCGAAGGTTCCCGCCCTCGCAAGGGACAGCCGGTGTGGCCGCTGTCCTTCCGGCACGCACGGCCGGCCATGGGGCGAATTGCAGCGCCACCAATCCTTGCGCCCTTCCCACGCCCGCACGCGATCGTGTCACCGTTGCGCAGGCCAAATCGCAATGATTCCGCCGGACGCGATGGGCTTGTAGGCCGTGCGGCCATCGCCGCAATATGGCACCGGTTAGGCATGACTTTCCATTCGAGCCAGGCATGGACCCCGCTAGAGCCCTTTTCCGCCTTTTGATCGCTGCCGCGTTTGGGTGGCTGGCATTCTGGGGCTGGCGCTATTGGAGTGGATGTATTCACGCCCAGAACGCCATCTTCTTCTGTCCGGACGCCAGCGGCCAATCACTGGTCAGGACCAGCGGGCTACGCATGGCACTGCATCTTCTGTTGCCACCACTGGCCGGGCTGATCGCGTCTTTCTGGATTTGGCGCAGACAGCGCATGGCCGGCCGCACGCCGGATTAGGACTAGGCGCCTATTTGAGCAGCGTCGCCGCCGCATTCCGGACGGCGTCGATATCCTGCTGCCGCGAATGTTCTTCCGCATAGGCCGGCATGGCGACGGGAGCAGCGGTCATAGTTTCGACTTCCCGGTTGTATTCGATGGTGATGCGGTCGCAGTCCTGAAAGTCGCGGTCGTAGGTGCCGCCCGTAATATGCTGCAGACAGGCAGCCATCGCGGCTGCGATTACCGGACTCATGTATTTCGGCCCTTCGACACGGAGCGATCACACTAGAGGACTGCAGTGCTTAACACAGAATGTGAAAGCCCCGCCGTTGCAACGGCGGGGCTCTGAACTCAACCGGATTCGGGGAGGGGCTTTAAATCCAGTTGCACGGGAACTTTAGCGCGAGGCGATGAACCCAGCATGAATGACACCGAGGACATGTCGCGGCTCATGAGAATTGCCGGTGTAAATTTTTTGAATGGTACAGTTGGGTGGGCTCGAACCACCGACCTCCGGATCCACAATGCGAATATTAGCGTATTCGCATGTCCCTTCCCTTCCCTTTTTCGGCCTAAACCTTGGAGTTTTCCGGGCCCATTCTGCCCCATTATTCCTTGTCGTCCCCCACCGTGCTAACGGGTATGGTGCCAAAATGAGTGCCAATTCGCCGACAGATGGAAGTGGACCGGAGGCAGGAATCCCCTGGACGTCCCGCCGAGTGGCGATCCGAGACTGGCTCAACCGGATTGCGGTGCCGCTGGCCGAAACCTATGGCGGAACGGTCGAACTCTTAGTCGCGCCGACCCACTGATGCGCAGGCGCGGCGGCGTCGCCACCTGGCTGGAGATCGCCGAATACGAACAAGGTTCTGAATATCGTCTTGCCCGCGCTTCGTAAGCTCGACGCGCGCATGTCATTGCAGATGCTATGCGGTTTTCTGGAAGCGGCGGTCGTCGTGCCTGCCGAATCCGGCGGCGCGGGATTTCAGGACTATTCTAACATCTGGCGCAAGGATGTTGGCGCCTCGTATGAAATTGGCAATCGCAGTATCGAGAGCATTCTTGTCGATGCCGTCCGCGACACGGCCCTTGCCCTGGCCAATCATGACGAGGACCGGACCTGCGATGTCGTCGAAAAGCTCGTTGCGCGCAATAGGTCTTGAATGAGGCATCGCTCCAATTGCGCTGGTCCTCCATTTCAAAAACCTCACCCTGAAACGCGATCTCGGTGTCGATTCCGTTTACGCAATAACGAAGGCCAGTTATTCCCGCTGCAACCTGCTCGGGAGAAATCAATAATGGAAAACTCGAAGAGGTGACGGAGCCGTTCAGACGAATGATGCTGAGCGGTGTCCCGACAACATCACGCAGAGGATGCAGCAAGGTGAAACCGGCGCGCTTGGTGATAAAATCATTGTATGCCGACATCTCGACTGTCGCGATGAAGGTCCCGTCCGAGTTTCCCTTGAAGGTGAGATTGACGCCAAGCGCGCCGTCCGCAACAAGGCGACTTTGAGAGATTTCAATTTCGTTCGGCGACAGCTTGACCTTTTCATCGGCCAGCACCGAGGTATATGTGGCCCAGTTCGCATCCCGAACAGGACAGGCGATGCCGCGAACGACTTCTGTTCCATGCCAGGATAGGCCACGAATAGCGCCGTCCGAGAGAACCAGTGTCAGCGCGCCCGCCGAGAATCTTCGTTCGGCCGGGGCAGGTTCATCGGTGCCGAAATAAATCACGCTGTCGGGTTGAGGAGCCATCACAACCGGTCATGATTGTCGATGAGAAGGATTTTGACAGTATGCGTCGCGGCAAGAGCTCACAGTTTCCACCGCGAGTGGTTTGTCCGCTATGCGCGGACATTCGCCAGAAATCACTGCCGGGTTTGGACAGGAATACTCAGCCCGTTGCGCGATCTACCCGGTGGTGCCGGTTGTGGTTGTGCTGGACTGATTGACGACCGGCGAGAGGGTAGTGCTTCCACCCTGGGCGATGACAAAGCCTATGAACGCAACGAGGCCCGCTCCGAGCGCGGCGTAAAGTAGGGTGTTGTCGCTCGACTGAGCATGTTTCACGCCGGCTGGAGCGCCTTGCGGGAGCGGCCCCACTTCGGCGGCTAGCGCGACTGAGGTGGACAAAGCCAAAGCTAAGATGGTCGAGGAAATCCGCATTGTCACGCCTCCAGCATTGTTGAGGATCGATATCCGGCGACGATGCCATAAATGATAGGCCATTCATGAGCTAGGAAAAAGGGTAGCTGTTAGGTGCTGGACTGGCTGACCATCACTTGGTGAGAGACGGGCACTGATCTTTGGCGGGTTAATGCGGTCGATCAGTGGTTGCGATTGCCACCAGTCAGGTACGCATCACTTAGGCTGCATCTTGGCTACTATTCCTGACTGGAGCTCCAGAGGCTTTCCATCCCAGGTCGCGGCTGATCTGACCGGCCACATCACGTACGGTCACGATCAACGCCTGCATGCGTTTGTCATCCATATATTGGGCCGCGCTCGAGACGCTGATGGCGGCCTTGATCTTGCCGGTTGCATCGCGTACCGGGGCTGCGACACACCGGATGCGGTCCTCATTCTCTTCCAAGTCAAAGGCGTAGCCGTGTTTGGCATAATCGTGCATGCGCCTGAGCCAGCTCGCTTCCGAGACGTCATAAGGATGGCCATTCCCACTCTCGCAACGATAATATTCGCGCAATTTGGTGTCATCCTCATCGAGCAGGAGCGCTTTGCCCAGTCCCGTCGATCGCAGCGGCTGCACCTCGCCGACGCGCGAGCTGATCTCGATACGCCGTCTGCCGGGGATTTTGTCCAGATAAAGCGCTCGCGTGCCATCCAAAATACCAAGGTGAACGGTGTCACCCGTTTGCGCGGCCAACGCTTCGAGATGTTCGCGCGCAACCCGCAGGATGTTGAGTTGGATCCTGGCCTGATAGCCGATTTCCAGCGCCTTTGACCCAAGGCCATAGCCGTGACGGGGCGCAAAAGTGAGATAGCGTTTTTCAACCAACGTGGATGCCAGGCGGTGCGCGGTACTGCGATTAAGTTTCACGGCCGTGGCAAGATCATTGAGATTACTCACGCCGGCGGCAACCGCCTCCAGCAATTCGAGTCCCCTGACCAGAGTTTGGCTTCCCAGCCAGCGCTTCGCGGTGGGTTGGCGGGGCTTGGATGGCCCATTCTTGGAACTGAACCTTTTGCTCATCGTCAGTTGCGCTTTCCGGGTATCGGATCAGGCTATCAGTGGATGTATGGTGCCATTGGCGTTTTAACATCTTCCGCCAATAATCTCAACATATGATACTGGATTCGGCCCCACAACTTTCGGGGACCGTGCATGTGACAAGGACCTGATCCTCTCTCGCCGCTACCGTACAACTCCAAACAATCCGGCAGGTTTTCAACTTGGTGCCGGCGCGATGGCCGGATATGGAAACTATTGGAAGAAAATCATGCGCTTCTTGAAATCCAGCAGCGCGCGATCGAGCCCCGGAACGAAATCCTCCAAATCGGCAAGATCCTTGAACGGCTGCTTTTGGCGGCGTGAAGTGATCGCGTCAACCGCTTGCTGCGGAGCGTGAAGCACCGTCATAAGCGTTTCGACATCCGCATGGTTAACGTCCACCGTAGTCACATTTTCAAAGAGAAACTGCATGATGAGGTCCAGCTCTTCGGGAGTGGCCTGCGCGCCGCGATCCAGCATCGCCTGCACCGTGTCATGCCAGGCATCAATATCCTTGGGCGTGTCCATCACGATCTGCATGGTATGACAGCCGGAGCAAACCTTGACTGCGGCAGCCTGCGGTGTGGTCGTGGCAGATTGCGCGGCCGCCGCCGGTGCCGGCAAGCAAGCGACCAGCGCATAAAGGACGAGACGGCGCAACACAATGCTCACAAATTCACAGGCACTGCTACGGCAGTGAGGCTTGCTTCAATCCCTGATTTGGGTCCGGTCCGGTCGAGGAGGCTATTGGATAGGCCTTTCCAGGGAGTGCGGACATATGCGGTCCAACACCCATCTTTTCGGCCGTGACAAAGTCACCAAATTCGTTGCCGAATTGATTGGAGACTCGCTGCAGGTGCCCGTCCAGGAATGTCATATCCAGCAATTTCTCACTGAACATCTTTGTGCCAAATTCGCTCTTCATCTGGCCCACGATTTTGCGTGTCGCAACATCAATAATGTCGCCCGACGAGGCATAGACCAGCTTGCCGTCCAAGCCGAATGTCATCCAATACACGCCGTCTGGCGTGTCGATGGTGGCGATCTCCCTCGGATTATCGTCGTTACTGAAGATGTGAATTTTCTTGAAGACGCCATCCGACAGCCAGACTTCCTTGCCGTCTGGCGTGATGGCAATACCATGGCTGGGGCATCCATGTGGAATGCGCGGCCTCGGCGAGGTATTCCACGCCGAGCGCCAAGGTTCGCTGGTAACTTCCACAGTCTTCAGAATTTTTCCAGTGTTCGTATCGGCAACGATATAGCCCATGAAATTGTTCTGGTTGACATAAATCTTCGACGAATCCTTGTTCAACACTTGGACCCGCACATTGTCGGGAAATGCAATGGTCCCCGTCACCTTCCCTGAGTCGACATCCGCAATTTGAAGCAGTTTGCCATTGGGAGACATGAAGGCGCGCTTCCCGTCAGCGCTGAGATTAAGATTGTGTGCGCCCATGCTGCCGGGCGCATGGATAATGGTCAGCAGTTTTCCGGTCTTGGCATCGAGCTTGTACCAATAGTCCTGCAAGTTTGAACCCACCACCAATGTCTTGCCGTCCGCATCGACCTGCGGGCGCTCGCAGCATTTGCCATCAAGCGTCGTGGTCCAGACCATCCGGTCCGTGGCCAAATCGATGGCGCCAAGCCGACCGCGCGCCGCGAGATAGAGCATGTTTGTCGCTGGATCCGCTGCGACTCCCGAAATGTCCTCCGGGCTCATGCTGCCAGAATAATCCCAGACATGGATTCGCTTGACGAAAGTGTAATTGTTGTCGGCGTCGAGCACGACGATGCCATCACCATTGGGATAGATGGGCCGCTCCAGCGACCCTGGCAACGTCACATAGATCAGATGGCGGGTATGAACCGTGAAATCACCGCGAGCTCGCGTGGGCTGGCCCGCCGGCCGGGGTTGCGGCGACTGCACGATCGGACCGCTGCCGACCACGTTGGCGTTGGGCGGAAGCGGACCTCCATTCATCTGTTGAGGCGCTGCACCGGGCCCTTGCGCATAAGCGGCGCCTGCAGTGGTGAGCAGCAGGGCAGCGGCGAACCTGGCTAATGATCTTTTCATCTTCATCCTCATCTGCGGTTCTGTCACGCCACCAGGAAGGGCTTGAGATAGGTGGCCAGTGCCATCTTGATCTCCGCTTTCTGGGCTTCGGTGATCGGGCCGGAACGGCGGCGACCGCCGCCTCCCGGCGCACCGGGATTGCTGCGCATTATGGCGTCTTCGGCAAAGACGCCTCGGGCCTTCATCACATATTCGTTGGCATGGGGAAGGGAATTGAAGGCAAGAAACCGGCCGAAAATGTCGTATGCGTCTTTTTTCTGTCCGGCACGATAGCTGTTGAAGCAGGCCTGCAGCACGTCGGAAAGGCCGGTATAGGGACAAGTGCCCAAAAAGCCCAACTCCAGCTCAGGAAAGAAGGTCATGCCGCCACCGCCGGAAAAATCCTCCAGCCTGCCGCCAGTCTTCTTCAGGAGATCGGGCGCTCTCTCTAAGGGGTCTCCGGCTTCATCCTTTACCGCCACGATAGAGGGGATGGCCGCGGCCAGCGCCACCAATTGATCGACGCTGACATTGCCCACGGCCTGGACCATCATCGGCAGTCCGCTGGCATCCGATAGCGCCTTGAAATAGGCGATGGTGTCGGCATCGCTTGCATTGGGTGGAACGAGCGAGATGATCGCGTCGGCATTCAGGCTTTTGGCTTTTTTGGCATAGGCTTGGGAATTGGCGGTGTTGAAGCCTTCCGTCTGGACGCCAAGCACCAGGGCGGTATCCCCTTTGACGGACGCAAGCGCCTCTGCGCCGGCATTCCATTCCGCGGCGCTCAGGCTCTGCCAGCCACTGGCGTTCTGCGGCCATGCCATGCCAGCCACTTTGCCCCGGTTGAGAAATTGCTGCTGACGAACCATCGCATCGGCATCGAAGCTGTTGTCAGGCTTGCACGGTGTCCAGCCGATGGGAAATACGCCGGCCAGCGAACGACCATTCGGCGACTTGGTAACCGGACCGGCGGCAGCGAAAGCAGCGGGAGCGCCCATCCCAACAACTCCCAGCGATGCAACCGTGTTCTGAAGAAACCTGCGGCGGCTGTTTGTCATCTCGGTATCCCTCCTCCGAATTGGCCAGGGACAATGTTGCCCAGCGCATATTTATCATAAAAGGCCCGTTGAGGCATCGGCAGTCCCCGCGTTTCAGTAGGTGGTCCGGCCGCCGGAAATGTCGAAGGTTGCAGCGGTCGAGAAGGAACATTCCTCGCTGGCCAGCCAGCAGACCAGCGCGGCACATTCCTCGGCCTCGCCCAGCCGCCCCATGGGAATACGCGAGCGCATATAGTCGATCTGGCTTTGCGGCAGCTGGTTCAGGATCGGGCTTTTGAACGTCGCCGGCGTGATGCAATTGACCAGGATGCCGCTGGTGGCGAGTTCCTTGCCCAGGGATTTGGTGAAGCCGATCACCGCCGCCTTGGAGGCGGAATAGGCCGACGCCTTGGGATTGCCTTCCTTGCCTGCCACCGAGGCGATATTGACGATGCGCCCATAGCCCCGTTCCAGCATGAATGGCACGATCTCGCGGCAGCAGTAGAAGACGCCGTTCAAGTTCACATCCATCACTTGCAGCCAGCTCTGCACCGGAAATTCCTGGACCGAGGCGGTGGCGCCGGTGATGCCGGCGCAAGTGACCAGAATGTCCACGCTTCCGAGCAGGTCGCGGCTCTGCTGCGCCGCCTTGATCACGTCCTTGTAGTCCCCGACATTGACCCGCACGCCAGGAACGCCGCCCAGTTCCTCGCTCTCCTCCAGCGCCGCGGCGTCAATGTCCCACAAACAGACCTTGCCGCCTTCGGCCGCGATCCTTTTGGCGGTCAACAATCCCAATCCCGATCCACCGCCAGTGACCACCGCCGTGCGGCCGGAAAAACGGCCGGGAAATATGCGCTTGCTGTTGTAAGCCGAGACTTCCGGCGACCGCGCACTGGCCAACTTTGCCGACTCCGCTCCGACGGGCGATGATTGAAACCCGGATTTGGAAGGGTGATGCCCGTTTATGTCATGCTGACTGGCCAACACACCCTCGAACACCAAAAAAACATCATGACCATCCGAGGGCGGACCCCGCCGCCTGACGCGGCGGGGTGTCCCTCAGAACTGCTTGCGCAGGCTGAACAAGGTGTACCGGCCCAAGGTTGAGCCGGACGCCATGATTGTGGCGCCACCATTGTTGGGCACATCTGCACCGCCAGAGAGATAAATCGGCGGGCCGTCGTCGGCGATGTTGTTCATCGTGATGCTGGCTTCCGAATTGCTCAACCAGGGCGCCAGGCCGCTCAGGTCATAGCTCACATAAAGATTAATCGGGTGGAATGATGGGATGCGCGACTGCCCATACAGGGACAAGGACTGGTTAAGGACCGGCGAAACGTTGAAACCCGGGCTGTATTGCACCGATACCCGGCCTGTCACCGGACCCACCGTGGCTTGCAGGAAACCGTACCAGGCGGAAAGCGGAACGCTATACTGGACGAGATTGATGGTGGGCAGGCCCGGGGCGGCCGTACTGGTATCGGTGCTGTTGATGGTGGCCTGTAGTCCCCCCGACAGATTGCCGAAGCCTTCGATATCCGTGGTGTAATTTATCGCGATATCCAGGCCTTCGATCAACGCTTCGCCGAGATTGTTGCGGCGCAGGTCATAGAGGATATAGGGCGGGTTGACGCCCGGCGTATTGAAGGCCGAGGCCAGATCCGGTCCGGGGAACCCGGTGGTGGCGACAAGTGCGTTTCCGTTCTTATCGAAATTGGTGGGATAGCGGGCCTGAATCTGCGCAAGGGTGGGATTGAGAATATAATATTGATTGTAGGCGCCACTGAACAGAACCTGAGGGTTGTTGAGAATCAAGCCCTGCTGATGTTCGTACTTGACGTGCCAGGCGGTAAGGCTGATGTCCAACCCGGTCAGATCGATGCCAAACTCCTTGGTGGGATGGAAATCGCCGCCGATCGACCAGGTTCTGCCGGTTTCAGGCCCCAGCAGCGGATTGCCGCCCGGTGTGCTGATGGAGGGACGCAGCGCATCGGCCGCCGATGTGCCCGGCGGCACGTTGGTGTTCGCGGAGGTACGCTGGGCCGTATAGGTGAAGCGCGTATCCGGGGCCGAGGTATCGGCCAGGCTGGGCGCGTCATACGTGGTGCCGTTGGTGGCGCGGATGGTCAGGGCTGCGAAGGGATCATAGGAGATGCCCAGCTTATAATTGGCCGTATCGCCGAAATCGCTGTAGCTGTCGAGGCGGCCTGAGGCGTTGAAGGTCAGCGCGTGCACGAAGGGCATGCGATTGCCCTCGCCGACAATCGGGACGTTGATTTCGGCAAAGCCGGAATTGTTGATGCGGTGCGGCCTGGCAACCGCCACCTGCGAGCCGGCCACCGGAGGGCCGGCGATCGCGCCGATCGGCCAGTTGGTGTTCCAATTGGCGACATAGTCTTCAAAGTCCCACTGGCCGCCGAGCGATGCCTTGACCGAACCGCCGGGCAGCTCGAACAGCGTGCCGTTCGCCGAGACTCCGTACTGAATCTGATGCTGGATGGCCTTGCCCAGCTGTCCGTTATCGACAATCTGGTTGACCACCTCAGGATTGCCCAGCGTCAGATTGTAGGGATCGATCGCATTGCCGGCGAGGCCCGAGGATGCGACCAGCGCGGGTGTTTGAACGCCGGCAACGGTCGTGCGGCGCATCGCTTGCGCTAACAGCCCCGTATTGAGCGATCTTTGGAAACCGGTGGTGTTGCTGCGGCCGTAATTGAACATCGCGGTCGCCTGCCAATCGCCGAAGGGCAGGTCCACCGTCAGCTTGGGCGTGATCTGGAACACCTGGACATTGTTGTAATCGGTATAGTTCTGGCTGCCGAAATAAGGCCCGAAAGCGAAGGAGACATTCTGGGTGGTTTCGCCATTGATCGACTGGAAATAGGGATTGGTGGTGTCGATCGCGATATTTGTGGCGCTCAACTCGGGCGTTAAGCGCGAATCCAGGCGCGTGGACCACAAGAACTTCATCGAAAAATTGACGCCATCCATGACCTTCTGATGGAATTGGCCGAAGAACGAATTCTGCTCTTCCCTCGGGAATAGCGAGCCGAAGGAATTGGTGTCGCAACGGTTCAACGAACCCGCATTGGTGGTGGCATTCAAAGCGCCAAACGGACCCGCGGCAGCGGCCTTCAGCGCGCCGGGCGTGTTGGCCACGGTGTTGCTGGTAAGCGCGTAGTTGTTGGGTTGAGCGCCGGGTACGGTGATGTTCGCCAGATCGCACGAGGTGCCGCGCGAATCACGGCCGCCGATTCCGGTCAGGTCCATCTTGGTATAGGGCCGGTCCTTGGCCATGAGGTAGGTATTGTCCTTGTGCTCGAAAGCCACATAGACACCGCCGTCACCCCAATCGGTGCCGGCCATCAGGGCGGCATTGAAGGAGCTGTAGCCGTCGGCCACACCGGCCGTGGCTTCGGCCTGGAAGCCCTGGAACGTGTCCCGCGTCACGAAATTGATGACGCCGGTGGTGGCATTGGCGCCATAGATCGACGAAGCGCCGTCCGGCAGCACGTCGAGCTGGCGCAACACGATGGTGGGAATGAGGCCAGCATCGGGGGTGGTCGCCAGACCGCTGACGCCCACTATGTCATGCCCGTCCAGCAGCAGCAGGGTGGATGCATTGCCCAGGATGGTCTGGGCGGGGTTATAGCGGATGGACGGCCGCACGCCGCCGATATTGATCGCAGTGGGCGAAACTGTCTGGAAGTTGAAGGTGTTGGCCAGCTGGGGAATCTGGTTGAATATTTCCTCGGTCGTGATCGCGCCGGAGGCCTTGATGCTGCTGGCATCGACCGTGATCAGATTAGTGCCGACCGGGGCGATACCCTTGATGCTGGTGCCGGTGGCGGTGACGGTTATGTTTTCGGGCTCCTGCTGCGGGACCGGCTGGGCCAACGCTGGATTGGCGATCATCACGGCAAGAGCACCCAGCGAGGCGCCGCACAACAGCCTCTTCACAACACGCGAGTCGTTGGAATTGAAGAACATCGGTCTCCCCCAATAGCGAATTATTGGCGGTCCGCGCCTAAGCGTGGAACCATTATTGTTTGGCGGTACGGTGCCTAGGCCTTGAAAAGCTGTCAAGCAAATATTGGACAAGTCTCTCGGAATGTGAGAGCAAACCCAGGCGATGCTTTGGACCGCATTTTGCTGGCCCCCTGCATCCGACGTTGTCTCGCCGTATCCCCGCCGTGCGAGCATCGGAGAGAGGTCGTGCGCAAATTCCACATCGTCCTTGTGGTATTATTGTGCTGGCGCCCCGCGGCTGTGGCAGCGTCGCTGGAGCAATGGCAAGGCGCCTGGGGACATCCAGCCACCGCTTACAATGACAGGGCGGGCGCAGCGCGGTCCGATGGCACTGTCGCCAACCCGGTCTACGCGGCACTCCCACCATATTCACATGCCACCGTACGCGAGGTCGTGCGGCTGTCGGCTTCGGCCCGCAAAATCCGACTGCGCTTTTCCAATGAGTTCGGGGCCGGATCTCTTCATATCGGGGCCGCACACATCGCCTTGGCAGCAGAGGACGGGACCATAGTGCCAGGCACCGATCATGTTGTTACCTTCACCGGCCAGGGAGGGGTCGATATCCCCCCGGGCGCGCCGATGCTCAGTGATCCTCTGTCATGGTCACTTCCGGAGTTCACGCGCCTCGCTGTGAGCGTCTACTATCCGACAGATGCGCCGGCACCGGCGCACACGCTTTTCACCTTGGATGCCTGGCAGGCTGCGGGAGACCATACGGCCGACGCCGGTCTTTCGACTGCCAAGCGGGCAAGAAGTGGAGTTCATCTGTCGGAAGTCGATATTGTTCCGGTGCGCTCGGGCAACACAGTCGTGACATTCGGCGATTCCGTTACCGAAGGCGTGATGTCCACGGTTGGTGCGTTCCGGGCCTGGCCCGACAGGCTGGCCGAACGCCTGCAAGCAAACCCCAGTACGCGCAATTGGTCGGTGGTCAATGCCGGCATCGGTTCAAACCGGCTGCTTCACGATACCCCGTCCGTCAATGCGCTGGCCCGCTTCGATCGGGACGTGTTGTCGGTGCCGGGCGCAAAAGCCGTCATCGTGCTTCTGGGCATCAATGACATTCAATACAGCCATCGAAACGCCGCCGAAGCCGTGCGCGCGCCGCAGGAGATCGCTGCTTTCCGCCAACTGATTGATCGCGCCCACGCGGCGGGACTGAAGATCTTCGGTGCAACCATCACCCCGTTTGAAGGCTCGGCCGATTACACGCCGGACGGGGAAGCCGACCGCCAGGCGATGAACGCCTTCGTCCGCTCTGGCGCCTTTGACGGCGTGGTGGATTTTGATGCCGCGCTGCGGGACCCGGCGCGACCGGAACATCTGCGCGCCGATACAGAAAGCGGCGGCCATCTGCACCCCAATGACCAGGGCTACAGGCTGATGGGCGACAGTATCGACCTCGGCCTCTTCCGCTAGGTCACTTGTATCCAAGCGCAAAGGCCCAAAGGACCTGACCATCCATGCCGGCGACATATTGCCGGCCGTCGACCATGTAGGTCATGGGCGTCGCCCGCCAACTGTCGTTGGTGCGGAAGCGATAGAGAGTCTTGCCATTCCTCGCGTCAACCGCGGCGAAATCCCCGCCCACTTCACCGTGGAACAACAGGCCGCCGCCGGTGGTCAGTACGCCGGTATAGTCGGTCTCCTGCGGACCCGGCATCGGCTTTTCCCAGACGATGTCGCCGGTCTCGATGTTCAGGGCCCGCACCAGACGCAGGCCGGTCTCGGAAGGATCGGGATTGTTTCCGAAAATGCGGCCTTTGCTTCGATAGATGCCGCAATCCTCCGCTGCCATCACATAGAACAGCCTGGTCTGTGGATCGTAGGCGGAGGGATACCAGTTGGTGGCGCCCCGCACACCCGGACAGGTCTTGGTGCCCGCTTCGGTGGGAACATTTCCCGGCACCATGTGCGCAGCCCCCGTCTTGGGATCGAAACGGTCCACCCAGGTGATGTTCTTGATGAACGGCCTGGCCAGCAGGAACTCTCCGGTGGTGCGATCCAGCACGTAGAAGACGCCGCTGCGCTGGGCGGTCATCAACAGCTTGCGCGACTTGCCCTTCCATGTCGCGTCCGCCAACACCATGGGCTCGGTGGCATCCCAGTCATGAGTGTCGTAGGGCGTGAACTGGTAGTGCCATTTGAACTTGCCGGTCATTGCGTCCAGCGCAACCACCGAGTTGGTATAGAGGTTGGTGCCGCCGCGCTCCGACGGATCGGTGTCCGGGAAGGGATTGCCCACCGCCCAGTAAAGCGTTCCGGTTTCCGGATCATAGGAGCCCGTCTCCCAAGTGGCGCCGCCGCCGGTTTGCAGAGCCCGTCCCACCCAGGTTTCGGACAGGGGCTCGCCCGGCTTCGGGATGGTGTAGAACCGCCATGCTTCCTTGCCGCTGTCGGCATGATAAGCGACGATGAAACCGCGCATGGGCGTATCGCCGCCTGCAATGCCTGTGATGACCAGGTCTTTCACCACCATCACGGATGCCGAAGTGTACACCTTGCCTTTCTCCGATGGCTCCGCCAGAGGCTGGCTCCACATCACCGCGCCTGTAAGCCGGTTCAGACAAACCAGATAGCCGTCGTCGGAAGTGTAGAAGAGCCTGTCACCCAGAATGCCGACGCCCCGGTTCGGGCCGGCCGCGGCAGGCGTTGGCGTGCGGAACGGGCCGCCGCCACGCGCGCCCGGCATGCGCTGCACGCCAAGGCCGTTGGTGCGCGGGGTACACCAGATGCTGAGGCCGGTGCGGGCATCCAGCGCGCAGACCTGCGGGCCGCCAGTGACATACATGATGCCGTCCACCACGATGGGCTCGCCTTCCAGTCCCACGCCGCCAGGCACGAAGGCCCATTGCGGCTGCATCTGCCGGACATTCCCGAGGTTGATCTGGGCAAGCGGACTGTAATGGTTGCCGTCGCGGCGGCCATTATAGGTGGCCCAGTCCCCCGGCTTGGGATGCATCACCGCGTCGATCTCGGCTTGGCCGACAGGCGCGGTCTGGTGCTGCAGCGGACCCGGACTGATGCCGCCAAGCGTGCCCAGATAGGCGAGCAGGTCCCGGCGTTCGGTGGCGCTGCCATGAAAGACCGGCATATAGGACGTCTTCTGCTGGGCGATGGAGGCGATCTCGCCCTCGGACAGCACGCGGAATTTGCCATCCAAAGTCTGCAACGCCACTTCATGTTCCGTGCGGCGGCGGGCAAAGCCGCGCAGCTTCTCGCCGGACTTGAGTGTCACATCCTGCAGCGCCCATTGGAAATCGGCGCAGAAGGCCCAGCCCGGACAGATGTTCTGCGATTTGGTGCCCATCATGGACGTAGGATTGTCCAGCCAGCGTTCCATCTCCGCCCGGGTGGAGCGGGCTGCGACGGCGGAAAGATCAGGCCCGTTCGAGGCGCCGCGCCCGCTCACCATGTGGCAACCGCCACAGGCACCGGCACCAAAGAAATAAGCCTCGCCCGCCGCGACCTGTTCCGGCGGCGCGGACTGAAGACCCGAGACGTTGAGGGAATGCAGCCAGCCGGCGAGCCGCGTCACCTCGGCCGGGGGCAGGTTCGGGAAAGGCGGCATGGCCCGCTGGCCGCCACGAATGATCGCCTCGATCCCAGCCGCATCCAGGCTGCGCAGATGCGCATTGGCCACCAGCGCTGGTGCGCGATCTCCGCCCTCCGCATTTTCGCCATGGCAACCGGCGCAGGTGGTGTTGAAATCGCGAACCGCTTGCTCCACGTCGGCAACGCTGATGCCGGCCGGCGGCTCCTGGGCCGAAACCTGGAAGATCGCCAGCGCCGTGGCGCCGGCCGCAATCATGGCCAGGACAAATCTGTTCACAGGAACTCCCGCTCTTGGCGCACTCAGGACAGGCTGGGCTGGTCGGGCGACCGCTTGACCCATTTATAGGCCGCCACGGAATTCTTCCAGAAGTACTTCTCGGCAGCCTCGCGGCCTTTTCCCGAGAAATATTCGCGCACCAGCGCCACCGTGTCCGGGACCTCGGAAACCCCGACCGCGTTGGGCCAGTCGCTGCCGAACACAACCCGGTCTTCGCCGAAGATGCCCATCAGTGCGTCAAGCCTGGCGCGATGCGGGGCAAGGCCCCGTTCGATCAGCGGCGGCGTTGCCGGTGCGCCAGCCGCAGGGCGCGGACCGGTGCGGACCGGATGGACGATTTCCGACAGTTTGGTCCAGATATTCCTGCGCTGGGAGATTTCCTTGAGCACCGCGTCGTAGGCGGCCTGGTTTTCCGGGGTCGGATCCAGCGCCGGAAGATGATCGAGCACCATGCGCAGCTCGGGCACCTTGTCGTTCACGCGCACCGCCGCTTGCAGAAGGGCGACATTCTGGTTGGCGGTCTCCAGCACCAGGTCATGCTGCGCCAGCAGTTTCAGGCCATTGATGAATGCCAGATTGTCGAGCTGGGCGACCATGTCATAGCCCCACAGATTGCCATAGCGGATACCCCGAAAGAGCGGATTCTTGGCGAAACGCTCCAGATATTCGCCGAACTCCGGCTTTTCGGGGCGAAGATTGCCCACACTGCCGACCATGATTGGCTCGGGCTGGATGGTCTCGAGCACCCAAAGATTGTCCTCGAGCCAGGGACTGGCATCCACCTCGATCACGCCCACAATGCCCAAAGGCTTTGCGATCTTGGCGTACATCGAGGGCAGCGCCACGCCGCCGGGAAAGGCGCGCCCACCCTTATAGGGTGCGCCTTGCGGGCGCGTGGCATCGAAAAGATGGATATGGCAGTCGATGATGGGGATGTCGTCCAGCCCGGCGGCGCTGGCGGGCGTTGCAGCCGCCACAGCCGCGGCCGTGCTTACGGCCAGAAACTTTCTGCGGTCACATGCCATTTCAGTCTCCTGTCGCGGTGAAGCCTGACGAAGTTCGCACCGCGTGCAAACCTGTCAATCCCGATAGCGGCGCGCCGCTCTCAGACAGTGAGAGGGTTGAACTGCGGATCATGGCCGGAAAATCTTGAGCGGCGACGGGGCTTCGCCGCGGCGCGCGCGCGCCTGCATCGCCTCATAGACGGCCTCGATGCCACGCACGAACCGGTTCATATCGAACAGAGCCGCGGTGCGGCGTGCCCCCGCCAGCCGCAGTTTCACATTTTCCAACCTCTGAGCGTCGCGGGCCAAGGAAAGCGCGATGGCTTCATACTCTTCCATGGTCGAGGCGATCAGTTCGTCAAGGCCCAGATTGGAAAGCAGGCTTGCCGCAACGCGGGAAACAAAGCTTTCGCCTCGCAAGGTTACGATCGGAAGACCAGCCCGCAGCGCATCGCTGGCGGTCGCATGTGCATTGTAGGGCCAGGTGTCCAGAAACAGATCGGCCTCGGCCTGGCGGCCCAAATGGCGGGCAAAATTTTCCATGCGGCCGGCAAAATGCAGGCGCGTGGGATCGACGCCGCGGCTCTGCGCCTGTTGTCGAAACCGCGCATTCACAGTTGGATCGCCCTGACGAATCCACAACAGGCTATCCGGCACCGCCTTGAGCAGCCGCATCCAGGCATCGAATATGACCGGCCTGATCTTGTGATGGGAATTGAAGCAGCAAAAGACGAATGCCTCTTGCGGCAGTCCGAGTTCGGCGCGGCTGACCGGCTCTGGCTCAGGCAAGTCAGGATCGCTGGGCCAGAAGCAATCGGGCAATTGTGCAATCTTCTCAGCCATGGCAGGCGCCAGCGCAAACGGCGTCACATGGGCATCGCCGATGATGTAATCCACGAAATCCGCCCCCATGGTGCCGGCATAGCCAAGATAGGTCGCGATCACCGGCGCCGGCCGGTATTTGAGAATTGCCGGACGCCAGCCCAGCGTCTGGCCATTCAGGTCCACCAGTATGTCGATCTCCGCCGCGCGGATCAGCTCTGCGGCTTCGCGGCTGCCCATGCCGCCGAGTGGAACGAAATGGTGGCATGCGTTGACAATGCGCCGATATCGGGCGCTCCCATCTGCCTGGCCGGTGAACCAACCCGATATTTCAAAACGCCCGCGATCATGGGCCTCCAACACGCCCACGATCTGTGCCGCGACCGGATGATCCCCGAAGTCGGAGGAGAGATAACCGACCCGGATCTTCCCATGGTCATGGGCCTTGGGCGCCAGCGGCGCCACACGTCCTGCGACTGCCGTATCGGCAAGGGCGTGTTGCAGATTGCGTTCCGCGCATCGCCTTTGCAGGTGCGCGTCGTCCGAGAGAGCCAGTATCGCCAGCGGTGCCACCACCCGGCTGCCTTCCTGCACTTTCGCCAGGAGCAAGGGCAGCAACTGCTCCAGCGCCGGCCAGTCGCAGGCGTGCAAGGCGGCCGATACCAGCGAGCCCAACACATCGGATTGCTGGGGGTTGAGCTGAAAGGCGCGGCCCAGCAACTGCTGGGCTTCGTCGAAGCGTTTCAGCGTCAGCAACAGGATGCCCGCATTGTAGAAGGCGCGCGCGTTGAAGGGTTGCATCTGCAAAACCGGCTTCAGGCTCTCCAGCGCCTCATCCGGACGGCCCAGCGCCTGCAGGACGCCGCTGCGGTTGTTCCAGGCATCGGCCATGCCGGGATGGCCGCGAACCAGCGCATCGAGACTCTCCAGAGCCTTTTGCCAGCGCTGCAACTGAACGAGCGCGTTGGCGCGATTATACTGTGCGATCGGATGATGAGGGGCGAGCGTCAGACAACAATCAAACGCGCCAATCGCCTCTTCCACGCGGCGCAGCATTACCAGGCAGTTGCCTCGGCCGTACTGGAGCGCGGCCGCTTGCGGGCTTGCTTCAAGCCCGGCTTCATAGGCCGCCAGCGCGCCGACGAAATCACCGGCGTCATAAAGCGCGGTAGCCCTGCGGTATTGCTCTTCGGCGGCGCTTTGCATGGTTCCGCGAGAATAGACTGGACGAACAAATCCCGGCATGACCTACTAGCATCGGGCAGACATTCATCACAGAGGCCTGTGGTCATTGCCGCGGGTGCGTCATGAAGAAATTTTATATCGCGGCAGCATGCTTGCTGATGGCCCAGCCGGCCCTGGGGGGCGCCCGGGAGGATGCGCGCGCCGCCGAGCAGCGTTGTTCGGCGATGCCGGATGACCGCAGCTGGCTGGATTGCAGCTATGGCGCATTGCAGATCATGCGGGCCAAACTCGGTCTGACGCCGGCGCCGGAATTTCAGCAGCGCCTTGTCCCGCCCGCGCCACAATCCTATCCGCCAACCGTGGCGATGGCGCCTCCTGTTGCAACGACAGCGCCACCGCCTGCGGCCGGCATGACCACGCGCACCGCCACAGTCGCGCCGGCATCCGTGCACCGGCGTGGCAGCTTCATGCAGATCTTGGGAGGGACCGCGCCGCCTGTGGCGGTGTCGCCGCTCGCCGCGGTGCGCTATGACAATCAGGGCGCTTTCATTGTCACTCTGGAAAATGGCCAGGTCTGGCGGCAGACCGATGTGGAATCCGGATTCAAGCCGCACTTCCGCATGGGGGAGAAGATCGTCATCACGCCGGGCGCCATGTGGTCCTACAATCTCAAGACCGAAGATGATTCCCGGACCTTCAAGGTCGGCCGCGCTTCCTGAAATTTCCTCTGGCGTGAATAGCGGTCCGGACGAGAAGATCGATAGAGGACCCGCTGCATGACTGATCTGGACCGGCGCGCCTTGATCGCCGCCGTTTCGTCTGGCGCAGCCGTTCCTGGTCTGGCGGAAGCGCAGTCGCGCATGATGGCGCCGCTGCGCAAGCTGACCCGCGAGGCGCCGAACGTCGTTATAAAAAGCGTGACCACATTCGATGTGAATGTGCCACAGACCGGCGCCGTCCCGCCGACGCGCACCGGCGGCCCGCCGGGCCGCATCAATGTCACTTGCGTCGAAACGGACGCGGGCGTGAAAGGCTACTCATTCCTTGGCTCCACGGCCCGGCAGGTCACGGCCGCGCAACCGGTGTTGGTGGGTGGCAGCCTGTTCCACATTGAGAGTCACCTCAAGAAAGGGTTGATCAAATGGGGTGGGATCGAGGAAGCCATGTGGGATGCAATCGGCAAGATCGCGGGCCAGCCGGTGTCGCGCATTCTTGGCGGCGCGTCGCTGCCGGCTCAACCGGTTTACCTCACTTACGTTTGGCCGGGCACGAACGGGCAGGAAACGATCACGCCCAGGCAGCAGGTCGAGCAGGCCAGGATCGCGAAAGCAGCGGGTTTCAATGCAATGAAAATCCAGATTTTTCGCCGCGATTACAATGTGGATGTGGAAGCTGTCGGAGAAATTCTCGCCGCCTGCGGGCCGGACTTTCGCGTGATGGTGGACCGCACGGCTGACCGCTCACCCGGCGGTCTCTGGACTTACGATCAGGCGCTAATGGCCGCGCGCGCCCTCCAAAAGGCGGGTTGCTTCTGGCTGGAAGAACCTCTGGCGCGCGACGATTATGAAGGCCCGGCGCGCCTTCGGCGGGAGAGCTCGATCATCATTACCGGCGGCGAAGGCTATCAAGGCCTCGAACCGTACCGGCAATGCCTGCTGCATCAAACCTATGAAGTGCTGCAGCCCGAATTGCGGGTGGTCGCGGGAATCTGGACGGCTCGCAAAGTTGGCGTCTTGGCCGAGGCCTGGGAATTGAAGACTGCCCCGCACGGAATTTCCGGCCTCGCATGGGCTGGGCGCCTGCAACTCGCAGCAGCCATGGGATCGATCTATCAGGAAATCGCTGTGTTGAGTCCGCCCTGGCTGCCGGAGGATTATTGCAAAGCCTTCCTGCCGCTGCTGCACGGCGAACAACCGTTCAAATTCGCAGATGGCGATTGCGTGGTGCCGCAACATCCCGGCCTGGGCCTTAACATCGACGAGGCCGCCCTGGCGCATTATCGGGTCGAAGGCTTGCTCGGAATTGGACCGCCCGCGCCACCGCCACCGTGACTTGTCCGTCAATTCACATTATGAAACGTAGCGCTCAAGAGCCCGCCGGGGGACAATATGCCGATCGTATCACACGAAGTGTACCCGCTCTTCGTCGAGCCTTATTTTCGCGCCAATATTGCGGGCTCCATTACGCCCGATCAGATCGAGTTCATAAGCAATCTGAAGATGGTCAACAATCCGGAGAACATGATCTCCGAAAATCTCTACATCTTTGAAGAACCCCAACTCAAAAGCATCAAGGATGCGGTGCAGGAGGTGCTTGATATCTATGCGCGCGATGTGATGTGCATCACCCAACGCCTGTATGTCACGCAGTCCTGGTCGCTGATCTGCATGCCTAACGCAGGCATGCACGGTCACTCTCATTCCAACTCGATCCTCTCGGGCTCTTTATATCACCACGAATTGCCAGACCCACCTTCCAATATGGTGTTTACCAGGCACACCAGCTATCAGCAGATCGACCTGGACCCGCCGGATCCAGCCAAGCGCAACATCTACAACTCCCCGATCAATCGCGTGATGCCGCGGCAGAACGACATCTTTCTGTTCTCTTCGCGTTTGACGCATTTGGTCGAACCGAACCGCTCGACCACGCCGCGCCGCTCCATCGCCTTCAACACTTTTGTCAAAGGCACTCTGGGCAACTATCGCGCGGTCACGGAACTCCACCTTTGAGCCATCTCATCGAGCGGCAGGCTTTGAAAGCGCAACGGTTTTGAATGGTACAGTTGGGTGGGCTCGAACCACCGACCTCCGGATCCACAATCCGGCGCTCTAACCAACTGAGCTACAACTGCACACGCGACCTTTCGGCCAACTCTTGAGCCCTGTCCCGGCGCTCGCCCCGGGGGGCGTGGCTGGCTGCACATGAACCCCGCTCAGGGACCGGCGTTCTATGGTCGGGCCATAGCAAAAGCAAGGCCTTAGACAGGCTAAAGACCTCAAAAGCTTGTCATTCGCGAATCCCACCAGGCGACCTGGAACGAGGAATGTTTGCCCGGATCAAATGGCGTCCACGCAAGTTCTTGATCAGCGGCCCTTTCTTGATGGATGTGAAGGTCACGCCCGGCCGGATGGCGCTTTTTGCCTAAGGACCAAGCAACCCGGTATCTGGCACCTGCAACTCTTGGAAAGCTTCGCTAGTCTCCCCCAATGAATCTGCGGCGTCGTGTCCTTCTCGCCATGGCTGTCCTGCTGATCGCAGCGGTGGCCGCCCTCTTCTTCGTCACCCGCCCGCCGCCTGTGCTGACCGTGATGACCTGGCCGGGGCCTTTTGGCCGCGCCCAGACCAATGCCCAGATGCATACTTACGCCGCGGACAGGAGTGTCGATGTGCGCCCCGCCTTCTGGGACGGAGATCTGGCGGACGTTCAGGCGATGGTGGACAAGCGCCTATACAAGGCTGATGTGATCGACTTCGAACTGCCCAAAGCTGTCCAGGCTTGCAAGGGCAAGCTTTTGGAAATGATCAATCCGGCCATGCTGCCGGCTGGCGCGAACGGCGTGGCGGCTGCCCGCGATTTCGTGCCGGGCTCGATCGGTCCCTGCTGGGTCGGGAGCCAGGTCTATTCGCAGGTGATCGTTTTTTCGTCCACACTAAAACCGGTCCCGGCCACGCTGGCCGATTTCTTCGATGTCACCAAATTCCACGGCCGGCGAGCGTTGAGCCGGGCCTCGGCCAAATACAACCTGGAGATGGCGTTGCTGGCCGACGGCGTGGCGCCGGGCGATGTCTACAAGACGCTGGAAACGCCGGAAGGCCTCGACCGCGCCTTCGCCAAGCTCAAAGCCCTTCATCCGATCTGGGCCCATGACAGCGTGGGCGCGCTGGAATGGCTGAAGGATGGCCAGGCAGTAATGGTAACCGCACTGAATGGCGATGTCGCCAATCTGAAGGACTACGTGCCGGGCGGCATGATCTGGGATCACCAGCTTTATGAGATGGATGCGTTCGGTATTCCGGCCGGCGATCCCAACAAGAAGCGGGCACTGGATTATATCTTCTATGCCACCGCCAGTGTGCCTCTGGCGGGCGTGTCAAGCTGGGTCCCTTTCGGGCCCGCGCGGCATTCATCGCTGCCGCTGGTCAAGGCCAACCCCGAAACGGGTCAGGCGATGGCTCCTCTGCTTCCCACGGCGCCCAGAAATTTCCGCAATGCCTTTGCGGTGGACGATGGCTGGTGGCTCGTGAATGGCGCTGGCATAGCTCCGCGCTGGCAGGAGTTCGTCTCACAATGATCACATACGCGCTGCGCCGTCTTCTGGGCGCCATTCCCACCCTGTTCGTGATTGTCACGCTTGCCTTTTTCATGATGCGCGCCGCCCCGGGAGGACCCTTTGACAGCCAGCGCAAACTGACGCCGGAAGTGGAGCACAACATCGAGGCGGCTTATAACCTCGACAAGCCGCTTTACTGGCAATACCTGATCTATGTGGGCAAGGTCGCGCATGGCGATCTGGGGCCTTCCTACAAAAATAAAGATTTTACCGTCGTGCAGCTGATCGCCACCGGCTTGCCGGTCAGCGCGCGGCTCGGATTTTCCGCCATGGCGCTGGCTTTGCTGCTGGGCACCGCGCTGGGTGCCTGGGCCGCTCTGGAACAGAACAAATGGGAAGACTATTCCGTGATGACGCTGGCGATGCTGGGCATCACCATTCCGACCTTCGTCACCGCGCCCATTCTTACGCTGCTGCTCGGAATCTATGCCGGATGGCTGCCGGTGGGCGGCTGGAACGGGGGCGCGCTGGCCAACATGGTGCTTCCCGTGACCGTGCTGGCCCTGCCGCAAATAGCCATCGTGGCGCGGCTGATGCGTGGCTCGATGGTTGAGGTGCTGCGCGCCAACTACATCCGCACCGCCCGCGCCAAGGGGTTGCCTGCATATCGCATCGTGCTCAGTCATGCCTTGCGCGCGGCCGCCTTGCCGCTGGTAAGCTATCTTGGTCCGGCACTCGCCGCAATTCTCACAGGCTCGCTGGTGGTGGAAGAAATCTTCGGCCTGCCCGGCATCGGCCGCTACTTCGTGCAAGGTGCGCTCAATCGCGATTATACGCTCGTGCTGGGCGTGGTGATCTGTTACGCGGCGCTGATCATCTTGCTCAATTTCCTGGCCGATATTGCTTACGGCCTGCTCGATCCGCGCGTCAGGCTGTCATGAGTGCGACGGGCCAGGCGCTCCAATCTGTCCATGAGATCGAGGGCCGCAGCCTGTGGATGGATGCACGCCGCCGCCTGTTCAGGAATCGTGCCGCGGTGGTCAGCATGGTCATTCTGGGCCTGATCGCGGGGCTTGCCGTCCTGGCGCCTCTGCTCTCGCCTTTCGCCTATGACCAGGTCAATTACGACATCATTGCTTGTGCGCCTGGCTGGTGGCCGGCGGAAGCCGCCTGCCGGGCAGGCGGCCACATCTTTGGCACTGACGCGGTAGGCCGCGATCTCTTCGTGCGCGTCCTGTTCGGCGCACGCGTGTCGCTGGCGGTGGGCCTTGTGGCGACAATCGTCTCGTTGGTGATCGGCGTTCTTTATGGCGCGGTCGCAGGCTATGCCGGCGGGCGCCTCGACGGATTGATGATGCGCATCGTCGATGTGCTCTATTCGCTGCCCTTCATCTTCTTCGTGATCATCCTGATGGTGATGTTCGACCGCAATTTCATCCTCCTGTTCGTGGCAATCGGCGCGGTGGAATGGCTGACCATGGCGCGGATCGTTCGCGGCCAGACGCTCTCCATCAAGCAGAAGGAATTCATCGAGGCGGCGCGAGCGGCCGGCGTCAGCCCCTTCGGAATCATCGTCCGCCATGTCATTCCGAATGTGGTGGGGCCGGTAATGGTTTATGTCACCCTGACCGTGCCGGGCGTGATCCTGACAGAGAGCTTTCTCTCATTCCTGGGGTTGGGGATCCAGGAACCCTTGACCAGCTGGGGCGTGCTGATTTCCGACGGTGCCGACCAGATGGAGACCGCGCCCTGGATGCTGCTTTTTCCGGCCATGTTCATGGCGGTTACGTTGTTCTGCTTCAATTTCATCGGCGATGGCTTACGCGATGCCCTGGATCCGAAAGACCGATGAGCCCGCTGCTTCGGATCACCAACCTCAATGTGCATTTCGACACCGCCGATGGCGAGGTCGAAGCCGTCAGGAATGCCTGTCTCACCGTCCATGAAGGCGAATGCCTGGGCGTGGTAGGAGAATCGGGGTCGGGCAAAAGCCAGCTGTTTCTGGCCGCTTTCGGGCTTCTTGCCGCCAATGGCAGCGCCAGCGGCAGCGTGAAATACAAGGGCGAAGAGATACTGGGCGCGGGACCGAAACGGTTGAACGCGCTGCGCGGTGGCCAGGTCACGATGATATTCCAGGACCCGCTGACCTCGCTCACGCCGCACATGCGCATCGGCGACCAGATCACCGAGACCCTGATGCTGCACCGGAAAGTGTCGCGCGCCGAGGCGCACCGGCGGGCCCGCGAGATGCTGGATTATGTCCGCATCCCTGAAAGCGCGCGTCGACTGAAGCAATATCCCCATGAACTTTCCGGCGGCATGCGCCAGCGTGTGATGATCGCCATGGCCACGATCACGGGGCCAGACCTGATCATCGCCGACGAGCCGACCACGGCTTTGGACGTGACCGTGCAGGCGCAAATTCTGGAAATCCTGCGCGCGCTCAAGAACGAGCGCAAAACCGCCATCGCCATGATCAGCCATGATATGGGCGTAATTGCCGGCCTGGCCGACCGCGTGCAAGTGATGACCAGCGGCGAAATCGTGGAAAGCGGTACGGCGGATGACGTCTTTTATTCACCCAGACACGACTATACGCGCACGCTGCTGGCCGCGGTCCCCAAGACAAACGAACCGTTGCCGCCCATTACCGCGGTGGGTGCGGCGCTCATGACGGTCGAGGACCTGAAAGTGACATTTCCCGTCAGAAGTGGAGTTTTCGGCAAGACGCAAAACTTGCGTGCGGTGGACGGCGTCAGCTTCGCGCTGCATGAAGGCGAGACGCTGGGCGTGGTGGGCGAATCCGGCTGCGGCAAGTCCACACTGGCACGCGCGGTGCTCAAACTTCTTCCAAAGGCCGGGGGACGTGTCGCATGGCTGGGCCGCGACCTCGATGAGGCGGCCCAGGCAGACTTGCGCTCCCTGCGGGGAGATTTTCAGATCGTATTCCAGGATCCGCTTGCGAGCCTGGATCCACGCATGCCGGTGGGTCAATCTGTCGCCGAGCCTTTGAAGGCACTGGAGCCGGGGCTTTCGCGCCTCAGCATCCGCGAGAAGGTGCGCGCAATGATGGCGCGCGTGGGACTCGATCCTGCATGGATCAACCGTTACCCGCACGAACTTTCCGGCGGCCAGAACCAACGCGTGGGCCTGGCGCGCGCCATGATCGTCAAACCGAAATTGCTGGTTTGTGATGAAGCGGTAAGTGCGTTGGATGTCACGATCCAGGCCCAGATTATCGAATTGATTCGCGGTCTCCAGGCCGAAACCAGGCTTTCCCTGATCTTCATCAGCCACGACCTTTCGGTTGTACGCCGGCTGTCACATCGCGTGATGGTTCTCTATCTGGGACGGGTGGTGGAACTTGCGCCCGCGGACGCGCTTTACCGAGATCCCCGCCATCCCTACACCCGCGCACTACTCTCGGCTGTGCTGTCGCCCGATCCGAGGGCGGAACGGGCGAAAAAGCGCGAATTTTTGACCGGCGATTTGCCCTCGCCGCTGGACCCCAGGGCCCAGCTGACATTCCTCAAATCCCGGCTGAATACGCCCGATTACCGGCCCAAACTGTTAGAAACCACACCCGGCCATTTTGTGTCCGAATACGATATGGCCTGATTTTCTGATATGGAGGCGCCTGCATTGCCGCGGCGGCGTCTTAGAAAATCTGACTCAACTCGCCCTTAACCGGCGCCCGCGAACCGTGCTATAAAGCCTTCATGCGCCGTCACTTTATGACCGGCGCACACAATTTGTTCAGGAACGGAGACGCTATAAAGCAATCTGGGAGGTAACAGTGACCAATCTGCAGGAATTCCACCACTCTGAAGAGGTGCCGGACAAGAAATCGCGCACCGTGGTGGCGATTATCATAGCACTCGTGATGCTTGGTTTCGGCGTTTACGTTTACGAATCGGGCATGTGGAATCCCCAGCCCAACCAGCCCGTCGAGGATAGCCAGCTTCCTGCTCACTGAGTCAGAAAGCCACTCCAGGACCGGGGACGGCTTTTTTATCGGATGCGCGTCACCTTGTGATGCTGGGTTTCGTCCCCCATCACCAGGTTGAACGAATGTAGGGCGCCCTGGGTGATGGTGACCCGCATGCTGGATGCCGGGTCCCGCCAGCTGACAGGGGATTTTGACGCGTCTTCGTCGGTCTGCTTCCAAACCTGGCCATCAGGCAGCTTGATCGTAAAGCCCTTTGCGGTCACCTCGTATGACTGAATCGGGGTGTTGCTGACCACGTCTGAACCGCCAAAAACATCGAAAATACCTGACCGTTTGGGCATGGGCGGTGGACCCGTGCGTGCCGCGGCGCGGGTCACTGTGGCAGGTAGCGCAACCGGCGCTGCCGGGGCGGCAGCCGGCGTGGATGGGATCTGCAGCAGCCTGAGTTGCGAGGCGGGGGCCGGCGGCAGGCCGAGCTGGGAACGCATCGGCTGAGCCGCGCCGTAATAGCAATCCAGCCACTGACGATCGTCGACCAGCGCGGCGCAGCGCGTCATGCCATTGACCACATCCTCGCGTGTATCCGCCAGGATCGGCACGGGAACAAGGCCCGCTCCAATGATCGATGCCGCCAAAGCCAGCTTGCGCATTTTACTCCCCCAAGAAACCGTTGAATAGCCTGCCATAAAGCCGGCAAATGTCTGCCGGGTCATCGTAAAAGGTCTTGATGGCATCGGGCAAGGCATGGAACCGGCGACTGGCGCTGGCAGGAGGCGCGATGTTGGCGGCAGGTGCAGCCGCACTGGCGCTGCGCGGGCCGCGCAATTCGATTCATCGTGTCAGCGATGCGGGCACGCTCCACCGCGGCAATGCGACAGAGCCGCAAACGCTGGACAGCAGCATGGCGACAGGAATCCAGGACGACGCCATCATAGGCGATCTTGCCGTCGGCCTGATGACCGAAGACCAGATGGCCAAGCCGGTGCCTGGCATGGCGCTTAGCTGGACCACATCGACCGACGGATTGACCTGGACCTTTTATTTGCGCGCAGCGCGCTGGTCGGACGGTACGCAAGTCACCGCAGAGGATTTCGTCTTTTCCTGGCAGCGTCTGGTCGATCCAAAAACTGCTGCCCCTTATGCCTATTTCCTCTACGTCGTGAAAAACGGTGAAGCGATCAATGGAGGCAAATTGCCGGCATCGGCGCTCGGCGTGCGCGCGCCAGGCGAGCACAGGCTGGAAATCCAGCTTGAGCATCCGGCGCCCTATCTGCTCCAGATGCTGATGCTCTCTCCAACCTATCCCCTGCCCCGTCATGTGGTGAAGGCCAAGGGCCGTGACTGGACGCGGGCCGAAAATTATGTGGGCAATGGCGCTTTCACCTTCAAGGAATGGTTGCCCAACGGTCATGTGCTGCTGGCCAAGAATCCCCGTTTCTATGACGCGGAAAATGTGGCTCTTGAACGGGTCTATTACTATCCGACCGATGACTATGATGCAGCGCTGCAGCGGATGCGCGCCGGCGAGTTGGACGTGCAGGTCAGGCTGCCGGTCCAGCAGATCGACTGGATCAAGGCCAACATGCCGGAAACGCGCGATCCGGCGCCTCTCCTCAGTGTCGAATATATCGAGTTCAATCACACAAGAAAGCCGTTCGACGATATCCGGGTGCGCGAAGCCATCAATCTGGCGCTCAACCGCGAAGCCATCGCAGAACGCGTTCGCCGCGTTGGCGATCTTCCCGCCTACAGTCTCGTGCCGCCCGGCACCGCGAATTTTCCCGGCGGAAACGCCTTCGCATTCCGGTCTCTTGCCTATGCGCAGCGTATCGAACGGGCCCAGGCGTTGATGCGAAATGCCGGTTTTGACGAGAACAGGCGTGTGAACACCACCTATATGATCCGCAGCACCGCACCGGGAAGCGAGCGCGCGGTCGCGGCCGCCATCCAGCAGATGTTGGCCCAGGTCTATATCAATGCCAGCATCCTGCCGATGGATTTCCAGGTCTTCCTGGCGGAGACCCATAGTCACAATTTCGATATGGCCAAGACGGCTTGGAATGCGGATTTCAATGACGCGGCGACCTTCCTGGAACTGCTCCAGACCGGTGGCGGCAACAATGACGGCCTCTACGGCAATCGCGCATTCGACGCTATGATGGCTACGGCCCAGAATGACGCCGACCTTGCCAGCCGCGGCAGGAAACTCGCAGCCGCCGAAGCGATCATCCTTAAGGACCAGGCAATCATGCCGCTGTTCTTTTGGAGCGACGAAAACCTCGTATGGCCGTACGTCAAGGGTTGGAAGGCAAACCCCATGGACAAGCATCGCTCCCGCTGGATTTCCATCGACCAGCCGGCGCGCGTGAAACGTTTTACATGAAACATTTGCTGCCGGCCTTTCTGCTGTTGGTGGCCGTGACTGGCGCGCGGGCGCAGACCGTGCTCAACCGCGGCAATGGCGCCGAGCCGGATTCGCTCGATCCCGCTTTTGCCGGAACCACGATGGAAAGCAACATTCTGGGTGACATGATGGTGGGGTTGACCACGCTGGATGCAGCCGCGCGTCCTATCCCAGGCATCGCGGACGACTGGGAAACCTCGCGCGACGGGCTGACCTGGACCTTTCATCTGCGCGCGGCGCGCTGGTCCAACGGCAGCAAGATAACGGCTCAGGATTTCATTTTCGCCTGGCGAAGGCTGCTGAATCCGAAGACGGCGGCGCGCACCGCGCAAAATCTTTGGATCATCCGCAATGCGCAGGCCATCACCGCCGGGCGTCTGCCGCCAGCGGCCCTGGGCGCGGGCGCGCCAGACCCCGCGACAGTCGTCATCACCCTTGAACATCCGGCACCCTATTTGCCGGAACTGCTGAGCCAGCCCTGCGCCCTGCCCTTGCCGCCGGCTGCGCTCAAGTCCGGCCCGCGCGTGAGCGCCTATGTGTCGGACGGTCCTTATCTGCTCAAGAGCTGGGTGCCCAACGACCATGTCACGCTGGCCAAAAATCCCGGCTTCTATGACGCCGTCGATGTGAAGATCGACACAGTGAATTATTTTTCAACCTCCGATACCGAGGCGGCCCTGCGCCGGTTTCGCGCGGGCGAACTTGACATGCAGACGCCGCTCCCCAGCGCACAAGTTGTCTGGCTGAAGGCCAACATGCCTGGCACATTGCACATCATTCCGTCGCTGGCGTTGGCCTATATCGCCATCAATCTCAATGACCCAACGCTGGCCGACATTCGCGTGCGCCGCGCGCTCAATCTCGTCTATGACCGCGAGGCAGTGGCCGCGAAGGTCATGAAGCTGGGGGAGCGGCCGGCCTATGCATTCGTGCCGCCTAACGTCGACAATTACGCGGGCGGACCGGAGATGGACTTCAAGCCCATGCCTTTTCCCGCGCGACTGGCGCTGGCCAGGCGGCTCATGCAAGACGCAGGCTATGGCCCCTTCAACAGGCTGACGCTGACCTATGCCGCAACCGGAAATCCCGACAGCAAAAGGCTGGCAGCGGTATTTCAGGCCATAGCGCGGCAGATCTATGTCGATGTCCGCATCGCGGTTTCGGACTATGCGCTGGAATTGCGGGACCTTCGCGCGCACAAGTATCAGCTGGGCTATACCACCTGGCTTGCGGATTTTGACGATGCATCCAATTTCCTGGACCTGCTCAGGTCGGGCAGCCCTGGCAATTATACCGGTTACAAAAATTCGAAATTCGACACGGCGCTGGAGGCGGCCGAGCGCGAGCCGGATGCGGGCAAACGCGCGCAGCTTCTGAAATCGGCCGAGCGGATCGCGCTGGCGGACCTGCCCTGGCTGCCTATCCGTTTCCTGTCGCAAAGCGAGGCGGTGGGAGCTCGCGTAGGCGGCTATGTGCCCAACCGCCTCGACTACAACCGCAGCCGCTGGCTTTGGATTAAAAAATAGGGCATTTGTTGTTCCGCGTGACCCCGTAGCTCAGCAGGATAGAGCGGCGGTTTCCTAATATTGGAAGCAGGTGTTTCAGCCTGCTCACCCTGTTGCACCTGATCGGCGTTCCTTAGCGGAAATTGGCAGTCGGGTTACAGATCGTTTCACGCGCATGCGGGCAGTTTCGCTTTTTTGTGCCCCATATGTGCCCCAAACGTGCCCCACTAGGACAAGCCATCCGAGCGACGGTGACGTTAAACGTAGGTCTAAAATTATGCCAAAACCGGTTCTAAACGAAAATTTTATCAAGGCCCTGACCGCGCGCAACGGCAAGCGGGTCGAGATATTTGATCACAAGGTCAGCGGGCTTGTCCTTCGGGTTTCCGGCCAGGGACGCAAGACCTGGGTCCTCCGCTATCGGACGGAAAACGGCCGCCAGCCACGGTTCACGATCGGAACTTATCCAGCTTTGAAACTGGCCGACGCGCGGGACGAAGCGCTCAAGCTGCTTGCCCAGACGAAAACAGGCAATGATCCGGCTACGGAACGACGCCGCGCCCGTCAAGCCGTGAAGACAGCCCCGATACGGACATTCGGGGACCTTTTCGGCGCCTATATCGACGCTAGCAAAAAGGGCCATTGGAAACCCCGCAAGAAGCAGAAGCGCGAGAGAACCATCCGAGATGAAGAAGCCGTCTATCGGCGCTACATCAAAGCGAAGTTGGGGAATACATTCATCGAAGACATTCACCGCTCCACTGTCAAAAAACTTCTGCGCGACCTGATGGACTTAGGCATCAAGGCCCAGACGATTCAGGTCCAAGCGATCATTCGGCAGACTTTCGCTTTTGGCATCGCCGAATATGAGGATCTAATCCCGATTAACCCGGCCATTGGCTTCGGGGTTATCGGAACAACAAAGCCGCGCACACGCACGCTGACGGACAGTGAATTGCGGGAATTCTGGATCGCTGTGCTGGACCCTCCGAAGTTCAGGGCACCAAACAAGAGAGGCAAGATTTTGCCGCTCTATCTCAGCCGATCAATGAGCATCGCTCTCCAGCTTTGCACCCTCCTTCTGGTTCGCGAAAACGAAATCGCCGGTATGCGCCTCGATGAACTCAACTTCGACACAAAAACCTGGCTGATCTCTGGCGATCGGATGAAGGCCGGCGTCCCACACTTGGTGCCACTAACGGACGAGGCCATCGAGCTGATTAAGGAAGCCATTGGGCTTCGCCCCAGCCCCACACTGGATTGCGTCTTTCCATCGCCTCGGTGGCACCTTGAGAACAAAGGCATCCTACCAAACAGTATCTATCACGCTATGGTGGACATCCTAGGTGCCATAAAAATGAAGCACGCGACACCGCACGATCTCCGCCGCACGGGATCGACTGCCCTAACCTCCGAGCGGATTGGCGTCCTGCCTTTCATCAGGTCCAAAGTTCTTGGCCATACCACTGACACCGGCGGCGGCGCCGCCGTCAGCATGAAACACTACGATGCCAACGAATATGTAGCTG
>DATKEP010000004.1:0-4193 GCA_035512055.1 Rhizomicrobium sp.
AAAACGTTATTTTTTATGGAGACCCCAATGCGGACTTTCGGTGCAGCCGTTTTGGCTGCCAGCTTGCTGGCGACGAACGCATTTGCCGCGACGACACTCCCGGCGGGCAAGCCGGCGGGCGTGAAGAAAGCGCAGATGGAACGCAATACCCTGCTGATTGTCGCCGGCGTCGGTCTGGCCGGTTTGGGGATTGGCCTTGCAGCCAGCACCGGTGGTGGTGGCCAGGTCGTGACCACCACTGCCACTGGCACTGGCGTACCGTAATTGACCGCGCTTCTGTAACAGGATTGGGAGAGCCGCGAGGCTCTCCCAATTTTTTTGACGATCGCTCCGAAACGAGCGAAAGATCGTTTTCCTTCAGCCAGGCGGGCGAAAAACTTCGGTTTCTATCTCGCCGCCCTTGGGATGGATATGTTGGCGGGAACGCCAGACAACACCATTTTCCGTGTCCACCCAAAAGCTGTCGACAAAAGTCCATTCGGGTTTCTGGCTTTGACAGACTTCATCCACCCTGTCCGCCGCCACGGCCTGCCCCAGAATGTCGATCCGCTGCCGGCCCGCCAGATGGGCGCGGCACGACACCAGCGTCCCATAAAGGCCGAGTTCCGGAAAATCTTCCAGCCTGATGCTGGAGAAGGGAGCCCGCACCGCCGCGGCAGGCGATGGAGCGGCTGCATTGCGCATTGTCAGCCCTGCCAGGTCATGGCCCAGGCCGACCGTGCGCACGATCCGGCCATCGCGCGTGACGATGACCGCATGCGAAGGTCCCGTCCATAGCAATTCACCACTGGAATCCGTCGCCAGTACCAGCAGCATCTGGTTGCCGCCATCCAGGCTGTAACCCATGCTCGCGTAGGGAATGGATGCCGCCTGATCACGCGTCACGCGCACTGTGCCGAAGGTGGCTGAGAGGCTCTGTTTCGCCAACTGATAGAATTGCGCGTAGTTGGTGTTTCCGGAGTCGGCAGAACTGCAGCCGGTCAGGAGCAGCAGCGCCGCACCGGCAAGGCCGTGTCTCGCGAGAATGTTCACACCAGCGCCCTGAGAATGGCGGACAACTGCGGCGCGATGTCGGGCCTTGACAGGCCAACCGCAATATTGGCATGCAGAAATCCGACCTTGTCGCCGCAGTCGTAGCGGGCGCAATCTGTCTTGACCGCATGGAAAGGTGCCTTGCCGATCATTTGGGCCATTGCATCGGTGAGCTGGATCTCATTGCCTGCGCCACGTTCCTGCTTGTCCAGGATGCCGAAAATCTCGGGCTGCAGGATATAGCGGCCGATGACACAGAGATTGGATGGAGCCTTGGCGGGATCGGGCTTTTCCACGACGCCCTTGACCTCGGTGATATTGCCTTTGCGCTGGCCCGGATCCACCACGCCATACCGTTTGACTTCGTTCATGGGCCTTTCTTCGGCCGCAACAATGATGCCGCCGCCCACTTCGCGATAGGCCATCATCATCTGCGACAGGGCGCCAGGCTTTCCCACCATCAGGTCGTCCGGCAGAAGCACGGCAAAAGGCTCGTCGCCCACAAAGTGCCGCGCGCACCATACCGCATGGCCCAGCCCCAGGGGCTGTTGCTGGCGGATCATGCCGACCGATCCGGTCTTGGGCAGCGATTCCAACAGACTGTTCAGTTCGGTGGTCTTGGAGCGTGTTTCCAGGAGCGATTCCAGTTCGTAGGCATGGTCGAAATGGTCGGCGATGACCTGCTTGCCCCGGCCGGTGATGAACACGAACTGCTCGATACCGGCTTCCCGCGCCTCTTCGACGGCATACTGGATTACCGGCTTGTCCACGACCGGCAGCATTTCTTTTGGAATCGCCTTGGTGGCGGGCAGGAATCGGGTACCCATGCCCGCCACGGGGAAAACGGCTTTGCGAACAGGTCTAGAGGCGGACATGCTTTTT
The DNA here is from genome assembly GCA_035512055.1 of Rhizomicrobium sp. Lineage (GTDB taxonomy): Bacteria > Pseudomonadota > Alphaproteobacteria > Micropepsales > Micropepsaceae > Rhizomicrobium. Next base: position 1,915 of record DATKEP010000004.1, read on the forward strand.
CCGGGGGATGTTTTCGGATAGGAGCTGTTTCATGGCATGGGCCCGCCATTATTGTCCAGTTTCAAGGATTTGGCAGGCATTAATGGGCAAACGCGTCTGGATTGGCATGGTTGCGGCCCTCCTGATGGCGGGCGAAGCGAAATCTCTGCCAGCCACAGAGGCGTTGATCGCCGAAACACAGCAAGCACTCGACACCGGCGAGGCCGCGCAGGCCGCCAAACTGGCGGACTCCGGCCTGAGCGACGATACCTTGTCTCTTGGTCAGCGCGGCCGATTGCTGCTGTACCGCGGCCTGGCGGAGGAGCTTCTGGGGCTTGCCGATCCGGCCATGCGCGACTTTACAGCCACACTGGATGCCAACGCACTTCCTGCCGGGGAAAGGGCGCAAGCCCTGTTGCAGCGGGGCTTCCTTCGCGACGGGCTGGGACAGTTGGATGAGGCCGCCAAGGATTACACTGCCGTTATCGCCTTGAAAGGCGAGAGCCTCGCCACCGCGTTCAATAATCGCGCCAACGTTTATCGCCGACAGAGCCGATTTGCCGAAGCGCGGCGCGACTACCAGGCAGCACTTTCGGCCAGTGGCGGCAAACCCCAATATTCCTGGTATGGACTGGGACAAATCGCCGAGGCACAGAGCGACCAAGCCGCGGCGCGCAGATTCTATGCCAAGGCCGTGGCTGTCGATCCCCATTACGCGTTGGCGTCGGAACGGCTGGAGGCCTTGGGTGGCCCGCCGGACAATAGCATTGCCAGTTCCCAGGATCCGATAATCCTGCATCCGCCACGTTCCGCCTCTTCTCCAGGAAAAGCGGTGCCCGCTTCCACGAAAGCCGCCACTGCGGCGGTACCGGCTTGGCATGAGGTGCGTGGTCAGAGCCGCCAAGCCTCGGGCGCCTCGGTCGGCCGGAAAGACGGCGACGCGAAAGTGGCATTGCGTCCGGCATTGGACCAGACCGCATCTGCAATCGGCACGTCCGCATCCGCCGGAAGCGAAGTCCAACTCGGAGCCTGGCGCAGCGAATCGGAAGCCAGTGCCGGCTGGACCGCAGCCAGGTTGCGCGCTGGCAATGTGCTGGACGGCTTCAGCCCGCATATTGTCACGGCCGAAATACCGGGCAAGGGCCGCTATTATCGCCTGCGCATCGTCGTGACCGCGGGCGAGAAGCCCTCCGACTTTTGTGCCAATTTGAGCGCCAGAGGCGTCGCCTGCCTTCCGGCAAGGGATTGATTTTGAAGATCGCCGGGCCGGCCAAAGGACGTTGCATTCCCGTCATAAATTCCTGCTTGTTCGCAGTTGCAAAATACCTATGGTAGGTCGTTGGGGGCGCGTTCTGGAGACACATGCGGACCAGAGATTGTGGTTGGCAGGCCGGGCTTGCCCTGTTGTTGTGGCTTGCTGTCCTGCCGGCGTGCGCCTCGCCCTGGGCAGAGGCGGGGGACAATCAGCTTCGGTCCGACATCGAACTGCTGCAGTCGGCTGGCGCCATTGATGACATCACCACCCAGTGGCCGCTTCCCTGGGCATCGCTTATGAACGATCTGTCTTCCGCCGAACTGGCCGGACGGCCAATGTCCGTCCAAGTCGCGGCGGCACGCGTGCTGGCGCGCGCGCGCGCAGCGACGGCGCCGAATGTCTCAAGCTGGGCCAGCCTGGACGCAACAAACAAACCCAACGTCGTCTATGGTTTCGATAGCATGGGGCGAGGCGAGGGCCAAGCCCAGCTTTCCGTGGAAGACACAAGCGGAGCTTTCTCCGGCCGGGTTTCCCTTGGCGTTTTTTCCACGAACTTCACCGGCACCAGCGTGCCGGAAATTCCCAATGCCAGGCAGGACTATTTTTTCGGTGGCAACACCAAATTGATGCCGGATGGCACTTATGGATCCGTGCGCCTCGGCGATGTCCGCCTCTATATGGGCTATCTCGATCACTGGTGGGGGCCGGGAAATATTTCGGCGCTGTCGCTGTCGAACAATGCCCGGCCCATGCCGCAGGTGGGCGTCGAGCGTGCCGAAACGTCAGCTTCCAGCTGGCCGGTGCTGCGATGGCTGGGGCCCTGGCAGCTCGAATTCTTTCTCGGCTATCTCGACGGGCCGCGTCTGATGCCTAACACCTATTACAATGCGGCGCGAATCACCATTCATCCCTTCAAGGGCTTTGAAGTCGGCGTGGCGCGGACCGAGGAATTTTGCGGCGACGGGCATCCCTGTTCGCCCGTCAAGGACTATTTCCACTTCGCCAACAATCCCAACAATATAGACAACGTCAACGACGAGGCGGT
>DATKEP010000005.1:0-17467 GCA_035512055.1 Rhizomicrobium sp.
CCACCCTGGCCGACCGAAAACGACTGCCAGTTGATGATCGCCTTCGCACTGTTCTGATTGATCAGGGTGGTGGCGCCGGATGCCGAAATCTGGGCTTGGCCCGAAACCACCGAGCCGCCCGCAGGCTGGCCCTTCGCCCCGCCGCTCATCACCGCCAGTGACAGAAGGCTCACAGATGCAAGAGCGCATCCGCGAACACGCTGTTTGGCTAAGACCCTGACCAAAACCCACCCCCGACCTTGCCGAAAGGGGCAGCGTCCATGACTGAAAACGCAGCTGACGCGGCACACTTCGGCAGCGGTTGGGGGCAATAACGCTATGGTATGAGTACCTTCGGAGGTACTGGTCCGATCCCGCGGCGAAAATTACTCCATTGCGGGTACACGCTGGGTACCCCTGGGGGGCAGATTGTGGAAAACCCATCCCGGCTGGACTATCGTTGGTCCACTAGGCGGGAATGGGTGGACGTGTTTGGAATAACCAAGAAAAAGCAATACCTTGCGGCGTTGCTGGCCTCTGGCCTGTGCGGCTGGGCCTGTACGTCCGCCATGGGCCAGGTGATGGTCATCGGTCCCGGCGGCAACGCGGCCGTATATAAAGGTCCAGTCGTGGCATCGGCGGACGGGATTTATGCCATCGCCACTAGCCCCGAACCCGCGAAAGTTCCGCTTCCCATCGTCGCCGCCATCCAGAATTCCGCCAGCCGGTATGCCTTGAGCCAGGCGCTGATCGCCGCCGTGGCCTGGCAGGAATCCCGCATGCGGCAGGAGGCGGTGTCGCCCAAGGGCGCGCGCGGTGTGATGCAGCTGATGTCCACCGCTGCATCCGGACTCAAGACCAATCCCAACGACCTGTCCGCCAATGTGGATGCTGGCACCGCCTATCTTGCCGAGATGCTCGATCGCTTTGACGGCGACATCATCAAGACTCTTGCCGCCTACAATGCCGGCCCCAAGGCGGTCGACCGCTACCACGGCGTGCCGCCCTATCCCGAAACCCAGGCCTATGTGAGCGCGGTGCTAAACCGTCTGGCCGAAAGCACAAATGGAAAGGTGCATCCATGAAACATTTGTCCCTGGGCGTCCTGATGGCCGCAACAATTGCGTCATCTGCAAACGCGCAAGTGGTGAACCAGGACCCGGCCGGCTCTTCACCGCTGGTTGCGGCGATGGAATGGATCCAGGGTACGCTGCTGGGCAATGTCGCCACCGCCGCCGCTGTGATCGCCGTCGCCGTCGTGGGCTTCATGATGCTCACCGGGCGCATCGAATGGCGCCGCGGGCTGACCGTGGTGATCGGCTGCTTCATCATATTTGGCGCCGTGGCCATTGTTTCGGGCATCCGTTCGCTGGCAGGCGGCCTGCACTGATATGGCACGGCTCAACTCCGACCCCTTGTTCAGCGCGCTGACGCGGCCGCAGATGATGGGCGGCGTCACCTATGGCTATGCGGTGTTCAATCTGATCGTGACGCTGGAGCTGTTCCTCCTGACGCGTTCCTTCTGGTCTTTCGCCGTTGCAGGCGTGCTGCATGTGATCGGTTACCTGGGCTGCCTGCGCGATCCGCGCTTCTTCGATATCTGGGGCACCAGGCTCCGCCATTGCCCCAGAGTGAAAAATCACTGGTTCTGGCACATGAATTCCTATCGTCCATGATGATGCAGTTTCTCCGTAACCGTGCCGCACGGACCCTCGCCCCGAACGAGGCGGCCGTGGGCGATCGGCTGCCCTATCTGGGCCATCTGGATGAAGTAACCTTGAGGACCCGCGACGGCCTTCTGGTACAGACTATCCATCTGCGCGGATTTCCCTTCGAGACATCCTCCGACGACGAGTTGAACTACCGCAAGGCCATGCGCGAGACCCTGCTGCGCGGCGCGGCAAGTTCCAGGCTCGCGATTTATCACCATGTCGTGCGCCGCAAGGCCGACACAAGGTTCGACGATGCCCCTGACAATGCCTTCTGCCGCCGGCTGGATGATGCCTGGCGCGCCCGGCTGGCGCGGCGCCAGCTCTATGTGAACGACATTTTCCTCACCCTGGTGCGACGGCCGCTGCAGGGTGGTGCAGGCTTCATCGAGAGGCTGCTGAAGAAGCCGGGCGAGGACGCGGCGCTGCTGGAACGGGAGTTGCGCCAGCTGCACGCCACCCGCGAGACCTTTCTGGCGACGCTGGCGCCCTACGGTCCGCGCACCCTGTCGCTCTATCAGGGTCCAACCGGGCTTTGTTCCGAGCCCGCCGAGTTTCTGTCCATGCTCACCAACGGCGTGGCGCGCCGGGTGCTGGCGCCATCGGGCAACATGGGTCAGACGCTCGCCACAAGACGGCTGTCCTTCGGCTTCGATGCCATGGAGTTCGGCGCCTCAGGCCACGAACGCGCAAGCTATGGCGCACTCATCTCGCTCAAGGATTATCCGCTGCGCACGCTGCCCGGCATGCTGGACGGCGTGCTGCGCCTGCCCTTCGAGATGGTGCTGACCGAAAGCTTCGCTTTTGTCGAACAGCAGACGGCGTTGTCGCGCATGAGCCAGGCGCTGCGGCGCCTGCGCGCGGCCGATCATGACGCCATCAGCCTGCGCGGCGAACTTGCTGCGGCCAAGGACGATGTCGCGGCGGGACGTGCGGCTTACGGCGAGCATCACCTCTCGATCCTGGCGCGCACGCCGACACTGGAGGCGCTGGATCAGGCCACGGCCGACGTGCAGGCCGCGCTTGCGGAAACCGGCGCCATCGCGGTGAGGGAAGACATGAACCTGGAGCCGGCCTTCTGGGCCCAGTTCCCGGGAAATTTCGGACTGATCGCGCGCAAGGCGATGGTCTCCACCGCCAATTTCGCCAGCCTGGCCAGCTTCCACAATCATCCTACCGGCCAGGCGCGCGACAATCACTGGGGCGGCCCGATCACCGTACTGGAGACCACCTCCTTCGGTCCCTATCACTTCAATTTCCATTCGGGCGATCTGGGCAATTTCACCATCATCGGACCGAGCGGGTCGGGCAAGACGGCGCTGCTGGCTTTCCTGCTCGCCCAGGCCGAACGCATGCGCCCGCGCATCGCCTATTTCGACAAGGATCGCGGTGCGGAAGGATTCATCCGCGCCATCGGCGGCCGCTACGACGTGATCTCGCCGGGCCAGCCCACTGGTTTCAATCCGCTGATGCTGCCCGACACCGGCGAGAACCGCGCCTTCCTGGCCGAATGGCTGTCGCGCCTGCTATCATCCTACGGCGCGCCCCTCACCGCGGAAGACCGCATCATCATCACAGACGCGATAGACGCCAATTTTGCGGAACATCCCAGCCATCGCCGGCTGCGCTTTCTGCGCGAGCTGTTCCGGGGCGCGCGCCGCCCCAGCGCCGGCGACCTCGCCGCCCGGCTGGGCCAATGGTGCGACGGCGGCGAGCATGCCTGGTTGTTCGACAATGAGGACGACGCTCTGGATGTGAATTCGCGCATCCTGGGCTTCGACATGACGCGGCTGCTCAATTCGCCCACTACGCGCACGCCCGCCATGATGTATCTGTTTCACCGCATCGAGCAGCGGCTGGACGGAACGCCCGCCATCATCGTGGTGGATGAAGGCTGGAAGGCGCTGGATGACGATGTCTTTGTCGGCAAGATCAAGGACTGGGAAAAAACCATCCGCAAGCGCAATGGCCTGGTAGGTTTCTGCACCCAGAATGCCGATGACGCGCTGGAGAGCCGGGTCGGCCCGGCCATCATCGAACAGTCCGCGACCCAGATTTTCTTTCCCAATCCCAAGGCGCGGGCGGCAGATTATGTCGAGGGCTTCGGCCTTTCCCAGCACGAGTTCGAACTGGTGCGCACTTTGCCCGACACGTCGCGCTGTTTCCTGATCAAGCAGGCCGACCACAGTGTGGTGGCCCGACTCGACCTTACGGGGCTGACGGGCGAACTGCGCGTGCTGGCCGGCACCGAGGCGAGCGTGCGCCAGCTCGACGCACTGCGCGAGCGCCTGGGCGATGAGCCGGGCGCCTGGCTCGACGCCTTCATGGCCGGGCGCGGAAGGAATGTGGCATGAGCGTCTGCTCCACCGTCACGGATCTTGGCGTCGTGCGTGACGTACTCACGGCGGTAGATTGCAATACCCGAAATTTCGCGCGGTTGGGCTATGAATCATTGACCGCCGCCAACTCGCCCTTCCAGGCGGCGCTGACGGTCGCCCTGACCGTCTATGTCGCGGTGATCGGCTATCGCCTGCTGTTCGGCGAAGGCGCGCGGCTTTCCGACGGACCTGTGATCGCGCTCAAGATCGGCGCGGTGCTGGCGCTGGTGACAAGCTGGAGCCTGTTCCAGACCCTGGTGTTCGATCTGGCCGACCGGGCGCCGATGGAAATTGCATCCGTCATCTCCGCGCCCATGCGCGGCCATGGACTGGCGGCCGATCCGGTGGCCGGCCTGCAAGCCTCCTATGACCAGCTATCGCAGACCGCCGCGGCTTTCGCCCATCCGCCCAAGTCGGTGGATGAACACGCCCAGGTCAATTACGCCAGCGCCGCCCAGGCGTTGAACATGGCCGCCAACGGCCTCTTCATCGCCAGCGCAGGACTGATTGCGATTCTCCTAGTCGCCATCGGGTTATTGACCGCGACCGGACCGCTTTTCATCGCCATGTTCCTGTTTTTTGAAACCCGAGGGCTGTTCGTGGGCTGGGTGCGGGCGCTCGCCGCCTCCGCCTTCGGCCTTCTCAGCGCCTGGAGCCTGACGATCCTGATGCTGCATGCCGTCGAACCCTGGCTGGACAGCCTGGCCGACGGGGGCACCAATGGGCTAGCCGATCCGCATACCGGCGTCACCACCGCCATCATCGTACTGGTCTTCTGCGCGGCCCAACTCGGCCTGATGCTGGCCGGTATCATGATCGCGCGCGGCTTCCGCCTGCCGTCCCGCGCATCGCGTGCCACGAGCCGGACTGATGCGGCATACACTGCGCCTGCGGCCATGCCGCTCGACATGATTTCTCGTCCGGCGCGGCTTGCCGAGCAGCTGGCGCATCAAGAGACGACTTCGCTTTATGGCGAACGCACGCATGCGACGGCCACCAGCGTGACCTATGCTAGGCGCGAGGGCTCAGGTCCCGCCGCACCCGTCGAATCACGCATCGGCGATTCCTATCGCCGCCCCGCCGTCCGGCGGGAGGGACGTCGCGCATGATAAAGCCCCTGACCGCAATCCTGTCCGCCGCGCTGCTGTTTGCGGCAAGCCCATCGGAAGGGGCGCTGGTGCCGCGTCCCGGCTCGGGCGATCCGCGCATCTTTGTCGTGGATTACGATCCGACCCAGGTGGTGGAGCTGAATGCCACCATGGGCTATCAGACTTTCATCGAATTCTCGCCCGACGAGCATATCGAGAATGTTGCTGTGGGCGATGCCACCGGCTGGCAGATCACGCCCAACCGCGCCGCCAACCTTCTGTTCGTCAAGCCGATGGGCGAAGTGCCCACCACCAACATGACGGTGGTGACCAACTACCGTCACTATGAATTCGAACTGAATGCGCGCGCCCATGCTCCGGCGGGCGACAAGGGCATCGTCTACACCCTGCGGTTCCAGTATCCGGAGGTGGCGATGGCGACGGTGGCGGCCAAGCCCGCCGCGCCCGAACCGCCGCCCATGCCCAAGGTGGTCAATTCGGCCTACAGCTATGACGGTTCTTCGAAAATCGTGCCAGCGCGCATTTTCGATGACGGCCACGCCACCTATTTCGAATTCCGCGAAGGTGAATCCTATCCGGCCATCTTTTCGGTCGATGGCGAAAAGAATGAAGCGGTGGTCAATTCCTATACCCGCGACGGCTATGTCGTCGCCGATACCCTGGCGCGCGGCTTTGTCCTGCGCCAGGGCAATGAAGTGACCCATATTTACAATGATGGTTTCCACCCGGCCGCGCCCGGCCCGCAAAGCCCCAAGCGCCGCGCCAAAACCTGCTGGATCTGCCTATGAGCCATATCCCGCCAGACTATACGCGCAGCCCGGTTTTCGACCACGCGTCACGGCCCCATCCGGGCCTTGTACGTCCCGGTTCTTCCTGGGGGATGGGAGCCGCAGTGGTCGGCTCCTGTGTGCTGGGCGTGATCACTTTTCTCTCGCTCAGCGACCATCGCATCGCGCGCCAGGCGCAAGCACCACAGGCCGCGGCGGCGCCCGCGCCTGTATTGCCCAAGCCCGCGGCTGTTGTTGCACCGCCCCAGCCCATCGTCATTCAGGCGGCTCAGCCGGCTACACTGCAAACAACGCCACAGGTCACATCCGACCCACACGCCCCTGCCATGGTGGTGGATTTCAGCCAAGCGCCTGTCGCCGGTGCGACCACGACCGCAACAACGAAACTGGCACAGGCAGGCGGCGCACCTGGCGCGACTGGCACCAACGAGGACAAACTGTCGGCGGACGAGCGTTTCTCGGCCCGCGTCACCGGCTCCAATGTCGATGTGGCACACGCCTCTCGGATCAACGATCTCTCCCGCACGGCGCCCCAAGGCACGGTGATACCGGCCGTACTCGAAACTGCGATCAATTCCGACCTGCCCGGTTTCGTGCGCGCCGTGGTCAGCCGTGACGTGCGCGGCTTCGACGGCACCACCGTCCTGGTCCCGCGCGGCTCCAAGCTGATCGGTCAATATCGCAGCGGCGTCGCGCTGAGCCAAACGCGTGCCTTTGTCGTGTGGTCGCGCATCATAACGCCTGATGGCATCTCGATCGACATCGGCTCGCCCGGCACCGACCAACTGGGCCGGGGCGGGTTGGAAGGCGAAACCGACACGCATTTCTTCGAGCGGTTCGGCAGTGCCATCCTGTTGTCGGTGATGGGCGCCGGCCTCGATGCGCTCACCGAGCGCAACAACAACACCGCCATCATCATCGGCTCCCAGCAGCAGGCCAGCCAGGTTGCGAGCATCGCCCTTCAGAAACAGATCGACATCCCGGTGACCATCAAGGTGCCGCAAGGAACGCCGCTTCAGGTCTTCGTGACCCGTGACCTGGACTTCGCCGGCGTGGCGACGACGAAATGACCTCCGGCATCTATCTCGATACGTATCTCTCGGCGCTGGAGCCCTGGCTGACGCGTGACGACGTCACCGACGTGCTGATCAATCAACCCGGCGAAGTGTGGATCGAGACGTCGGGCGGCATGCTGACCCGCATTGCCGCACCCCAGGTGACGGAAGTGGCCTTGGCCCGTCTTGCGCGCCAGATCGCCGCGGCCAGCCACCAGGGCGTCAATCGTGAACAACCGCTTTTGTCGGCCACGCTACCTGGTGGGGGCCGGGTGCAGATCATCGCTCCGCCAGCCACACGCGGCGGCATGGCCATCGCCATCCGCAAGCATGTGATCGCGGACCTTTCGGTGGACGAAATGGCCAGGATGGGCCTGTTTGCCGAGGCGCAAGCAGGCCTGCGCCGTGCAAGCCGGGATGACGAGCTGGCGGCGCTGCTCAAGTCCGGAGACAAGGGCGGCTTCCTGAAGGAAGCGGTGCGCGCCAGGAAAACCATCGTGATCAGTGGCGGCACATCCACTGGCAAGACCACCCTGTTGAACGCCCTGGTGCGCGAGATCGACACGCGCGAAAGACTGATGGTGATCGAGGACGCGCCAGAGATCCGCCTGGACCATCCCAACTCCGTCGGCCTGATCGCGGTCAGGGGCGACCAGGGTGAAGCGCAGGTGGATGCCGACGACCTGCTGCGCGCGTCCCTGCGCATGCGGCCGGATCGCATTCTTTTGGGCGAATTGCGCGGACGGGAGGCCTTCGCCTTTCTGCGCGCAGTCAACAGCGGCCATCCCGGTTCGCTCACGACGGTCCATGCCGACACACCCGAAGGAGCCATCGATCAGATCGCGCTTCTGGCCATGACCAGCGGGCTGGATCTCGGCTGGGACAAGATCCAGACCTATGTGCGTCGCGTGGTCGACGTCATCGTGCAGCTGGAACGGCAGAACGGAAAACGGCGTGTCTCAGACATCCGCTTCCTGGCGGGCGAGCATGCCATGCCGCCGGCGGCCAACGATTAGGAAACGTTATTAGGCCCCCGGCACGCCGAGCGATTTCGCCGCTTCCTGCAATGCGGCCTGCTCCGCTGGACTGTCGGCAAAGGCCTTGCGCGCATCCTGATAGGCTAGGGTGGCTTTGTCCGCTTCGCCCAGCACCATCCGGGCCCGCATCAGCCGAACCCAGCCGCCACTGTCATGCGGATTGGCTTTCAGCTCTCCCGCAAGCTTGTCCACCATGGAATGGATCATCGCCTGGCGATCGGCATCCGCCATCTGGCCCGCGGCCGCGACCTGATCGCTGGTCGGCCCCGGTTGTGCGGCTTGCGGTGCCGGTGCAGCGGCCGGCGCCGGAGGCAGGCGCGAGGAGATGTCGATATGCTGGTCCTTGGCCAGGTCTTCGACATAGTTTCTCACCTGCGCGGTCCAGGGCGCATCGGGCGGCGCGCTCTTGAGCAGCGTGATGAAATCATCCATCGCGCCTTTGTGATCGCCTTGCTGGTCGCGATAGATGGCCAGGAAATAGCGCGCCCTCGGATCCTTGCCATCGCCTTTCAGCGCACGGCGGAATGCGGCGGCGGCATCGTCGGATACTTTGCCTTCCGACTGCACCATCGCCTCGCCTTCCGCGGAGAGGTATTCCGCGTTACCGGGATCGAGCGCCACGGCGCGGCCATAGGCCTTGGCGGCATCGGCGGGATGGGCCGTGCGCATGTAAGACCATCCCAGCATCTGCCAGCCGGCGGCGTCATTGGGGTTCTGCTGCAAGCGGCTTTCGAGCCCGGCGATCATGGTGGAAACTTCACCCATCGGATGCTGCGGGGCCGCCGCATCCGCCTGTTGCGCTGGTGCGGCAGCGGTGGTGCGAGAGGTCAATTCCGGATGCCCCATCAACGCGTAAAGCGCGGTGGAAGAAACCGCGACCACCGCCACCAGACCAAGGGCCAGCCAGGGCATGGCGGTGGCAGGCAGCGGCCGCGTCATGCTCGCGGTTTCGCGGTCCTCGGCCAGGATGCGGCGCTTGATCTCGGCGCGCAGGGCATCGGCCTCGGCTTGCGCAATCAGCTTGCCCGCCTGCTGGCTGTCCACCTCGGCAAGCTGTCCCTTGAGAATGTCAAGCGTCCTGGCGCGGTCCGGCCGTTGCTCATAACGGCGTACCAGGGGGATCGTCAGACCAGCCGCCGCCAGCGCAATCATCACTGTGAGGATCATCCAGAGCATCATGCCGTATCTTCTTTCAGCAGCCGGTCCAGCCGCGCCTGTTCGTCCAGCGTGATGGCGGGCAGCGCGGTGTCACGCCGGCGCCGCAGGTAAAATACCACACCCGCTCCGCCCGCCAGCAGGACAAGCAGAGGCCCCAGCCACAAGAGCAAGGTTTCGGCCTCGAAAGGCGGCTTCAGGAGCACATAATCGCCATAGCGGTTGACAATGAAGGCAATCGCCTGCGGGTCGGTGTCGCCGGCCTTGAGCCTCTGGCGCAGCAGCACACGCAGATCGTGCGCCAGTTCGGCGTCGGAATCGTCGATGGTCTGGTTCTGGCAGACCACGCAGCGCAGTTCCGAACTGAGGGCGCGGGCGCGCGCTTCCAGCCCGGGATCGGCAAGCTGTTCGTTGGGCAAGACCGCAAAGGCGGGTGTCGCCGCGAGAAGGAATGCAAAAACAAGCCGAGCCTTCATGTTTCAGATCTGAGGCGCTGCAGCAGTGGCTTGAGGGTATTTTCCCAGTCGTCGGCATCGATGGGGCCGATGAATTTGTAGCGCACGCGGCCCCGCCCATCGACCACGAAAGTTTCGGGCACGCCCGCCACGCCCAGATCGATGCCCGTGCGCCCGCTCGCGTCATTGCCCGCCTTTATATAGGGATCGCCATTCTCGGCGAGGTAACGCGCGCCGTCGGACGCCTCATCCTTCCAGTCAAGTCCCTGAATCACCACGCCCTGCTGCTTGAGCGCGAGCAGCAGGCCATGCTCCACCCGGCAAGACACGCACCAGGACGCAAAGACATTGAGCAGCATCGGCTCGCCCTTGAAGTCGGCACTGGCCAAGCCCTGATTGTTGCGCACGGCCGGCAGGGCGAATTCCGGCAATGGCTTATCGATCAAGACCGAGGTGATGTGTGAGGGATCGTGCCTCAGGCCCAGAATAAAGGCCCCGATCACGGCGGCGAATAGCGCTGCCGGCAAAAGGAAGAGCAAGCGTTTCATGCCGTCGCCTTGATTGCCTGGCTGCGCAGCACAGGTTTGGCGGCGCCGACGCGGAAGCGGCGGTCACTGAGCGATGCCGCGCCTCCCAGTGCCATCAGGAATCCTCCGGCCCAGATCCAGTCCACCAGCGGATGGTCCCACAGCCGCACGACCAAGCCGCCATCGGCGGCCTGCTCGCCGATGGAGATATAGACATTGCCCAAAAGCCCGGTGCCGATGCCAGCCTGGGTGATTGTGGTCTGGCTGGCCGGAAACAGCCGCCGCTCCGATACCAGAACGCGGCTGCCGGAATGGCTGGTCACGGTGAAGCGTGCCTGGGCGGCCTGATAATTTGGGCCGTCGGCTTCTCCAATCGAATTGAGCGTGTATTGCGCGCCGGCCAGTTCGACCGTCTGGCCCACTTTCATTGCCAGCACCTTGCTGGACTGCCAGGCGGTGACCGCGGTGATACCGATGGCGGTAACGCCCAGACCGGCATGGGCGGATGTCATGCCCCAGACTGCAAGCGGCGTGGCACGCAGGAAGCGCTTCAAATCACCACCCAGGCTGGAACTGATCTTCCAGTAGCGCAGCGGAATGGCGATGGCCCCGGCAATCAGGAACAGGCCCAGTGCGAGACCGCCGGCGGCCAGGACCTGGCCCAGGCCGAAAGCCAGAATGCCCAGCAGCAACGCGAGCAGGCCTAGAATGAGAGGCCAGCGCAGCCGGGTCAGCACTTCGCGTGTGTCGTTGCGCTTCCAGTTCAGCATCGGCCCAAAACTGACTAGCAGCAGCAGCGGCACCACCACCGGCACGAACGTCAGTTCGTAATAAGGCCTGCCCACCGAGATGGAATGGCCGCCCGCGATCTCGACAAACACCGGATAGAATGTGCCAAGGAACACGGTGGCGGTGGCCGCCAGCAGGAACAGGTTGTTCACGGCGATGCCGCCTTCGCGCGACAGAGGCTGGAACAGCGCACCGCTTTTCATCGCGGGCGCACGCCAGGCAAACATCGCCAGGGCGGAACCGGTGGCGAGCGCAATGATTCCCAGGATGTAGACGCCGCGCCTGGGATCGACCGCGAAGGCATGCACGCTGGTGAGCACGCCGGACCGCACCAGGAATGTGCCGACCAGACTGAGCGAGAATGTCAGGATTGCCAGCAGGATCGTCCAGCTGATCAAGGCGCCGCGCCGCTCAAGCGCGACGGAGGAATGCAATAGCGCGGTGCCCATCAGCCAGGGCATGAGGGATGCGTTCTCCACCGGATCCCAGAACCACCAGCCACCCCATCCCAAAGTATAGTAGGCCCAGATACTGCCCATGGTGATGCCGGTTGTGAGACATATCCACGACGCCAGCACAAAGGGCCGGATCCAGCGCGCCCAGCCAGCGTCCACCTGCCCCTCGATCAGGCCCGCCATTGCAAAGGAAAAGGCCGAAGAGAATCCGACATAACCAAGATAGAGCATCGGTGGATGGAAGACGAGGCCGGGATCCTGCAGCAGCGGGTTCAACTCCGTGCCGTCGGGCGGCGCGGGAAACAGGCGCAGGAACGGATTGGATGTGAAAAGCGAAAAACCCAGAAAAGCGGCGCCGATAATGCCTTGAACTGCAAGCACCCTGGCCTGCAATGTTTCGCGCAGCCGGTGGCCGAACACGGCAACAGCGCCGCCTTGCAGCGCCAGGATCAAAATCCACAGCAGCATGGAACCTTCGTGACTGCCCCAGGTGGCGGCGAACCGATAAATTGTCGGCTGGGCAGCATTGCTGTGCTCCGCCACCAGCGCCATGGAAAAATCCTTGCCCACAAAACCGGCGGCCAGACTGGCGAATGCAATTGCCACGAACAGGAGTTGCAGCAGGGCGGCAGCCCGGCCCAGCCCCATCAATGCCCGATCCAGCCTGCTGGCTCCCCAAAGTGGGGCCAGCGACTGCACTATCGCCAGCATGAATGCCAGAACCAGCGCCAGTTGTCCGATTTCGGCAGCCATTGTTTGCAATTGCCTGTCTTAAGCCTGGCACGACCCTAGCGCACCCCAGATGGCTGTGAAATAATTAAATAATCCGGCCCTGTTCAGGGCATTCGGATGGATGATGAGCGGTGCGCGTTGGCCGCACGAGCAGGTCCACTGGACCTGCGAGAGCGACGAACGCTGCGGGCTTGGTCGAGTGGCTGGGGAATAACGTGGCGGAAGGTTTTCAGATCGCCATCATCGGCTCTGGGCCGGCGGGGATGAGCGCGGCCACGCGCGCGGCTGGGCGCGGGATATCCCATGTGCTGCTGGAAAAAACCGACCACCTGTCGGACACGATCTATCGCTACCAGAAGGGCAAGCATGTGATGGCGACCCCGGTCAGCCTCACCCTGCGTTCCGATTGCACTTTTGCCGCGGGCAAACGCGAAGCCATTCTGGAGAACTGGAACAAGGAAGCCGCCGGCGCCAAGGCCAATGTCCGCTACAAGGCGGAAGTGAAGTCGGTCACGGGCAAAAAGGGTGATTTCACCATCACCCTGACCAACGGCGACACAATCAAGACAGAGGCCGTCATCCTGGCCATCGGCACCCAGGGCAATCCCAACCTGATGCGCTGCGACGGTGCGAAGCTTGCGCATGTGCAGTACCAACTAGATGACCCACGCGAATATTTCGACGAGCATATTTTCGTGGTCGGCGGCGGCGATGCCGGCATCGAAAATGCCCGGGGCCTGGCGGAAGATGCCGCCCAGGGCAATGTCGTCACCCTGGTCAACCGTTCCAAGGATTTCTCCAAGGCCAAGGCCGCCAATGTCGAACTGCTGATGGAGGCGCAAAAGGCCGGCCGGATTTCCATTCTGTCGGAGGCTTCGCCGTCGAAGATCGAGGAAGGCTGGATCACGATCGACACGCCGGAGGGCGAAAGCCGGCTTCCCTGCAACCGCGTCATCGCCCGCATGGGTTCGGCCGCACCGCGCGGTTTTGTGGAGTCCGTGGGCGCCACGCCCGACCCGTCGGACCTGGACGAAAAGGGCCGCCCCAAGCTCAAGGGCGGCGTCCAGTTCTCCAGCGAAGCGCGCGACGCCTTTCCAAAGCTTACGCCCCAGTTCGAGACCACCGTGCCCGGCATCTATGCCATCGGCGCGCTGGCGGGTTATCCGCTGATCAAGCACTGCATGAACCAGGGCTATGACGTGGTGGAGTTTATTGCCGGTAATACCGAACTCAAACCGGCCGACGAACCGCTACTGGAGGGCCGCCTCAAAGGCTTGGCTGTCAAGAAAAGCGTGGCGGATTGGATCGAATTCCTGCGCGGCAATGTCGAAATACTGAAAGGTCTCTCGCCATTGCAGATGCGCGAATTCCTACTGGATTGCGATGTGCGGGTCTTCAAGGAAGACGATGTGATCTTCCAGCGCAATGCCATCGGTTCATCCCTGTTCGGCATAGCGTCAGGCTCGGTCAAGGTGGAAGTCAATCCCAGCGATCCGTCCATCACCATTCCGATCGGCCAGGGTTCGATCTTCGGCGAAGTGGGCCTGATCTCGGGCCGCCGCCGCGGCGCCACCATTCGCGCCGGCAAGGACTGCATTGTGGTGGAAATTCCTCGCACGGCCGCTTTGAAGCTGATGGGCTCCAATGAGGAGGCCAAGAAGACCGTCAACCGGATCACCACCGAGCGCCATCTGCTGCAGATTTTCGGCTCAGGACTTGCGGCCGGTGATCTGGCCGAGATCCTGGCTACCGCCAAGGTCGAAGAAATCCGCCCCGGCCAGGCAGTGATCCGCGAGGGCGACGATCCGGGCAAGGAATATTTGGCGCGCCAGCCCAGGGAAAAGCCGATCGATCCCACGCCAGGCAAGGACGAGACGCCCGAAGCCGCAGCGGCGCGCGTCGCGGCCGAGGAGCAGAAACGCGCCGCCAAAAAGGCCGAAGCGCAGACTACCGCCGGCCTCCTCGCGGCCGATGGCATCTATGATATTTTCATCGTGCGCACCGGCTCGATGACCGTGGAGAAAAATCTCGGCGGCAAGCAGGTGTTCCTGTCCTACATCCCAGCCGGTTCCTATTTCGGCGAAATGGCGCTGGTGGACAAAAGCCCACGTTCCGCATCCGTCCGCGCCACGGTGCGCTCGCAGGTCGTGCGGCTGGATGGAAGGCTGTTCGCCAACCTGCTCCAGCGCAAGCCGGCGCTGAAAGCAAAGCTCGAAGCCGACATGAAGGTGAGGCGCGAGATCAACGGCTTCATCGAGGAGAAGAAAAAGAAATTCAGCGGCGTCGTGGACATGTATTCCGAGGTCGCGGAATTCCTGGTCAAGCAGGGCATCGGCGAGGCCACCGACGCGCTCCTGATCGACGAAACGCTGTGCATCGGCTGCGACAATTGCGAGCGCGCCTGTGCCGACAGCCATGACGGGCTCTCGCGCCTGAACCGCGAGGCGGGCAAGACCTATGCCCATCTGCATGTGCCGACATCCTGCCGGCATTGCGAGCATCCCCATTGCATGTCCGACTGCCCGCCCAACGCCATCCGCCGCGGCCCCGATGGCGAGGTCTTCATCAGCGACGCCTGCATCGGCTGCGGCAATTGCCAGCGCAATTGCCCCTATGGCGTGATCCGCATGGATTCGGTGCCACCGAAAAAGCCCGGCCTGTTGCAATGGATGCTGTTCGGCATGGGTCCCGGCCCGGGCGAGCCCGACAAGGACTGGTTGAAAAAGCACTACGACCCCAAGAAGCCCAAAGTCGCGATCAAATGCGACATGTGTTCGGGCAAGGTCGGCGGGCCGGCCTGCGTGCGGGCCTGCCCAACCGGGGCTGCCATCCGCGTGTCACCCGAACAGTTTCTGGATGTGGTCAAGCAGGGCGGGCGTTAGACCTTGGCGCAGCAACAAAGAGCAAGAGCGGTCGCCGCGCATGAGAGTTTTCTGCGCCATGCCCATTTCCGCTGGCTGAAGATCGCGATCGTGACCAGCCTGCTAGTGGCTGCGGGCTTCGCCACGACGCTGGTGGCGCGCGACTATCATCTGCGCCACACCGGCAACAGCTGGTTCGGCTATGTCAGCGGCATGCTGGGCGCGGGCCTGATCCTGTGGCTGGCGATGCTGGGCGCCCGCAAGCGCTACATGACCGACAGTGTCTGGTCGCTGAAAGCCTGGGTGTCGGCCCATGTCTATCTGGGCCTGTCGCTGATCGTGATCGCCACCCTGCATAGCGGGCTTCAGTTCGGCTGGAACGTTCATACCCTGGCTTACGCCCTGATGATGCTGGTGATCCTGTCCGGCATATTCGGCATCACTGTCTATGCGCTCCTGCCGCGGAAACTGTCGGACGACCGCAGCGAGACCACGCGCAAACAGATGGTGGAGAAGATCCACACGCTCGACACGCGCCTCCTGGAAGTGGCCCGCCCACTGGATCGGGCCGAGGCGGCCCTTGTCACGCGCGCGGTGCAGCGTACGCGCATCGGCGGCAGCTTTTGGCGAAGGCTGACCAACGCCCATGGCAATTGCGAGACGCTTCACGCGCTGAACGCGCTGAAAGTTCGCCGCCAGACCGTGGGCGAAGGCAAGCAGGCCCAGGCGCTGGACAAGGTCATAAGCCTTCTGGAAGAAAAGAGCCTCACCCTGGAGAAGGCGCGCCGCTACATCTACCTGCGCAGCCTGTTGGAAGTTTGGCTCTTCATCCACATTCCCGCCACTATCGCCCTGATCGCGGCGCTGGCGGCGCATATCATCAGCGTCTTCTTCTTCTGGTGAGGACATGAGCTTTATCCTTCGCCAGATCACCAAGCGCGTCGGGGCCCCCGATATCGTCCGCGAGAAAGCCGTGGCCGCCGCCGAGCCGGTGATCGGCCGCGGTAGCGATTGCGACATCCAGCTTACCGATCTGGCGGTCAGCCTGCGTCACGCGGTGCTCAAGCAGACCGGGCCCGGCCGCCTCAGCGTGGAATCGCTGGGCAACGAGAATTTCGAGGCCGACGGCAAGTTCGTCCACCAGACAGGTCTCAACCTGGCCAATTCGCCGGTGCTGGTTTTCGGCAGCCACGTACTGACGCTCAGCGAGGGCGGCGACGACAATATCCTGGTCACCGCCACGCACCGGGAAAACACCGCCGCAGCCGATACCGCCGACGACCAGAAACGCGCCTTCTCGCTGAAATACGCGCTGTTCAGCCAGCGCCAGATCGCCTGGATCACGGCTGTTGCAATTCTGTTGGCCTGTCTGCTTTTTCCCGTCGGCCTGTTCGTGATCGACCACAATCGCCACCAGATGATTTCTTCGGCCGCGGACCGGCAATGGTCCAGCGGGCCGCTTTCACCCGGTCATCATTTTCTGGAAAAGGACTGCGAGGCCTGTCACCGCCAGGCATTCGTCTCCGTGACAGACAGCGCCTGCCTGTCCTGCCATCGGGCAGACTTGAACAAGATGGCGCGTGCAGAGGTCGTATCCCTGACCAGCAATCTGGGCAGCCCCTTCCCGCCCGATCCCGCGGCCGACCATGCGCCGCATGACCGGTTGATGAGTGCGGCGCCGCCCGATCCCAACCTGATGCGGCGCATCAACACCTGGGTGGCCACCAACTTTTCCCATCCCAACAATCGCTGCGCCAGTTGCCATGCCGAGCATGTCGGCACCGGACAGGCCGAGACCCGAAAGGCGCCTCAACCTGTCACGCAGAACGAGCTCAAGCGCAATGATTGCAAGGATTGCCATACCGGCATGAGCCGGCGCCTGACCGACACGAAAATTCCCGACGTCTCCGACTGGGGCCATCATCCCGATTTCCGCCCTGTGATCACGGCGGGTTTTGATGGCGACAGGCCCAGGCTGGAAAAGATCGCGCTGTCGTCGAAGCCGCTGGAAAAGGAAGGCCTGATCTTCGGCCATGATGTCCATCTCAGCGCCACGGGCGGTGTGGCACGTCAGGCGGTGGAGCTTGGCAAGGCCCCCGGTTATGGCGCGCCACTCACCTGCGCCAACTGTCATCGCCCCGCCCCGGATGGCGGCTTTACGCCGATAGAGATGAAGCGGGATTGCGGCGCCTGTCACTCGCTTGCCTTCACCCGCAAGAATGGCGTGGACCAGCTTTTGCCGCATGGCCATCCCGACCAGGTGGTGGCGGCGCTCAAGGCCTATTTCGCCAGCGAGCCACGCTCCTACTCCGCATCGGAAGCATTCCTGGGCAGGCCCGGCCTGCACGGCATATTCGTGCCCAGCGTGCCGGTGGACAATGTCGCCGCCCATGTGCGCGACGCCTTCGAGCCCGGTGGCACCTGCTATACTTGCCACA
>DATKEP010000006.1:0-4777 GCA_035512055.1 Rhizomicrobium sp.
AGCCTTGCCTGCCTGTCGTTACCGGCAATTTCCCAGCCAGCGCCGCAGCCGGATATTCCCGTGGTGCATTACAAGGCCGTGCCGGATTGGCCAAAGACGCTTTTGGGCGACAAGGGTGTTCCCACGGTCGGCTGGAACTACTGGCAGGTCTCCAGCGTCGCGGTGGAAAAGAACGGCAACATCCTGGTGCTGCACCGGGGCGACGATCCCATCATGGAGTACAAACCCAATGGCGACTTCATCGGCACCTGGGGCGAAGTGAAATTCGATCACGGCAAGGTGGCGGGGGTGGCCAAGAAGGACCGCGTGCCAACCAAGTCCGGTTATCAGGCAACATATGGCGTGGGCGGCTGCAGCAATTGCGGGGCTCATGAGCTGCGTGTGGACCCGCAAGGCAATGTCTGGGCCGTGGATGCCCCTGCCCATGTCATCTACAAGATGAATCCCTCGGGCCATGTGGTGATGACGCTGGGCACCAAGGGAAAGCCGGGCATGACGGCGCGGAATTTCTATATGCCCACCGACATTGCGTTTGCGCCCAATGGCGATCTCATCGTGTCCGACGGCTATGGCAATGCCCGCATCGTACGTTTCTCCGCCGACGGCCGCATGCTGGGCGAGTTCGGCCATCGCGGCAATGGTCCGGGCGAATTCCAGCTGCCGCACAATGTCGTGATCGACAAACAGGGACGCATGTATGTCGCCGACCGGGACAATGGACGGGTCGAAGTGTTCGACGCATCCGGCAAATTCCTGAGCGAATGGGACCATGTCGGCGCCCTGTCGTCGCTGATCATGACTCCCGACCAGAAAATCTGGGCAGGCGGGGTGTTGCGCGACCTCGATGGCAAGCCGCTGGAGAGCCTGCCCGGTGAAGGCGCAAATTCCAGGGCGCATGGCGGCGCGGTCGCAGCCAATGGCGATGTTTACATTGGCTTGTTGAGCGGCGTGGTCGAGAAATTCACGCGCCAGCAGGGAAATTAGAGGGGATCACATGTCAAAGAATGATCGCGAGGCCATCGGCCGCCGGCGCTTTCTGAAAGGCGCTACTCTGGCCGGCGCGGCGCTGGGAGCGCCCGGGGCCGCCGCGGCCCAGCCATCAGTCGCTTCGGCCGCAAGCCGCACGGTCCCGCCACCCGACATGGCCGCGGAAACCTTGCCGCCTCCGCCCGATCCGATCCAGCAGACCTCCAGCGGCGGCGACTTCATGGTCGACGTCCTCAAGATGCTGCAGATCGAATATGTCGCCCAGACACCAGCCAATACCTTCCGCGGCCTGCATGAAGCGATCATCAACCATGCCGGCAACAAGGCGCCGGAACTCCTCAGCTGCACGCATGAGGAAATCGCGGTGGCGATGGCCCATGGCTACGTGAAGATCGAGGGCAAGCCGATGGCGGTCATGGCCCAGGCCACCGTCGGCCTGCAGCACGCCACCATGGCGCTGTACAACGCCTATTGCGACCAGGCACCGGTCTACATGATCGTCGGCAATTCGCTCGACGCCTCCAAGCGGCTATTCTCCTTCGAGTGGGATCATGCGGCCATCGATCCCGCGGTCATTGCACGCGACTATTTGAAATGGGATGACCAGCCGGCCTCGCTGCAGCATTTCGCAGAATCGTCAGTGCGCGCCTGGAAGATCGCCATGACGCCGCCCATGGGGCCGGTGCTTCTGTCGCTCGACAGCGAGATGCAGGAAAATCCGATCCCGAACCGAGCCGCGCTGACCGTGCCGCCACTGACGCGTGTGGCGCTGCCACAGGGCGACAGCGGGGCCGTGGCAGAAACGGCGAACCTTCTGGTCAAGGCGGAAAATCCGGTGATCATCGCCGACCGTTATGCGCGGACGCAAAACGGCATGGACCGGCTGGTCGAACTGGCCGAGATTTTGCAGTGCCCGGTGATCGACCAGGGCGGCCGTTCCAATTTCCCGACCCGGCATCCGCTCAATCATACCGGCCGCGGCGACGCCGTACTGCGCCAGGCCGATGTCATTCTGGGCCTGGAGATGAACGACCTCTACGGCACCACGCACACGCTCAGCGACCGCATCGTGCGCCGCACGCGCTCCATCACCAAGCCGGGCGCGCGCATTATCACCATCACCGCCAGCGACCTCGGCGGCAATGCCAATGACCAGCAGTTCCAGCGCTTCCAGGCGGTGGACCTCGCCATCGCCGCCGATGGCGAGGAAACGCTGCCCTCATTGACCGAACAGGTGAAGCGGCTGGCGGACGCAGACCGCAAGAGCGCCTTCGACACACGCCGCAAGCGGCTTGAATCGTCCTATCATGCCATGGTCGAACAGTGGAAATCCGACGCCACGCTGGGCTGGGATGCGAGTCCGGTGTCGCTGGCACGGCTGTGTGCCGAACTTTACGACCAGATCAAGAATGACGACTGGTCGATGGTGGGCAATGGCATTCGCGTCACCTGGCCAAGGCGGCTATGGAATTTCGACAAGAGTTATCGCTGGATCGGATCGTCCGGCGGCGCGGGTGTCGGCTACAACGCCCCGGCCTCGCTGGGCGCCGCTTTGGCAAACCGGAAATATGGGCGGCTGTCGGTGTCCATCCAGGGCGATGGCGACCTGATGTTCTGTCCCGGCACGCTATGGACTGCCGCCCATCACCAGATCCCGATCCTCTATGTCATGCACAACAATCGCGCCTGGCACCAGGAGGTGATGTATGTGCAGGCCATGTGCAATCGCCATGGCCGTGGCGTTCAGAATGCCCATATCGGCACCACCATCACCGATCCCAACATCGATTTCGCCATGATGGCCAAAAGCATGGGCGTCTATGCCGAGGGGCCGATCAGCAATGCCAAGGACGTGGCGCCTGCGCTGAAACGCGCGCTGGCGGTCGTGCGCAAAGGGCAGCCGGCGCTGGTCGATGTCATCACCGATCCCAGGTAGGAAAAAAGCATGAGCAGCATGTTTTGGATTTGCGCCGCCGGGATGGCGTGCTTCGCCGTCGCCACGGCTGCCTGGGCCCAGGAGGCGCCCAAAGGCGACACCGCCAATGGCAAGAAGATTTATCTGGCCGACGGCTGTTATCAGTGTCATGGCAGCGTGGGTCAGGGCGGATTGATGACGGGCCAGGCGCCCGTGCTGGCACAGACGAAAATGCCCTATGCCGCCTTCATGCGCCAGTTGCGCAACCCCATCAACGACATGCCGCCTTATCCGCAAAATCTACTGTCGGAAAAGGAGGCGGCAGACATCTTTGCCTATCTTCAATCGCTGCCGGGACGGCGGCCGGTCAAGGACTTTCCGATTCTCAACAACTGACGCCCGGCTTCCCTCGAAAAATCAAAACCGGGCCGGGCAACAAAAAAAGGGGAGTGCGCCGATGCGTGCCTATCTACTTGCTGCGGGCCTGGTCATCGGGCTCGCCAATGCGGCTTATGCGGAAGGTGAACCGTCCTTCGATTACATGCCATCTTCGGCGGTCCATCCGGGCACGGCGCCGGGACTGAAGGCCACCGAGCTTTCTCCCAAGACGCGGGTGTTCACGATCGAGTTCACCAAAGGCGACGATGTGGCGGCGGGTCTTGCGGAATTTGCCGAGAAGAACCATCTGACCAATGCGCATTTCTCCGCCATCGGCGCCTTCGGCTCGGCAGTCATTGGCTGGTCCGATCGCCCGAAAAAGGCCTTCAAGGTGGTCAAGCTGGACGAGGAAATGGAAGTCGCCGCCTTCAATGGCAGCATCACCCGCGACAAGGACGGCAAGCCGGTCGTGCATGCGCATTGCGTGGTGGGGCTTCTCAGCAGTGGCAGAGCCTATGCCGGCCACTGCCTGACCGAAACAGTCAGCCTGACTTTGCAGATGTATCTGACGGACTCAGAGCCGCTCTCCCCGACTGCATCCGCCAGATAGTCGACCGTTTGCGGGGATTGCCGCCATGAAAATGAAGAAGAGGGAATTTCTCGCCGGAATCCTCGGCGCTGGTGCCGGACTGGCGTCCGGCGCGGCATGGGCGCAAACGAAAGCTGGGGCGGCACCGATCAATTCCGGCCGGCAAACCTCTGCCGTGGACGTGAATTACAAGCCCCGGCGCTTCAACAAGGTCATCGAGCTGTGGGAGGACGGTCAGCCCGCCTGGTACACCACCGTGCGTCCCGAGCCCGCCCGCAATTCCTATGAGCTCGGCAAGGCGATGTGCAAGACCTGGGCCGACATGATCAATTACGACATGGAGCACGAATTGTTCGATCTGGCGGAGCTGCATGAATTCATGCGCGGCCTGGCGGACGGCGGGGGAACCCGCAGCGGCCATCGCATGCCGGTAGTGTTCGTGACCTGTCCGGTTCTGGGCCTAAGCGAAGCCTATATGCTGGCCAACAGCTGGGTGCTGGGGCAGATACTGGACATGGGCGTGATGAGCATCCAGATCTGCCACGCCCGCGACCCCAAGGCGGTGGAAGTTGCGGCTCACATGGCGTGCCGCTATCCCTTCGACTATCCGGGCGTGCCCAAGCTTGCGCGCCAGGGGCTTCGCGGGGCCAGCGCCAGCTTCGCCAACCAGGTCTGGGGCATGAACAATGCCCAATATGTGCGCGCTGCCGATCTATGGCCGCTCAATCCCAAAGGCGAGTTGATGCTGGGCCTGAAGATCGAAGACACCTATGCCGACGCCAATGCGGCACGCTCACTGGCCATTCCCGGCATCGCCTTCGCCGAATGGGGACCGACCGACAACAATTACTGGGTCAATGGCTTTGACGGCCAGCCGATCGACGGCACCCGCCACGACCGCGATCACG
>DATKEP010000007.1:0-2770 GCA_035512055.1 Rhizomicrobium sp.
GGCACATAGGGTGCCCACCCTCCGAAGGAGCGCGACATCAGCGTTACTCCTTTATCGCGGCGTTAAGATCCAAGCTGACCATTCGCATGATGTCGTCATTGGTCATCTCGGTCAGGTTGATCTCGTCGCCGCCCGTCAAAAGCTCATCCGACAAGCCCTGCTTCGAGTCGATCAAGGCGTCAATCTTCTCCTCTACCGTGCCGCGGCAGATGAACTTGTGTACCAGGACGTTCTTCTTTTGGCCGATCCGGAACGCTCGGTCGGTAGCCTGGTTCTCGACTGCTGGATTCCACCAGCGATCGAAATGCACCACATGGGATGCCGCGGTCAGGGTCAAACCAGTGCCGCCTGCCTTCAGTGACAGCACGAAGAATGGGATCGCCTCATCCTCCTGGAAACGCCGCACCAGGTTTTTGCGGTTCTTCACCGCGGTCTCACCGTGCAGCACCATGCCGGTGCGACCGAAAATCTGCCCCAGGAAGGTGGCCAGCGGCCCGGTCATCCCCCGGAACTGCGTGAACACCAGCATCTTTTCCTGCCGCGCAGCGACGACCTCGGCGATTTCACGCAGGCGTGCCCATTTGCCGCTATCTTTCTCCGCCCAGACATTGTCGTTCAGCCATTGGGAGGGATGGTTGCAGACCTGCTTGAGCCGCATCAGCATCGCCAGGACGACGCCCTTCCGCTGAATGCCTGCCGATGCCTCAAGGCTGTTCGCAAGGTCTTCGACGGCCTGGCCGTATAGCGCAGCTTGCCGGCGCGATAGTCCGCACAGCGCCTTGATCTCGGTCTTGTCAGGCAGGTCGGCGATGACCGACTTGTCGGTCTTCATCCGGCGCAGGATGTAGGGCCGCACCAGCTCACGCAGCGGGCCGTAGGGGTTATGCGTCCGCTCGCCTAGTCCTTTGGTATAGCGGGTGAATTCTTTGGCGTTGCCCAGGAGACCCGGGTTGATGAAATCGAAGATCGACCACAAATCGCCCAAGTGATTTTCGACCGGCGTCCCTGTCAGCGCGATCCGAGCCTTTGCCTTCAGCGCCTTCGCCGCTTTGGTCTGACGGGCGTTCGG
Source organism: Rhizomicrobium sp. (assembly GCA_035512055.1). Taxonomy (GTDB): domain Bacteria; phylum Pseudomonadota; class Alphaproteobacteria; order Micropepsales; family Micropepsaceae; genus Rhizomicrobium. The sequence goes on from DATKEP010000007.1 coordinate 1,070, forward strand.
GTTCTTAATCGCTTGCGCCTCATCCAGAATGACAAACCGCCAATCTGTCTCCGCGAACATGGGGATACGCAGCAAAGAGCCATAGCTTGTGATTGCCAGATCATACTCCGACGCCTGTTCGGCGGTGAAAGCCTTCACCTGATGTGCCGGCATCGCCGAAGGATGTACGATCGCAGCCTTCAGGCCGGGGGCAAATTTTTCAATTTCCGTTGCCCAGTTGGCCAGCATGGAGGCTGGCGCCACCAATAGGCTCGGCCGGGGCCTGGCGCCGCGCGCCTGTTCCACCAACAGCAGAGATAGCACCTGGATTGTCTTCCCGAGACCCATGTCGTCGGCCAGGCAGGCGCCGAGACCAAGGCCTGCCAGCAGGTTCATCCATCGGGTTCCCGTTTTCTGGTAGGGACGCAGCGTCCCTACCAGCGCTGGGCCGGGATCGGCTCCGTCCCCGTCCGGCGCGCGTAATTCCTTCAGCGTCTGCTCCAGCCAGGGGCCGGCGGTTACACGCGCCCAGCCAGTGTCGGTCGCGGCCGGGTCGTCCCGGGTAACGCCGGCGCCGGCCAGCATCCGCATCGCCTCCGCGAAGGTGAGGCCGTCACGGGCCGCGAGTTCCTCGGCTGCGTGGAACTGTTCCATTGTGCGTTGAAGCCGCGCCTGATCGACCTCGACCCATTGACCACGCAGCAGCACGAGGTTCTCGGTGCCGGCGAGCAGGGTCGTAACCTCGGCCTCAGTGAGTGGCTCGCCATCCAGCATGACGCTCATCTGAAAATCCAGCAGCCCGTCCAGCCCGACAGCCGACGGCGCCCGACCACCGACTGTTGCGGTTACCTGCGGTCGGGCGGGACGGCTGGCGCGCCAAGAGACGGGCATACGGACCACCACCCCGGCGCTTTCAAGCTCGGGGACACTGTGGAGGAAGCGCGACGCCTCCGTGGGTCCCCAGCGCAGCGGATGAAAAATATCGCCGGCATCGATCATCGGCTTCAGCCAGACGCAATGTTCCGCAGCGCGTTGCACCGGCAGGAGCAAGGATAGCAACTTGTCCCGGTTCGCCGCTCCGGCGTATTCGCGCAGTGCTTGGCCGAGGGGGACGTGCTGTACCTTCGCCTGGGCGGAGAGGCGGGTGGTGTAGGTCGCCATAAAGGCGAAGGGCTGGTCGGGATCGCGGCGGTTTTCCGCCAGATTGAAATGCACCCGACCGACCAGGTTCCACGCCCGATTCAGGGTGGTCAGGAAGGCCTGCAATCCGATCTTAGCGGCGGTAAGAGACGCAGCGAAGGCTCGCTCCATCTCATCCCACAACGCCAGCAAGACATCCTGGGTCAGATATTCGGCCCCCGCCATTATCGGCGCGGTCAACACCAGAGATGAGAGTTCCGCAGCAGTTGGCGTCGGAACATTCGGCAGCCTTCGGGGCCCCTCCGAGTCCATGCCGGACGCGTGCAGACAAAGCGACCCGACGTACAGGGCCGCGAAGTCACGCCACCAAACAAACAAAGGGGGCAATGCCTGCCCCACCTCGGCGGCGCCGAGCCACACCAGCCCATACCCGCTCCCCCGGGCAAACGCGTCGATCAGACGAATCGACGCCGCGGCGTCGATGTCCGGCGCATCATCCCGTTCCTCAACGCTAAGGCGTCCGTGAGGTGTTAACCGCAATCCGAGTTTGGACATGCGACTATTTTAAATCGATTTCCGATC
>DATKEP010000008.1:0-32703 GCA_035512055.1 Rhizomicrobium sp.
GAGCGCGTGGTGCAGGCATCCAATCAGGGCATCATCGATATCAGCCAGTTCCCGCAGCTGCTGATCCAGCGCGTTGACGTGGTGACCGGCGGTGCCGCGGCCTCTTGGGGCTCCGACGCCGTGTCGGGCGTGGTCAACTTCGTCTTCGACAAGAAGTTCGAAGGCTTCAAGCTCAACGTCAATGGCGCGATCACCACTTACGCCGATGATCCGGAAGCCCAGCTGCAGTTCGCGGCAGGCACTGGCTTCATGGGCGGACGCGCCCATGTCGAGGTTTCCGGCGAATTCACCAGCACGGCAGGCGTCAACAGCGTGGTCAATCCGCGCAAGTGGTACCAGAACCCGCAGCAACTTCAGATGTTCAGCGCGGCCCAATGCGCCGCTGGCTGCCCCGCCTCCAACGGCGTCGCGGCTGGCGGCCCCATGTGGTACAACGTCCTCAACGGCGCCGAAGTCCAATGGGCCTATGGTGGCCTAATCACGCGTGGTCCGCTGCAGGGCACGCAGTTCGGCGCCGGAGGCCAGCCGTCCAATTTCAATTACGGATTCGGTCCCACGGGAACACCCGCGGTTCCGCTGTTCAACACTGCGACGTCGGTTCCCTCGGGCTGCTCGCCGGGCGGCTATTGCCAGGGCGGCGACCTCTCAGGCAACCAGACCGGCTACGCTTCGATGGTGGCGCGGCTGGTGCGCGGCAACACCTATGCGCGCATCTCCTATGATCTGACGCCAGACATCGAAATCTATGCCACCGGCATCTACAGCGAGGTCGTGACCTGGGACAAGCCGACGCAATCCTTCTTCAAGTCGGACAATCTGCATATCGGTTGCGACAACCCCTTCCTGCCGCAATCCATCGCGCAGGCCTGCCTGGCCAACAACGGCCAGACGGCGGCGTATAACAGCCAGTTCACCACCATCAATCAGCCCGTCGGCGGCATTTCCGGCGTGGGCCATACGGCTTATGCGCCGGCAGCGAATCTGGACGGTACGACATCGCCAGCGCCCATCGGCAATCCGATAGGTGTGGGGGTCGTGAACGGGTTCATCAACGGCTTCAGCGCCGGTCAGATGAATTTCGGTGCCCTGAATTCGCCTCTGACGAATGTCGAAAACTACAACAACCGCGTCCTGCGCCGGTTCGTATTGGGCACAGACGGTATCTACAATGTGTTCGGCACCGACTGGACTTTCAAAGGCTATTTCGAGCATGGCGAGACCGACTATCACAATACGCTCGAAAACATCCTGTCCACGCCCTATTACGACGCCGCCCTCGACGCGGTGACAGTGACTTCCAACAATTCGGCTGCTTTCCCCGGCCTGCCGGTCGGCAGCGTGGTCTGCCGTTCACCGGCGGCGCGGTCGGTAGGCTGCGTGCCGCTCAATCTGATCGGCACGAACCAGGCTTCGCCCGCGGCCTTGAGTTTCGTTCAGGGATTGACGCAAAGCGGCGCCAGCAGCGGCGCGAATGGCCGCGATCCTTGGGAAATCGTCCATATACGCCAAGAAGTGTTCGACTTCGGCATTTCCGGTACGCCGCTTGAGGACTGGGCCGGCAAGATTTCCGTGGCGACCGGCTTCCAGTATCGCGAGGAAGCCTTTCATCAGGTGACGGACTGCGCCTCGCAAGGCAATTGCCCCAACCAGGTGTTCGGCGGCGTGCTCTATGGTCCTGCCGGCGATCCGCTGCTCAATCCGGCGGCCGGCCCCGGCCTAGTGCCCACCTTGCCCAATTGGTATGCCGGCAACTTCCAGCCCGGCAAGGGTACCTTCCATGAATGGGAAGTGTTCCTCGAAACCGGCGTGCCGATATTGAACGACGCCAACTGGGGCAAGATCGACCTCGATCTGGCGGGCCGTTACACCCACTACACAACGTCCGGCGATGTCGAGACCTGGAAGGTGGGCGCCGTCTGGGACACGCCGATTGACGGCCTGCGCCTGCGCGCCCTTCAGTCCCGCGACGTGCGCGCGCCGAACCTGGCGGAGCTCTTTGGCGGCGCCCGCGTCAACAATGGTTCGGTGACAGACGACTTCGCCTTGGGCGGCGTTCCGAACCAGACCATCAGCCCGCTGCCCAATCCCATCGTGGCAAATGCGCTCCTGAAGCCCGAAAAGGGCCAGACGACGGAAGTGGGGCTGGTGTGGTCGCCATCCTATGTGCCGGGCCTCAATATCTCGGCCACCTATTACCGGCTGGGCATCAAGGGGGAAATCGTCAACCTCAGTCAGCAGCAGGGTATGGACCTGTGCTTCCAAGGCAACGTCGTGCAGTGCTCTTATTTCACCTCTAACATAAACGGCGTCCTAACGCCCTGGGCGGCAAATGGCTCGATCAATGCTGCAGCGACCTTGACCCGGCCCATCGTGCAGAACTCGCCATTTCTCAATCTCGCCTCGGTGGTCACCAACGGCGTGGACTATGAGATGGACTACCGCTTCGCGATGGACGATGCGATCGATTGGGGCCTGGGCGGCAACGTAACGATCCGCATGTTGGCCACCAATGTGACCAGTTTCATCACAAACCCCGGCTTTGCTGGCGCGGTGCCCGTCGAATCGGCCGGCACGAACAACAACGGTACCCCACATTGGAAGGTCTTCTTCACCCAGGCCTATGACACCGACAATTGGGGCTTCTTCGTCAACGAGCGCTGGTTCAGCGAAGGCGTGATCAACCGCAACTGGGTGCAATGCACCACGGCCTGTCCGGCGCCGGTGAACGCGAACTTCCCGACTGTCTCCAGCAACTACATGCCGGGCGAGCTCTATTTCGACCTGGGCGGCAACTACAACCTGACCCAGCATTCTTCGCTCTACTTCAAGGTCGACAATGTGACCAATCAGAATCCGGGCAATGCCATACCCTTTGGTCCGGCAAACCAGTCGCCGCTCGTCGGAAGTCCGGCGCTGTATGACGTGCTGGGCCGGTTCTACCATCTCGGGTTCCGCATCACCGACTGAAGCGGCGCTCACCTGATGAATTGTGGCGGCCATCTTGGCGGATGGCCGCCATATTCTTTTGAATGACCGCGAAATCGACGAGGGAGATGCCTTGGGCCGCACAGGGGCCAGGATCTTCGCTTGTGGGCTTCCTGGCGTCAGTCAAACAGGCGGGGTTGGAATGCATTTCGAACAGGCCGGGAAAGGTCGTCCGCTATTGCTGATCCCGGGCGCGCTCGGCACCGGCGCAAGTGATTTTCCGGGCCAGATTGAATGGTTCGCAGGACGTGGATTTGAGGTGATCGCCCCCGATCCCCGCGGCTACGGCCGCTCGCGCCCGCCGGAGCGCGACTATCCACCGGATTTTTATCACCGCGATGCCTCCGACATGTTTGCGCTGATGTCGGATTTGGGCCACGCGCGGTTCAGCATGTTGGGCTGGAGCGATGGTGGCAATGTCGCGGTCATCATGGCAGCCGCATGCCCGGAACGGGCGGCGAAACTTGTGGTGTTTGGCGGGCAATCATATCTCACAGCAGAGGAGATTTTCGCCCTCAATAATATCCGCAAGATTTCCGCCTGGTCGCCACGCGCCGCCGAATCCATGCGCGCAATATATGGGGATGAGCTCGATGACTTGTGGGACCGTTATGTCACCGGCCAGGAGGCACTGTTCAATGCCGGCGGCGATCTCTATCGCGCGCAGCTGGCCAAGGTGCGATGTCCGACATTTGTGCTGCATGGCGCCAGGGATCCATTGACACCAGGGCTGCATGCTGAGGCAATTCATCGCGGAATCGCAGGCTCCCGCCTGCACATATTCCCCGAGGGCAGGCACAACATCCACATAAGATATGCCGAGGAATTCAATCGCCTTGTGCAAGATTTCCTGAGCGAGCCGGACCGGAGCTGACATGGACTCCCTGCACCTCGACGCCGAACACACATTGAAGCGGGGGCTGGGACTTTACGATTCCACGATGATCGTGGCCGGCTCGATGATCGGCTCGGGCATTTTCATTGTCGCAGCGGAAATGGCCCGGGAAACCGGGGCAGCCGGATGGATGATGCTGGCCTGGATTGTCGCAGGCGTGCTTACGCTTGCGGCGGCGCTGTCCTATGGCGAGCTGGCCGCCATGATGCCGCGCGCTGGCGGCCAGTATGTGTATCTGCGCGAGGCCTTTTCGCCGCTTTGGGGATTTCTGTATGGCTGGACGCTGTTCCTGGTGATCCAGACCGGTACGATTGCGGCTTCCTCGGTGGGTTTCGCGCGCTATCTGGGCGTGCTCGTGCCATTCATTTCCGAAAGCCATTACTTGATCGCACCGATTCGCCTGCTGCCAACCTACGCCGTGTCGCTCTCCACCGCCCAGGTCGTGTCGCTGTCCCTGGTCGCCTTCGTGACCTGGACCAACAGCCGGGGCCTCAAATATGGCAAGGGCATGCAGAATGTCTTTACCACCATGAAGATCGGCACCTTGATCGGCGTGATCCTGATCGGCGGGCTTCTGGGCTGGAACGCAGCCGTCGTGCACGGCAATTTCGGCGATGCATGGCGGCCGGTAGGAGTCCTTCCGCCGGCGGCCGGAATCTCGCCGATGAGCGGTTTCGGCATTTTCGTCGGGCTTTGTACGGCGCAGATCGGCTCGCTGTTTGCGGCTGACGCATGGAACAATGTCACGTTCACGGCAGGAGAGGTGCGCGATCCAGCGCGCAATGTGCCGTTATCGCTGGCGCTGGGCACGGTGATTGTCATGACACTTTATGTGCTGGCAAATTTCGCATACACGGTGGTCCTGCCCTTCGCCCAGATCCAGAATGCGCCATCGGACCGGGTGGCGGCAGCGGTGTTCGAGGTGATCTTTCCCGGTATCGGCGCCACCATCATTGCCGTTGCCATCATGATCTCGGCCTTTGGCTGCATGAACGGCATGATACTGGCTGGCGCCCGGGCCTATTTCGCCATGGCGCTGGACGGGCTTTTTTTCCGGCGCGCAGCCGGTCTCAACGATGCCAAAGTCCCCGCGGCGGCATTGCGCATGCAGGCCATGTGGGTGGCGGTACTCGTTCTGACTCGTACATATAATCCCGCCACCAATACTTACGGTAATCTCTACAGCAATCTGCTGGACTATGTCGTTTCCGCTGCGCTGATCTTTTATATCCTCACCATTGCCGGCCTGTTCCGCCTGCGCCGCACGCAGCCAGATGCGCCGCGCCCGTATCGTGCCTGGGGATATCCTGTCGTGCCTGCGCTTTATATCGTTGTGGCCATCGTTATCCTGGCCGTTCTGTTTCTCTACCGCCCCGCCACCACCATCCCCGGCGTGGTGATTGTGCTGGTTGGTATCCCGGTTTATTTCGCTTTCCGCGCAAGCGCGTCAAGGGTGCCTTGATGCGCGTCGGCATAGATGCCTCCATCGACTCCGGCTTGCTGGGCGGTTTCAAGGGACTGGACATTGTCCGCGTTCCCGTTGAGCCGGACGCGAGTATCGCATTGGATTTCTGGGTCGCGGCGCAAGCGCCGGCGTCCCAGCGGCGGCTGTGGCCTCATCTGAGAGAGGTGAAAGCAGTGCAGGGACTATGGGCGGGCGTGGACTCCCTGCGTCCGCTTATCCCCGCGGGCGTCACGCTCTGCAGCGCCCGTGGCGTGCATGACGCGCCCACGGCGGAATGGGCGGTGATGGCCGTGCTGGCGCTGCAGAAATATCTGCCATTTTATGCCGAGCTGCAGCGCCGGGCCGATTGGGCGGGCAAGGACAGGGCGGAAGACATTTATCTCTTGTCCGAAGGCGCCAGGCGCCAACCCGATTGCCCGGTGCTGGTGGAAGACGTTGACGCCAAGACCGTTTTGATCGTCGGTTATGGTTCCATCGGTGCTACGGTTGAAGCGCGGCTTGCACCCTTCGGTTGCAAATTCCTGCGCGTGGCGCGATCGGCACGTGACGGCATCGCCGCGGTTTCAGAGTTGGATCATCTCCTCCCCAAGGCCGATATTGTGATCTTGACGACGCCGCTGACCAGCGAGACCCGCGGCCTGTTCAGTGCTACCCGCATTGCGCGCTTGAAACGGGGCGCGCTTCTGGTCAATGCGGGCCGCGGCGCCGTGGTGGAGACCAACGCCCTGGTGCGCGCACTCAATGAGGGCCTCATCCGCGCCGCTGTGGATGTAACCGATCCCGAGCCATTGCCGCCGGATCATCCCTTGTGGCAGGCTCCAAATCTTCTGATCACCCCGCATGTCGCCACCGACACGCCGCGCTTCATGGGCCGGGCTTTTGCCTTTGCCGCCGAACAGGCGCAACGCTTTGCGCGGGGAGAACCGCTTCTGAACATCATCCGGGGTGAATATTGATGGGCATCGAGCAGGACAAGATCGATCTTACCTGCGCCCTTCGTGCCGCTGCCGAAATGGGCCTGCATGAAGGCATCTGCAATCATTTCAGCTACGCCGTGGACCAGGAGACGTTCTTGATCAATCCTCAAGGAGTCCATTGGCTGGAGTTGGTGCCGTCCGACATCGTGACTGTGGACGCGAAAGGAAACCGCATCGCCGGCAACCGCGCGGTCGAGCCAACGGCATTCTTCATCCATAGCCGAATCCATCGCGCCAAACCTTCGGCGCGCTGCATCATGCATGCCCATATGCCTTACGCCACGGCGCTGAGCCTGCTTGAAGACGGAAAGCTCGAATGGTGCAGCCAGAATGCAGTGCGCTTTTATGGCCGTACAGCCTACGACACGGTCTATAATGGCCTGGCGCTGGACGATAACGAAGGTGACCGGATCTGCACCGCGCTGGCCAAGGCCGATATTCTATTCATGGCCAATCACGGGGTGCTGGTCTGCGGCGACAGCATCGCCAATGTATTTGACGATCTTTACTATCTGGAGCGGGCTGCGATGGTGCAGGTTCTGGCGCAATCTACCGGCAAGAAACTGCGCCTGATTCCGGAAGGCATCGCGGCGCAGACCGCCGCCCAGCATGCCCAGGAGCGCCAACAATCGGCGCATTATTTGGAAGCGCTAAAGCGCCGCCTGGACCATACCGATCCGGGCTGGTCTGGGCGCTAAGGTTTTGCGCCAATGCCGGTTTGGCATATCATGAATTCGACAACGCCCAACGATAACAATGGGGTACGGCGTGACTGACCGGCTAATTTCGATTTTTCCTACCACGATCCTGCATCGCCGCCTCGAGGGCATGGAGGAGACGAACCGCCAGCTTCAGGCGCTGATCGCACATATCGCCGCGACTGAAGCCAATTCCACCGCCGGCACCACGACCGAGGGCGGCTTCCAGACGAAGGAAGACCTGTTTCAGCGCGACAATCAGGGTGTCGAAGTCTTGAAGAAACACATCTTCAGTGCCGTGCAAGATTATGCCGGCCAGTTGGTCCGCCAGGAGGTGACCCGTCCGCCTTCACGGATCGATTTTATTCTGTGGGGCTGGGCGGTCTCCTATCGGGCCGGGCACACCCAGGGTCTGCATATCCACCCCAGCGCCAATATCAGTGGCGTTTATTATGTCGCCGCGCCGCCCGAGATTCTTGGGCAGGGCGATGCCGGCAAGATCTCCTTTTACGATCCAAGGCCAAGGGCCACCATGGCACAACTTCCGTTTCAAGCGACCCGGCACCGGGTCGCGCCCGTGCCGGGCGACATGTATCTGTTTCCCTCCTGGCTGGAACATTCGGTGTCGGCCTTCCAGGGCGAGGGCGAGCGGATTTGCGTCGCCTTCAACGGCAAGCTGGTTCTCGAGTAGGTGGTCGCAAGAGACGCAGGCGAGATCGAGCAGATACGCGCCCAGGCGCGCATCCATCATGATGCCGGCCGGCATCAGGATGCAGAAAAGGCCTACCGGCGCATTGTCGAAGCCGTCCCCGACGATATCCAGGCACTTCACATGATCGGTGTGCTGCAGCTGCAGCTGGACCGTCCCGCCGACGCGCTGCAATTGCTGGATTCATTGCTGTCGCAAGCCCCCCATCATGCCGATATCCGTACGCATCACGGATTGGCGCTTCAGCTTATGGGCCGGAGCGACGAGGCGCTGGCCGATTTCAATCGTGCGCTTGCGATGAATCCGGATAATGCGCTGACCCTGCTTTATCGCGGCAACCTGCTACTGGAAATCGGGCAGCACCCGGGTGCCCTGGCCAGCTATGAACGGCTGATTGCAATCGCGCCCCGATACGACGAAGCCTGGTTTCGCCGTGGCACCGCCTTGTGGCTGATGGAAAGATACGAAGATGCACTCGCCAGCTATCGCCGGGCGCTTGAGATTAATCCGAGCCGGTTCGGCGCGGCCTTCAACAGTGGGACAACACTCCTCAAGCTCGAACGCTATGACGAAGCGCTTGTCGCCTTTGGTACGGCTGCGAAGCAGGCGCCGGGACATCGATACTTGTTGGGCGCCATGGCGGGCGCAGTTTCCGGGGCGTGCGATTTTTCACGCTGGAACGATATGCGCGCGGAGGTGATTGACGCAGTTGAAAACCGCAGCAGCGTTATCGCGCCGCTGACATTCCTGCCCTTCTGCAGTAATGGCGCGCTCCGGCGTGCAGCAAGCGAGGCCTTTGCCTTGGACCAGGTGCCTCAGTTGGATAGGGTGCCGTGGAAGGTCGAAAGTTACGCGCATGGCACTGTTCGCCTCGCCTATGTTTCTTCCGATTTTCATCAGCATGCCACGGCGGAATTGATTGCAGGCCTGATCGAGGCGCATGACCGCCGCAAGTTCGAAGTCACTGCTATTTCCTTCAGCCCCGACGATGGCAGTTCCTTGCGCGCGCGGATTGCCGGGGCGTTCGACTATTTTGTGGATGTCCGCGGGATGGGCGATGCTGACGTGGCACGCCTGCTTCGCGAACGCGAAGTTGATATCGCCGTCGACCTGAAGGGGCACACGGAAGGTTCCCGTACCGGCATTTTCGCCTATCGTCCCTGTCCCGTGCAGGTGAACTATCTTGGCTATCCCGGCACCATTGGCACGCCATGGCTTGATTACATCATTGGCGATGCCGTGGTCCTGCCATTCAGCGATCAGGAATATTACAGCGAGAAAATTGTCCATCTGCCGCATTGTTATCAGCCCAATGACGCGCGGCGCGCCATTGCCGAGCCCCTGCCCAGCCGTGCCGAAGCCGGGTTGCCAGAAAGGGTTTTTGTTTTCTGCTGTTTCAATGCGGCCTGGAAGATCACGCCCGCGATCTTCGATGTCTGGATGCGGCTGCTCCGTGCACTGCCGGAAAGCATGCTGTGGCTGTTGCAGGACAACGCGTCCATGCCCGCGCATTTGCGAGCAGCTGCGGCCGCGCGCGGTGTGGATGCCAGGCGGCTGGTGTTTGCGCCACGGACCGCACCGGCCGAGCATCTGGCACGGCACGGGCTGGCGGACCTGTTTTTGGATACGCTGCCCTATGGCGCTCACACAACGGCCAGCGATGCACTATGGACCGGTACGCCGCTGCTCACCTGCCTTGGCCCCCAGTTCGACGGGCGGGTTGCGGCAAGCCTGCTCAAGACCATTGGGTTGCCCGAACTTGTGACGTCTTCGCTGACAGAATACGAGGCCCTGGCTCTGGCCTTGGCGCGCGACCCGAAAAAATTGGAGGGCTTGCGCGCAAGGCTTGCCGCGAACCGGTTGTCCAGTCCGCTTTTCGATGTGGAACGCTTTGCCAGGACTATCGAAGCCGCCTATTTGCGCATGATCGAGATTTCACGAAAGCGCGGGCAGCCACAAAGCTTTGCCGTACCGGCTTGATCCGGTTGCTCCGGGCAGCTGTTTTTGTTTCAATCGGGACATATGGCGGCATGAGAAATGCCGGTTCGAATTAGGGGAAAGCACGTGCGTCATCTTTACTGGCCTATGGTGCTTGGTGCGGCCGTTCTGGTTGCAGGACCCGTCCAGGCGAGGCCGCGGGACGACGCGCTATCGGGAGCGTTCCGCTGTGCGGTGGTCGCCGATTCGCGGGCTTGGCTGGATTGCTATTATGGCGCCGCACAGCCGGTCCGTGCCGCACTGGGCATGCCGCCGGCACTCGCTGGTCAGGTGAAACTTGCAGCGTCGCCGCCGGCTGGCGGGGCACCGCGCGATGAAGCCGTGCGCGATGACGTGATGGCAGGCGCGGCCGCCTGCAACCGCGTGTCGGGCGACCGGCCGTGGCTGGATTGCTATTACGCCGCTGCCATGCCGATGCGTGTGCAACTCGGTCTGTCGGCTTCGGCCCAGGCCGCGCCCAAGCCTGCAACCAGGCCCCCCGTCCCACCACCGGTGCTGGCCTATGCGCCGCCACCGGCGCCGGCAAAACCGGCCGGGCCGCCGCCCATGCCCCGCAAGACGGGCCTTCTCAATGGCCTGTTCAATGATGTCAAGCCGATCGTGCGCAACATGCCGGTGGCATCCGTCGTCTTTGACAAGAAGGGCGCCTTCACTCTCACCCTGTCGGACGGGGAAGTCTGGGAACAGGCGGCGGAGGATGAAGTCTATCATCCCGCGCATTGGCGCGAGACGGGCCCGAACATGCTGGTCACCATCGCGCCCGACGCGATGCATACCTTCTCCCTGACAGTGGTGGGAGAAAGCCGCTTCTACAAGGTCAAGCGCATCCGCTAATTTTCAGACCTTGGCGCGCACATCATGTTTGGCGAGCCGCGCCAAGAGATAGTCCACCTCGCTTTTGGTTTCAGCCGAGAAGGCGGGCGCCGGCTTGCGCATCGTCCATGAAGACAGCACGCCACGGCGCATCAGCACATATTTGCGCACGGCCAAGCCTATACCAGGCTGATGGTCGTAGCGCAGCAGCGGCAGGTGGGCGTCGAACAGGTCATGGGCCTCGTCACGCTTGCCGGCTTTGGACAGTTTCACCGTTTCGACCAGCATGTCGGGAAAGGCATAGCCGGTATTTGCACCATCCACGCCACGATCCAGTTCGAAATCCAGAAATAGGCCGTTGTTGCCGATCAGGATGGAGATGTGCCGCATGGAGCCGTCTTTCTCCCAGCCACGCAGCGTCGTGATTTTGTCCAGCCCCGGCCAGTCCTCATGCTTGAGTATGACCAGTGACGGATTTTCCGTCACCACCTTGCGCACCACGTTGTTCGACATGAGGACGCCTGTGGAATGGGGATAGTCCTGCAGTACCCAGGGGACGTCGCTGCCGATAGCTTCCACGGCGTTGCGGAAATAGCCGGTAATCTGGTCGTCGGTCTTGAGCCCCGCGCCGGGCGCGATCATCACGCCGGCCGCACCCAGGTCCATCACCTTGCGGGTGAGCGACCGCATGGCAGCAAAGCCCGCCGCCGACACGCCCACGATGATGGGTTTTCCTTCCGCGCGCTTGATCACCCGCTCCGCCAGGGCCAGCGCTTCGTCCGCATCCATCTTGGAAGCCTCGCCCAGCACGCCCAAAATCGTGAAACCGTTGCAGCCGGCTTCGAAATAGAAATCGGTCATGCGGTCCACCGATTTCCAGTCTATGCCGCCATCTTCCAGGAAGGGGGTGGGGGCAATCGAATAAACCCCGGATGCAGTGGTGTCGAGTTTCATGATTTTTCCCTGGTTTTGCAGGCGAGACTAGCTTGCCGTGGCGGGCAGCGCCAACGCCAGTTTGTCGCCCTCCCATTTGGCCACGCTGGCGGCTGCGATTGCGGTCGCAACCGTATTGGTGCAGGTGCGGCCCATGTCCATGAAATGGTCAACCCCCAGGATCAACAGGGCGCCGGCTTCGGGCAGATGGAAATAGGGCAACAGCGACACCACGACCACCAGCGAGGCGCGCGGCACATTGGCGATGCCTTTGCTGGCCACGAAGACCAGGAACAGAAGCTGGGCGATCTGGAGGGACGAAAGCGAAATGTCGTAGGCCTGAGCCACGAACAGTGCGGCGAAAGTGCAGTAGCACATCGAACCGATCAAGTTGAAGGAATAGCCCAGCGGCAGCACAAAGCTGGCGATGCGGTTGGAGACGCCAATTTGTTCCAGCTTGTAGAGCAGGACGGGATAAGCCGATTCCGAGCTGGTGGTGGCAAGCGCGATAAGGGCAGGCTCGCGGATCGCCTTCATCAGGGTCTTTTGCTGGGCAATACCAAGAACGGCAGCGCCCGCCACCATCAGCATTGCCCACAGCAGCGCGAGCGCCAGATAGAAGCCGCCGACATAAGAGGCATACTTGCCGATCACCTCGATGCCGCCTTGTGCCAGCGCGGAGGCCACCGCGGCGAAAACCGCAATCGGCGCCAGGTTCATCACAAACATCGCCATCTGCAGGACCAGATTGGCGAGCTGTTCGGTGATGGCCAGAAGCTGCCTGCCTTTTTCGCCCAACCGGGTCAACGCCACGCCCGCGATGAGCGAAAAGACCACAATCTGCAACACCTCATTGCGGGCCATGGCGTCAAAAATCGAGGTGGGAACCAGATTGGCAAGGAACGTGCCAAAACTGGTTGGCGGTGCCGTCAATCCACTGGCCGCGGCATCTGCACCAGTCTTCAGGTGCAGGCCGGCGCCGGGCGCAATGGTTTCAACCATGATCAGACCCAGGAGCAGCGACACCAGCGAAGCGGCGATGAACCAGCTCATGACTTTGAGCGCAATCCGGCCAATGTCGCTGGCATCGCCCATTCTGCCGACGCCGCTGACCAGCGTCGCCAGCACCAGCGGCGCGATCAGCATCTTGACCGCGCGCAGGAAGATCGTGGTGATCAGGCCGAGTGCCTGGAAAAGCGAATCCAGTCGCGCCGGATCATGGATGAAGGCATGGCACGCCAAGCCAAACAGCACGCCCAGCAGGGTCGCCAAAAACACCAGCAGAGTCAGGCCCTTGCGCATATATCCCCGGTTGCAGGCAGTTGTGCCGCTTTGTCCTTTTGGCGAACTCTAGCGGTGTCGCGCGGCTGCGCCTAGACTTTGTCCGAATGGCGGCGCACGACCGCCGATAAAGAATAAAGAGGGGAATGATCATGCAATCGGCAACGCCACGCCTTGTGCTGGGGCTGTTCTTGTCATCGGCGCAGTGCGCGCTTTTATCCGGCTCGGCCACGGGCCAGGGACAGCAGGCCGACGTGCTGATCACCGGGGGCACTGTCTATGACGGTTCGACGGCCAAGCCTTTCACCGGCGATGTCGCCATCACCGGCGACAAAATCGTCTATGTCGGGCCCAAGGCGCCGATGAGCGCCAAACGCACCATCGATGCGCACGGCATGGTTGTGTCGCCCGGGCTGGTCGACGCCCATACCCATTCCGACCATTTCCTGAATTCTGCGGACCCAAAGCAGCGCGCGGTTCCGGCCTGGGTGACGCAGGGCGTTTCCACCGTCTTCGTCGGCGTGGACGGCGCAGGCACGCCCGATCTCAAGGCGGAATTCGACCGCTACAAGGCGCAAGGCGTCGGCACCAATGTCGTATCCTATGTGGGATTTGGCGCCATCCGGAAAACGGTGATCGGCGATGCCGCGCGTGCGCCGACGGCCGATGAACTGGCAAAGGAGGAGGCGCTGACCGTCCAGGGCATGTGCCAGGGCGCCATCGGGCTTTCCACCGGACTTTTCTATGCACCGCAGAATTTTGCCAAGACCGATGAAGTGATTGCGCTGGCCAAGGAGGCGGGCGCGCGCGGCGGCATCTATGACACCCATCAACGCGATGAATCCTCTTACTCCATTGGCCTGATGGCTTCGAGCGAGGAAGTCCTGCAGATCGGGCGCGAGGGGCATATCCCGGTGCATTATTCGCATATCAAGGCGTTGGGCCATGATGTCTGGGGAAAATCCGGCGAATTGATCAAGCTGATCGATGATGCGCGTGCCAGCGGCCAGAATGTCACCGCCAACAATTATCCTTGGCTGGCCTCCCATACCGGTCTGGATGCCGCTTTGATTCCGCGCTGGGCTTCCGATGGCGGCGCGGCCGCGATGCTCAAGCGCTTCGATGATCCGGCGCTGATGTCCCGGATCAAGAAGGAAATGGCAGAAAATCTGGATCGCCGCGGCGGTGCACAAACCCTGCTGCTGACCAGCGGCGAGGCTGATGGCGCCAATATCAGCAAGGCGCCCCCGCCGGCCTGGTCGGGCAAATATCTTTCCGACTTGGCCAAGGAGTGGAAACTGGACCCGCTGGATGCGGCCATTCGCATCCTGCGCGAAAGCCATGGCCATGCTTCTGTGGTTTCATTCAATATCTCCGAGGCCGACCTCGAAAATTTCATGAAGCAGCCCTGGGTAGTGACTAGCTCCGACGGTGGGCCGGGTCATCCACGCGAATACGCGACCTTTCCCACCAAATATGCCGTCTATGTGAAGCAGAAGCATGTGATCGACACCGGCTTCTTCATCCGCCATTCCAGTGGCCTGACCGCCGATATCTTCAAAATGGATCGGCGCGGATATCTGAAGCCGGGCTATTTTGCAGATGTGTTGGTATTCGATCCGAACGGTTATGTGCCCAAGGCCGATTATGTCCACCCGGCGGTGCTGTCGGAAGGCGTGCAGGAACTGTTCGTCAATGGCGTCGCCGCCGTGGATAATAGGAAGATGACGGGCTCGCTGTCCGGCAGGCCGCTTCCGCATACGCCCACACCAGGAACCTGCAAATAAGACACCTGCAAGTAAAATCATCGGGAGAAGGAAATGCGCTCATTCGCTTTTACGGCGGCTTTCACCGCTTTGCTGGCACCAGCGGCGCTTGCCCAGCCGGCCGAGATCAACGTCTTCACGCCCGGTGTGGTTTACAACGCCGGGATTCAGGATCTGGCGGCTTCCTATACCAAGGAAACCGGCGTCAAGGTGACGATCAAGGGCGAGGGTATGGGCCAACTGGTGAATGACGTGAAAAAAGGCACGCCCATCGCGGATATCGTGGTGGCGCCCATCTCTTTCATGGACGGGATGCAAGCCGAGGGTTCGGTTGTACCGGGCACGACGCAAGATATTGGCCGCGTCTATGTGGGGCTCGCGGTCAAGAAGGGTGCCGCCCATCCGGACATCTCCACGCCGCAAAAACTGGCGGCGGCGCTGAAGGCGGGCGGCCTGGTGCTTTATTCCAACCCCGCGGGCGGCAGCATGGAGGCCCGCATCATCGACGATATGCTGCACCAGTATCCCTATTTTGTGGGCGTCAAGACCAAGATCAGTACCAAGGGCGAGGGCGGCGAAGCGCTGGTCAAGGGTGAGGGCGACATGGCGCTGCAGCTTATCTGCGAAGTGCTGAACCACCCGGAGCTGGAGCTTGTGGGCATCGTGCCGCCGGAGCTGCACGCCTATATCGACACCCAGGTCGCTGTGCCGGCGCGATCCACGCAAGTCGACGCCGCCAAGGCCTTCATCGCCTACATGCTGCGTTCCGACCACACGGCCATTTGGAAATCGAAAGGGCTCGAGCGAAAGTCCTGATCAGCGCGCGATCGTGACCTTTAGCTTCGCTACGCCGTCCACCTCTGCTGTCAGCACGTCGCCGGGCGAAACCGCGGCCACACCGGCCGGCGTGCCGGTATAGATCAGGTCACCCGCCTCCAGCCGCATGGACTGGGAGATGAGGGCGATCACATCGGGCAGCGGCCAGATCATCTGGTCGAGATTGCCATCCTGCTTGGTCTGTCCGTTCACCGCCAGATGGATGCGGCCCGACGCGGGATGGCCTATGCGGTCTGCCGGCTGCAACGCGCTGCAGGGAGCGGAATGGTCGAAACCTTTGCCCCAGTCCCATGGGCGCCGTTTGTCCTTGGCCTCCTGCTGCAGGTCGCGGCGGGTGAGATCGATGCCCACGCCGTAGCCGAAGACGTGGCTGAGCGCGTCCGCGCGCGCGATATTGCCCCCCCCTTTGGCGATCGCCGCGACCAGTTCGACCTCGTGCTGCAGATCTTTTGTCTGTGGCGCGTAGGCAATCGTGGCGCCATCGGCCACCAGGGCATCTGCTGGTTTGCAGAAGAAGAAGGGCAGCTCGCGCTCCGGGTTGGCGCCCATCTCGCGCGCATGGTCGGCATAATTGCGGCCGACGCAGAAAATCCGCCGCACGGGAAACAGCCTCTTGTCGTTGGCGACGGCTACCGCGGCCTGCCTCGGCGGTGCGATTATGTAATGATCAGTCATTCGTCCCTCGTTGTTGCACCGCAGCATTGCTGAAGCCCGCATAAAGTACACAAAACTTGCCGTTTGCGCGCCGCCCACTTACGGTCCGGCCATCCAGAAATCGAAGGGAAATTACATGCGTAGACGCGAATTGTTCAGGGCGGCACTGGCAAGCACAGCGGTGGCGGGTCTGGTGGCCAACCGGGAGGCGGCGGCCCAGGAACAGGTAAGCCGGGCCATGCGCGGCATGCCCTCTCCGACAATCAAGGACATCAGCGTCATCGAGTGCCAGCCCAAGGGCACGCGCCACACGGTGGTCAAGATAACCACGGATCAGGCCGGTCTTTATGGCTATGGCTGCGCGACCTTCACCCAGCGTGCCGACCTTATCCGCCCGGCGGTGGAGCTTTATCTGAAGCCGTTGCTGCTAGGCCGGCCGGCCGACCGCATCGAGGACACCTGGCAGCTTTGCTACAACTCGTCCTATTGGCGCAATGGCCCGGTGGAGAACAACGCCATTTCGGGCGTCGATCAGGCTCTTTGGGACATCAAGGGCCGCATGGCGGGAATGCCGGTCTTCCAGCTCCTGGGCGGCAAGGCGCGCGAGGCGGTGGATCTTTACGGTCATGCCGAAGGCGCGGAGATCCGGGAAACGATTGATGACGCCAAGAAGTATATCGCCCAGGGCTTTCGCCATGTTCGCATCCAGGTGGGCGTGCCGGGCATGGCCGGCTATGGCGCGCGCCAGGCCGGAGCCCGCTTCCCCTCCATCCACAGCGAGCCGGTGTTCGAGCGCGAGGCCGCCAAGCGGCGCGCGTTGGCACTGTTCGAGGAGGCGCGCAAGGAGCTTGGGGAGGAAATCGAGCTATTGCATGACGCCCATGAGCGTTATACGCCGACCGAAGCCATCCAGTTCGCCAAGGACCTGGAGAAGTACCACCTGTTCTTCCTGGAGGACGTGCTTTCGCCCGAGGACATCGTCTATTTCAAGAATATCCGCGAGCAATGCACGACGCCTTTGGCAATGGGCGAATTGTTCAATTCGCCGCATGAATGGACACCGCTGATCAAGGACCGGCTAATCGACTATATGCGCATGCACATCTCGCAAATGGGCGGTCTGACGCCGGCGCGCAAGGTGGCAGCAATGGGCGAGATCATGAACGTACGCACGGCCTGGCACGGACCGGGCGACGTGTCGCCCATCGGCCATGCCGCGATGGTGCATCTGGACCTCAACATCACCAATTTCGGTATCCAGGAATTCACGCCATTCAACGATGCAGAGAAGGCGATCTTCAAGGGCGCGCCGGAAATGCGCGGCGGCTATTACTATGCCAATGAAAAGCCGGGCTGGGGCATCGAGATCGACGAGAAGGAAGCGGCCAAATATCCTTATAACCACAACCAGCCTCTCAATGGCGGCTGGGGCGTGGTCCGTCTCCCTGACGGCCAGATCATCAAGCAGTAGGGCCTGAAAAAGCCCCGCATCCAACAATGCGGGTTTTTTTTGCTGTCTTCAAGGGGCGGTTTATATCCCGCGCAGTTCGCGCAACGCGATCTGCAGCATCGCGCGGCAATGGCCGATATTGTAGGCCCAGGCTGCCGTGGGATTGGTGCCCTTGGGCAGCAGCTTATCGATCGCCAGACCGCGCGGATGCTCGGGGAAGATTAGCCGCTTATAGTTGTTCTTCACCAAAAGCTTCATCACCTCGAACATGTCGTTGTCGCCATTGTCGGCGAAGACCTCGGTATAGTCCTCCCGCGGCTTGCGCATCACCACGTTGCGGAAATGCACCTGGCCGATGCGGTTGCGCGAGGCCAGCCAATTGCCCACTACGATCGGGTCCTCACCAAGCTCGCGGGTGACGCCGCAGTCCCAGGTCATGCAGTTGGACGGGGAATTCACCGTCTCGACCAGCCGCTTCCAATCATTGAAGCTGTTCAAGACCTGGGCCGAGCCGCGGCTCATCGGCGCCGGCGGATCGTTGGGATGAACCGACATCGCCACATTGTTCTTTTCTGCCACTGGAATCACTTCCCGCAGGAAGTAGCCGAGGTTTTTCCAGGTATCTTCATAGCTTTGAGGCGCGCCGTCTGCCGGCAGGGGCGGCAGATCCTTCATCCGTTCATATTTGAACTCGGTCATGCCCGCGCCGCCGCGTCCGGGCGCAGTCTGATAACCATCCTCTGCGCGGTGGTTGTAGAAATTCCATTCCAAAACCGGAATGCCCAGCTTTCCCATATTGACGATGGTCTGCTTGATCTTGCCGATCTCTTCGTCGCGGCCGGGTAAGCCGCGCACGATCAAGTTCATGTTGGGATCCACGCCGCGGTTGTAGGCCCAGCGGATCATCATGATGCCGATATGCATGTCGTGCTTCTTGAGCGCGTCCACGCGCGGCTGCAGATAGTCAATGCCCCAGGGCTGGGCGGGCACTGCCTGGGTGTCGATCCAGTCGATACCGAGTTGCTTGATCTGGATGGCTTCCTGGTCGCTCAACAGGTCTTCCATATAGGTGGTAAGCTTAGGCGTATCTGGGCCTTCCTGCGGCAGGCCGGTGCGCGCGGCCGGGTGCGGATTGTAGGGCGCGTCAGGCCCCTGGGACGGCAACTGCGCCAAGGCTGGCGAGGCTGCGGCCGCAGCCGCCGCACCGGCCAGAAAAGAACTCTGAAGCAGCCCACGGCGGGACATCTGGTTCGGATTGGTCATTTCATTCCCCTTGTTCGCGGCGTTCATCGCCGGTTGTCGTCAGCCAAGTCGCGGACGTTACCAATTCCCGCCAAAGCAGCAAGACCACCTACCAGGGAATATCCTTGGCGTATCTGTGGATCAGGGCGGTGAAGACTGACATGTTCTTGTCATAGGCTGCCTTGGACCTCGCATCGAGGATGAAGGCCAGCAGATAATCGCCTTCCTCGGAATAGGCGACGGCCTTCCAATCTCCAGTCCCGCCAGTGGGCGGTGCGAATGCCACCATGGTGAAAGCCGTGGTGTCCTTGTCATAGACATCGGGAATCTTGGTGACCGTCGTTGCGGGCGGAGCCGCGGCGCGATCCTTGTCCATCAATTGCGACAGGCTGGCTGTGTCGCCAATTCTGGGATAGCCGCGCGCCTGAATGGTCACTTCCGCCTTGGCCGGATCGGCGCCATCCGGGACAAGGAAATTGGCATCGAGCCTCAGGCTCAATTCCTGATCCTGATGCCAGTCGGGAATATCGGGAAGCTTGGGCCAGGATTTTGTGCCGTCAGCCGTAGCGAATTGAAGCATTTCAGCATGGGCAGGCGTAAACCCGATTAATCCGGTCAGACAGGTTCCAAGCAGTGCAGATGCGATCAGCTGCCTCGCCATAGCGATCCTCCTTCAGGCCAGCCGGATTGCCAGCTTAATGGACCTGTTCCACTTTGTAGACATGGGGATTTTCGTCGGTGTGCAACGTATAGCTTCCGAAGGCCCCCGGGCTGACAGTGATCGTGTACGCCGAAGGCGGCCTCGTCCATTTCGCCTGTGTGCCGCTGTCAATATCGACTTGGCGCCATTGCTGGCCATTTGCCAAGGTGACGACAAAGGCACCGTTTTTCTCATAACGATAGGATGCCATGCGCGAGACCGCGACAGGCGGGGTGGCGCCAATCAGCGTCCTCCAGAATCCCGCTTTCCTGCGTGGTGCGGGCTGGGTTGCGACGCGTGGCGGAAGTGCGGCGGGCATGGATGACGACATGGGCGCAGGCATGGAAGATATCGGCATCACCGGGCCGGAGGGTACCAGGCGCTGCTGGAATTCCGGCGCGGGCGGCAATCCCAGATGCGCGCGCATCGGCTGTTCGGCGCCATAAAGGCAATCCAGCCAGGTGCGGTCGTCATGTATGACACCGCATCGTTCAATGCCGGACAGCACTTCGTCGCGCGTTTGCGCACGGGCGCCCGCGGCAGCTAAAAGCGCCGTGCCGCACAGCAACACGAGTATTATTCTTTTGCCTGTCACGCCGTTTGCCCCCGAACTATTTCGCATTGGCCCCCCGCCGGACTAGAGTTTGCTGACGCTTTGAGATCAAATCAATGGCCACGGGGGAACCGGCGGAAATCGCGGCGACTTTCGCCAATGCCAGCTTGCTGCATCAGCAGGGCAGGTTGACGGAGGCGGCCCCCCTTTACCAGCGCGTTCTGCTGGCGGATCCGGCTCATTTCGATGCCTATCACATGCTGGGGCTGCTCCGCGCCCAGCAGGGCGAGTTCCTGGAGGCCGTCAAGGCGATCGGTCACGCGCTTAAACTCGCGCCGCGCAACCAGCAGGCCCTGTCAAATTTCGGTAATGTGCTGCGGGCGCTGGGCCAGCGCGCGGAAGCCCTGGCAAGCTATGACGCCGCCATTTCGGAAAACCGGGATGATGCGGTCATATGGTTCAATCGCGGCCTGCTTCTGGCTGAAATGCGCCGCTTGCCGGAGGCGGTGGAAAGCTACGACAGGGCCCTCGTCATTGCGCCCGGCAATGACGAGGCGCTTTTTGCACGTGCCACCGCCCTGGGCGACATGGGCCGGCTGGAAGATGCGCTGGCCGGTTGTGATGCCGCGATCGCGGCCAGACCAGACCGGGCGGATGCGTTCAATCTGCGCGGCGGTCTGTCATGGCGGCTGGGACGCTTTGATGCGGCATTGGACGCCTTTAGCATTGCGCTATCCATAAACCCTGGTAATGCGGACTTTCTCAACAATCGCGGCTTGGCCCTCACAGCACTGGAACGTCACGAAGAGGCGCTCAAGAATTATGACGCCGCCCTCGCAGCACGTCCGCGATATCTGGAAGCGCTGGTCAATCGTGGCCATGCGCTCGCCAGCCTCCAACGATTTGCGGAGGCGCTCGACAGCCATGACCGTGCGCTGGCGCTCAATCCTGGCAGTCCCGATGTGCAGGCCGGCAGGGCCGCGGCGTTGGTGGCCTTGCAAAGATTTGAAGAGGCGCTTGAGGCCTATGCCGCGGCGCTGCGGCAAGAGCCTGGCAACAGCAAGGTCCGTTACAACCGCGGGGTGGCACTGGGCCATATGCAACGCTTCGCGGAGTCGCTTGCGGAATTCGAGGCGGTTCTTGCCGCCGATCCGCGCCACCCTTACGCCCTCAGCGCCGCCGCCAACGCCGCGCTCAATCTCTGCGACTGGCCGAAAGTGAAGCTGTTCGAGGAAAGGATCACACGCGCGGTGTCCGAAAATACCGCCGTCATCGCGCCATTTACCTTGCTGGGATACAGCGACAAGGCTTCGCTGCATCTGAAATGCGCCAGAGCCTGGCTTGCAGACAAGGCCGTCCAGTGGCGCGGACCCTGGCTTGAAGCTTTGGCGCGTTGCCATGAAAAATTGCGCATCGCCTATGTCTCATCGGATTTTGGCGCCCATCCGGTCGGCTTTCAGCTGGCAGCGCTGCTGGAACAGCATGACCGCTCGGATTTTGAAATTCACGGTGTTTCGCTCGGGCCGGACGATACCAGTGATATCCGTGCCCGACTAATTAGGGCCTGCGATCAATTTCACGATGTTCGGCTGATGAATGATCGGGATGCGGCTTCCCTGCTGCGCCGGCTGGAAATCGATATCGCGGTGGACTTGAATGGCCACACGCAATACGCGCGGCCGGGCCTGTTCACTGCAAAGCCTGCGCCGGTGCAGGTGAATTGGCTGGGCTATCCCTCCACCACGGGATCGGCCGCGATGGATTATGTGATTGCCGACGCGAAAATTCTGCCCTTTGCCGAGCAACTCCATTTCAGCGAAATGATCGTTCATCTGCCGGACAGCTATTTCGCGCCGGGCGAACCGTCACCGGCGGCAAAATCATCGACTCGGGAGGAGGAAGGCCTGCCGCCGGACGGCGTGGTGTTCAGCTGCTTCAACCAGAGCTGGAAAATCCGCGAGACCCTGTTTGACACGTGGATGCGGCTGTTGCGGGAAATTCCAGGAAGTGTGCTGTGGCTGAGGGGCCATCCGCCGGATGTTCGCGCCCGGCTGGAGCAGGAGGCATATTCGCGCAACGTGGATGCCAAAAGGCTCGTATGGGCTAAGCGCGTGGACCGGAATAGCCATCTGTCGCGGCTTGGCCTGGCGGACTTGATGCTGGATACGCTTCCCTACAATGCGCACGCCACCGCCAGCGATGCGCTCTGGGCGGGCGTGCCGGTCGTGACCTGTGCCGGCCAGGCCTTTGCGGGCCGCGTTGCGGCCAGCCTGCTCGGTGCAGCGGGCGTGCCCGAACTGGTCACTGCCACATTGGCAAAATATGAAAGTTTGACGTTGGAGCTGGCGCGCGATACTGCGGCGCGCGCGGCCTTGAGCGAAAAATTGATTGCCAACCGCACCCGAATGCCGTTCTTCGACTCGCGCCGGCATGCGCGCATGATGGAGGCGGCCTATCGCCAGATGTGGCGCAATGCGCAAGCCGGAGGGCGCCCCAAAGGCTTTGCGCTCACCCTTGAAGCGGTTCGATAGCGCGACCGACCGCAAAGCTTCGCGCGCGCTCGCCATTTTTCCAGGCTTGCCACATGGTCTCATAGGCGCATTCCAGATTGCGCCGGAACAGATCCGTATCGAACAATGGCGTGGTCGTCCGGTTGGCCGCCAGCTTTAGTTTGAGGGCTGCCATCGCTTGCGGGTCTTTCCCCAGATGGATCGCCAGATTTTCATATTCGGCCATGGTATAGGTCACCAATTCCGGCATGGCGATGGCACCGAGCAGGCTGGCCGCCACGCGGCCTGGAAAACTCGTACCCAGCAGAGTGAGAAGCGGCAGTCCCGCCCAGAGCGCATCGCTGGCCGTGGTGTGGGCATTGTAGGGCAGGGAATCCAGAAACAGGTCGGCCTGCCTCAGCCGCGCAAGATGCTGGTCCAAAGGCAATGATGGCGCAAAGACGAGCCGGTTTGGCGATACGCCATGCCGTTCGGCCTCGCGCGACAGGTTGGCTCGAAAGGGTGGCCGGGCGTTCAAAAGCCATAGCACACTGCCATCCACCGCGCTTAGGATGCGCATCCAGCTGGCGAAGACATCCGGGGTGAGTTTGTAACTCTGGTTGAAATTGCAGAACACAAAGCCGTTCTCGGGAAGGCCCAGCGCAGTGCGGCTTGGCACTTCGGCTGCGACGGCCCGCTTGCGGTCATTGACCTGATAGCTGTTCGGCAGCCAGACGATCTGTTCGTCATAGAAGTCACGGTCCTGGTCGGGGATCACAGTCCGGTCGGCGACGATGTAGTCCATATAGGGCGCGCCCAGTGTGGCCGGAAATCCCAGGTAATTGACTTGGATGGGGGCGGCCCGTCTTGCGAACACGCCCATGCGCGGGTTTCCGAAATAGCCATTGAGGTTTACCAGTATGTCGATCTCCGCGTCGCGGATGCGCTGAGCCGCTTCGCTATCGCTCATCTGGTTTATATAGATCAGCCGATCGAACGATGCCTCCAGGCGGCGGCGCATGGCACTGCTGTCGCCACCGCCATTGTCGATGGCGACGACTTCGAATTTCTGCCGGTCATGAAGCTCATAGAGTTCGGCCGTCAGATAGGCGGTTGCCTGTTCGCGGAATTCTCCGGACACATAGCCGACGCGGATTCGATCATGGTTGTGGCGAAAGGCCGGCGGCTGACCGACGGGCGGAAAAAACTGCACGGCAAAGATGCGCGAGCAAGCTTGCAGGTCGGCCGGCGATGATGACAGGGCCTGATAAACGAACGGCCGCACAATGCGCTGGCCCTTTCGCACGCCTTGGTCAATCAGCGCCATTTCGGCTTCAAAATCTTCCCAATCGGCGCCAAACATCTTTAGATGAAGCATTTCGCCCTGCGCATAAGGCTGGTTCGGATCGGCCACGAGCGCCGCCTTGAGATCGGCGACCGCGCCGGGCTGGTCATGTCCAACAGTCCACTTAATCGTCGCGCGATTGGCCAGGGCATCGGCAAGAGCGGGTTCGAGCGTCAATGCCTTGTCGAAATTGGCCAACGCCTCGTCGGGGCGCTTCAATGCATGGAGCACCGAGCCGCGCCCGTTCCACGCGCGCGCGTTGCCAGGTTCCAGGGAAAGCGCCTTGTCGTAATCCACAAGCGCACGCTCCAAATCGCCCAATTCCTGGAGAAGGAAGGCGCGATTGAGCAGCGCGGCCATATGGCCGGGTCGCATCGCCAAGAGTTCGTCATAGCTTGCCCGTGCGTCGGTCTTGCGCCCCTGATGCCACAGCACAGTGCCGCGATTGTTGAGTGCTTCCAAGTCATCCGGCCGAAGAGCAAGCGCCTTGTCGATGCTTTCCAGTGCCTCGGAAAGCCGCTCCAGGGAGATGAGGGCAGCGCCACGGCTCAGCCAGGCTTCGGCAAAGTCCGGCGCGGCCGCAACCGCCTTGTCGTAACTTGCAAGCGCTTCGCCATGGCGCTTTAGTTCTGACAGCACAACGCCGCGGCTATAGTGAACGCGAACCGCATCAGACGAGAGCGCCAGTGCCCGGTCATAACTCTCCAGCGCCTGGTCCAGACGACCAAGCTGCCGGAGCACATTGCCGCGATTGTGCCAGGCCGAAGAGAAATCCGGCTGCAGCGCCACTGCTTTGTCATAGCTGGCCAGTGCCTCTTCGTTCCGCCCCAACTCCGCCTCGGCCAGACCGCGATTGTATAGGCAGTTGGCGCTATTCGGGCGAAGCGTCAGTGCCTTGTCGAAGATGCTCACCGCTTCCGCGAACCGCTTCATCTGGGCCAGCACTGTCGCCTTGTTGTAGAGCGCTTCGAAAAAATCCGGCCGGACGGCCAGTGCCTGATCGAAGACGTTCAGCGCATCTGGGAAGCGGCCAGCCGCCATCAGGGTCTGGCCATAATTGGCGAGCGCGCCGAAATCCTGCGGCTGGAGCCGGAGCGCACCTTCGATCAATCGCAGCGCTTCCGCAAAGCGTCCCTGTTGGCCGCGCAGCACGCCCAGAAACTGCAGCGCAGCGAAATTGGCAGGCTCCTGCTCCAGGATCTGGGCGTAGATCTGCGCTGCCTGATCGAGCCGGCCCTGCCGGTGCAGATCGAGCGCGTGCTGGACCGGAGGCGCAGCCGCCATTCAGTGCTTCAGCCCGAAGGCATAGACATGAGCGTCATGCGAGACGAGAAACACCTTGCCCAGCGCGATCGAGGGTTGACTAAAATGCACCCAATTGCCGAGAAGCTTGCCGCTGGAAAAAAGCTCCTTGCCGGTCCGCGCATCCAGCGCGTAGAGCACCATCGGTGCGAGCGGCGTGGAACGAAATTTGGCCAGGCTGGCGATAGTTTCGGGCGGCGCGCCATTGACGGCGCGGCCATGGCCTTCGGGATTGGAAATATGTTGCTCGGTCTGCTCGCCTGTCTGCACGACATAGACTACGCCATTCGCGACGGCGACATTGTCGGGCACCGCCAGGTCGCGCGACATCCATCGGGGCACGAGAGAGTCGCTCTTGCCGTCATCTGTCACCTGCAGCGCCATGATGCTACCATGTGGCGCCGGTCCATAGCTCGTTGGGAACTGGAAACCATCCTTGGCCGGCGGGCCCCACATGGGAACGAACAGGAAGCGCTCGCCCTTGTCGCTGAGCCAGGTTGAAAATCCGCCCCAGACGCCGCGGCCATAATAACGCTCTTCGTCATTGCCGAGGCGCGGTGTCTGGAACAGTGGC
The DNA here is from genome assembly GCA_035512055.1 of Rhizomicrobium sp. Classification (GTDB taxonomy): domain Bacteria; phylum Pseudomonadota; class Alphaproteobacteria; order Micropepsales; family Micropepsaceae; genus Rhizomicrobium. The sequence continues at coordinate 25,667 of DATKEP010000008.1, forward strand.
TTGGAATGATCCGGGCCGCCGAGATTAGAGGCGTCCAGCAGATAGACCACGCCTTCCTTGGAAGACGTCGCGAGCAGGGTGCGGTCCTTGAAGGGAAAGATCACGGGGCTGCCGGAGCCGAGATCCAAATCCTTCGCATTCAGATACTGCCAGTTTGCCGGCGTGAAGGAATCGGCGATGCCATAGGCCTTGGGTGCAACGGCGATCACGGCATTGCCGAACACGCCGCCGGCCGGATCGTGACTGCCGTCGGCGGTCTGGACATAGAGCCCCTTGGGCCCCAGGACTGGACCACCGCGTCCCCATGGGCCGGCGGGACGGCCGCGCCCGGTCAGAAATCGCGACAATTGCGGATGGGCGGGGTCAGCGATATCCATCGCCGAGACCGAACCCGGCTCGATGGCCTGCGCCGCATCACCGCCGCAACCGCGCCCCGCTGCCGTATAGACGACGCTATTGACCAGGTTAAGGCTCCAGTTACGGCTGAACGGCGCTACGAATGGCGTGGGCGCCAGCCGCTCTTCGCCGGATGCGAAATTCAGACCGCGCAGCTTGCCATCGCTGGTCGTGAAGTAGATGACACCTGCAGCCCGGTCTATCACCGGTGTTGCCTGTTCAGTATCAGCGCAGTTGGTGTTGGCGGGATGAAGCGGCTTGGCGCTGTTGGGAAAGGTCTTCTGCCAGGCGATCTGGCCGGTGTCGGCATCAATGGCAAAAATCGTGTCGTCAATGCCGACTGTGAAGACCAGGTTTTTGCGTCCTTGCGGAGTATCTACACCGCCCACGACCAATGGCGCGGTGAGGGTGGAAAGAGCCGTGTCCTGGGGTGGCGTGGGCAACTGGATGCTCCACAACAACTTCAGCCGGCCGGCATTGCCCGGCGAGAGCGTGGTTTCCGCCGCGTTCCAGCCGCTGCGTTGCTGGTCATAGCCGAAGCTCAACCAGTCGGATGATCCCGGCGGCTGCGCCTGGCCGGCCGCTGAAAGCACAAGCAACGCGGCCAGTGCCAATGGTGTCACATGTTTCGGCATTCTCGAATTCCTGCCTCGATTGAGATGGGTCTAGGATATGGCATTCGCCGTCCACTTGCACAGCCGTTTTGCTTAACCGATAGTTCGGCAGCAAAGATCGTCCGGTGCGAATGCAAGAAGGCCGCACGTCGCGCGCGCCTGAAGGGAGAGGGATGAAAAGGCCCTGGCTTCGGTTGATCGTTTTGGCGGGCGCCTGCCTTCTCGCCAGCCGCGCCATTCTTCATGCCATGACGGCCGAGGATCGCGCGCTGGTTGATGCAGCGAACGACCGCGACAATTGGCGGCTGCACGGCCGCACCTACGACAACCAGCGCTTTTCCCCGCTCACTCAGATAAACAAGGACACGGTCGGCGAACTGACTCTCATCCGCACTTTGCACACTGGGGTCAATAGCAGTTTCGAGGACACGCCAATCGAAGTGGATGGCGTGCTCTATATCGTCACGGCCACCAACCATGTCGCGGCCTGGGATGCGGTCAGCGGAGAGCAGTTATGGGCGTGGGCTCCCGACAAGCTGGACTATACCGAAGCCTGTTGCGGGCCGCAGGCGCGAGGTGTCGCGGTCGCGTATGGCAAAGTCTATACCGCCCTGTTCGACGGCCATCTGGTCGCGCTGGACGCCAAGACCGGCAAACTGGTCTGGGAAACCGATCCGGCGAAGACCCATCCCGAGCCCAAGCAGTATTACACTTATACGCAGGCACCCCAGGTCTATGACGGCATGGTGATCGTAGGCACGGCCGGCGCGGAATATGAAACGCGCGGCATGGTCGAAGCCTATGACGCCCAGACCGGCAACAAGATCTGGGAGTTCCGTACCACGGCTGCGCCCGGCGAGCCCGGAGGCGATACATGGCATGGCGATGCTTGGAAATTCGGCGGCGGCTCGGTGTGGAACACACCAGCCATGGATCCGAAAAACGGGCTTCTCGTGCTATCCACCGGCAATCCCAATCCTGACTATCGGGGCGAAACGCGCCCGGGCGACAATGCCTATACCGATTCCATCCTGGCTCTGCATGTCAAAACCGGAAAGTTGGCCTGGTGGTACCAGGAGGTACCGCATGATCTTTGGGACTACGACGCCAGCGCGCCAGTCATGCTGTTCAGTGCCAAGGATGGTCATGGCCGCAGTGTTCCGGCCGCAGGCGAGGCGGGCAAGGTGGGCAATGTCTTCATCGTCGACCGCCTGACTGGCAAGCTGCTCCATAAATCCGAGCCCTTTGTGGACCAGAGCACCAACATGTTCACGCCGCCAAGCCGCGAGGGCACGACCCTACTGCCGGGCGTCAGTGGCGGTTCCTTGTGGCAGCCGCCGGCCTTCTCGCCGCGCACCGGCTATTTCTATGTGCTGGGTGCCAATATCCCAATGACGTTCACAGCAATCGACTTCAAGGACAGCCAGCCCGGTGGTCCCTGGGTCGGCCGCCACACTGGCGGTGTGATGAAGCGCGCTGACGGCCCACAATCGGGAACCTTGACGGCAATCGATGTGGGAAGTGGCAAGATCGCCTGGCAGTACAAATCTCCGCAGCCGATGTTTGGCGGCGTGCTGGCAACCGCCAGCGACCTGGTCTTTGCCGGCGAGATGAATGGCGATTTCAGCGCCTTTGACGCGCGGACCGGCAGCAAGCTCTGGAGCCATCACTTCGACAAAGGCGTGTGCTCGCCGGCCATCACCTATCGCGTGCACGGCGTGCAGTATCTTGCGGTGGGCGCCAATGGTTGTCGTGGCGGCCATGTGCCGCTGGGTGCGCCATTGTTCTCCGACGATCTCGCGATCTTCGCGCTCAAGTCCTGAGGCGTCCAACTTTCACTGGGTGAGAGGCGGCTTTCCGGCTTGCGAGTAAATCGCACATCTCTGAGCGCGGCCGCAGCCAGGGCCGTCTCCATTTTGCAATGCAGCAAGCCAAGTTTTGGGGGGCGTAGCAAAATTGCTACTGCGCGGGTCGGGAATTGTGCGTAATGTCGCTGGCAATTCGACGCAGTTCGAAAAAATCTAGGGGCCCAGAAATGCTTACACAAAATCACGCCCGGACTCCCTCCAGCGCGAAGTCCGTTTTCGCAGGAAAACCGGCACTTTTCGCAACCGCAGGCGCCAGCGCGCTGCTGGTTGCGTCCAGCGCCTACGCTCAGGAACCCGCGGCTCCCCAGATCGAGTCGGTCACGGTGTCGTCGTCGCGCATCATGACCGGGGGCTTCAATGCCCCGACGCCCACCACGGTCATCAGCCAGGACTTCATCCAGGACCAGGCCAAGGACAACATCTTCAGCGCCATCACCGAACTGCCCTCGCTGATGGGCTCGACCGGCCAGGAGGCCAACGTCAACGGCACCAGTGGCGGCACCAACGGCCTGTCCTCCTTCAACCTGTTCGGTCTTGGCACCATCCGCACCCTGACTCTGATGGATGGCGAGCGTTTCGTGCCTGCCAACGTCACTGGCGTTCCCGACATCAGCGAATTCCCCCAGCTCCTGGTCCAGCGCGTTGACGTGGTGACGGGCGGCGCGTCGGCTTCCTGGGGTTCGGACGCGGTCGCCGGCGTGGTCAACTTCGTCACCGACAAGAAATTCGTCGGCTTCAAGGCCAATATTTCCGCTGGGCTTTCGACCTATGCCGACAATGCCACCGCGACCTTCCAGGCGGCAGCCGGCTCGAACTTTGCGGGAGGACGGGGCCATTTCGAGATCGCCGGCGAATTCAGCCATGTGGATGGCGTGCAGGGCGGCTGGCAGCAGCTTTCCTGCTGCGGCGGCAATCTGACCAATTCATTGTCTGGCGGCCGCACCTGGTTCATCGAGCCCACGATCGTGCAATACGGTTCGCCCGGCGCCACGCCTGCGGGCCAGCCGCAATATTTCGTCACCGCCAATGGCCAGCAGAACCAGCTGGGCCGCTATGGCCTGATCAACAGTGGCGTGCTGATGGGCACGGCCTTTGGGCCCAACGGCACGGTCTATGCCTTCAATTACGGCACCGGTCCTGCCGGCGTGAACATCTATACTGGTCTTGGCGGCACCGCGCAGGGCATCGCCAACAAGGATGGCAGTGCCTCCACACCGGGTACGGTGAAGAACTGCATCGTGCAGTTCTGCATCGGTGGCGAAAATGACAACCAGACCGGCTCCGGCGTGACGCTGGCGTCTCCACAAACCCGCGGCGATGTCTATGCTCGCTTGTCCTATGACATCACGCCGAGCGCCGAAGTCTACCTGACCTACAACTGGTCGCAGGTCGGCACCTCCAACATTCCCAATCCCGACATGTGGCTGGGTGCGCTCCCCGGCATCGGTGGTGGCCAGGGACAGGTTAACGCATCCAGCAAGGCGACGACGAACGAGAATGCCACCGTCCTGACCACATCTGTTCTGTCCAACAGTAGCTTCAATCCGGGACAACTGCTGCAGGCGCCGGGCATCCAGTGCGGCAATGCCCCGGGTGGCGCCAATGCCTTCCTGCCGGCGTCCGTCCAGGCGGCCTGTGTCGCCAATGGCATCACCAGCTTCAGCCTGGGCTCGCTCTTCTACGGCCTCGGCCCGCAAGTGGTTTATACCCAGCGCGACAACCGCCGCCTGGTCGGCGGCGCCGACGGCACCTTCAACCTGTTCGACACGGACTGGACCTGGAAGGGCTATTACGAGCATGGCGAGAATGACACCAACATCCATGTCCGCGGTATCGCGCTGAAGCCTTATCTCTACGCCGCCATCGACTCGGTGCAGGTGACCGCTGCCAACCAGGCCAGATATCCGACCGCGCCGCTCGGTGCCATTGTCTGCCGCAGCGAGGTCGCCGATGCAGAAGGCTGCGTGCCGTTTGATCCCTTTGGTGCGTCCGTCACCCAGGGCCAAAAGAACTGGCTCTATGGCGGCAATACCTGGGGCCCCGGGCCGATCCAGATCTCGCACCAGATGCAGGACGTGGCCGACTTCGCCATTTCCGGCGCGCCTGTCTCGGACTGGGCCGGCAAGGTCTCGGTGGCGACCGGTTTCACCTGGCGCCAGGAAGCCTATGACGTGCGCGGCGACGGCGCGGGCAACGGCACCATCGGCGGTTCCGGCGGCGCGCCCGGCAGCCCCTGCAACGATCCCGTAATCAACTGTCTCAACGGCACCAACTGGTATGCCGGCAGCTTCCACAACGGCCAGGGCAACTACCACGTGCTGGAAGGCTTCCTGGAGCTAAACGTCCCGCTGATCAACACGCCGGAATTGGGCAACGCCAACCTCAACATCGCCGGCCGCCACGCCCGTTACTCGACGGCAGGTGACTCCAACACCTGGAAGGTGGGCATGACCTGGGAGACGCCGCTGGACGGTTTGCGCCTACGCGCCCTCCAGTCCCGCGACGTCCGCGCCCCCAACCTGAGCGAATTGTTCGCAGCGCCGGTGACGGCAAACGGTTCCAGTACGGTTCCCGCCGCCAATGGCAACCCGTCGCAGAACATCCAGGTCATCCAGGGCACGCTGGGCAATCCGCTGCTGAAGACGGAAAAGTCGCTCAACACCCAGGTGGGCTTTGTGATGCAGCCCAGCTGGCTGCAGGGCTGGCAGTTCTCGCTGGACTATTATCGTCTCAATGTGGGGGCCGCGATCAGTACGGTTCCACAGCAGACCAACGTTAACAACTGCTTCGCCGGTCTGACTCAATATTGCTCCGCCATCATCACCGGTTCCGGAACGACGCCTTTCACCTTCCCGCCGCAATGGCTACAGGTCAACACCCAGTTCTTCAACGTGGCATCGATCGTGACCGACGGCTTCAACCTGGAGACCTCATACCAGTTCAGCCTGGCGGACTGGGACTTCATGCCGATCCCGGGCGGGTTCACCGTGAGGGCGCTGGCCACCTATGTGGACAAGTTCATCACCAATCCGGGCATCACCGGCGGGATCACGGTCAACTCCGCCGGCGCCGATGACAGCAACACGCCGCATCTGAAGGCGTTCCTGGTCCAGACCTACAATGCCGACAATTGGGAGATCACACTTTCAGAAAACTGGATTTCCGAGGGCCGGCACAATCTGAACTGGATCCAGTGCAGCGCAGGAAGCTGCCCGACGCCGACCCTGGCCAATCCCACCATCAACGACGATCATGTGCCGGGCATCATCTATTTCAACCTGGGCGGCTCCTATAACATCAACGATCACTGGCAGATCTATACTCAGATCGACAATCTCTTGAACAAGAGCCCGCCGCCTGATTATGCCAACTCGCAGAACCCGACCAATGACGGCGCCAATCCGGCCCTATATGACACCATTGGCCGAATGTTCCATGTGGGTGTGCGCATCAACGGCTAGGCGATGCTTATCCAAACAACCCGGCATCCCGCATAGTCGGGATGCTGGGTTGTTTGCCGGTTGAGCCGATGGAAACGCCGGCGCTGCTGCGTCAGGCGCTGGATGCCCAGCAACAGGGCAATCGGTCTCAGGCAGAGCGACTCTATCTCGAAGTCCTCGCGCGCGAGCCGGAGAATTTTGACGCCAATCACCTGCTGGGAGTCCTGCACTTCCAGGAGGGCAGGGCTGGAGAGGCGCTGCGCCATCTTGGCATGGCATTGACGGTCAACCCCGAGGCTGCCGCGGCCCTTGCGCATCGAGCCCTGGTGCTTCACGCCATGGGGCGCAGCGCCGACGCCCTTGTGGACCTCGACAGGGCCTTGGCATTGAAGCCGGAGCAGGTCGAGGCACTCAACTGGCGAGGCATGGTTCTGGAAGCTCTTGGCCGGCCGGCAGAGGCGCTGGCGAGCCTGGAGACCGCGCTGGCGCTTGATCCCCGCCATGCAGAGGCACTGAGCAATCGGGGCATGGCGCTCAAGGCGCTGAACCGTGCAGTGGAAGCGTTGAAAAGTCTGGATATGGCTGTGGCCATCGAACCGGGCAATCTCGCAATCCGGTTCAATCTTGGCCTGGTCTTGCGGGAAATGGGCCGATGCCAAGACGCCGCGGCCGCCTTTCAGAAGGTCGTGGCGGCGGCGCCTGACCATGTCGCGGCCATC
>DATKEP010000009.1:0-35206 GCA_035512055.1 Rhizomicrobium sp.
CCCCCGCTCACAGGTGCGGGGTTTTTGAACGTGTGGGGAACCCGCACGACGCGGGATTTGTTCTCCCGGATCAAGGACACGATGCCGGTGGACAATCCGGGCGTGCTGAGCAACGACGCGGTCGTGTCGATTGCCGCCTTCATCCTGAAAGGCAATGGCGCGGCGGCGGGCACCGCTGCCTTCACGCCAACAACCGCGGTGGCCATCAACACGATAACGACCGCCGAGGCACCGCAGGCTCCGCAGGCCGGGGCGGGACGGCGAGGGCGCAATGCCGCGAATGGCGCGGATACGGCTTCAGCCTCTGGCGGTGCAAGCGCCGACGCCGAATTGCGCCGCGGCGTGGTACCGTTCCGGATCGGCATCACGATCCAGGGCACGGTGGCAAAATATACGCCCATCACCGACGAGATGATGGCCCATCCCCCGGCCTCCGACTGGCTGATGCATTATTGGAATTACGCGGGCTGGAGCCACTCCCCGCTCAAGCAGATCAATGCCAAAAATGTCCGCAATCTGCAGCTGCGCTGGGTCTGGTCCATGGACGATGGCGAGCGCCAGCAGATTACGCCCCTGGTGCATGACGGCGTGATGTTCATCTCCAACAACATTACCAACAGGGTCCAGGCGCTCAATGCCAAGACCGGCGATCTGATTTGGGAAAACACGCTGGGGCCGAGGCTCACGGGACAGGAAAACGCAACCCGCACTATGGCGCTTTATGGTGACAAGCTGTTTTACCCGGCGACCGACGCCAATCTTTATGCGCTCGATGCTCGCACGGGAAAGATCGACTGGAAGATCAAGTTTTCCAGCTTTGGCAATGACAAGATCGGCGGCCTGATGGTGGCGGACGGCAAGATCATAGCCGGTCTGGGGCGCTGCGATGAGCGCACGCTGGCGGACCGCTGCTTTATTGCCGCCTATGACGTTAATGACGGCCATCAGATCTGGAAATTCTCGACCGTTGCCTATACGGGCGAGCCGGGCGGCGACAGCTGGGGCACACTCACCAACGATCAGCGTGCCGGAGCGGACGCCTGGATACCGGGCACCTATGATCCCAAGCTCAAGCTCACTTATTGGGGCACCGGCCAGGCCAAGTCGGGCGCTCGCGGCATCGGGGATCAGCTCTTCAGCAACGCGACGCTCGCGCTCGATGTCGAGACCGGCGTGCTGAAATGGTACCACCAGCCCGCGCCGGATGAGAATCTGGATCTCGATGAAGTGTTCGAGAAGGTGCTGGTGGACGAAGGGTCCCAGAAGACACTGCTCTCGGCCGGCAAAAAAGGAATTCTCTGGAAACTCGATCGCGCCACCGGCAAGTTTCTCGATTATGTGCCGACGGTATTCCAGAATGTCTTTGTCAGCATCGATCGCACGACTGGCCGTGGCACGTACCGGCCGGATATTGAGTCTTCAAAGCCGGGGGATGCCCGTCCTTTCTGTCCGAGCCCGGCTGGCGGCAAGAATTGGCCGGCCTCGAGCTACGATTCCGAAGACGATCTGATTATCTTGCCGCTCGACCAGATTTGCGTCGCGTCGGGCAGCATGCCGGGCAACTACGAGGCTCCCGCATCGGACGGTTATATCGCGCGCCTTAGTGCCTATAGGGCCAGGGATTTCAAGCCGGTTTGGACCTTCCAGCAGCGGGCACCATTCCTGACCAGTGTCATGACGACGGCCGGCGGAGTCGGCTTTGTGGGCGACTGGGACCGGACGTTCCGGGCCTTTGACCTGAAAACCGGAAAGACCCTGTGGACGACGCGCCTGGGCACCACGGCGCAAGGCTTTCCGACGACTTACAGTGTCGATGGCGAGCAGTTCGTTGCCGTGCCGACCGGCTATAACGGCGGCAGTCCCGAAGTGAGGCCGGTCACGCTGCTTGCTTTCGAGCGCAATCGCCCCTATGCGGGCCATGCCGTGTATGTCTTCGCCTTGCCCAAGAAAACGAACTAGAAGCGATGAGCATTAATTTCCAGGCGGCTGGTCGATCTGGAAATAATGGACTTGGCCTTCCTTGCTGCGCGGCGTGATAGCCATGCGGATGCTTCGGCCGGTGTTGGGACAGCTGGTGGCACGGTGCCAACGTTCCTCATTGGCATTGATCAGGTCGCCATATTCGCCATGGACCACGCCCTCGCCGGAGATCAGCGCACAGACATTGCCCCAGACATTGAGCCAGACTTCTTGCATATTCTCGTGGTAGTGGCCCCAGCTGGTGGATGGCGGCAGTTCGGTGAGGGGCGGGCCGATGTTCAAGTTGGATGAGGTGTGGCCATCATACAGGAAGCGTTCGCCTGTGCGGGTTGATGCGCCATATTCGTCGACATTGAAGAAGGGCACATTGAAAGAATCATAGCCGCCGGTCGAGGTAATCCTGACCTTCTCATAGGTGTATCCGGGAACAGGTGCCGGTGTTTCATTTTCCGGATAGGAAGGCACCTGGCCGGCGGGCGTTGTGATATAAAAGACAACCGGCTCGCTGCCGACAGTTTCCAGGCAATAAGATAGACGCGGCGCCACATTGAATACCCAGCCTTTGGGCAGGACTTTGGGCTCCTGGCCGTCGATAGTGACCTTGACCTGGCCGCTGTAAATCCAGCCCCAGGCGCGGTCATCGGCCCAGAACTTGCACTTGCTCTTGTCACCCGGCGCCATCTGGACATAGCGGCCGTCAAAATCCCGGTTCAGCAGCACTTTCTGTTCCCAGCGCGGCTGGCCCTGGTGCGCTTTTAGCACGTCGGCGATATGCCAGATCGGCTTGTTGGGTCCGGTGTAGGGCGTTTCAGGATTTTTGTGCGCCGCCCAGACAATCCGGGCCGGACCATTGTCGGCGCCGGCCTGTGACCACCAGTTTGTCGGACGGGACTGGGTACGTGCGGGCGCGGATTGGGCCTCACTCTGCGCCAGGGCAGGCGCCGCACTAAATACAACAGCCAAAGCAAGCAAGGCCGATGATGGTGATGCCATGCATCTCTCCTCTTTTTCCAAAATTGCGATATCTGCGAAACAGATCAGCGAAGCGTCAGCCACCCTTGTTGCTGGCTTGGCGGTTGCGCTCGCGTTCTATGCGCGCCTCAACCGCCTTGGCATCGCCGATGGCAAACTGGTTGCTGGTCTCAATCAGCTTTCCGTCCCTAAAGGTCATGGCGAGCACTTTTTCGACGGAATGGATGGGACGGCCATACTCGTCTTTCATGGTGGCGATCACACGGTGGGCGCGCACGTCGATGATGCTGCCGTCGCCGACAAAGGCGGTCTTACCGTCATTGGTCATGGAAATCCAGCTCGAGTCGATGCCCTGCTGGATCGGCACGGTCTTGGACGGATTATAGACCGGATTGCGCCCGTCGCCCGGATTGTCCCAGATCTGCCAGGCACTGTTGGCCGCATCCGTCACCCAGATCTCGCTTTCGTCCGGTGTCATGCCGATGCCATGGCTGGGCAGACCGTGGCCGAAATGCTGGTGATTGGGATCGGCCCATTTGGCCTTCCACATCTCACCCGGCAATTCGACGCGCTTAATCACTTGGCCGGTCCTGGTGTCGCCGATCTCAAAGCCATCCAGATTGTTCACATTGGCATAGACCAAGCTGCCGTCATGATTGATGGTGATGGGGCGCACATCGTCACTGAAAGTGATGTAGCGCAGTACCTTTTTGTTGGGCAGGTCCACCACGGCGACGCCGGCGGCGTTTTCCTTGGGGCCGGAGATGCTTGCCAGAACGGCGAGCTTGCCGTCGGCGGTGACCGCCACATTATGGGTGTGGGGCGTCTTAGGCGTATCGATGCGGCCCAGTTTCTTGCCGGTCTCAGCGTCAATCAGATACCACCAGTTGTTATAGGCAGAGGCGACCAGCAGGGTGTTGCCGCCCGGCAATGTGTAGGGGCGCTCGCAGCACCCGTCTGCCGCCGCGCCGCGCCGCTGAAGCGTCACCGGGCCTGTCTCGCCCTTGAAGGTCCAGGCAATCTTGTCGGTCTTGAGATCGAAGGCGATCATGCTGCCGCCATCGGTGGTGACATAAATCTTGTTGGCGGGCATGCTCGAGGTCATGCCGGAGATTTTTGGGCCCGGCCATTCGCTGGCGGCCAGCCCATACGGAATGCGCTTGACGAAGCGATAGTCGTGATCGGCATCCAGGACGATGACGCCCGACTGATCGTCCGCGCCTTCGTCTCCGGGCGTGGCGATGTAGATCAGGTGCCGGAGCGGGCTCTGATAGGGGGTGACGCCCGCATTGGATCCGGACGGCGACGGCGCGCGAGCGGCCGGTCCGGCACCACGTTGCGCCGCATCCTGGGCCCAGACCGAACCCGCGACACAGGCCACGATAGCCAGGCTTGCGGTCGTCATAAGCGCTTCGCGAATTTGCATGGTCTACTCCCTGAATCTTTATTGGGAACGATGTGACCCGCGCCGCGGGGCTCGCGGCGATTTTTCTGGACTCTACTGATCCTCCGGCAGGGGGTCAAACAACAGCCGCGGCGCGATGTTATCGACCCGGTGTTTATCCACGCCCGGCACAGCTTCCAGGTCGGCGGCAGTCTGAAACCGGTGATCCGTGCGGCGCTGCACAATAGCAATGGCAGTCCTCTCGTCCACGCCGAGGACAGCGGACAATTCGTCCTCATCGGCATGATTGACGTCGATAAATGTCAGGCTGTGCTGGAAGTAGCTGTAAATATGGTTCCATTGCTCCTGGGACCCAGCCGCACCGTAACCCTTCATCTGGTTGAAAACACCCTGCCAACCCGACCAACTGCGGGAATGTAGGAACATCTCGGGGGAGTGGCAGCGGGTACAGACCGGCTGAACGAAACGGTAATCGTCGGGGTCCAGGGCCGACGCCCGGACGTTGAGGGCGGCAAGGTCGGCATCTTGGGCCGAATCTTTCATCTGAGCGTTGGCGACGTTCGCGAAACCAGCGAAGCCAAGAATGGCCGCCGCGACGGTGAGGCCCAGCCTGCACGCTTTCCTGGGGGACAATTTGCGGTTCATTGCAAGGCTTATTCAATTCTGCTTCGGCGCCATCGGACACCCTTGCCTCACAGAAGGTCAACCGCGGCTTGCAGCCATTGGCGTTGAATTCTCGTATATTAGGCGCACCGATGTCCCACTCCGCGCCCCGATCCTTCCAAGATGCTGCGCTTGACCAGGCGCTCGCCGATCATCGCGCCGGACGCATCGCCGCGGCGGAGGTGGCATACCGAGCCATGATTGCAGCCCAACCGGGTCATCCCGGCGCCAATCATCATCTGGGTGTGCTTCTGGTACAGACGGGCCGCGCGGATGTTGGCATCGGTCACCTGAGGTCTGCGATGGAGAGCGACGGCAACGAGCCGCTTTATTATTTCTCCCTCGCCAAGGGTCTGCTGGCGGCGGGGCGCCCGGCGGAAGCCGGGGCCATCCTCAAGCAGGCGGCGCAACGTGGCCTCTCCGATTCAAGATTCGCGCCGCTGAAATCCGAGATCCGCGACAAGGCCGTGGCGTTCTATCGCCAGGCGCTGGTGGCGCGACCTGGCAATGCGGCGCTGTTGGACAATCTGGGCAGCGCCTTGTTGGTGCAAGGCAAGGTCGCGGAAGCCATTGCCTGCTACCGCCAGGTGCTGGTCCATGCGCCTGATTTCGCGGAAGCCCATTTTCACCTGGGTGCCGTGCTCTCCCAGAATGGCCATGTGGCCGAAGGGTTTGAACACTTTATGCGTCGCGCCGCTCTGGTCTATGGCCGGGGCAAACTGCCAACGGAGACCGGGCCGGAGCCGCCGCACAAGATCAAGCATGACAGGGCGCAGCGCGATTATCTTTTCGGCGGCCACGCGCCCTCGGACGCGCCCGATATCGCGGACATGTATCGGCTGGCGGATGGAAGCCGGATCACGGGCCCTGCCGTCAATCCCGGCAATTGCACCGCTCAGCTGCTCGACACCTGGCGGCAAAGCAGGCCCCAGATGGTGGTGATCGACAACTTTCTGACCGGCCCCGCACTCGAAAAGCTTCGCGCCTATTGCGCAGTTTCAACCATATGGCGGAAAATCTATCCAGCGGGTTATCTGGGTGCTGCGCCGGAAGATGGATTTGCCTGTCCGCTGCTGGCGCAGGTTGTCGAGGAAATCCAATCCGTGTTCGGCGCAATATTGTCGGGAGAATCGTTTCGCTATCTCGGCGCGTTCAAATATGACAGCGAACTCTCGACCGGCACCAATACCCATGCCGACAATTCCAACGTGAATGTAAATCTATACATCACGGCGGATGATGCCAATCTGGATCCCGACAGCGGCGGCATGGAAATCTGGGATGCGGCCGCGCCCGACATGCAGACCATGCGCAAGCTGAATGGCAGCGAGGATATGGTTCGTGCATTTCTGGAGCGGGCAGGTGCCAGGCGCTTTGTCGTTGCCCACCGTGCCAATCGCGCGGTCATTTTCAAGTCCACGCAATTTCACAAGACCGATCGATTTCGTTTCAAGAGCGACTACCTTTCGCAGCGGATCAACATCTCCATGCTGTTTGGCCAATTCGGCGAGGAGGATTGATCGACAGGGTGGCGGCTTGGGACAACGAGGTCGGATTACAGGATTTCAAGATCAAAATATCAGGGGGCGTATATGGCAATGACCGTGATCGGTACCGGCGTCGGACGAACCGGCACTTATTCCCTCAAGCTCGCAATTAATCGCCTTGGGCTTGGGCCTTGCCATCACATGGAGGCGGTAATTCAAAATATGCCCGCACAGGTGCCATTGTGGGCTGCAGCGCTTGAAGGACGTGCCGATTGGGATGCGATCTATCAAGGCTTCAACAGTGCGGTCGACTGGCCCAGTGCCGCATTTTACCGCGAGCTCGCCAATGCCTATCCCTCGGCCAAATTTGTTCTGACCCATCGCGACCCTGAGAACTGGGCTGACAGTTTCGGTTCCACCATCTACCAAGTGATTACCAAACGAGATCGTTTTCCTCCGCATATGCAAGCCTGGCTCGCCATGGCCTATGGCGTGGTTGCCAGGTCGGGATTTCCCGCGGGACTCAACTGTGAAAGCTTGATCAAGGCCTTTATCGCTCATAACGACGCGGTCAAGGCAGCAATTCCGTCCGACCGCCTGCTCATCTATCAAGTGAAGGATGGCTGGGCTCCGCTCTGCCAGTTCCTCGACACGCCGGTTCCCCCAGAGCCATTTCCGCGATCCAACTCGCGTGACGAATTTTGGGAGCGCCTTGGCGGACCACCCTGAACCCTGGCAGATGGTTGGAGCTTCACTTTGGCGGATCGACACAGCGGCATCGGGTGCAGACGCGCGGGAACCGGCCCGTCAGCCATTTCAGCAATGCGCGCCTGCAATCAAGATCGATCGCGCGTTCTCAGATCGCCAAAGCACAGGCCGGGAACACTTCCGATTTGGTGCCTCTCGGGTCGCAACCGGCCTCTAGAACACCGTTTTCCAGACTACGCTCGGCCGCGCAAAGAAAACCCTCGCTCCAGGATGATCCCACATCCACATCGTGGCCGCGGTTGCCCAGTTCTTTGAGCACGGGCTCTCCCAATTCCGGCTCCGCGCGAACGCGGTTCAGGAAAAAGTCATGGGGCGCGAAAAATCCGGGAAAATGCTCGCTGCTGAACTTCGGAGCCTCGATGGCTGCCTGCAATGGCATCCCGAACACCAGACGGTTCAAAAGGAACTGCAACTGCCATTGATCCTGCTGGTCGCCACCCATGCTGCCGAATGCCAGCCAGGCTTTTCCGTCCTTTCTTGCCAAGGACGGACTTATCGTGGTCCGCGGCCGCTTGAATGGCGCGACCACATTCGGATGCCGAGCCGGTTCGAGGTAGCAATTCGACAGCCGCATGGACAGCGGAAAGCCCAGGGACGGGATGACTTCCGAGGACCGTATCCAGCCGCCGCTTGGCGTAAAGGCCGCGGTAAAGCCGTCACTGTCCATGGCATCGACATGAACGGTTCCGGCGCCCCAGGCAGCACCACCAAGCCGTTCGCGGGCGGGAAGCAATGCCGCGCTGCGCAATGGGTCTCCGGGGCGGATCTCCGCATTCGCCCGGTTGCCGATCAACTTGGCCCGCATAGCGCCATATTCGTCCGACAACAGCGTATTCAGAGGCACGTGTACCTGGGAGGGGTCGCCGTAAAACTGCTCGCGGTCGGCGAAAGCCAGCTTCATGGCCTCCAGAACGACATGAGCGTAGTCCGCCGAGTTGTGACCCAGGCCACGAAGATCAAAATTCCTGAGAATGGTCAGCGATTGCAGTAACGCGGGGCCCTGGTTCCATGGCCCGCATTTGTGGATTTCGGCCCCGGCGAATTCGATATGGACGCTGGTCTCGACAGGAATTTCAAACCTGTCGAAATCCGCCTTCTCGAGAAGGCCTCCGCGATCCTTCACGAAGCGAACAATTTCGCCGGCAATAGCGCCGCGATAGAATTCGTCGAAGACCGCCCGCAGTCTCGCCTTGCGATCGCCGGTGCAGGCCTTTTCCCTGCTGACAAGATAGGCGTACATGGCCGCAAGCGCCGGATTGCAGATCAGCGACCCCTCCGCCGGTATTTGGCCACCGGGCAGATAGAGGCCCGCCGTGCCGGGCCATCCCAGGAATTTTTGAAAGTTATCTGTGATGCCGGATTTGTGTTGGCGGATCAGGCCGGAATGGGCGGGAAATCCATCCCTGGCCAGTTCGATCGCGCGTGCGGCTACATCCTCAAACCGCAGCCGGCCAAAGCGTGAAAGGGCTTCCAGGATGGCACCCATGGCCCCCGGCACGCCGGCGGCTAGAACGCCTTCCGACGGAATCTCGCTATGCCCCAGGTCGCGGAAAGCCTGTGGCGTGGCCTTTCCAGGAGCCGCCATATTGCCATTTATGCAGACCACATCGTTCCTGTCCGGTGCGGAGATCAGGATCGGCAGCTCGCCGCCAATTGTGTGCATTTGCGGATTGACCACGCCTTCCACCAGCGTGGCGGCGCAGGCCGCATCCACCGCGTTCCCGCCCTGGCGCAGGATTTCGATGCCGGCAAGCGCGGCACTGTAATGCTCAGCCGCGACGGCGCCGCGCTTGCCGAACATGCGGGGATAGAAGGTGACACCCCCGGTAGGGGCCAGACGGAAGGGTCGCGTGCTCTCTTGGGTCATGCTTCCATATATACCGGACTAATTTTCGCCGCTCTAAACTTCGAGCCGGTCGTCCGGCCGCGCAACCAGCTGGTAGAGGACCGGCATCAGGAAGACGCTTATCAAAAGGCGCGAGAAGAGACCGCTCACAATCACCAGGGCGAAGGGCTTTTGCGAATCCGTGCCCACGCCGGTTGCAATGGCTGCCGGCAGCAACCCCAGTGCGGCCACCAATGCCGTCATCATGATCGGCCTTAACCGCAGGATCGCACCTTCGCGGATCGCCGCGGCCGTGGACGAGCCTTCCAACCGCAGTTCATTGACATAGGAAATATAGACGACCGCGGTCTGCACCGAGACCCCGAACAGGGCCAGGAACCCGACCCCCGATGACACGGAAAAGGGTGTGCCCGTGAGGAAAAGCGCCAGAATTCCTCCGATTGGCGCGGACAACAGCACGCCCGCCACCGTGATGAGGGGAAATTTGAAATTGCTGTAAAGCGCGAAAAGCAGAAGGAAGATCAGGAAAATGGTGAGCGGCAGGATCACATAAAGCTCGCCCCGCGACGCGGTGTATTCGCTGTACTCTCCGCCCCAGTCAGCATGATAGCCCGGCGGCAAATGTACCTTCTGTTCCACCTGACGGATCGCGTCCCCGACTGCGCTTGCGAGGTCGCGGTCTTCCACTGAAAACTGGATGCCGATATAGCGAGAATTGGATTCCCGGTAGATGAAGCTGGCGCCATTGGTCACCCTGATATCGGCCAGGTCCTTGAGCGGAATTTGCTGGCCGGCTGGGGTCGCGACGGGAATATTGCCGATCTCTTCCGGATTGTCCCGGTACTGCTGCTGCAGCCGGACGACCAGATCGAACTCCTTCTCACCCTGCACGACCTGGGTCGCCACATCGCCGCCAACGGCGGTGGTGATCAGCGCATTCACATTGTCGACATTCAGGCCGTAGCGGGCAATCCTGGCGCGATCGACCCTGACGGTGAGGCTAGGCTGGCCCAATTCCTGTACCAGCGTCACGTGCGTGATGCCGCGCACCCGCTCCAGCACTTTTTTTATCTCCCGGCCTTTCTGCTGCAACAGGCCAAGGTCGCTGCCAAAGACCTTCACAGCCAGAGCACTTTTCAGGCCCGTCTCCGCCTCATCAACGGCATCTTCAGCTGGCTGGGTGTAATTGAAGATGATGCCGGGAAATTCGGAAAGTCTCTGGTTCATGGCCGCGATCAGGGCCGGTTTGTCGCGATATTGCCCAGGCCATTGCGAATAGGGCTTCAGACCGACATAGAACTCCACATTGAAGAATCCGGTGGGATCAGTGCCGTCGTCGGGCCGGCCAAGTTCCGAAGCCACGGTAGTGACCTCCGGATAAGAGGCCAGAAGGTCACGGATCTTGGGTGTTACATTTGCTGCCTCGTCATAGGAGATCGTATAGGGCATGGTCGCGCGAACCCAGAGCGCACCTTCATCCAAATGCGGCATGAACTCAGCGCCCACAAAGGCCGCCAGCGCCAGGCTGAAGACAAGCGCGATTGCCGCGGCGCCCACGATTCGCCAGGGATGAGCCAGACTGTAGTCTAGACCTTGGACATAGCGCTGACTGATCCATTCGAAAGACCTATTGTGCCTCTCGCGAATGCCGGCACGCATGAGCAAGGCGCAAAGCACGGGCAGCAGGGTCAAAGTGACGATCAGCGAGCCTATGATGGCAAAAATCATGGTATCGGCCATCGGCTTGAACAGAAGGCCCGAAGGCCCGGTCAGCACGTAGATGGGCAAAAAGCCGACAACGATCACTGCGACCGCATAGACAAGCGGCCGGTCGACTTCCGCAGCGGCGTGCCTGATCACGTCGACTAGGTTGAAGCTTTGCCCGTGGCGGAGCGCAATCTGTCGGAAAATGTTTTCTACCATTACGACCGCGGCATCCACCAATATGCCGAAATCGATTGCGCCGATGGAGAGAAGATTGGCAGAAGCGCCCTGCACGTCCAGGCAGATAAAGGCGAACAGCAGCGCCAGCGGAATGGTGACCGCCACGATCAATCCAGCCTTTATGTCGTACAGGAAGAAAATCAACACGACCACGACGAGGAACAAGCCACGCAGCAGATTGCCTTCCACGGTTTCGGTGGTCAGGGTGACAAGGTCGCTACGGTCATAGAATGGAAGGACTTTGACGTCCTTAGGCAGAACCCGCTGGTTCAGCTCATCCGTCTTGGCTTCCACGCCCTTGAGCACGTCCTGGGTTTTCTCACCTGTGCGCAACAGAATGACGCCTTCCACCGCATCATTCTGCTTCTTGAAGCCGAACTCTCCCAGGCGCGGCGCGATGCCGATCTCCACCCGCCCAACGTCTTTCACAAGCACTGGCGTGCCATTGTTCACCGCCACCACGACATTGCCGACATCCTCGGTCGAGGTGATGCGACCCACGCCGGTCACGTAATAGAACTGACCGCCTTGCGAATAAAAACCGCCGCCGGCGTTGGAATTGTTGGCAGTCAGAGAAGTTTCGACCTGGGCCGCGGAAAGGCCTGCACCGGCCACTTTCGCGGGGTCGAGCAGCACCTGATACTGCATGTTACCGCCGCCGAAGCCGGAATCATCGGCCACGCCAGGCACGGAACGAAAGGCGGGCTCGACGACCCAGGTCTCATAGGTCTTGAGCTCCATCGGCGAACGATCGGGGCTCTGCAGCACATAGCGATAGATCAGGCCCGAGGGACTCGACATGGGTGAGACCGACGGCGTGACGCCACTGGGCAGGCTGATGCCCGGTATGGCGTTATAGGCTTGCTGGCGCGCGAAATAATTGTCGGTGCCGCTTTGGAAGGTCATGATGACGTCCGACAAGCCGTAAAGCGAGATCGAGCGCAGCGCCGTCATGCGCGGCGTGCCGTTGACCCCGCGCTCCACCGGCACGGTGATCAGGCGCTCCACCTCCTCGGCGGAGTGGCCCGGCCATTGCGTGATCAGTTCAGCCCTGGGCGGTGAGAGATCGGGATAGGCGTCCACCGGAAGCCGGTTGAGCGAGCGCGTGCCTAGGATCAACAGCAGGGCCGTCATCAGGAAGATGAGCAGCGGTTGGTGCAGCGAGGAAGCCACCAGTCGGTTCATGATCGAACGCCGCGGTGGCGGCAGGGATTCCGGCCCAGCTGGAGGCATGGCTGGTGCGCTCATTGCTGCTGCATGAACTGAAGGAAGAGACCGCCATTGGTCACGATCCGCTGGCCGGACTTGACGCCACCGGCGATGCTGTAGGTGTTACCGCCGCGATAACCCAGGTTGACGTGGGCGCGGGCGAAGTTGCCATCCGCCTGCTCGACATAGACGTAAGGAAGATTCTCGTCGTCATGGAGGATGGCGGACACGGGAACGAGCAAACCTTGTGTCTGTTGACGGTCTTCGATCCTGACCTGCACATACATCTGGCGCTTGAGGAATTCGCCGGGGTTATCGACCACGATGCGCACGGCCACTGAGCGCGTATTGGGATCGACCTCGGCGGCAATGTTATCCACCCTTCCACTCAAAGTTCTGCCCGCGCCTGTCACCTGGGCGACGTCGCCCAAATGGACAGCGCCAAGATCGGTATCGAAAATGTGGGCCATCACCCAGACCTTTGAGAGGTCGGCAATGGTGAAGACGGCGGTGGTGCTGGCCTGCAAAAGCTGACCTGGTTGAATCAGCTTTTCCACCACGGTGCCGGAGATGGGCGAACGAATGACCCCCTCGACTGCTGCAGTGCCCTTTCCTTCCCTGGTATCGCGAATCACCGCGGGATCCACGCCGAGGGACTGCAATGCCTGAAGGCTGGCATCGCGGTCGGCTTCCGCGCTGGCGGCATCGGTTTCTGCCTGCTGCGCTTCCTTGGCCGAGACGCCCTGGTGCACCAAAAGGTCTTTGTCCAGGTCTGCAAGCCGGCGGGCATTCTGGGCTGTGACCAGCGCCTTGCGATAGGTGGACACTGCGGTGGCGTAATCGGGTGAGACCACAGTGGCCAGCGCCTCGCCCTTCATCACCGACTGGCCGGGTTCGACCAGGAGCCGCGACACGGTACCGGAAAATGGCGCCAACATGGCGGTGGCCTGGTTATTGTCGAAGTCGACAATCCCGGTCGTATCAACATTCTTGCGGAAGCGGCCGGCCGTCACCGTGGTGAGTGTGATGTGGCGCCGCTGCTCAGCCGTGAGTGTGATGTTGCTGCCGGTATTGGCCGGTGCGTTCTCAGACTTGCCGCAACCAGTCACAAGGCACAAGGCTGCCAGAATAGCGGGCAGCAGGATCCTATCGTGCATCGGCTTCTCCAAGGTCGGTGCGGTGCCACCAGCCACCGCCCAATGCCTGGAACAGTGCGGCGGTGTCGGCATAGCGGCTGGCCTGGACCTGCAGAAGAGCGATATGCGCTTGCTGATAGGCCTGTTCGGCCTGCAACAAGGCAAGCGTGTTGTTGTAGCCGTCCTTCAACTGATACTGGGTGATATCAAGTGTCGACTTGGCGGCCGCATCGGCCGCAGCGGCGGTCTTGAGGGCCTTGGCATCCTGTTCCAGCGCGGTCAGGCTGTCGGCCACATTTTGGAATGCGGTCAAAACGGTCGAGCGATATTGGGCCGCGGACTGTTCGTATGTGGCCCGCGCCGCCTGCTCGGTGTGATAAAGCGTTCCGCCGTCAAAAATGGTGGCAGCCAGTGTGGCGCCCGCATTCCAGAAATCGGTACCGTCGGTGAATAGCTGGGTGAACGCCAATGCCGAACTCCCTGCCTGGGCGGCAAGCGTGATATTGGGCAACCGGTTGGCGACCGCGACGCCGATCTGGGCGCTGGCGCTGTGAAGGCTTGCTTCAGCCTGCTGCACGTCGGGCCGCTGTTCCACCAGTTTGGAGGGAAGGCTTACCGGAATATCTTCCGGCAGTTTGAGCATGACAAGGTCGAGTTTATCCGAAGGTTGTTCGTTGGGATAACGGCCCGCCAGCACCGCCAACTGATCGTTCAGCTGCGCGTCTTGCTTGATGAGCGGCGGCAAGGTCGCCGCCACCGCGGCGGCCGCAGCTTTCTGCGCGTTATAATCGAGGCCGCTGGCATAACCCTTGTCGAACTGATACTTGAGGATGTCGAGCGATTTGTTCATCGCCGTGACCATGTCCTGCGTAGCTTCGATTTGCCGGCGAACCGAAGCCTCCTGAATTGCAGTGGAGACTACATTGTTGACCAGTGTGTTGTAGGTCGCGATCATCTGATAGCGGACCGCTTGCGCCTGTGCATCGAGCGACTCCACCGTCCGGCGCTGCAAACCGAACACATCCGGTACATAGGAAACATTGAGCTGCGGCGTGAACAGGCTGTACTGGATGGCGTTGTTGCTAGGCACCGGCGCCAGCGTTGCTGGCTGCTGGTAATGGGCACCCAGCGCCGAAAGACTTAACTGCGGGTAGAAAGCGCCCCGCCCCGCCAGCGCCGTTTCATGCGCCGCCTTGAGCGCGGCCTGCGCCGCCTTGAGATCGGAATTCTTCTTCAACGCCTCGGCGATCAGGGCATCGAGCGTGGGGGCGTGATACAGCGTCCACCAGTCGCCGGCGATGTCGCCGCCCTGGGTGAATCGTTGCGCCTCCCCGCCGGTTGTGCCCGGCGTAGCATCGGTGGTGGAAAGCGGTGAAGGCGTGTAACCGCTGACCTGCGGCGCCGCGGGTTTCTTGAAATCCGGACCCACAGCGCATCCCGATAACAATAATGCTGCCACGAAGATGCCGGTCCTACGCATGTCCAAATCCAAACATGATGAATTTCCTGACGGATGGATGCGCCCGCGCGATGCTCGCGCGGACGGTTCGAGGTTGCCGCCGTTGCGGGAGGCGGCCTTTGCGTCAGATGGCGGGAGGAGCGCGGCTCTGCCAGGAATGATTGGCAGTCGTTCGGGTGCCGGCGAAGAGATAATGCGGCGCCGCCATCGCGATCCATTGCGGCCCCGGCACAATAAGTCCGGCATCGGGCATCAGAGTGCTGCCGGCATGGGTCAGCATCTGGCAGAAGGAACAATCAAGCGGCGAATTCTGTACCGGTGCCCGGTTATGTCCGGAATGCTGAACCAGTGTGGCGGTCGTCTTTGCGGCGATGTCGTGGATATGGGTCTGGGCAACGTAGGATTGGAAACTGAAGGCGAGCAGCAGCAATGCCGCGATCAACCGCGACAGCGTCGCTTTTTCCAATCCTTTCGCCGTTATTCTGGCTGTTGTCATGAATCCGTGGTCGTTTCCACACCGGATAGTGGGTGGAACAATAGGACATATTGGGCTTTTGCGCCAGCATGGGGAGCCCCGGATGAAAGCGATTCAATTTCGCTGTTGAGGCAGGGTTTAACCGTGGGACAATCAGGCAGAGGTGGGGATCAAGCTTGCGGGAACCGGAGGCCAGGGGCCGCGGGGAGGAACGCGGCAGTCCGTTATCCCGTAGGCGGCGCGGTTTGCGCCACCTCTCTCTTATACGCAGCCCGCTTTGTCTATTCAC
This sequence comes from Rhizomicrobium sp., assembly GCA_035512055.1. GTDB lineage: Bacteria > Pseudomonadota > Alphaproteobacteria > Micropepsales > Micropepsaceae > Rhizomicrobium. The sequence goes on from DATKEP010000009.1 coordinate 15,634, forward strand.
TCGGCGAGGTCGGATGTGAAAAGAAGCTGGGGCCGGGCGCATTGATAATCGAGCACATCCTTTTCAATCCGCAGCCGTTGAATCACGCCATCATTGGTCACCATCAGATACCGGGCTGAGCGCCAGCCAAGAAAAAGATGTGAAACCTGCTCCAACAGGCCCAGGGCGCGGGTAAATTCCAGATTGCCATCCGAATAGAAGTCGATCCTGGAGGCGGGATCTACCTGCCGTGCCCATGCTTCCAGCACAAAGGGATCGTTGGGCGCGATGCAGATCAGGTGGCTGTAGCCGGCCGCCGTCAGTTTTTCCGCACTTTGCGCGAATTCGGGAATGTGACGCTGGGTGCAGACGGGTGTGAATGCGCCGGGAATGCCCATGACCACTGCCCGCCCATAAGCGATCAGTCTGTCGGCGGGCGTGGTCTGTAGCGCGCCGTTTTCAAGCCGGGCGAGTGGCACGGCGGGAACGCGGCTGCCGTTCAGGATAGGTCTCATGGATCAGTTCGTCTCACCCGCTGTATGAATCGTCATGCGCGACGCCGTTCACTGGCGGCCGCCGCCGCGCCAAGAGGCAGCGTCACCCGTACTGTGGTTCCCTCGCCAACCACACTGCTGATCTTGACCTCACCGCCATGTTCGGCGGCCAATCCATAGACCAGGGCCAGGCCGAGACCGGTGCCTCCGCGCGCCAAGCGAGAATCCTGCGTCACCTGTTCAAAGGGTTGGCCGAGACGGGTGAGGTCTTTCTCCGCGATTCCAGCACCATCGTCGCGCACTTCCAGACAGAGGTTTCCGGAGATACGGGCGAGATTGACCTCGATCCTGCCTCCATTGCTAGAGAATTTTACCGCATTTGAAAGCAGGTTCAGGAGGATCTGCTTGACCGCGCGCCTGTCCGCCACAAGCACATTGTTCCTCGGTCCAGTGACGATGATCGACGGATTGCGCCCCTGCGATCTGTACAGACTCATGGCTACGCAGTCGGCGACGATCCGGTCGACATCGATCTCTTCCAAGTGCAGTTCAAATCGCCCTGCTTCGATCTTGGCCATGTCGAGCACGTCTGAGATGATATCGAGAAGGTGAAGGCCAGAGCAGTTGATCAACCTCGCATATTCGAGATATTTTTCATGCAGGGGACCGAAAAGTCCGATGGTGAAAATATCTGAAAATCCAATAATCGCGTTCAGGGGCGTGCGCAGTTCGTGGCTCATATTGGCCAGGAATGCTGTCTTCGCGCGGTTGGCTTGTTCTGCCGAACGCGTGGCGATCTGGTTCTCCATCAATTCCGACTTGAGTCTTTCGGTTTCATTGAGGCTTTCGCGGAATTTCGCCACTGCGTCGGCCAGGGCACCGATCTCGCCCTGACGGCGGATTCCATTCAGGCCTGCATTCGCTTCTACTTCAGGTTGGCTCAGGGAACGCGCGATCTGGCGCAAGGGCCGCGCAATGAAGAATTCCTGCCAAGCGACCCTGGCGACCACGATGATCATCACAAGAGCTGCGATACTCCAGATGATGGCGGTGGAGACCGTGACATCCCTGGTGGCGCTGACTTCGGTCTTCCGGCTCTCCTTGAGGGCAAGGTCGATGATCTGGCCGATCGTCGCGCGATGAGCCTTGTAGGCCGCACTCATGCCGGCATAGGCCTGCATGGCTGTCGGACGGTCGCCGCGGGCGAGCGCGGGCAGGAATTTTTGTTCCGTAAGCCGCCAGAAGTCTCTGGCTTCGGGATCCGAGCGCTGGATCATCAGGGTCTTGATCTCGTCGCTGATCGGTCGTTGCGCCCAATAGCGGTGGCGCTGGTCATAGACCTTATGCAAAGCAAGCAGGCGGGCGCAATGTTCTGCCAGGGTTTGCGGCTGCTCCAGCGCCAGTGTCGCTTCCAGATAGGGCTCGAGGATATATTCGGGCGGCGGCATGATGTCCGACACCAGCGAACTGTTCATGGCCAGGTGGTCATAGATCGGTCCACCCACCTTCACGCGCGTAAGCGCCCATTGTTCGGCGAAAACCACAGCAAGAAAGGCGACGCAGATCGTGATTCCCACCAGAATCGCGCTGCTTCTGATGTTGAAATGTCTCACATCATTTCTCATCGTCCATTTCGTCTGGGGATGATCGGGCGCGCGCGTGTGGATGTTCTTGCTGGCCGGTGTCCTTTTATGCCGTAATGTTTCGACCCTCCGCCCGCGATGCATTTGTGACAGTTTTACGTAGCCCCATACGTGCGTATGGGGGCACTATACGGATGGGACGAGTGCTGAAAGTTCCCAGATAGCTTAACGACGCCTCAACGAATCAGTTGGGGGGTACGCATGACAAAGAACGGGCGCAACACACAATCTGCAGATCGCAGCAGGTTCATGTTTGAGCATGTGGACCAGCGCGGACGCGTTCGCCTTTTGCCTCTGACCCAGGAGACCCAGCAATTTCTTGCCATGGGCATGTTGACCGCCCGAAACAGGGGCGAAGGGCGGAGCGAAGCTGCTCAGGTTAAGACAAAAGGCGGGACCCAGTCCTTCACCGCCCGCGAGTGGCAGGTTTTCGATCTTCTGCTTTGCGGCCTTTCCAGCAAGCAGATTGCTTATGAACTGGATATCTCCTCGCGCACGGTTGAAATCCACCGGGCCAATTTGATGCGCAAGATGGGTGTGCGCAATACCGTGTCATTGATCCGCGCGGCTTTTGCTGCCGCTTGATGATAACGATCACACCGATTTGCGTGGAAAATAGATTTCTGCGGCCGTGCCCTGGCCCTTGACGCTGGAAAGCATGATCTCGCCGCCGCACTGGCGCACGAAACCGGCACACTTGGCCAGACCCCAGCCCTGATGGCCCGTACGCGTTGAAAACAGGGGGTCCAGGGCGCGCCGCATGACATCCGGACTCATGCCACCGCCGGAATCCCGCACGCTCAGCCGCACGTAATTGCCGGCAGGCAGCCGGCCAACCTGATTGTCATGCAGCGTCAGCTGGTTGGTGGTGATAATGATCCAGCCGAGCTGGTTCATGGCGGTAGCGGCGTTTTTGACCAGTTCCTCCACCACATGCTGAAATTTTTCTTCGTCGGCGGCCACGACGCAGCTTGCCGGCAACAATACCAGTTCGACGTCGATATTGCGCAGGATCGAGCGCTTGAGTTCCGAGATCACGTTCGCCACGCTCTGGTTCATGTCAAAGCGGGTACGATTGAGTTTTTGCCGGCCGGCAAAAGCCTGCAGTTTCTGGGACAGTTCGATGCCCCGATTGGCGGTCCGAATGACGTCACCGACGAGACTTGCTTTCTGATGGTCGTCGTCCAGACTTGCTTCCAGCAGGGACAGGTTACCCGCGACCGCAGTGAAGATGTTGTTGAGCTCGTGGGCAACGCTGCCCGCAAGCTGCACCAGCGCCTCTTCCTTTTCGGTATCCGGCATGGGTCTCGTCTGTGGAAACAGGGAGACATACAGCAGCCCGCCTGCCCATGCGCTGATGCATCCGGCTAGGTGCCGCTATACGTTAGTATAGGTTCAGCTCAGGCCGGCTTTAACGGCCTTCACCGCGGCTTCGGAACGGCTCTTCACGGCCATCTTGCGGAAGACATTGCGCAGGTGAAGCTTGATCGTGACTTCCGCCAGGCCCAGCTCCCGGCCGATTTCCTTGTTGGATTGGCCCAAGGCCACGCCTCGCAGCACTTCCTTCTCGCGCACACTCATTTTGGTAAGCCAGGTGGGTGTCCGGTGGGAAAGGGGCTGTTCCATCAGTACTTCGGTTGGAATGCTCGTACCGCCCGCCAGCAAAAGCTGCAGAGCCCGGGCGAAATGTTCGGAGGTTGAGGTCTTGGGAATATAGCCGCGCACTCCGGCTCGAGCCGCGGCCACGACATCGGCGTTTCCTGCCACGCCTGATATCACCGCAAGCGGTGTGGAGGGGTATTCTTTCACCAGCCCGGCGAGTGCTGCAGCCGACATTCCCGGCATGTAGTAATCCACCAGGATCAGGTCAAAGTTGGGTACATGTGCCGTTGCGGCGCGCAATTCGCTGAGCGAGGAGACTTCCTGAACCTGTGCCTCCCGGTAGAGGCGGCGAATCTGCAGGGCAGCGGCCTCGCGATAGAGCGGATGATCGTCGGCAATCAAGACGCGCATGCCTGGCCCAGTCTCCCCTAGCTGCGCAGATAACTCATGCTAGCAGAAATGTCAGGAATGTTCTGCATTATCTACTGTCTGTATTTCGCCGATTGGTTACTGACGGAGAAGTTTCGCAAGCAACTGAATCTCAACGGGTTTGAAGAGCAAAGCATCGGCGCCTTGAGAGCGAGCGTCGGACTCGGTCATGCCGGCGGCATTTCCAGTGCACAAAACGGCGCGCAGGTGAGGGGCGATCTCCCGGGCCTTTCGGATCAGTTCCATACCCGACATCATCGGCATTTGGAGGTCCGTCAGCAAACTGTCAAACGCGTAAGGATCCTCCTCAATGGCGACCAGAGCGGTCAATGGATCCTGTACGGCGATCGTGGCATAGCCCAGCCGCTCCAGGCCGATGGACAGCATATCCGCGATTTCGAATTCGTCATCGACGATCAAGACGCGGCCGAGTCCGCCCCCTTTTGCGGGCGACGGAGTCGCAACCGTTCTGTCATCGGCCAGCGGCAGATAGATATCGAATGTCGTTCCTTTTCCTGTCGCGGAGCGAAGGCGGCAAAAACCGCCATGCGAGCGGATCACCCCATGGACAACCGCCAATCCCAGTCCAGTCCCCTGTTGCAGCCCCTTGGTGGAAAAGAATGGCTCGAATATCCGGTCAATGATGTCCGGTGCGATGCCGCTACCGCTGTCGCGCACGCTGAGCCGCGCATAGCGTCTTGCCTCTGTGGGCTCGCCTACCAGCCGCTCCAAAGGCGTGTTCGAGAATTTCAGAAAGGACTCGATTTCCTCCTGCGAAGCGATTTCTGCGTCGATCACAACCTCGCCGCCCCGCCGTCCAGCGCATCGCGCCCATTGATGATGAGATTGTTGATCATTTGGCCGATCTGCACGTCATTTCCGCACACCAGGAGTGCAGTCTGGGGCAGCTTAGTTTCCAGAACTGCACCCCGGTGCATACTGGGCGCGAGAAGCTCCCGGCTGTGCTCCACGACCAGTCGCAGGTCAGCCACGCCCTGGCTGACCGCGCGCGTTTCGGCAAAAGCCATGATCTGGTCGACCATATCCTTGCCCCTGTTTGCCGCGGTCAAGATGCGTTGGGCGAAGTCGCGATTTTGGGAGTCGGGATTGGTGTCCTGGATGATGAACCCTGCAAAGCCGATGATGGCACCCAGGATATTGTTGAAGTCGTGCGCTACACCGCCTGCGAGCTGGCCGATTGCCTCCATTTTAGCCGCCTGCTGCAGCTGGTTCTCCAACCGCAACTTTTCACCTTCCGCGACATTGCGGTCGGTGACGTCGATCAGGCGCGCGATCAGCCCGCCTGCCGGCAGGCGGTTGCGATGAATCTCCAGATCGCGGAGCCCGAACCGGATCGCATGCCGGTCCTGGTCGCCATCAAGAGCCGATTCAGGCTTTGGAAAGTTTGGACCCGCCGCTCCGTTTTCTGCCAAGAGCCTGGCGGCGCGATTGGCGTATTGTACCGTGCCTTCCCCGTCCTCCGTGTAGATTCCATCGTCCGTCAATTCCAGCGCGGCCAGGGTATCGGCGCTCTTCTGGGCGGACAGCAGCAGCGCCACAACGTTGGCAACCGCGCGCGCGAATGCGATTTCTTCCTCGTCCCAGCTATAGGGAAATTCCTTGCCAAAGACGATCGTTCCGCTTTTGGGAGAGCCATGGAAGATTTCGGCCGACAGCGTGGCGCGCAGGCCATAGGCGCGGGTGAGACGCCGGCCTTCGACTGCCAGGTTGGTCTCCTCGACATCGTTGATCGCGACTGTGAATTCGGTTTGCAATCTTTCTCTATGAAGAGGGTCCGCGTTTATGACGGAGCCGGCCACCGGCAAATTCGGCCTCGGCGTCTTGTGCCATGCCTGTATCACCGTGGCTGTGTCATTGCCTTCATTACGTAGGCCGACGATGGCGAAAGTGCAATCCAGTGCCGCAGCACCAGCGCGGCAGATGAATTCCAAGCGTTCATCCAGGCTGATGTCGGTCAATAATCCTACGCGCACCATGCTCGCCAATGCAGCCTTGTGGCGATGCAGGCTGGTTTCCCGCTTCTGGATCTGCCGATCCAGTTCCATTCGGCTCTGCATGATCAGTGCCACGACCCAGATCGAAGCAATGGCGAAGGCCCGGTTCGCCCACATCCCGCCGATGGAGATGCCTTCGTTCGGCACTAACGCGGCGCCCAGAAGCGTGAGCACCGTGGTCAATGCGGCAGAAGCGATTAGGGCGCGTTTGCCAAAACGGCTGGTAAGCGCAACCACGGCGGAATAGCCCACGCCGTCAAGAACGCCCCGCGGGCTCGTGATGTCGATGAAAAAGAGTGCGCCGCAGGAAAGTGCAATGCCTGCTCCAAGCGCCACCTTGCCCAGCCACTGTGCCGTCAGACTGGCCCGCAGCTCTTGCCGCGCGGTTCCAGATGCCACCTCGCGCCCCTTAGAATTTGAGCGAGGTTACCACACTGCGTTCCGGATGGCATGTGGCGCGCCACCCAGAATATTGCAGATCTTGTACAGGAATATGTCACGCCTGACTGGGACGGTGTGGGTGCTTGCGGCCCCGGCCAGTCCTGCATAGCGCAAATAGATACGGCTCATCTGGTCCGCTTCTTCCGCCAGCGCGAGGATCGGAAGGTGCCCCTGCAGACCTTGAAGGCGGCGTATGAGCTGCAGACCATCCATGTTGGGCATTACCATCCCGGTCACGACCAGGTCGGCTCGATTGGAACGCAGATATCGCAATGCAGCATCGCCGTCGCCGCAGCATGTGACGGAGTAGCCATGCCCTATCATGATCGCAGCAAGGACACGGCGTACCGATTCGCTGTCATAGGCCAACAGGATAGTCTTACATTGGCCTTCCTGGGCGGTTACCAGCCGCCAATCTCTGGGAACCGGCACAGTACTGTTCAGCGGACCGGCCTTACCGTCGATGACTCTCAGCTTGCGATCTTCAGGCCTGAAAGGGCGAAGCACGGTGCAGGACACGGCTAACCGTTAAGCACTGACAACAGCGGAGCATCGTCCTGTGTCGCCTGGATATGTTCGATGCCCTGACGCATGTCGGACATGATGAAAGCGGCCCTGCGTCCCACGCCTCCCGCAGTGGTTGGAAATTGGTCGGTCCATGCGCCCATTTTCACACTGAGGGCGCAGAGCGCGCCGCCGATCGAAGTGTGATAGTGCGAAATAAGCGACTCGATCTTCTTGAATTTGTCAGCCGTCAGGTCGCGCCACATGTCGTTGGTGCTGCGCTCGAAGCTTTCGATCTTGCCGGTAATGCTGGACAGCTGGCCGTTGATCGTGGCTTCGATCATGTCCACAACCTTCATTAGCGATGGGTCCGAGGAAAGCTGGCGGTTGGTGCGCACCATGGCGATGCCGTCCAAGAAACTCTGAACCTGGGGCAGGAGTTGATCCAGACATTGCCGGTAATAGGACAGCGACATGAAAATGTCGCCATAATCTTCGAGAAATTTGGGAATGGCGTCGATCGGAATTCCCAGCCGGCTCGCCATCGTGGCCAGTCTCTCGCGTACGGCCTCGGCATTGTCGGCCCTAAACAGCCCCAAAATACTGCTGAATTCGGCGCCTTCCGTGTCATGGCCGAAAATCTCTGCCACAAGCGGCCTGGTGAATCGGGCCATGTAGCTGCTCAAGGATGCTATTTTGGAAGCCGAAAGCATCAGCGCGGATGTGTCGGCAATGGGAATTTGTTTTTCCCGAAGCAGAATCCGCAAGGCATAGACATCGAAGCTGGGCAGCGCCGCGACGGTCTGCAATAGCACCACATCCGGATGTGGCGGCACCTGTTCCAGCGCCAGGAATTTGGCTACTCCGCGCACGTCCAACTGTCCACGGCCACAGCCAACCCCGTTGAAGAACTCGATGACGGATTCCAGTCGCGAATTCTTGACCATGCGCGCCCGCCGGAAGATGGCGGTCTTCACGGGAAGGATGGAGATCGGCAAGATATGCAGCGAATCGCGGTCCTGGTCGGACAGTTCTTCGGTTTCCACCGATGGGGCAAGCTGCGGGGCGGGCGTCATTGTGCTCAGCTCAGGGTCTCAAACAGCGCGTCGATGTCGCTCTGGCTGCTGGCGTTCTTCTTGAGCTGCGGACCATTAAGCAGCGCCTCGTCACCCTGAGGGCCGCCTGCTTCCGCCGTGCCTTGCTCAGGACCGAAAGCCTCCATCAGCGTGGCCAGTTTTGTCTCCAGCGACTGCAAGACGCGTACAATCTTGGTGATGCGCTGGCCCGTAATGTCCTGAAAGGCACTTGCCTCATAGATCTTTGTCACCGCATCCGTCAGGGCGCTGCTTGCGCCAGACTCGACCGTTGCCGCGACACGTTCGATTGTCTCGGCCGCATCCATGATGTTGTTGGCGGCGCGGGCAGTTTCGGTAACAATCTCTTCCAGTTCGTCCGCGGTGGTGCCGAAGAGCTGTGGATTTCCGCCGTCCTGCCGCAGTGCACTGATTTCGCTGCGCGTCATGCGGATATGGTCGGAAAGATATTGGAGCACGCTTACCAGCGTGTCCTTTTGCGGCGATTTGAGCACCCGCAACTGCTCGATCACGCGGTCCAGGAAACCGTGCGCATTCAAGAGGCGGGAAGAGGGGGATGGGTTCGGATCCATGGGTCCCTCACGCCGGCACGCCGCACACGCTGGCGATCTTGGCGCGCAGCGTATCGGCATTGAACGGTTTGACGATATAGTTGGAGACGCCGGCCTGCTTGGCGGCGACGACGTTTTCGGTCTTGCTTTCCGCGGTGACCATGATGAAGGGAATGTGTTTGAGCTTCGCATCGGCACGAACGCGGCGCAGCAACTCAAGTCCCGTCACCGGCGCCATGTTCCAATCGGAGATGATGAGGTCCGGTGGGGCCTTCTGTATCATGTGGAATGCGGTGTCGCCGTCCGTGGCCTCATCGACATTGCACAACTCGAGCTGGCGCAGAAGATTGCGCAGGATGCGCAACATGGTGGTGTAGTCATCGACGATGAACACACGCATGTTCTTGTTGAGACTCATCTTGTTCTCCTATGACGCGGCGGAAAGTGGCAGGGCGGTAGTGGTGACCTTGGACGGTTTTGCATGGCCATAAACGCCCTTGAGGCCCGGCAGGGCGGCGAGCGCGTCGCAAAGGCCGAAAACGCTTTCGGCGCCGCCTAGAAGAAATGCGCCATCTGGCGCCAGGCGACGGCTGATATCCCTGAGAATCCGGGTCTTGGTCGGTTGATCGAAATAGATCAGCACATTGCGGCACAGGACGATGTCGAACTGGCCCAGCGAGGAGAAATCCTCAAGCAGGTTGAGAGGGCGGAAGCTGACGGTCTGGCGGATCTCACGCTTGATTCGCCAATAGGGTTCTTGCTGGTCGAAATGCCGGATCAGCATCTGGATCGGAAGACCACGCTGAACCTCGAAGGTCGAATAAAGACCCTCGCGTGCACGGTCCAGCACGGTCGGAGACAGGTCGGTGGCGACAATTTCGACTTTCCAGCCCGCAAGAATGGGGAAGTTGTCCTTCATCATCATTGCTAGCGAATAGGGTTCCTGGCCGGTCGAGCAGGCCGCGCTCCAGATGCGCAACATGCGTGTGGAAGCGCGCCGCTCGATCAGGCCCGGGATAACGGACTGGCGCATGGTGTCAAAGGGATGACTGTCGCGGAAAAACGAGGTTTCGTTGGTGGTCATGGCGTCGACCACGCTGTTCTTCACCGTGCTTGGCCCCGGCTTGCGCAGATGGTCGGCCAGACCCGGCAGGCCGGCGAGCTTGTGATCGCGCAGGATCGCCGCTAGCCTTGTTTCCAGGAGATAAGTCTTGTCCTGGTTGATGATCAGGCCCGAGCGTTCCTTGAGAAAGGCCGCAATGACGGCGAAATCTGCGCTGGTCATGCCGCCGCCCTCTCGAACAGCGCAGCAAGATGGCCTGCGATTTTGGGCAATGGCAGGATGGCGGAGCAAATTCCGGCATGCGCGACAGCGCCTGGCATGCCCCAGACCACGCTGGTTGCCTCGTCCTGGGCGATCACGGGTCCGCCGGCCGCGGCAATGGCTCGGGATCCCCCGCAGCCATCACTTCCCATCCCCGTCAACATGACGGCACAACTATCGGCGCCGTAAAGCTGGGCCACGCTGTGGAACAGTGGGTCGACCGACGGGCGGCAGAAATTTTGAGGTGGCGTCTGTGACAGGCGTGCGACCACTCCGGTGACGCTGCGCGCCACCTCAAAATGATAGTCGCCGGGCGCCAGATAGATGCGGCCAGGCCGGATCTCCATGCCTTCCGTGGCCTCGCTGGAGGGCCGTTGACTGGCGCGCTCGATATGCTGGGCCAGCACGGTGGTGAATGTCGCCGGCATGTGTTGGGCGATCACGATCGGGCAATTTACAGTCGTGGGCAGGGCGCCCAGCAAGCTGAGCAGCGCCTGCGGCCCACCGGTCGAGCTGCCGATCGCAATAATTCTGGGCTGGCGCACAACCCCGCTGCGCAAGGCAATGGGGGAAATCGCGGGCGGGCAGGAGGATGCAATCGCCGATTTCGGGGATTTCCTTGTCTGGCCGAGTGCGACGACCTTGTGGATCAGGTCGCGATGAAAATCTTCGCTGGCGTTCAACCGGTCAGTCGTGGGCTTGGCGATATAGTCTGTGGCCCCCAGCGCCATGGCCTTGAGGCTGATGGCGGCATTGCGCTGCGTAAGCGTGGAAGCCATGATGATGCGGGCGCCCGGATTGGCCCGCTGCAACTTGGGCAACGCCGTCAGCCCGTCCATCACCGGCATTTCGATGTCAAGGATGATGATATCCAGTGACCGCCGCGCGGCCTGGGTCACCGCCATTTGCCCATTGCTGCAGGAGGCGACAACCTCGATCCGGGGATCGCTTTTAAGGGTGCGGGTGATCAGGCCGCGCACGATGGCGGAATCGTCCACCACCATTACGGTGATTGGCGCGGCTTGCTGGGGCTGGCTCATGCCCGCTCTACCAGGCCAACCTGCGCCAGCTTGTCGAGCAGCACTTCGCGGTCGTATGGTTTCATGATGTATTCGTCGGCGCCGGATTCCAGCGCCTCGCGAATTTTTGCCAGACCGTTTTCCGTCGTGCACATCACGACGATGGGACGGGGCTTGAGGTCCATGGCGCGCAGCGTGCGTAGACAGCTGATGCCGTCCATTTCGGGCATGTTCCAGTCCAGGAGAACGAATTCGGGAACGGTGCTGCGGCAGAATTCCACCGCGGCCAGGCCATGTTCGGCTTCGGCGGTGCGAAGGCCGAGACCGACCAGTATGTCCTTGGCCATGCGGCGTATGACGCGGGAATCGTCGACGATCAGGCAAAGCGGGTGCTGGGTCATGAGGCTCTCCTGAGTTCGAGGTGGGCGTGGTTCCGCGCCGCGGCGAGGCGGACAGCGCGCGCCAGATTTTCCGGCAGATGTGCCTGGTCGGATTTGGCGACATATTCGTCAAAGCCGGCCCGGTGGCCGGCATCCATGTCGTCCTTGGTGGCGTGGGACGAGAGCGCAATCAGCGGCACGCCCGACCAGCGCGGATCGTTGCGGATGGCACCCGCAAGTGTCAGCCCGTCCATGTTGGGCATCTCGATATCGCTGATGATCACATCGAACTGGTGGCCATGTTCGCGCAGCTTGAGCGCTTCCATGCCGTCGGTGGCGGTCGTGACCTTCCAATTGGCTGAGGCCAGCAGCGGCGCGACCAGGTTGCGGAAGAAAGGACTGTCGTCCACCAGGAGCGCGTGGCGGGATGGCCGGTCCGTATTCGTGATTTCGAACCAGTCTGTGAAGGCTTGGGTGAGGAAGTGGCTGACATCGACAACGTCTACAGCCTTGCCGGAGATGATTGCACTTCCCAGAAGCCCGGGCCGCCCCGACGACAATTCGATCGCCATGCGGTCGCGCACGATGTCCACGACCTCGTCGACCACCAGGCCCATGCTGCGGCCATTGTCGCTGAAGACCAGGGTCTCCTGCTTGCCGCTCTCCTTCCATTGGTGCCCGGCATTGAAAGGCACCAGCGGCATCAGATGCTGGCGGTACTGCACCACATGGCGGCCGCCCACATTCTCGATACTGGCTGCTTCCAGGCTCTCAATACGCGAGACCAGTTCCAGCGGAATGGCCTGGAGCTCGCTGCCGCATGTGCGGAACAGCAGGAATGTTGCCTGGTCGCCCGACTGGGCGTCGGCGGTGCCGGCCTTGGTTTGCGCGGCGTCGGCATCCGCGGATTGGATCTGGCCGGCGGCGCCCGACAGGCCATTGGGATCCAGGATCATGATGACGCTGCCGTCGCCCAGGATGGTGTTGCCGACATAGAAGCGGGTGCCGCGCAGGATCGGCGCAACCGGCTTGACCACGATTTCCTCGGTGTCGAATACCCGGTCCACGATGATGCCGAACGTGTGTGCGCCCACCTGGGCTACGACGACGAAGCGGTCTCGGTTTTCGCAAGGTTCAAGGTCCAGCACGCCGCGCAGCGAAACCAGCGGCAGAAGCCGGTCGCGCAGGCGCAGCACCGGCGAGGTGTTGATGGTCTCGATGCGGGCCTCCGAACGGTCGGAAACACCGACCAGCTCGACCACATTCAGCTGCGGAATGGCGAAGCGCTGCTTCGAGGCCTCGACGATCAAGGCGGCGACGATCGCCAAAGTCAGCGGGATCTTGATCAGGAAGGTGGTGCCGCGGCCGGCAACCGAGCTGAGCTCGATCGTACCGCCGATGCGCTCGATATTCGTGCGCACCACATCCATGCCCACGCCGCGGCCGGATACGCTGGTCACTTTTTCCGCGGTGGAGAAGCCGGGACGGAAGATGAATTGCAGGATCTGCTGCTCGCTCATGCCGGCAATGGTCGCTTCGGTGGCCAAGCCGTTGGTGATGGCCTTTTGGCGGATGCGCTCCAGGTCCAGGCCCCGCCCGTCATCGGCGATGCGGATGAAGATGTGGCCGCTTTCGTGATAGGCGTTGAGCGCTATGGTGCCGGTTTCCGGCTTGCCCGCGGCCAGGCGCCGGGCGCCATCCTCGATGCCATGATCGGCGGAATTGCGCACCATATGGGTGAGCGGATCCTTGATCATCTCCAGCACTTGGCGATCGAGCTCGGTCTCGGCACCCTGCATCGTAAGTTCGATCTTTTTTCCCGTGGCAACGGCCAGGTCGCGCACGATGCGCGGCAGCTTGTTCCAGGCATTGCCGATGGGCTGCATGCGCATCCGCGTCACGCCATCCTGCAGATCGGATGTGATGTGGCTGAGGCGCTGGAGCGGCACTTTGAATTCATTGTCCTTCTGCACGCGCTGGGTCTGCAGCAACTGGTTGCGGGTCAGCACCAGTTCGCTGATCAGGGTCATCAGGTTTTCGATGACGTCCACATTGACGCGGATCGAGGATGCGGCGGTCGCGGACTCCTTTGCCTCAGTTTCGCGTGGCGCGGGGCTGGCGGCTGGCGCGGCTTCGCGCGCCTGAACCGCAGTGGGCGGCTCGGGCAGATTTTGGGGCTCCCGCAGATTTGCGGGCTCCGGCAAGATTACAGGCTCCAGCGATGGCAAAGTCTGATGCTCAAGTGCCTCGGCGACTTCGGCCAGCAATTCCGCCGCGACCGGGAAACCATCTTCGCTGAAACTGGGTCCGGCGATCTGTTCCTGGACCGGGTCCGGGGCGGGGGCTTCGGCGTCGCCGGCCAGTGCGTTGATCTCTCCGATCAATTCATCATCGCTGCCCGCTGGTTCGCCGCCGGTGGCTTCCATCTCCGCCAGCAGGCAGCGGATCTGGTCTATGGCCTTGAGGATCAGAGTGACCGCGCGGGGCGTGACTTCCAGTTCGCCGTCGCGAAACTTGCCGAGGATATTCTCTCCAGCATGGGCGACTGAACCAAGCCGGGGCAGGCCCAGGAAGCCGCAAGTTCCCTTGATGGTGTGCATCAGGCGGAAAATGTTGCTCAAGATGGTGGCGTCGGATGTCTCGCGTTCGAAGCGGACAAGTTCGACGTCCAGCACGGCAAGACTCTCAGCCGTTTCGGCCAAAAATTCCTGAAGCAGATCGTCCATGGCAGTACTCCCCAGATCAGGCTTCGGTTTCGATCGCCAGCAGGCGATCCACATGTAGCGCGACCAGAAGACCCTGGTCGGTGCGGTAGACGGCGTCGGCCACATTGCGCCATACCGCGTCCAGCGTGGCCGGATTGCCCTCGCGCAGGTTGCGGGACAGCGTGATCACATCACCGACCGTGTCCACGAATAGCGTGTAGGATTCTCCCCGGCAGTCCACCGTGACGCACATACCCTTGCTGCCGGCATCGGCCTTGGGCAGGGAAAGGTGCTTGCGCATGTCGATCACCGTGACGATACGGCCGCGCAAGTTGATCAGGCCGCGCACTTCGGGCGGCCCGCCCGGCACCGGCGCGATGTCCTCCGGGATCAGGATGTCCTGGACCCGCATCACGGGTACGCCGAACAGCTGACCGGCGACGGTGAAGGTCACGAATGCATCCGCATCGTCTTCGCTGCGGCTGGCGGGAGAAACAAGCGTCTCGGTGTTCATGACTGTCTCACTTGATGTGAATTTGGGAAGGAACAGGCCAGGAGCTGTTCTGCCTGGCGGGTTGGGGCAAGCTCGGTAGACGCTTCGCTGACCTGTTCCTTTCCCTTTGCCTCAGCCGGATGAAATCGCTGTCAGGCGGCTTTCACCTGGGTGAGGAAATTCTCGACGAGCTCACGCATCTCACCCGACTGGTGAGTGAGCGTGCGCGCCGATGACAGTACCTGGTTGGCAACCGCACCGGTCGAGTTGGCCGCTTCGGTGACGCCACCGATATTGGAGGACACTTCCTGCGTGCCCTTGGCGGCTTCTTCGACATTGCGCGCGATTTCCTGCGTAGCGGCGCCCTGTTCCTCGACCGCAGCAGCAATCGTGGTTGCGATCTGGTCGATCTCCCCGATGGTTTTGCCGATCGAGCCGATGGCATTGACCGCGTCCTGGGTCGCGCCCTGCACGCTGGTGATCTGTGCGCCGATCTCCTCAGTGGCTTTCGAGGTCTGGGTGGCCAGGTTTTTGACTTCGGCCGCCACCACCGCAAAGCCCTTGCCGGCTTCACCCGCGCGTGCCGCCTCGATGGTGGCATTGAGCGCAAGCAGGTTGGTCTGGTCGGCAATATCATTGATCAGTGCCACGATCTCGCCGATCTTCTGCGAGGCGCCGAGGAGGCCCTGGACCATCTCGTTCGCCTTGCGGGCCTCGGTCACCGCGTTGGCGGCGATCTGGCTGGAATGGCTGACCTGGCGGCCGATTTCGGCGATGGAAGAGGACAGTTCTTCCGCAGCGGAGGCAACGGTCTGCACATTGGCAGCACCCTGTTCGGACGCAGCTGCAACCGCGCTGGCCTGCTTGGTGGCTTCTTCGGCGGTGGCGCTCATCGCCTGGGCCGAAGCTTCCATCTGCGTGGCCTGGCTGGAAACGCCCTGGACAACGGTTTGCACCTTGGCGTCGAATTCCCGGGTCAGCTTGTCGACCAGCGTGCTGCGGGCGGCAGCCACGCGCTGGGCTTCTTCCTGCTCGGCTTTCAGGCGGTCGGTCTCGATCATGCTGTTCTTGAAGACCAGCACGGCCTTGGCCATCTCGCCGACTTCGTCCTTGCGCTCCGCGCCCTCGACCTGGGTATTGAGGTCGTGCTGGGCCAGCCGGCCCATGGCAGAGGTCATGACGCGGATGGGCGAAGACACGCCGGCAACAATCAGCCAACCCATAGCCACGCAAAGGACGGCCGCGATACCAAGCGCCGCCATGATCAACATGCGGGCGCTGGAATAGGCGTCGGCGCCATCCTGGGTGGCCTTTTGACCCATCTTGAGCTGATAGGCTTCATCCGCCTGCAGGTCCGCCCAGAACTTGTTGTAGAGCGTGCGCATGTCGCCGGTGTAGTAGGTAGCGGCGTCGGCCGTTTTGCCGGTGGCGGCCAGCGCCATGAACTTGTCGTTCATGGCGATATAATCAGTCAGCTCCGAATGGAATTTGTCCGCGATGTTGCGCTCATAGCCCGGGTCGATGGTCGGGGAGTAGGTGGTCCAGCCCTTATCCGCGATCGACAGGACAGTGGCCATCGTCTGGGTCGTGGTGGCCCTTGTGGCGGGATCAGACATCAGGATGTAGGAAGCCTGCAGCTGGCGATAGCGCATGGCGTTTGCCCCGATGTCGGACAGGCCATTGGCGGCAACTAGGTAGTTGTTGGACACCGTGACCGCGCCATCATTGACGATAGAAAGCCGGCTGATCGAAAAGACACCCAATATGACGGTGACGGCGAGAACGGCTGTGAAGGCCGTAATCACCTTGCTGCGTATGGATAAATTCTGAAACCAGCTCATTTTTCTTCTCCGGTGCGAATGTGCCCATGGGAAGCAATAAGCGGCCTGTTTGAACGCGTTTTTGCGGCCTCGCGTCGGATTGTTTCGGTATGTGTCGGGCGGTGAGTAAGGACGCGCGCTTTAGGCCTTTTGTAACAAATCGGAACTATTTACTGGGCATTAGCCAATTTGGCGGGGGAGCCAGAATGACCAAGCATGTGACGATCGTTGAGGATGACCCAGATGTGCGTGCGCTGCTGAGCCGCAGCCTTGACGCCGAAGGCTATCGTGTGACGGCGCTCGATTGCGGTGCCGGCATCGAAGGCGTGATTTCCTCGGGTCAGGTCGATCTCGTCATCCTGGATATCGGCCTTCCCGACATAGACGGGTTGACCATTACCCAACAGATCCGCCGTCATTCCGATGTGGCCATAATCATCGTCAGCGGTCGTGGCGACCTCGCCGACCGCGTGGTCGGGCTGGAAATCGGCGCCGATGACTATATCACCAAGCCCTTTGAGCCCCGCGAGATCCAGGCCCGGGTCCGCAGCGTGCTGCGCCGCGGCCGGCGCCTTGGCGGCGAATGCGCTGCGCCGGTCGGCGAGATCCATCATCGCTACGGCTTCGGAAATTGGACGCTGGACACAACCGCGCAATCGCTGCACGACGCCGAAGGACACGCTATCGGGCTCACCAGTGGCGAATTCAAGCTGTTGGAGGCGATGGTGACGCGCGCCAACCGCGTCCTGAGCCGCGATCAGTTGATGGATGCGTGTTACGGCAACAATTCTCCGGCTTTTGACCGCAGCATCGATGTCTGCATCGGCCGCCTGCGCAAGAAGCTTCTGGATGACCCGCGCAATCCGGGCATCATCCGTACCGTCCGCAATGGCGGCTATATGTTCGCCGCCCGCGTCACGCGGCACTGATCCAACCGGTCGCTAGAGTGTTTCGGTCGCCCCGCCAGCAGGCGGTGGCAGCTGGCGACATGATCCCAGATCCTGGGGTGCAATCGGCTTCCCCCACACGATGTAGATCACCCCGTCTATAAAAATTCCTGGCCAGCGCATCGCCGCTTGCAGCCGGCATTGGAGGCTGCGCGAATATCGGAAACCGGCAGATTGTTGGGTCAGGCCGGATATCCCTGTCCTCGCACGACACGTTGCCCGATCGAAAACAAAACAATGGAGCAACCATTGAAAAAGAGGGAATGGCACACACGATTCGCCGGCGCCGTGCTTTTGCTGGCCTCGTCGGTCTCGTCTCATGCCGAGATCGCAATTTCCGCCAATGACGGAAAACAAATGCGTCCGGGCGATATCATCAACGGTCCGGAGCCGGACAGCATTTCCGTGCTCAGGATTTCCGGTGGTCACGTCAAGTTGCTCGGTTCGGCGCAGGCTCCCGCCGCAATGATCGGGCCGCCCGCTGCCGTCGCCGTATCCAAGGATAGCAAGTTCGCCCTGGTCACAGTTTGTCAGAAACTGGATGGCATGAAGTTGCTGCCGGATGACCTTGTGGAGGTGGTCGATCTCTCGGTGCCTGGCAATCCCCGTGTCGTGCAGACCGCACATGCCGGGCCAGGCGCAAGCGGCGTGTCCATAAGCCCTGATGGCAAGCTCGCCCTGGTGGCCAATACCGAAGATGACACCATCACAATATTCTCTCTCAGCCACGAGCGATTGACCAGGATTGGCCAATTGCAACTGCCTGCCAAATCCCGTCCAACCGATGTCGTGTTCACACCTGACGGCAAAACCGCCATCGCTCTCAGACAAATGGCTTCCCAGCTGGAAGTTCTTTCCGTGAACGGCAACGAGGTCAAGGATACGGGACGATCCTTCGCCACGGGCCGTGCGCCTTATGGGGCCGTCGTGACCAAGAACGGGAAATACGTCATCAACACCAATGTCGGTGGCGCCATTCCCGCGCCCGGCGCAGCCCCGCAACCCCATCAAGGTACGATTGCCATGACCGACCTGGCGACAGGCAAGGTCACCGCGTCGGTAGTGGTCGGCCCAACGCCCGAGCATGTCGTGCTGTCCGCGGACGGACGCTATATCGCCGTGGTCGTGGCCAATGGCACCGCGTCGGTCAGGTCCGATCCC
This sequence comes from Rhizomicrobium sp., assembly GCA_035512055.1. Lineage (GTDB taxonomy): Bacteria > Pseudomonadota > Alphaproteobacteria > Micropepsales > Micropepsaceae > Rhizomicrobium. The sequence continues at coordinate 34,235 of DATKEP010000009.1, forward strand.
AATTTCAACAAGGTGCTGGGCCTTTTGAAGGTTTTCGCAGTCGGCGATGGCACATTGACGCTTGTCGCGCAGGCCGACACCGGCCACTGGGGTCAGGGCGCCACCATCAGCAAGGACAACAAGCTCATTCTGCTGCAATGTGCCGCCGAACGGGAGATCGAGGTGTTCAAATTCGACGGCAAGACGCTGGAACAGGACAGGAGCGCGACAATCGCAATGGGTGCGCGGCCTGGCTCGATTGCCACGGCGTTCAGCCGGTAGGGACTTTTGCCGATACAGAGGCTGGGCTATGGAAGCGGTCAGCGAAACCGCCCCAGGCCGGATGATCATGGAATGGCAGTCCCTCCTTAAACGAAACGCCGCCGATTTGAAGACGCCGGCACTGGTCATCGATCTGGATGCGTTCGAGCGCAATATCCGGAAGATGGCCGATCACTGCAAAGCCAGCGGCATTTCGCTCAGGCCGCACGCCAAAACCCACAAATGCGCCGAGATTGCCAAACGCCAGATCGCGGCCGGCGCTATCGGCCAGTGCTGTGCCAGCCTGGATGAAGCAGAAATGCTTGTGGGCGCGGGCGTCGCATCCATCCTGGTTACTTCGCCGCTTGTGGCAGAAGTGTCCATCAGGCAGCTTCTGGCGCTAAGTGCGGCGTGCTCGGGTCTCATGGCCGTGGTAGACAATGCGCAGATGGTTGACCGCCTTGCGCAAGCTGCCTTCGCGTCCAGCCAAACCCTCAAACTCTTGGTGGACATCGATATCGGTCATCACCGCACCGGCATCGCACCGGGAAAACCCGCTTGCGCGCTGACCTCCACAATAGAAAAAAGCTTCAACCTGGAATTCATGGGAATACAGGGTTATGCCGGACATCTGATGCATCTTGCCGACCGCGCCGAACGTCAGCCGCGATCCGCGGCCGCGCTGGAGGCATTGCGGCTCACGCGTGACCAGCTTTCCGGCATGGGGATCGC
>DATKEP010000010.1:0-2635 GCA_035512055.1 Rhizomicrobium sp.
GAGATGCGAGCCCTGCGCACGAGTCACCGCATTCTTGTAATTCAGTTTATTGAGCCAGATGCGACCTTTCCTGGCAATGGGATACGAATTGGACGAAACGATCCAAAAAAAGCTTTAAACCGCGCAATTTCGTGCAACGTAGCTCGGCTCAAGGCGTGATCGCCCTGGCAGTCGGGACAAGCACGTGCCGAGTGCGATGTCCGCTTCTCTAATCGGCCGTTTGAGGTCAAGCGCTTTCAAACTATCCACCATGGCAGTGTTGATATCGCTCACGGGCTCGCGCTTCTCTTCGGAATCGGCACAAAGGCCCTTCCAACATGGGGTTTGAGGACGAAGTGGAACAATCTTTGGGGCGGCCTTGCCGGTGGACTGCTCAACGTTTGACCGCGTAGGCGAAATCGCCGATGCGCCGAATGCGGCACCTTTCACCAAAATTCTGTCAGTCCCGCGCCTCCACGCAGTCGTAGCCGAGCCGACGGGGGTGCCTAGTCGGCTCAGTGTTCCGCTCACACGCTGATTCTCGGCTCGCTGCTCCTGCGTCGTGAAGCTCGACGCGGGCAGCGGATTTCGGCTGGAGCCCAGCGGGAAGTCTTTAAAGCAGTGGCGCGTCCGCCTAGACTGGTTTCATAATTGCCAATCACCGGCGCTCCCGGTTGATGAACGGCATCGGGGAGGCCGACACGGAGCCCGAATCGAGCAAGAATGTGGCCGCGTCCGTCGGATCGCCGGGGCGCGATGACATGAGCGGGACGCAACTCAAGCCTGAAACGATAGGCCTTTCCGGCGCGATCATGCAAAATGTCGCCAATATCGCACCGGCAATTTCCGGATTCTTTTTCACGCAAACGCTTGTGGGCAGTGCGGGCGCCCAGGCGCCGCTTGCCTATGTTATCGGTCTGGCAATCGTGCTGGCGCTGGGCAGCTGTCTTGTGCAGCTGGCGCGGAAGTTTCCCTCTGCCGGAGGATATTTCACCTATGTGAACCGGACGCTTGGGCCTCGCATGGGCTTTCTCACGGGCTGGATGTTCGTGCTCTATTCTCCGATCGCAGCCGGGCCATCACTGGCCTTTCTCGGACAGATTCTCGAGGCCGAGCTTCAGGGATATTACGGCTGGCACTGGTTTCACTGGTGGATAATCGTGGCCGCGGGAATTCCGCTGGTGGCCTATGCAGGTTATGCCGGCATGTCCTTCTCGATCCGCTCCATTGTGATTGTCGGCACGGCCGAAATCCTGATCGTGGCAGCGCTTGGAATATCCGGATTGCTGAGTCCAGGTCCGGGGGGCTTTTCCGTTGGTCCGTTTACGCCGGGGTTCAATCCCGGCGGGATCGCGTCATTCTCAGGATTTGTTCTGGCGGTTGTGCTGACGGTCCAGGGCCTGACCGGCTGGGAAGGGGCAGTGCCCCTGGCGGAAGAGACCATCGATCCGCGCCGCAATGTTCCGCGATCGATCATGGCATCGATCATGATCATCGGGATCATGCTTGTAATCGCCGCCTGGGGACAGGTCGTAGGCTGGGGAACAGACAATATCCGGTCCCTCTCATCATCGGCGGAGCTGCCAGCGCTGGTGATAGCCCATCGCGTATGGGGAAGGCTGTGGTGGATTGCCCTGGTTGCGATCATCACCTCTGCATTCGGTGTCAGCTTTGCTTGCCAGAATGTTGCAACCCGCATGTGGTTCGCCATGGGCCGCAGCGGCGTGCTGCCAAGAGGTTTTGCCCGTGTCCATCCCCTGCGCAGAACCCCAACCCTTGCGGTAACTGCGCAAACGCTTCTTTCCGTGCTTGTAGGCCTGGTTCTTCCCTATTTGATGGGGCCGCGTGAGTTCTTCATTTTTCTCGTGGGATTTGTGCTGGTTCTGGCCGTGATCTTCATCTACGTCGTCGCCAATATCGGCATCATGTTCTACTGGTGGACGACGGCACGCGCGGAATTCAGTTGGTGGCTGCATTTTGCTTTTCCGGCGGGCACGAGCCTTATTTTGATCTATTCCCTCTATATTTCCTTCGTGCCTTCGCCGGCCGGCCTGAACGGCTGGGCGGCCTGGGTGGTCACTGTTTGGCTGGTGCTGGGAATGGGTATTCTGTGGTGGATGAAGCTCGCCCGCAAGGAAGAGTGGTTGTCGCATGCTGCTGAGATCATCACCGAGCATGAGCAAACGACTGCGGAATCGCCGCGCCTTGGTTCTCCGCTTTGAGTTCAGTGCGCGGCCCCGGAGCGGGCAACTACGCCTTGCGATGGCGGGAGCGGAATACCTGGGTCGCGGCCATCGAACAGATCCGCAAGTACCCGACCCGAGCCACAAGACAGTGTCCAGCCCAGGTGCCCGTGACCGGCATTGATCCAAAGCCCCCGGATGCGTGTCTGCCCGATCAACGGCGTTCCGGAAGGGCTCACAGGGCGCAATCCCGCCCACACCCTGGATGCGGCAATATCAAAATGGCGTTTTATTTCCGGGAATGTATAAGCGGCGTTGGCAATGATTGCTTCGGCCCGGGCGATTGCAGGCGTCGCGTCATAGCCGGTGATCTCGGCCGAACCGGATATGCGCATGCGATCACCGATGGGCACAAAGCCAAACAGTTTGCTGTCGTCGATGACCGGCATCGATGGCGCACTCTCCCAGCCGGC
>DATKEP010000011.1:0-15702 GCA_035512055.1 Rhizomicrobium sp.
CCCAGTGACTTGACTTACAAATTGCCACAGCGAACTCTGGCACGAACAATAAGAGCCACAAATGCCAAGCGCCGGTGAAATCGAGACGCGGGTTGTGACCAAGGCGTTCTGGCGCATCTTACCGCTCTTGCTGGCGGCATATTTAGTTTCCTTTCTCAACCGCGTGAATATCGGCTTTGCCAGCGGCATGATGCACGACCTCCGCTTAACAGCAAGCGCATATGGATTGGGTGCAGGGCTTTTCTTTATCGGCTATTTTGCATTCGAGATTCCCAGCAACCTGGCACTCGTGCGATTCGGCGCCCGCCGCTGGCTTGCCCGCATCATGTTCAGCTGGGGCGTCCTATCCATGGCGATGGCACTCGTCAATGGGATTACCAGCTTCATGACCTTGCGCTTCTTGGTCGGAGTGGCAGAAGCGGGATTTTTTCCGGGTGTGATTCTGTACCTCACTAAATGGTTTCCTGCGGCGTGGCGTGCGCGCATTACAGCAGCATTCATGGTGGCGATTCCGGTTTCTCTTGCATTGGGGGGGCCAATGTCGAACTGGATCATGCAAGCCACCGGCGCCATTTGGGACCTGAAGCCCTGGCAATGGCTGTTTCTTTTGGAGGGATTACCAACAGTCTTGCTGTCGATTGCAATTTTTCTGTTCCTCCCCGACCATCCGGGCGAAGCAACCTTTCTATCTACCGAGGAAAAAGCCTGGCTGAGTAGCACGTTGGCCGCGGAAGGGCGCAGCGTCCAAGCCGTTCATGGTATCACCGGGTTGGCGGCGCTAAAAGATTACCGCGTGCTGGCCCTGTCTTTCATCTATTTTGCCGACATCACCACCAATCTCGGTATCGCCTTTTTCCTCCCCCAAATCATCAAAGGAATGGGGGCCAACGATGTGCAGGCGAATACCATTTCCGCCATTCCCTTCGTATTCGGCATTGCGGGCGTGATCGTGTTCGGCTGGTTGGCCGACCGGATGCCGACTCATCGCAAAGCCTTTGTGGTCCTCACACTCCTAATCTCCGCTGTCGGCTTAGCCGGCGCTGGCGTACTGGGGCCCTCATATTCGGCCGTGGCGCTGATCGGCTTGGCCAATTTCGGCATTTATGGCCTCATAGGCCCGTTCTGGCCGTTGCCGTCTATGTTCCTTACTGGCACCGCCGCAGCAATAGGCATCGCACTCATCAATTCTATCGGTAGTCTGGGCGGTTTTGTCGGGCCCTTCATCTTGGGCACCGTGAGGGACGCTACACACAGCTACAGCATCGCACTCTGCGTGCTAGCGGGGTTCCCAGTCATAGCCTCTCTAATATCTCTGCTGCTGCAAACGCCGAGCACGATCCCTGAGGATCCGGAGCAAAACGGATAACACGGCAAATTTTTCGCCGCCGCCCACACTACCTTTGCCAGAAAAATGAATTGGCGCGCCACGGCAAGCTTTCACGGATCGCCCGGTTTGAACGGCGGCGCCTCACCCGGCGGCATGCCCTGTTCAGACATCGCCAACAACGAAACCACCATACCGTAGGTGCCGCTTAAGATCGTCAAGTCCACAATCTGCTGATCGTTGAGAAATGCGTGTAACCGCGCATAGGTTTCGTCGGATACGACATGACGCCTGTACAATTCGGTGCAGAAATCATACACCGCCGCTTCATCGGGTTGCATCGCCGTCGGGCGCTTGTTCAGCTTTAATTCCGCGAGCGTCTGTCCGGACACGCCCGCCTTGAGAGCGGCAGGAGCGTGTCCGAACCATACAAGCTGGTTACGCCACAATCTAGCCTGGATCACGATCGCAAACTCATTCAGACGCTTTGGAACGCTGGTGTGAAAGCGCAGATAATCCAGCAGGTCCAACGTGGCAGTGGCGGCGGCTGGGCTGCGAAGCATGGCATTGTAGGGTCCTCCGAGCCCGACAATCGAAAAACTCATGATACGTTCTGCGACGGGCCGCTGCTCGCTGTTGAGCTGTTCCATCGTCAGTTGAGGATAGCGCGGCTCCTTGCTCATCGCCGGTAGATTGAACGCCATGCTGGCAAGCCACCCGCCGGTGGCGGCCAATAGGACCGCGAGCGTCATTTTGGCTGCAGCATTCATCGCCGCTCCTTCCTCGGTAAAATAGTTATTCCCCATGACGACTAACGCGCCGATATCCTCGCTCCGCCATCAATTGTGATCGTGGTTGCGTTCAAGTAGCTGTTCTCAACAATGTGACAAACCAGCGCCGCAAATTCTTCGGGAAAGCCCATGCGGCTGGGAAATAACAACATCCTATCCTTGATTGCGTCCAAGACTTTTCCCGGCAGGTTGGCCGCCATCGCGGTGTTGAACATGCCAGGGGCGACGGAAACAACACGAATTCCAAGGGGCGCCAGATCGCGAGCCACCGGAAGGGTCAGGCCCATAATCCCCGCCTTGCTGGCGCTATAGGCGGCCTGGCCGACTTGACCCTGCCACGCCGCACCCGAAGAGGTATTGACGATCACGCCGCGCTCACCCGTCGTTTCGTCAGGCTTATTTTTCTCCATCGCCAGGGCCGCAAAGCGAACGACATTGAAGGTGCCGGTAAGATTGATATCGATGACTTTTTTCCAGAGCTGGATCGGGAATGGCATGTCCCGGGAAATGGTCTTTGCCGCATCAACAACACCGGCGCAATTTATCGCGATATGGAGCCCGCCAAACGCCGCCACCACAAAGTCAATGGCGTCACGCACGCCATCCTCCTCGCTGACATCGACTTTACGGGGAATGACGCTTCGACCCAGCGATTGGGCTACCGACTGCAAGCCCGCCTCATTAATGTCCAGACAAAGGACACGCGCCCCAGCCTGGACCAATGCCTTACAGGTGGCCAACCCCAGGCCCGAACCCGCTCCCGTAACGACCGCCACCCTGCCCTCAGGCTTCATTCTGTTTTCCCTCTGAGTTCACAAAAAATCTAGACGGTGATTTCAGATTTGACCTATCGGTTACATATATTTCCAATCAGTCACTTACAGCATCGGCCGAAGAGTTTCCAGCGGAATGTCCAAAACTCTATCCGATTTGCAATGTGGAGATTTGCGCCATAGTTTGAAGTTGGTAAAAACCGACATCGAAGATGACAATGCCTCAACCCGCTCGCAAACTGTCTGCACAAAAGAAAAAAACTTCCCCCCTCAATCGCCGGTCCAAATCCGGCCCGGTGCGGCGCAGCCATTCCCGCGCATGGGCCAATGTGGTGATGGGCATGGACGAGCAATACGCACTCAAGCGCCGCGCCTTGATGAAACAAGCGGCGCGGGCCTTTAGTCTCAACGGATACGATGCGACGTCGCTGCTCGATATCGCAAAAATCATGGGCGTCACCAAAACCGCCCTCTACCATTATGTCACAAGCAAACAGGAAATCCTGCTTGAATGCCATTTGCTCTCGCACGAGTTGGGGGAGCAGGCTATCAAATATGCATCCGCCCACGGCCGCGGAAGTTTGGACACGGTTCACCTGCTGGCTCGTAAGTACATCGAGCTGTTGACCGGCGAAATCGGATCCTGTGCCGTGCTGTTGGAATTTAACGCTCTAACGGGCGAAAACAGGGCCCTCATCGCACGGCATCGCGACAACTTCGAGCGCCATGTGCGCAACCTTGTCAAGGCGGCTCTGGCCGAAAATAACATCAAACGCCGCGATCCAAAGCTTGCGGTCTTCTTCTTCATGGGCGCGGTCAATTGGCTCACCCGCTGGTATCGGCCAGATGGCGATTTCAGCGGCGAATTTATAGCGGAACAGTTTTCCGACATGTTTGTGAGCACCATTTTGGGCGCGAACAATTCAAGCGCCTAGCTTTTCACCTCGAATTATGCCGTGACGGCAGTGCATGGGTTGCGCGGCTTTGACGCCGAATTGACTGAATGGTAATATTTTTGACCAGTTGGAAAGATCTATCCCGCTTCAAATTCTGCCGCTGGTGCGAGAGTACAGAAGATAGCGCAAAAGGGCCGTGCCCAATGAGTAATCCTGATGCCGCACAATCGAAGGACAGTCGTTCTTCAATTGCAACCACCCCCAAATGGCGAAAACATCCCCACCGGGGCGGATTGCCGGCGGCGGAGTATGAGAAGTTTCGCCAAGAAATATTCACCGCAATCTGGCGCGATCTCGATCCCTTCGAACAAGAGATAGAGGACAATGAACATGTCCCTCATGATCGCATTGATCCGTTGTTGCGGAAGATGGGTGCATTCGGGCTGCTAATGCCCAAGGATTATGGCGGCGTCGGATTGTCCACATCGCAATATCTGCCGATCTTGGCGGAGTTCTCCAAGATACAAGGCGGCATACGCGTGCTGGTTCACGTTCACAATACCGTCAGCCACGGCCTTTTGGAGGTGGCGTCTCAGTCTCAAAAGCAAGCGATATTTCCCGGCGTGGCGCAGGGCACAAAGTCAGTGGCATTTGCGCTTACCGAGCCCGGCCATGGAACAGGGATGGATATCGGAACCACGGCCGTTCGCGACGGCGACGACTATGTAATTAATGGCCAGAAATGGCTGATTACAAATTCCGATATCGCCACTCATTTCATGGTCATCGCCAAGACCGACGCCAAGTCAGGCGCGCGCGGCATCAGCAGTATTTTCGTCGAGCGAAAAACGCCGGGCTTTACGATTACCCCGCTGCCTGAGACCATGGGTTGCAAGGGAGGCGAACATGGGCAGCTCGATCTCGTCAATGTCCGCGTTCCGATTTCCAATCTTATCGGGAATGAAGGCGAAGGGCTGACCCAGATGGAGGAGCTGTTGGAAATCAGCCGCGTCTTCATCGCCGCCACTTCGCTCGGTACCGCGGAGCGGGCGTTTGAGCTGTCGCTGAAATTCGCCAAGGGCCGGGTTACATTTGGTCGGCCGATCGCTGAGCGCCAAGCGATTCAGCGTTACCTCGCTGAAATGGCAACAGACATCTACGCGCTGCGGGGCATGATTTTCGATGCAGCTGCAAAATGGGACAGCGGCAAGCGCATTCCAGCCGAAGCCTCGATGTGCAAGCTTTTCGGGCTGGAAGCTGTGGGCCGAGTGACCGACCGCGCGCTCTTGGTGCATGGTGGAATTGGCTATACGCGCGCTCACCCGATTGAGCGTCTCTATCGCGATGCCCGTCTGAACTGGCTGGAGGAAGGACCTCCCACCATCCAGATCGCAGTAACAGCCAGAGAGTTCCTCGATGGCTATCGGTTGGATTGACGATGGGCCGCATCTTAACTGACAAGATCGTACTCGTGGTGGGGGCTACCCGTGGCATCGGACGCGCCGCTGCCCTGGCTCTCGGTAGGGTGGGGGCAACCGTCATCGCATCCGGGCGCACAATGGAAACAGCACAGAAGACCGCGTCCGAGATTGTCGGAAGTGGCGGTATTGCCCATGCTTGCGTGATCGATGTAACCGAACTCGATTCAATGCAGGGCGCGGTCGAGCAGATCGTCCGGCGGTTTGGCAAGTTGGATGTGCTCGTAGCCAATGCCGGGGTCAGTCCTTATTGGAAACGTTCGCAAACCGTCACGTCGGCGATGTGGGACGAAGTCATGCAGGTCAACCTGCGCGGCCTTTTTTTTGCCGTACAAGCCGCCGGCCGCCAGATGATTTCCCAGGGGTCCGGGAGCATCATTTCGATTTCCTCCATTACGGCCCAAGTCGGAGTCCCTCGCGGATTGCCTTATGTCGCGTCTAAAGGAGGGCTTGATGCGATGACGCGGTCCTTGGCGGTGGAATGGGCTCCCAACGGGGTTCGGGTCAACGCAGTGGCGCCTGGTTATTTCGAAACCGACATGACCCAAGGGATGCGCAACAATGAAGGCTTGTCGAGCGGACTGCTCAAGACCATTCCAATGGGACGGTTCGGCAAACCGGACGAGATCGGCGGCATCATCGTCTTTCTCGCATCCGACGAGGCATCATACGTTACCGGTCAATGCTTCGTTATCGATGGTGGATTTGGTGCCGGCCGCACTCTCACGTGAGACCGGGCCCACCAGCAGCAATTTTGTGGGAGTATGGTAATGTCGATGGTGTTCGTCGTAGGCGTGGGCATGACGCCCTTTGGCAGCTTGCTGGACAGCACCGTCAAAAGCCTCACACAATCGGCCGTCCGTCAGGCCCTTGACGATGCTGGCGCCGCGGTAAGCCATCTCGAGGCGGCCTTTTATGCCAATACAACGCAAGGCGCGCTCGAAGGTCAATTGATGATCGGCGGCCAAGTCGCACTGCGCTCGATGGCAATTCAAAACATTCCCATAACCAATATCGAAAACGCGTGTGCTAGCGGCGCGAGCGCCTTCCATATGGCGCATTGCTATATCAGAGCCGGGTTGGCGGATGTGGTCCTGGCAATCGGGGTTGACAAGATGTACGGCCCTGATAAGGCCAAAAGCGCCTCAATCTTCAACGGTGGCTGGGATGTACATGAGGTGGACTCAATTAGATCAACGCTAGATTCCATCAGCGCGGGATTTGAAGCGCCGCAAGAATCCGGAGGCAACAGCATCTTCATGGACCTTTATGCCTCACTGGCCAAGGCTCATATGCGTGACCACGGGACAACGCAGCGCCAGTTGGCGATCGTGGCTGCCAAAAACCATACGCACTCCAGCATGAATCCTTTGTCCCAGTACCGTACCGCAATGAGTGTGGAAGAGGTGCTTGGGGCGCGGGTCATTGCTTGGCCCCTTACCCTGCCAATGTGCGCGCCAATCAGTGACGGAGCTGCTGCCGCAATTTTGTGCAGCGAAACCGCGCTGAAGCGCTTTCCGGCGGCGCATCCTATCCGGGTGCGCGCTTCTGTGCTTGCCAGTGGAAGCGATCGCGGCCCCGAGGAAGCGGAGCGCCATATCTGCCGCCTTGCCGCAACAAAAGCTTACAAGCTTGCCGAAGTGGAGCCCGGCGATATTTCGGTTGCGGAAGTGCATGACGCGTCCGCCTTTGCGGAAATCCTGCAAACGGAAAACCTGCAATTTTGCGAGATCGGCCAAGGCGGATGGCTTGCAGAACGCGGGCAAACCGCACTCGGCGGCCGGATACCGGTCAATCCGTCGGGCGGCTTGGAGAGCAAGGGGCATCCCATTGGAGCCACAGGGCTCGGACAAATCCATGAATTGATATTGCAGCTTCGCGGCATAGCGGGCGCGCGACAAGTTGAGAACGCGCGTTTGGCAATCGCGGAAAATGGCGGGGGCTTCCATGGCGTTGAGGAGGCAGCCGCCTGCATCACAATCTTAGAGGGTTAAGTCGGGGAATATCCCATGCTGTACATCGACTTTTTCGAGAAAGGGGTCGCGAGATTTCCTGATCGGGAAATTGTACGCCAAGGCCAGAGAGCGCTGAGCTATCGGCAAATGGACCAGCTGGCTACCCGGATCGCCGGGGCATTGGCCCATGCCGGTATGGGGGCCGATTCCAAGATTGGGGTCTATGCCTCCAATCATATCTACGGCTTTGCCTGTCAGTACGGGATTTTGCGCGCGGGCTGCGTCTGGGTACCCATCAACTTTCGCCTCTCCGGACCTGACGCATTGGAGATGGCGGCATCCTTGAAGGTCGAATGGGTTTTCTTCCACAGCAGCCTCAGCGATCACGTGCGCGATTTTCAACGAGAGTTGCCGCTCGTCAGAGGATTGGTTTGCCTGGATTGCGAGACAGATTTCGCGCCTTCACTGGATCGCTGGATGGCTGATGCTCCCATCCCAGCCTTTCCTATGCGCAACCCCGATGACACAGCGGCCCTTCTTTGCACTAGCGGCACAACTGGGCGCTCGAAAGGTATTGTTCTATCGAACCGCGCCTTTGCCACGATGATAGCGAGTTTCGATGCGGTTCTGCCGCATGATGAGCCGCCGGTTCACCTTGTGATCACTCCGCTCTCGCACGCAGCTGGCGTCTATGGTTCGTGCCTTTTGACCCATGGCGGCACCAATATACTGCTTGAACATGCCGAACCAGGCGCAATTCTTGACGCCATCGAGAATCATCGCGTGACGACATTGTTTTTGCCGCCAACGCTGATCTATATGTTGCTCGGTCACCCCGATGTGCGCTCGCGCGACTTTTCCTCCCTTCGTTCCATGCTTTACGGCGCCGCACCCGTGGCCGAGCAAAAGTTACGCGAAGCTCTTGATATTTTTGGTCCCATTTTGGTTCAGCTTTATGGTCAGAGCGAGGCGCTAATGATATGCGCCTTCATGAGCGCCGAGGAACATGTCGAGGCTCTCACCAATCCTCAACTCGCCCAACGTCTGTTTGCCGCGGGGCGCGAAGGCCCGATGGTGCGCGTGGAAATAATGAGCGACGACGGGAGCATTTTGTCCCCGCGGGCGCAAGGCGAGATCGTGGTGCGCGGCGAGATCGTGATGGACCGTTATTTCGACGATCCAGAAGCAACGCGCCAGGCCCAACTTTACGGCTGGCACCACACTGGCGATATCGGGTTCAAGGATGAAGACGGTTTCATCTATATCGTCGATCGCAAGAAAGAAATGATCATCAGCGGCGGATTCAATATTTTTCCCCGAGAAGTCGAACAGGTGGTCTTGACCCATCCCGCGATCCAGGATTGCGCAGTGGTCGGCATTCCCGACCCCAAATGGGGGGAGGCCGTCATGGCAGCGGTAGAGTTGAGGTCGGGCGCCAGGCTGGATGTCGAGCAACTTCTTGCTCATTGCCGCGCGCGCCTGGGCGCCATGAAGACACCCAAATCAATTTCGATTGTCGACCACCTGCCGCGCAGCAGCGTCGGTAAAGTCTTGAGACGCGAAGTTAGAGCGCCTTACTGGCCGAAGAATGGCCGCCAGGTTTGATCGACGGATCAGCGCCGTTAACTACCTTTGAATTTTGGACTGCGCTTTTCGGAAAAAGCCTTCAGTCCTTCGTCCATATCATGGCTGTGGGCATGCAGCTCCCCGGCCTGCAATTCCATGCGGAGCGCGATCTCCTGCGACTGTTGAAGCCCGTCATCGACGAGCGATTTAACGCGGCGCAAGGCCAAGGTGCTTTTGCTCTGGAGCTTTTGAACCAAGCTACGCCCGGCGTCCATCAGTTTGTCGTCATCAACGACTTGGTTGACAAGACCCGAAGCAACAAACTCCTCGGCCGGCAGCGACTCCCCGGTGAACAACAAATATTTTGCCCGCGTCACGCCAATTTTGCGCGGCAGCCTTACCGTGGCGCCGCCCCCTGGCAGCAAGCCAAGGTTTGCATGGGCATCGCCCAATTTGGCCGAACGAGCCGCGATCACTAGATCGCAGCACAATACAAGCTCGAGCCCGCCGGCAAAGGCCAATCCATTGACAAGCGCGATCACTGGACGCGGAAACTCCTCCAGGCGGCACATCATTGCACGAACCGATTCCAGATAGGCGTTGAGGGCTTTTTGGTCGTGACCAATTTTGGATTGGATGAACTTGAGATCGCCACCCGCTGAGAAAACTTTGCCCGTCCCCGTCAATATGACTGCTTTGATGCTTTCATCGGCCTCGGCGGCATCAAGCGTGTCATTAATGCCTGACACAAGTCTGGGCGAGAGCGCGTTCATCGCCTGAGGCCTGTTCAGTGTCATCCATAGGCCGCCCTCTTGGGATCGAACCAATATCTCCTCAGAAGGTTGGATCGGTGCAGAAGTGTCGCTGATCCTGTGTCCCATGTTCCAATCCTCTATAGCCGGCGCAGCCGCCTCAGACAGTGTCGGGGCGCTTGTACGTTGGATCATCAAACTATCCCATAGCCGTGCGAGAGACGCAAAATCTTCCCCAAAGTGACCGGTGGGCGATTGTGGTGACCATTCGGACAGTTTGTCCTTGACGCACATTGGTCGCCGCTACAATCTTTGGTGCGTCCATGCGGGAAAAAATGAAGCCATGAAGCGCAGGAATTTCCTCAAATCAGCGACCGGCGGCGCGGCATTGGCCGCTGTGCCTCTTTGCGCCGCTTCGGCGCAGCCGAATAGCACTTCTCTTGTGGGGACGTGGAAACTAGCGCGCGTCACCGTGACAACAGCCGATGGAAGCGCGCGTCCCCTTCCCTATGGCCCAAAGGGCCTGGGCCTTATTACGTTGACGGCTGACGGACGGATGATGGCGATATTGAACGATGGTCGCCGCACCCTACCGGATGGCGCCGAACGGGCGTTTGTGTCCTATTGCGGCAACTACACATTCGACGGAACGGACCTAGTAACCCGTGTCGATAGCACAGCATCCCTCCTCAGCCGAATGGGCTCCGACCAGAAGCGCAGGGTAAGTTTCGAAGGCGACCTTCTTGTGCTATCCCACCATCCTACCGCGGCTGATGGTGTCGTCGAATATCGAAAGGCATATTGGCAGAAGATTAGCGATATCTCAGCCTGAGCATCGCCTTGGACTGCAAATTGCCGGTCAGATCTTATAGCTGGGGTCAATGCGGTCAAGACGCCGCAACATCGCCGACCATTCTGTTTCGAACCCGTGTTGGGTCCGGAATGCCTTCATAATCTCGCGATTGTTGCTTCTGGCATCCTGACTCGGCCAGACGATCTTCGCGCCGCTCGCCATCAGATCCACTTGAATTCGGCAAGCGAATTCCAGTTCATAGATATTCACGAAGGCTTCGGCGACCGATCTGCCGCAGGCAATTAATCCGTGATTGCGCAGGATCATGTTGAAACTGCCGCCAAGACTTTGGGCAAGACGGGCGCGCTCATCCTCCTGGCCCGCAGCACCCTCAAACTCATGATAGCTGAGGTTATTTTCAAACAACAAAGCAGTTTGGCAAACAGGCTGGAGACCGCCTTCCATGCACGACACGGCCGTACCGGCGCGAGAATGCGTGTGGATCACGCAATCGATATCGTGTCTGGCGGCATGAATAGCGCTATGAATGATGAAACCAGCGCGTAGAATGTCATATTCGGTATCCGGCTTCAGTAAGACATTACCGTCGATATCGATTCTATAAAGACACGAGGCGGTGATTTCCTCGTAATGCATGCCATAAGGATTGATCAAGAATTCTTGGGGCTTGCCCGGCACGCAAGCCGTGATGTGGTTGTAGATCATGTCTGTCATGTCGTAGAGAGCCATAAGGCGATAGCAGGCCGCCACATTGACGCGTGCCTGCCATTCTGCCTCGCTCACCTGTTCGCGCACGGATCTGAGTTTGACCGGCGAAGCCGCCATCGCATGCTCCCAATCCAACCCACGCTTGGTCGATATGGGCCAGACACCACGCAAAGGCCAAATCGGCCGTGCGCCTTAGAAATTGTCGACACTTTTTGTTGACTTCGGCAAAGTTGACCATAGCATTGAGGATTATGCGTAATATTGTCAACACACCTCGGGAGCACGAGGTACCTGAGCGGACCCCTTCCCAGCAATTTTTCGCTCCGCGGTCTTCGCGTAATGTTCTTCACTTAAGGCGAATCCATGGACTTCACCATTTCTCCAAAAGTGGAAGACTACCGAAAGCGCGTCGCCCTCTTCGTCGAGCGCGAGCTAATCCCGCTGGAAGCGTTTCCAAGCTCCTATGACGGCCATGAGAATTTACGCCCCGATCTACTGACCGCCCTGCGCCAAAAGGCGAAATCGGAGGGCTTGTGGTGCCTGCAATTGAAGCAGGAGTCCGGCGGTGCCGATCTTGGCCGCGTGGGAATGGCGGTTTGCTATGAAGCGATGAACCGATCGATTTTCGGACCCGTTGTGTTCAACTCGGCAGCTCCCGATGACGGCAACATGATGTTGCTGGAGACAGTGGGAACGTCGGCCCAAAAAGAGCGATGGCTGAAGCCCATCGCCCAAGGCGCCGCCCATTCCGCCTTCGCCATGACCGAGCCTCATCCAGGGGGAGGATCCGACCCAGGGATGATTCGCACACGCGCCGAAAACCAGGGGGACCGGTACATAGTTCATGGACGCAAATGGTTCGTCACAGGCGCGGGCGTAGCCGAGCACTTTATTCTCGTCGCTAGAACCTCGGATGATCCTCGGCGGGGGTTGACCGCCCTGCTCTATCACAAGGATCAGCCCGGTTGGCATATCGTCCGGCGAATTCCGATCATGGGACCGGAGGAACATGGAGGTCATTGCGAAATCGCATTCGAAGGGTTGGAAATCCCGGCGGAGCGCGTCCTTCTTGGCGAAGGTCAGGGACTAAAGGTTACCCAGATACGCTTAGGTGTCGCACGGTTGACGCACTGCATGCGCTGGCTGGGTTTATCACAGCGGTGCATGGAAATTGCGCGAAGCTACGCGAATGATCGACGTGGATTTGGTATGCGACTGGCGGATCGGGAGAGCATTCAGCTTCTGCTTGGCGGCGTCGCAATGAATATCGAAATTGGGCGCCAGCTTGTCATGAAGGCCGCGTGGGAACTGGACCGCGGCGGCTTTGCCAAAAAAGAAATATCCATGGCTAAGGTCTGGGTGGCGCAGACTCTGCATCAAGCCGCCGACACAGCTATCCAAGTAAACGGCGCGCGCGGCTATTCCAAAGACACGGTGCTGGAATGGATATACCGCTACGCGCGGCAGGCCCGTTTGGTCGACGGCTCCGATGAGGTCCACCGCATGGTGCTGAACCGATTCCTCGATCAAGAAGGGCAGGCTTTCTGGACATGGCCGGTTGCGCCATGATCGGGCGGAAAGCGCCAGCAAGCAGCGCCAAAGCCTATAGATAAACCTGAGATGAAAGATCGGGACGCAAGACCTGCCAAAGCTGTTGAATTCGATCCTATGCGCTTGGATAATTACCTGCGCAGCCTCATTTCAGTTCCCGAAAGCGTTATGCACCTTCAAAGAGTTGAAGGGGGGCAATCGAATCCCACTTTTTTTGTCAATTACGGTCATTTGCGCCTGGTACTTCGTAAGCAACCAGCGGGCCAGTTGCTCCCTTCAGCACACGCGATCGACCGCGAATTTCGCATTCAAAAAGCGCTCGCTCAGACCGATGTGCCCGTACCGGAGATGATGTTTTATTGTGAAGACCGGGAAATCATCGGGACTCCATTTTACGTCATGAAACGTGTAGAGGGGCGGGTCTATCCGCAATGTCAGCTTTCCGATGCTCCAATACGAGATCGGAAGCCAATGTATCGCGCGTTCGCACAGACTTTGGGGAAACTCCATAATATCGCTCCTGCGTCTATCGGATTGGCCGACTATGGCAAGCCAGGCGATTATTATTCCCGGCAGGTCGCACGCTGGAGCAAGCAATGGGCGCTGTCCCAGACGCGAGACGACAGCAACGTAGAGTTACTGATCGATTGGCTCCCCGGAAATATTCCACCCAACCAAATCACGACCATCGCTCACGGCGACTATCGGATCGGAAACGTCATTTTCGACAAGCTAGACGTAGCGGCCGTGCTTGACTGGGAGCTTTCCAGTCTTGGCCATCCCTTAGCCGATCTCGCTCACAGCTGTATCGCTTGGCAATCTCGGCCAGAGGATTATGGCGGCCTAAAAGGGTGCAACTTGGCCGAACTTGGTATTCCCGAACAGAAACAATATGAGGAATGGTATTACGAAGCCGCACAACATCAACTGAGGATGACGAGTTTTCACATGGTATTCGCCCTGTTCCGCTTCGCCGTTATTTTTGAAGGCATCGCAGCGCGGGCGAAAGTGGGCAACGCCGCCGGCTCCGATACAAGCACTGCTCCCCGGATTTCAAGGTGTCTTGCCCAATATGCGGTTGACCTGCTGGACCGAGGCTGAAAGTACGGCTCGACCGATCTGGCCCACATGCTAACCGGCTTCTGTATGACGCTCGATAAAGTGGCCGGCGCGCTGGCGCACTCCCATACATCGGCGGCACGCGCCATTCTGGTGATGTCGAGCCGGCTTTCCATCGAAATCGTGCACGAAGCCGCGGCCATCGGCAGCCTTGAAGGCTCCGGAAGTGACGTGCCGCGACACGCGCATCCACTTCATTCAACCATTGAAGGAGCGCATTGCGCGAGAAGTTGGCGATGGAGTGTCGCTCGAGGGAGCATCGTCGACCGAGGTAGCGAGATCCAGGGGGTCACGAAGAAAGCCGCTCATCGACCGAATGAAGTTGTGCGCCGGCAAACCGACAACGACTTAGAATTCGCGGAGCCTAAGTATGCTCCCCATGGCGCTCACATCCGGCAAAGGTCCTTTGCGACTACTGCCCGTCCGCCTCCAAGCCAAGGACTTCGACGGGTTTCGCAGCTTTACTACCATCTAGCTTTACCAGTATGGCGCGCCTCCTCGGTGCGTCACATAAGAGTCATGCCGGTCGTTTAACCATCGTGGTGGGCGGCATTGAGGCTCAGCAGGGTGACAAGAAATCCCTCCGCGGTTGCAGCCTTTACCACCCCAGCCTCCCTTCGACTCCCAAATAGTTTCCATCATGCCCGCCAGCCTGGAGGATGGAACTGGCCACTTGAAATCGCACCGCTTCGATTGCAGTGGCGAAGTACGGCGTGACCTGCCAGTCAATTCGTCCTTGAACGTAAGTTCCTGTATAACTTCCCCCCCGCCCCGCTGTTCCCGAGACGGGGATATCGGGTTGGGTATAGACAGCGTCCGCTGTAGTCTCACGCCATTGAGCAGCCACGGCCAACGTGGCTGACAGGCCCGGCTCCGGCTTTATGGTGAGAGACGGCTTGACATGAATGAAGTTGGTATAGCCCGTATAGCCCGAAAGCGTGACATAATAGCCGTTCGGAAAAAGTGGGTTGAACGTCTCAAGTGTTTTGCCGTTGCTATTGCCATTGCCAGACGCCGCATCGATCTGCAGTCCCAAGCGGGGGGTCCAGGTGATGCCGGAAAGCGTGTAGCCGGCCCGCGATCCCACGGCCCAGGCACGGATTGACTCGTTTGCGATGTGGCCGGACTGTCCCATCCCTTCAACATCCCAATCAAATCCACCGGCGTAACCCGCATAACGGAGATCGAGGATGTTTCGCAGCTCTGTGCCGCTGGCGGACAGGAAGTGCGCATGGTCCTGCTTAAACTGCGAGAGGATCGCGGATATATTTGAGCCGTCCGAAATTTTATATTCTGCGCGAACGCCACCGTAAGTGAGATGATTGCTGCTATAGTCGTCGAACGCGCGCAAATCGCGATCCTGCACAGGATGACTGTAGAAGGAGATCAATCGCCAGTCGCCGGTTTCGTAATCTGCCCAAAGGGCGTCGTAAGACTGGCGAATGTTCGGTCCGTCGCGAACCGAGATGAAACGTTGCAGGTCAAAGGCGATCTGCTGACGGCCAGCCCGCAGCCGCAGGGTCCCATCGCCAATCTTTGCCGTGTAGGCAAGAAAGGCCTGCTCCAGGTCCAGACGATCCTGGTCCACAGGTGTTAGGACAGATTTTCCCGGAGCGAAATCGCTTTGAAACTGTACGAACCCCTGCAATCCACTCCACCGGAAGTCGACATCGGCCTCCAATCGACTGATGACATACTCCTGTGGCTTGGCTCCATTGACACCAAAGTTGACTGCATCGTTAGTCTCAAAGCGCTCTCGCAAGTCGGCCCCCAGCGACAGATAGGCGTCAGGTCCCAATGGCAGGTATTTGAGGTCATCGAGAGGCTCGCGCGGCACCGCCGGGTTCGCGAGGACCGACCAGTCCTCCTGCCAACGATTGAACAGGATCTGGGGGCGTGCCGGCGCTTCCATGTCTGCCATGGCCGCTACCGTTGAACCAGCCAGCAGCACAAGGCAGGTGCATACGCCTTTCAT
>DATKEP010000012.1:0-57513 GCA_035512055.1 Rhizomicrobium sp.
TTCGTGGTGCCGGAACTGGATGCCGGTCCTGTGATTGCGCAAACCAGCGTGCCGGTGCATCCGTCGGACACACCTGAGACACTGGCCGATCGCGTGCTGGGCGTGGAGCACAGACTTTATCCGGAAGCGCTGAAGATGCTGGCTTGCGGCAAGGTGAAGCTGGAAAATGGATTGGCAGTTTTCAGTTAGCCGCCAGTGTCCTTTTCCGCGTCATCCGCCACAACAGCAAGCCGGCCAACAATGTCAGGGCCACGCCTGCGGCGCGCACAACCGGGTTGGGCGTGATGATCACGCCCGTCGATGCCTGGATCGACTGAATTGCCCATATACCCGCAAGATCAAGGCAAAATGCCGAGAAGAACAGCGCGGTGCTTCCATCCAGCCGGCGCAACATCCGCCAAAGCGCCACAATATAAAGCAGGCCCGCCGCAACCCATAAAACGGGCAGCCATGAGGGCGTGGCGTCCATCACGGGGGTCAAGCGCCGGAAATCATCGCCCGCAGTCCTCAGTCCGAGAAAATGCGCCAACTCCAAATAGTTCATGCGATAGGCAAAAATCAGCAGGGGCGCGAAAAATTCCCGCAGTGCCAGAAGCGCAATCAGGCAAGCCAGGGCGGCACGCGCATACCATGTTCGAAGCATTGCGTTCGACCTTTCCCAATATCCGGCTATCACACATCCAATCGCCCAGCGCAAAGCCTCTCGATCATCTTCGATGGCATGCAGTTCGTTCTGCATGGCCTGGTCCCAGCGCATGTCACCGTGCGGCATGATCTGGGCCGCGTGGCGCAACAGCGCCTGGGCAACGCGACGGACTGGTGCTTCCGTCATGCCTTGACCCCCAGTGGCGAGAACGCCTTTCCACGCGCCGGGGCAGTTTGCTGGCGCGCGAAGGCAAGACCGGCTTTTGTCAGGCGATAGACATGGCGCGGCGGTTTTCCGGACTTGTCGGCTTCGCGCCATTGCGCTTCCAGCAATCCCTGATCGCAAAGCCGCAGCAGAGCCGGATAAAGCGTTCCCGATTGCAGGCCGGTGATCTTCAATAGTTCGTAACCGTGCCGCCAAGTCAGGGGCTTCTCCAGCATCGCCGTGAGGAGCCTTGCGGTTTGACGGGAACGATTGGGCGCACGCGTCACGATGTAATTCTACATATGTAGAATTGTGTGTCAAGCCCCATTGCTAGCCGCCGCGGTGCTGCAGCCACCAGACAAAGGGCGGTTTGTAATCGCAGGGCAGCACCAGACCATATCTGCCGGTATCGACCACGGGACAGAAGCGCGGGCCTGCGGGCGGCGGCGGCAGGCCCTTGTAGAGGGTGTAGGTCTCGCTGCGAACATAATTGTCGGCCAGGGCCTCGCGCCAGAAAAAGCCGCCGCCCAAAACCATGAAGCCGGCGACCGTGAACACGACCAGCTGCAAAATCCGCTCCAATATGCGCATCAAATCCCCGCTATGCTTTCCGAAATCTCCCAAAGCTTTTGCGCGTCGTCGTCATTGCGCGCCTCAGCCGTTGGATTTGCATTTTTGCATTCATAAAAATACTCGCCCGTGACGTCCGCCACGTCGGGCGAGGATGCCAGATAAATGATGGTCCTCGCACCCTCTTCCGGGGAAATTGCGCCAATGGGCTTTGCCACCTTCAGTACGGTTCGCATCAATCCGCCGGAATTGTCGCCGAAGCGCGTGGCAACAAAACCGGGATGCAGCGCGTTGGCGGTGACGTGGCTGCCCGCCGTCCGCCGTGCCAGCTCGCGGTTGAACAGGATGTTGCAAAGCTTGCTCTTGGCATAAACGGGAAAGCCGGCATAACCCTTGAGCGATTGCAGGTCGGCGAAGTCGAGCCTTGCGCCGCGATGGGCGTTCGATGCCACGCTGATGATCCGCGCGCCGGATTTGAGCTTGCCCAGTAGCAGGTTGGTGATCACGAAATAGGCCATGTGGTTGAGAGCGAAGGTCATCTCCAGACCGTCCGCCGTTTCCTGCCTTTTGTTGAATAGCGCACCAGCATTGTTGATCAACACGTCGATCTGGGGCTCGCGCGCCAGCTCGCCCGCAACCCGTTTCATTTCCGAGAGCTGGGAAAGATCGGCCATGTGCGCGGCATGGTCGGTGGCTGGACCCGCCTTGCGCAAGGCGGCCATGGTGTCGTCGGCGCGTTCCTTGTCGCGGGCGGTGAAGACAATGCGTGCGCCCTGTTCCGCCAGGCGGACGGCGGCAACTTCGCCGATTCCCGAGGTGGCGCCGGTGATGATCACCGTTTTACCCTGCATTGACATTCGCACTCCTCCGTCCCGGCCTCGCGCCCTCGCGGGGCTTAGTTGCTGCGGCGTTCGCCAGGGCCGGAGGTCCACTGGACCTTCGGCTGATCCCGGCGCACCCGGTGATAACGACGGTTTTGCCTTGCATGGACATGAAAAAGGCTCCCGTTGCTGCGAGAGCCTTTTAACACTTTATGCGCCAGAACTCATCCGGCCGCGCCTCACCCAACGATATCCAGGTCCCGGAAGAAGAACTTGATCTCATTGGCCGCGGTTTCGGGCGCGTCCGAACCATGCACCGAATTGGCCTCGATGCTTTCGGCGAAATCCTTGCGGATGGTGCCGGGCGCGGCGTTCGCGGGATTGGTCGCGCCCATCACTTCGCGGTTCTTGGCGATGGCATTGTCGCCTTCCAGCACCTGTACCACCACCGGACCGGAGGTCATGAACTGAACCAGGCTCTTGAAGAAGGGCCGCTCGCGATGGACGGCGTAAAAGGCTTGCGCATCGGCCTGGGACAGGCGCAGCCGGCGACTCGCGACCACGCGCAGGCCCGCATCCTCGAACTTGGCAATGATTTTGCCGGTCAGGTTCCTGCGGGTTGCGTCCGGCTTGATGATGGAAAGGGTACGCTCGACGGCCATGGGGGCTCCAGAAAGTTAAAACGTGGCGCCTTATGCAATGGGTTTGCGCGCCGCACAAGCGCCGTTATAAGGCCCCGTAAATGCTGGCAATCGACAACATCACCGTCCGGATCGCGGGACGGGAGATCCTTTCCGGCGCCACCGCCAACCTGCCCGCGGGCCGCCGCATCGGCCTGGTGGGCCGGAATGGCGCGGGCAAATCCACGCTGTTCAATGTGATTCTGGGCCGTCTGCACCAGGATGACGGCGAGATCAGCGTGCCGTCCTCCTGGCGGGTGGGCGCGGTCGCCCAAGAAGCGCCCGGCAGCGACGTCAGCCTTTTGGACACCGTGCTGGAAGCCGATCCCGAGCGCTTGCGGCTTTTGGCCGAGGCCGAGCATGAGACCGATGGTCACAAGCTGGGTGACATTTATCATCGGCTGGACGCGATCGACGCCTATACCGCGCCGGCCCGCGCCGCCGAGATCCTGGCCGGCCTTGGCTTTTCCGCGGACGATCAGCTGCGCCCCTGCCGCGAATTCTCCGGTGGCTGGCGCATGCGCGTGGCGCTGGCCGCGATCCTGTTCGCAGGCCCCGATCTCCTGCTGCTGGACGAGCCCACCAACTATCTCGACCTGGAAGGCGTGCTCTGGCTGGAGAATTTCATCCAGAAATATCGCGGCACCATCCTGATCGTCAGCCATGACCGCGACCTGCTCAACACCGCCTGCGAATTCATCCTGCATCTGGAGCGCGGCAAGCTGAAGCTCTACACCGGCGGCTACGACACCTTCACCGCCACACGCGCGGCCGCGCGCGCCCAGGACATGGCTTTTGCGAAAAAGCAGGAAGCTGCCCGCGCCCACATGCAGAAATTCGTTGACCGCTTCAAGGCGTCTGCCGCCAAGGCACGCCAGGCGCAAAGCCGCATCAAGATGCTGGCCAAAATGGCGCAGGTCGAAGTGCCGCCGGATGAGCATGTCGCGCCCATCCATATCCCCGAGGCGACGGCCGCCTCCCCACCCCTGATCACCATGGACCGCGCGTCGGTGGGTTATGAACCGGGCAAGCCGATCCTCACCGGCCTGTCCTTCCGTTTCGATCCGGAGGACCGCGTCGCGCTTCTGGGTAAGAACGGCAATGGCAAATCGACCATGGCCAAGCTTCTGGCGGGCAAGCTTGAGGCCATGTCGGGCGATTTCACGCCCGCGCGCAAGCTGGTGGTGGGCTATTTCGCTCAGCACCAGGCCGAAGAACTCGACACCACCATCACCCCGATCCAGACGCTGCAGAACCTGCGCCCCAAGCTGACGCTCGAACAGGTTCGCACCCAGTTAGGGGGCTTTGGCTTCTCGCAGGACAAGCAGCAGACGGCGGTGGGCAAGCTCTCGGGCGGCGAGCGCGCGCGGCTGATGCTGGCGCTGGCGACGCTGGACAAGCCCAACCTTCTCATCCTGGACGAACCGACCAATCATCTCGACATCGACGCGCGAAACGAGCTCTTGACCGCGCTAAATGATTTCGACGGCGCGGTGATCCTGGTGAGCCATGACCGGCGCCTGATCGAGGCGACTGCCGACCGGCTGCTGCTGGTCTCCAACGGCCATGTCACGCCGTTCGAAGGCGACCTGGACGACTATCGCCGCTTCCTGCTGTCGGGCGACAGCGCGCCCAGCCAACGGGATGCCGCGCGCCCGGCGCCGGACGTGAAATTTTCCAAAGAAGAAGCCCGGCGCAGCGCCGCCGAAAAACGCCAGACCCTGAAACCCTTGAAGGACAAAGTGGAGGCCGCCGAGTTCCAGATTGCGGCGCTGACGTTGGAGCTCAACAAGTTGGATAGGGCGCTGTCCGATCCGCTGATCTTCACGCAGGACCCGGCCAAGGCTGCGTCTGTGTCCAAGAAGCGCGCCGAAGCGGCCCGCAAATTGGCGGCCGCGGAAAAGACCTGGCTGGCGGCCAGCGAGGCTTACGAAAACGCCAATGTTTGATCGCTGCGATTTGCCGATGGTTCGACAGGCTCACCATGGCAAATCGCAGGGGGTGTGTGACGGGGTTTGCAGCCCACGCACTATCCTCTAGGGTCGCGCCCCATGACCGATGACAGGTTCTATGAACGGGCCGGGCCTTTCACGCTGGCCGATATCGCGGCGCGCATCGGCGCCGAGGTGGCAAAGGGCGAGCCGTCCGACCTGAAGTTGCGCGACGTGGCATCGCTGGAAAGCGCGGAGCCGGGCGATATCTCGCTGTTCAGCGACGCCAAATATGCCAACGCCTTTGCCGTGACGCGGGCAAGCGTGGTGATCACCTCCGAGAAGCTAGCAACTCACCCGCATGGCGTGGTGCTGCTGGTGGTGCCAAACCCGCGGCTTGCTTTCGCGCAAGCCGGGCACATCTTCTATCCGTCCGCCGCATTGCGGGCAGGTTTGCGCGGCGCGCAAGCCCTGCATCCCACCGCGAAGATCGGCGAGGGCACGGAGATCGGCCCGGGCGGCGAGATCGGCGCCGACGCGGTGATCGGCGCCAATGTCTGGATCGGCAACAATGTGGTGATCGGGCGCGGCGTGGAGATCGGCGATGGCTGCCGCATCGGTCCCAACTGCGTCATCACCCATGCGGTGATCGGCAAACGCGTGGTGATGGGCCCCAACAATTCCATCGGCAACCAGGGCTTTTCCTTCGTGCCCAGCCTCGAGGGCCTGTTGCGCGTGCCGCAGCTCGGCCGCGTGGTGATCGAGGACGATGTGGAGTTCGGCTCCAACTGCACCGTGGACCGCGGTGCCATCGGCGACACCCATATTGAGCACGGCGTGCGTTTCGACAGCCTGATCCATGTTGGCCACAATGTGCGCATCGGCCATCACTCGCTGGTGGTGGCACAAGTCGGCATCGGCGGCTCGACCACCATTGGACCGATGGTGCTGATCGGCGGCCAGGTCGGCATCAGCGACCATCTCAACATCGGCGCGGGCGCGCGGCTTGCGGCGCGGTCCGGCGTCACCCGCGACATCGCCGCCGGCGAACGCGTGGGCGGTTATCCGGCGCGGCCTCTGAAGCGCTGGCACCGCGAGACCGCATTGCTGGCCAAGATGGCGCGGCCCAAAAAGCCCCAGGAACCGGACGAAGACGAACAAGACTGAAGGGTTCGAGACATGGGCGAGGCGCAGCTTTCACAAATCATTCCGAAGCTGCACTGGCGGCTCATGCCGGCCCTCTTGATGATGTATGTGCTGGCCTTCCTGGACCGGGCCAATGTCGGTTATGCCAAGATGGGCCTTCAGGCCGATGCCGGGGTGGGCGAAACCGCCTTTGCTTTCGGCGCCTCCATCTTCTTCGTCGGCTATGCCTTTCTCGAAGTTCCGTCCAACCTGATCCTGCACAAAGTGGGCGCGCGGATCTGGTTGTCGCGCATCATGGTGACATGGGGACTGGTGTCGGCGGCCTGCGCCTTCGTCCAGACGCCGTTCGCCTTCTACGCCGTGCGCTTCCTGCTGGGCATCGCGGAAGCCGGATTTTTTCCTGGCGTGATCTTCTATCTCACCTACTGGTATCCGGCTTCGGCGCGCGCCCGTTCCGTTGGGCTTTTCTATTACGGCGCACCGTTGGCCCTTACCTTTGGCGGTCCCATCTCCGGTCAGATGGTGGCGCATGACGCCTTCGGCCTGCATGGCTGGCAGGTGATGTTCCTGATCGAGGGCCTGCTGGCATCACTCGGTGGCATCGCGGTCCTGTTCCTGCTGAAGGACCGGCCTGAAAAAGCGCCGTGGCTGGATGCGGACGAAAAACAGGTCCTGCTCGCGGCGCTGAAAGAGGATGAGGGCCGGCGCGAGGAGATCAGCGTCTGGCGTACCTTGCGCGACCCGCGCGTGTTGTTCCTCGCCCTGGTCTATTTCCTGCTGGAGATGGGATTCTACGGCCTGACCTTCTACCTGCCCGCCCAAGTCGCCAGACTGCTCGGCACCAGCATCGGGCTGGAAGTGGGCTTTGTCTCCGCCATTCCCTGGGCCTGCGCGCTTGTGGCGGTGAGCATCATTCCGCCCTGGTGCGACCGGCACGGCAATTCGCGCGGGATGGGCGCGCTGGCACTGGCGATCTCGGGCGCGGGCCTTGCAGCGTCGGCGATTGCATCGTCGCCGTTGGTGGCTTTGATCGCGCTGTGCGTGGCGGCAGCCGGCCTGATCGTGTCGCCTGCCTTGTTCTGGACGCTGCCCACCAGTCTGTTGCGCGGCGCGGCCGCCGCCAGCGGGATCGGGCTGGTAAATTCGCTCGGCAATCTGGGAGGGTTTGTGGCTCCGAACTTGCGCGCCTGGCTTGATCTGTTGCTGAACTCCCGCTCCGCCGGCCTGATCGGGCTGGGGATTGTGTGCGTGATCGGGGCGATGTGTTTCGCGGTTGCTCCGAGGAATGTTTGATTGTCATCCCATTTAATTGTCACTCCCGCGTTCGCGGGAATGACAATCACTTCAGGTGTGACCTCGCTATCGAAGTCCATTCCCTCTGGCGCGAGCGATAATAACCGGGCGCACCCTTCACCGATTTGAGTATCTCCGAAAACAGCGCCTGGGCGCGCGCATCCTGTCCCAGGCTCTCCAGCAACATCGCGAAACGGGCGCGTGCCTCCTCGCCGGGATAGCGCGTCACCACTTTCTCATACTGCGC
Organism: Rhizomicrobium sp.; assembly: GCA_035512055.1. Taxonomy (GTDB): domain Bacteria; phylum Pseudomonadota; class Alphaproteobacteria; order Micropepsales; family Micropepsaceae; genus Rhizomicrobium. The sequence goes on from DATKEP010000012.1 coordinate 7,539, forward strand.
CACTGCGGCATCGTTTTTGCCCTGCAGCGCCAGCGCCCGCGCATAGTCCAGCTCGGCATCGGCGTCATAGGCCGCCGGATCGGTCTCCTTCAGCTTGACGAACAAGGATTCCGAGGCTGCTCCATCACCCGACAACATCTTGGCGCGGGCAAGACCTTTCAGCAGCGCGGGATCGGACGCGCCCAGCGGACCCTGCATGGCGCTTTCGTAAAGCTCCACCGCATCGGTGAAGCGGCCCGTGCGCAGGCATTCCTCGGCCAGCGCCCGCTTGGAATCCACCGATCCGACCATTTCCACATTGCGAAGCTTTTCGCGATAGCCGCGTCCCGGATCGGCGATGTTGACGACATTGTCGGCCATGCGCCGCGCCGAATTGCTGCGCGCCATGTCGGGCAGGATGGCAAAGACGATATAGGCGATCCAGCCGATCGCCTGCCCCAGGGCGACGGCCATGATCCAGAGCGGCGAGCGGCCTGTGCGGATGATGTGCCAGGCGAAGGCCAAATCGATCAGCAGGACAAAGCCGATGCCCATGCCAAAGTTGAGATTGAAAATGTCCATCTAACTCTGCTTTTCGAACTTCCCGGACGGCGCTTCCTTCCAATAGGTCACGTCATGACCACCGGCCTTGGCGTCTTTCCATGCCGCGCGGGCCTTCGCAAGGGCTTGCGTATCGCGGCCATCAAATAGCAGCACCACCCGGGCCAGGCCGCCAAGGTCCCTCCAGTCGGAGGGCTGCGCCCCGCCGACATAAAAGAATATCTGGGCGGCATTGGGGTTGCCTTCCTCCACCGTGATAAGCACTGGCTGGCGGCTCGAATCGCCGTCGCCTGATTGGGCGTGCGGCAGGAAGGATTGGTCGTCATATGTCCATAGCAGCGTATCCAGCGCATCGGAGCGTTCCGAAGAGTCCGTTCTGATCAGCGCCCGCCAGCCGCGCTGCAGGGACTTCTGGACCAGCCCGGGCAGCACGTCCTCGAGCGATCGGCGCTCGAGGTGATAGAAGAGGGTCTCGGTCATGACTCGTAGTGTTCAATCATCAGCCGGTTGAGCAGGCGCACGCCCCAACCCGTGCCCCAGCTGGGAATGGCCGGCTTCTGCTCGCCGTCCTGCCAGGCCACGCCGGCGATATCCAGATGCGCCCAGGCCGTGCCCTTCTCGATGAAGCGCTGCAGGAACTGGGCGGCCGTGATCGAGCCGGAATTGGCGCCGCCGATATTCTTCATGTCGGCGATCTTGGAGCGGATCATCTTGTCGTAGAAGGGATCGAGCGGCAGCTGCCAAACACGCTCACCCGTGTGGCGGCCCGCCGCCTGCATGCGCTTGACCAGGTCGTCATTGTTGGAAAATACGCCGGCATGCTCGAAGCCCAGCGCCGCCACGATCGCGCCGGTCAGCGTGGCAAGGTCGATCACCACCTTGGGCTGGAAGCGGCGCTGCGTATAAGTCAGCGCATCGGCCAGCACCAGGCGGCCTTCCGCATCGGTATTCAGCACTTCGATGGTCTGCCCCGACAGCGATGTCAGCACATCGTCGGGGCGGAAGGCGGCGCCATCGGGCATGTTTTCCACCAGCCCGATCACACCCACGGCATTCACGCGCGCATTCCGCGTTGCCAGCGCCAGGATCGTGCCGGTGACGGCGGCGGCGCCCGCCATGTCGCCCTTCATGCCTTGCATGCCGGTGCCCACCTTGATGGAAAGACCGCCGGAATCGAAACACACGCCCTTGCCCACCAGGGCGATGGGCTTGGCGCTCTTCTTGCCGCCATTCCATTGCATCACCACAAGCTGGCTTTCGCGTGCCGAGCCCTGGCCCACGCCCAGCAGGGCCCCGAAGCCCTGCTTCTTCATGTCGGCCTCGCCCAATATGTCGATCTTCACGCCCAGCTTCGACAGCTGCGCCCTGGCGCGGCGCGCGAACTCCGCCGGATAGAGGATATTGGGTGGTTCGTTGACCAGGTCGCGCGCCAGGAAGATGCCGTCCGCCACTGCGGCCAGACCCGCATGCGCCTTTTTCGCCGCCGAAACGTCGGGGGTGATGATTCGCACCGTCTTCAGTTTCCTTTCATAGTCGTCGAGATTACGGGTGCGATACTTGTCGAAAGCGTAACTTCTCAGACGGGCACCGAAAGCCAGGTGCGACGCAAGTTCGGATTTCTTGACCTTGCTCCTTTTGGGAACGTCGATTTCCAGACTGGCCGCGCTTTCCCCCGCCGTGAACAGCCGGCCCACAATCTGCGCACCCAAAGTTTCGAGCGCCTTTTCGTCCAGCGATTCCGCCTTGCCCAGCCCCACCAGGATGAGGCGCGAAGCCTTGATGCCAGACGGCGCCAGCACTTCCAGGAACTGACCGCTTTTCCCGGTGAACCGGGAAAATTTCATGGCCCGTGCCAGCGCCCCGCCGCTCGCCTTGTCCAGCCGGACGGCGGCGGGCAGCAGTGCAGGCGATTCCGATGCGGCCACGACCAGGGCACCCCCTTCGTTGGCTTTAACATCGGCTGACGCAACAAAGGAAATCTGCATGCTATATCTCCGGGCGGGGACGGGGTATTTTCGGGGAAATCCCAAGTGTAGTGATAGCTTAGGTCGAATCCAGCCGACCTCCAACAAGGGCCCGAAGGTTGTGACCGCACCCCCACGCGCGAAAGCGCCCGATAGCATCGACCGCAAGGCGAAGGGCCGCGCCCTACGCGTGCCCAGCCTTTCGGCCTATGTGCTGCTGGAGCTGTTGGGGCCGATCGCGATCCTGACCCTGCTGCTTACCAGTGTCATCTGGCTGATCACCAGCCTGCCGCTCCTCGATCTGGTGATCAATCGCGGCCAGTCGGCGCCGACCTTCCTCTACCTGATGCTGCTGGAACTGCCCTCCCCGCTCGCCATCATCATGCCGTTCGCCTTGTTCTTCGCCGGTCTTCTGACTCTGCAGCGGCTGGCGGCCGACAGCGAGCTGGTGGTAATGGCCTCGGCCGGTTTTTCCCTGCGGCAGCTGGCCATGCCGGTTCTTGGCGCGGCCCTCATCGTGATGACGCTGACCTATGCCTGCCTTCTCTACTTCGCCCCGATGGGGCAGCGGGCGCTGAATGACAAGCTCGGCGATATCCGCGCCGACATGGCAGGGGCGCTCTTGAACGAAGGCGATTTCAACCCAGCCGCGCCTGGCCTCACCGTATTCATCCGCCAGCTGAGCAACAATGGCGATATCCACGGCATCTTGGTGCATGACAGCCGCGATAAGCTCAGGCCCGTCACTTACATCGCCGAAAAAGGCATCCTGGCGCAGACGCCCACCGGTCCGCGCCTGATCATGATGGACGGCACCATCGAGAACAGCTCCCATGGCGGCAAGCAGCTGCAGGTGATCCAGTTCCAGAGCGAGACGCTGAATCTAGACCAGTTCTCAGGGCCTGCCCGCTACAACTTGCGCAAGCTTCCCGAGCGTTTCCTGGGCGAGCTGCTGTGGCCACCGGAGCGGGGCGTGAACCAGCGCATCCGCGACCAGTTCTTCGCCGAAGCCCATAACCGCCTGTCGCAGCCGCTCTACTGCATTGCCTTTGCCCTGATCGCGCTGGCGGCGGTGGTGCGCGGGCGCCGCCAGCGCGGCAGTGTCGCCTTGCGGATGGGTGCGGCAATCGTGGCGGCCGTGGGTTTGCGCATCGTCGGCTATGGCATCGTGGGCCTGGCGCAGCGGCACCAGCCGCTGGTGCCCGCCTTTTATCTGATTCCGTTGCTGGGTGCGGCCGGCGCCGTCCTTGTGATGGTGGGTTATACGCCGGCCGCGCTGGCGGCACGCTTCCAGGTGCATCCCGCATGAGCTGGTCATGGACGCTTTATCGCTATCTTGCAGCCCAATTTCTGATCGGCGTGGCCGTCACCTATACGATCTTCCTGGCGCTGGCCTTTTCCATCGACATCGCCGCGCTCTTGGAGCGCACGGCGGGTCATAATGTTCCCACTTGGACGGCGGTGGGCATGGCGACACTGCAGCTTCCGGACCTTGGCCAGAAGATGCTGCCTTTCGCCATCCTGTTGGGAGGCGTGTTCACCTTCGTGCGGCTTTCGCGCTCGCGCGAGCTGGTGGCGACGCGCGCCGCAGGCGTCTCGGCCTGGGATTTCCTATTGCCGCCGCTCACCGTCGCGGTGTTTATCGGAGTCGCCGCCGTCACCCTGTTCACGCCCATCTCCGCCAGGATGTTCTCGGCCTTTTCGGGCCTGGAAGCGCGCTATGTCAAAGGCGAGGAAAGTCAGCTCTCGGTTTCGATCAACGGCTTGTGGTTGAGACAGGGTGATGCCCGCCAGCAGTCGGTGATCCATGCGTTGCGCGTCGCCCAGCAGGGCGAGCATCTGGAAGACGTGCTGGTCTTTCTTTACGGACCCAACGATCATTTCATCGGCCGCATCGATGCAAGCTCCGCCCAGCTGCGGGACCGCTATTGGGTGCTGAATGACGCCTGGGTCTCCAGCACCAGCGGCGCCGCGCCGGTGCACCACGCCACCTTCGAACTACCCACCACATTGACCCCGGAGCAGATCGTGGAAAGTTCGGCGGCGCCCGACACGCTGTCCTTCTGGGACCTGCCCGGCTACATCCGCGCCGCCCAGGCCGCAGGCTTCTCCGCCGCCAAATACCAGCTCTATCTCTACACGCTTTACGCGCTGCCCGCCCTTTTCGCCGCCATGGTGTTCATGGCCGCCAGTTTCTCGCTCAGGCTGGGGCGCGATGGCAGCATGGCCAAGGTGGTCCTGTTCAGCGCCGGGGCCGGCTTTGCCGTCTATTTCTTCCAGGACCTGACCAAGGTGCTCGGCCAGTCCGGCGCGGTTCCCATTCTCCTGGCGGCGACGGCACCGGCGCTGGCGTCCATCCTGATCGGCATGACGCTGGTCTTTTCGCAAGAAGACGGTTGATGCGCGCAACCGCTGTCCGATTTGCCGCGCTTGGCTGTACAGCCATGCTCCCCCTGATCGCCCAGGCGGCGCAGATCCATGCCTCCGCCGCCAAGCCGCCCTCCAAGGACGCGCCGATCACGCTCCAGGCCGATGAGGTCGACTATGACAGCGACCGCAAGATCGTCTCTGCCGTCGGCCATGTCGAGATCGTGCAGGAAGGCAAGACGCTTCAAGCCGAGCGGGTTGACTATGACGAGAACACTGACACGGTGACGGCAAGCGGCCATGTGGTCATGGTCGATGAGCGCGGCAATGTCGGCTTTTCCGATCAGGTCGTGCTCAAGGATCGCATGCGCGACGGCGTGCTGCAGGGCTTCGGCGCCCTGATCGGCAAGAATGGCAGGCTCGCAGCGACCAGCGCCCAGCGCATCAACGGCACTACTGTGGTGGCGCGGCGCACGGCTTACAGCCCCTGCAAGATATGCGACAAGCCGGGACAGCGTACGCCGCTCTGGCAGGTCAAGTCCGAACGCGTGATCTATGACCAGGTCAAGCACAAGATCCGCTTCCAGAACGCGACCATCGATGTGGAAGGCGTGCCGGTCGCCTGGGTGCCGGTCTTCTCCGTTTCCGATCCCACCGTGCACTACGCATCGGGATTGCTGACACCGGAAGTCGGCAACTCCACCAAGATCGGCTATTTCACGCGCCTGCCCGTCTATGTCTCCATCTCGCCCAGCCAGGACATGACGGTGGCGCCAATGTTCTCCACCTCCGGCGGCGAGGTGCTGGAGCTGGAATATCGCCAGCGCTGGAATGAGGGGGGCCTGTGGTTCCAGGGTAGCGGCGCCTACAATCCCGATGGCGGGCTGGGCGGCACGGCGGGCGCGCAAACCTATGGCCATATTTTCGGCTCGGGCCGCCTGCAGCTGGATGACACCTGGCGTACTGGCTTCGACGTGCAGGCCACCAGCAATCCCGGCTATATGCGCTTCTACGACATTTCCTATCTGGACCGGCTGACCAACGACCTGTTCATCGAGGACACGCCGGGCCGCTCGCGCTTTGCCCTCACCAGCTATTATTTCCAAGGTCTGCGTTCGACCGACATTACCTCGCGCATTCCTTACATCCTGCCCTCGCTGCAATTCTCCTACATTCCCAGCGACAAGGTGGCGGGCGGTTCATTGCGCTTTGATATGAACGGCGTCGCCATCGGACGCGACAGCCAACGCAACGACCAACGTCTCACCGGCGAAGTGAACTGGAAGGAACCCGCCATCCTGGGCAATGGCCAGGTATGGACCTTCGTGCTGGATGCGCGTGGGGACGCCTATCATTTCGACGTGCCATTGGGTTCAACCCGGACCACCGACAACAGTCTGGAGCGCGGCACCGCTTACGCGGGTCTCGACTGGCGCTGGCCCTTTGTCGCCGAAAGCAGCCCCGGCTATTCCTATGTGATCCAGCCCATCGCCCAGGTCGTGCTGCAGCCTTATGGAGGCAATCCCGTGGGCCTGCGCCAAGAGGATTCCCAGGACTTCGAATTCGACGACAACAATGTGTTCAGCTTCAATCAGCTGCCGGGCTACGACATCATCGAAACCGGCCCACGCGCCAATGTCGGCGCCATGGCCGAAGCGCTGTTTCCCGGCGGCGAAGTGGAAGCGCAGCTGGGCCAGACCTATCGCCTGAAGCCCGACCCGCTGCTGGCGGCTTTCACGGGCAACAGCGGCACCGCCTCGGATCTGGTGGGCAGCCTGTCGGTCAAATTCCCGCACCTGGACATCACCGACCGCTTCGATGTGGACCGCGGCAATGGCACGGTCCGGCGACATGAAATCTATGTGACCGGCAGCTACGAGCGGTCCTCAATCCAGGTTAGCTACATTCAGCTGCCGCAGACGGTCTCCAGCCTTGGCCTGCCGAGCCGCAAGGAGATCAACGCCCAGGCCGACGTGAATATTTGGCAGAACTGGCAGGTGTTTGTGGCCGCCCAGCGCGATCTCGCCAACAACCAATTCCTCAACACCGAATACGGCCTGGGCTATGAGGATGAGTGCATCGCGATTTCGCTGGCCTACCGGCGCAAATATACCGAGGACCTGATCCAGGGCGTGCCCCCTTCCTCCTCGGTGATTCTGCGCTTCAACCTCAAGACCGGGGACACGCCGATCCAGCCCTTCAGCCTGTTTCCCAAGGATGTTTTTGCCCTTACGCATCCGTGACGTGGCGGAAATGCGGCTTTTCCCCGTGGGTTCCCGAATTGCCGGCGCTTGATCGCCGCGGGAAATTCCGTATTTTGGCAAGCGGTTTAGGGGCCCCGCAGAGCGCCATGGTGAGCCCCTCTGGTTGCGGCCAAAAGTCGAACGGACGATGCGGATAGCCACTACCCTGATGCTGGGCGCTGCCTTATTGGTCGGCGCAAGTGCTGCTGGCCTGGCCCAGGATTCGGGCTACAAGCCACTTCCTGCCGTCCCGGCAGTCGCCCCCGCCAAGGCGCTGACTTCCAACGCCGGGGCCGCCAAGCCCCCAGCCGCCAAGCCCCAGACCAAAGAGACCGCGGTCGCGGGCGTGCCGGCCAAGCAAGCCGCGGTTGCTCCCGCCAAAACCGCGGACGCCGCCCCGCAAACGACTGCCGCCGCCGACCCGGCGCCCGCGGATGCCAAAAATCCCGGTGCCGAAAATTCCGATGCCAAGGCCGATGCGCCCGCGGTGCAGGAAGCCAAGAACAATGACGCAAGCACCATCGACGCCACGGCCGACAAGGTCGATTCCGATTCCATCATCGCGACGGTGAACGACGAATCGATTTCCGATTACGAACTGCGCCAGCGTGTGGCACTTTATCTCGCAATCAACGGCATCAACCAGAAGCTGACCGACGAGCAGCGCACCCGCATTCGCACCCAGATTCTCGAGGTGCTGGAATCGGAAAAACTCGAACTGCAGGAGGCGGTGAAAAAGAAGATCACCGTCAGCCCTGTCGAGGTCGACAAGCGCCTCAATGCGATGATCGAGGAATATCACTTCACCATCGACCAGCTGCGCCAGAACCTGACCAATGCGGGTGCGAGCGAGGATGCGCTGCGTTCCCAGATCACCGCCTCTATCGCCTGGCAGAAAACGGTCCAGGACGAATATAGCGACGACATCAACATCACGCAGCTGATGGTGAGCGCGGAACTGCAGCGTTATGCTGAAGGCGCCAACAAGCCGCACTATCATGTGATGGAGATATTCCTGCCGGTGGACAGTCCCGAGCAGAATGACAAGGTGAAGAAGGACGCCGAGGAAGTGGAGCGCCAGCTTCACCAGGGCGCGCCCTTCCCGGTGGTGGCGCGGCAGTTCAGCCAGCATCCCACGGCCGCGACGGGCGGCGACATGGGCTGGCTCAATACCGGCCAGCTGGCGCCGGAGCTGGACGGCGCGCTGTCCAAGATGGAGGTGGGCGCGGTCAGCGATCCCATTCGTTCCACCGGCGGCTGGTACGTGCTTGGCCTGCGCGACCGCCAGGAACCGCTTGGTACCAAGATCGCCACTGTACCCACCGGTCCCACAGGTCCGGATGGCACGCTGCCCCTGGCACGCCTGCTGTTTCCGACCGGCCCCCGCCCACCCAAGGATCAGCTTGAGCAGATCATGAGTGTGGCAAACCAGATTCAGCAGCATTATGTCGGCTGCGGCCAGCTGGACGAGCTGCACAACAAAATGTCCGGCACCGTCTATATGAACCTGGGCGACGCCAAGCTCAGCGACCTCAGCCCCCAGATTCAGGAGGCGATGAAATCCACCAGGCCGGGCGAAGCCGCCGCGCCCTTCATGTCGGAAGCGGGCGTCGAACTGATCGGGCGCTGCGACAAGCGCATCGAGATCAAGACCGCCTTTGTGATGCCGACCCGCCAGCAGGTGGAAGACCAGCTGTTCCAGAACCAGATCGCCACGCTGGCACGGCGCTATCTGCGCGACCTGAAGCGCGAGGCCAATATCCAGGTGCGCGACAACAGCAAGCCTGATGCCCTCATCCGATAAGGGCGGCAGCAAACCAATTCTGATCACCATGGGCGAGCCCGCAGGCATTGGGCCCGAACTCGCCGTCGCCGCATTCAACCATTTCGGCGGCCAGATAGGCCAATATCCCATCAAGCTGGTCGGCGACGCGAGCCTCTTCGCAAGTCATGGCCAGGCGCTGATCCCCACCAGGGCACGCGCGGCGCGCGTCCCCGGCCAACCCGATCCCGCCAACGCGCCGGCCGTCATCGAGGCCATCGAGATCGCAGTCAAAGCGTGCCTTGCGGGCGAAGCGGCTGCCATCGTCACCGCGCCCATCCACAAGGCCGTGCTCAATGGCGCGGGCTTCGGCTTTCCCGGCCACACCGAATTCCTCGCCCATCTGACGGGCGCGCGGCGCGCGGTGATGATGCTGGCCAGCGAGAAGTTGCGAGTCGTGCCGCTCACCATCCATATGCCACTTGCCGATGTGCCTGCGGCCATCGACAAGCAGGCGGTGTTCGACACAGGCGAGATCATCCTGACGGCGCTGAGGCACGATTTCGGCATCCTCAATCCGCGGCTGGCGGTGGCGGGCCTAAACCCCCATGCCGGAGAAGACGGGGTGCTTGGCGGCGAGGACCTGTCGGTGATCGCCCCCGCGGTGGCGGCGCTGAAGGCGCGCGGGTTTGCCGTGAGGGGCCCCTTGTCCGCCGACACGCTGTTTCATGAGGAAGCGCGCAAGACGTATGACGCGGCGCTCTGCATGTATCACGACCAGGCGCTGATCCCGATCAAGACGCTGAGCTTCTGGGACGGGGTGAATGTGACGCTGGGCTTGGCCGTAGTGCGCACCTCGCCCGATCACGGCACGGCGCTCGACATAGCGGGCTCGGGCCGGGCGGACGCGCGCAGCATGATCGCGGCAGTCAGGCTGGCGGCGGAAATAGCCGATGCCAGAAGCCGGTAATCTTCCTCCACTGCGCGATGTCATTGCCAAGCACGGACTGGCGGCAAAAAAATCGCTGGGCCAGAATTTCCTGCTCGACCTGAACTTGACGCGCCGCATCGCGCGTGCGGCAGGCGCGGAAAACGGTGGCGCGTTCTATGAAGTGGGTCCGGGACCCGGCGGGCTTACGCGCGCCCTGCTGGAAGAAGGGGCAGACAAGGTGATCGTGGTGGAACGCGATGCCCGCTGCCTGCCCGCGCTCGCGGAAATCGCGTCAGTCTGGCCGAGCAGGCTCGACGTGATTTCCGCCGATGCGCTGGAGCTGGACGAAGCCAAGATCCTGCCGCTCGGCGTGCGCGTCGCCGCCAACCTGCCCTACAATGTGGGCACCGCGCTGTTGATCAAATGGCTCACAGCAGCGAGCTGGCCACCGGTCTGGGCCAGTCTGACCCTGATGTTCCAGAAGGAAGTTGCTCAGCGCATCACCGCGCGCGCAGGCAGCGACCATTACGGGCGCCTGTCGGTGCTGGCCCAGTGGCGCTGCACAGCCAAAATCCTGTTCGACGTCAACCGCAGCGCCTTTGTGCCGCCGCCTTCGGTCACCTCCGCCATTGTGCGGCTGGAGCCGCGTGACAGGCCGCTGGCACCAGCCGAATTGGCCGACCTGGAAAAGATCACCCAGGCCGCCTTTGGTCAGCGCCGCAAAATGCTGCGCCAGTCATTGAGGGCCCTAGGCGGCGAGGCACTAATGGAAAAAGCGGGCATCGATCCCACCGCGCGGCCCGAAGACCTGTCGATCGAATCCTTCGCGGCACTGGCGCGGGCGTTGAACACGTAATGTCATTCCGGCATGAGCGGGAATGGACGAATTATTGCGCTTTCAAGTTCAAATTAATGCTGTCGCCCCCGCGAATGCGGGAGTCCAACTTTCTATCCGGCTGCGGTTGACTGAAGTTGGATTTCCGCATTCGCGGGAATGACAGCAATCACCTCATTCCCCACGCATCATGTTGCGCACGAATTGCGCCAATCCCAGCTGGCGGGCGCGGCGGCTGCGCTCCACCCGTAATATCTCTTCCAGCTTGCCTTGTGTATGCTGGATGTCGTCATTCATGAGCAGATAGTCATATTCCGCCCAATGGCTGAGCTCGTCATTGGCCTTGGCCATGCGCGCCCTGACCACCTCTTCGGTATCCTGGGCACGGATGCGCAGCCGCCGCTCCAGTTCGGCCTTTGACGGCGGAATCACGAACACGCTGGCCAGATCCTCGCGTGCCTGCATCTTCAATTGTTGCGTGCCCTGCCAATCGATGTCGAAAATGACATCTTTGCCGGCCTCCAGCGCCGCCATGACGGGTGCCTTGGGCGTGCCATATCGGTTGCCGAAGACGTTGGCATGTTCGAGGAATTCGCCCGCCTTGACCATGGCATCGAATTTTTCCGGCGAGACGAAAAAATAATCCTGGCCATCGACCTCGTTGGGGCGCGGCGCCCTTGTCGTGGCCGAAACGCTCATCACGATATCGGGATCGGTCTGAAGCAGCCGGCGCGAGAGCGTCGTCTTGCCCGCGCCCGACGGCGAGGACAGGACCAGCATCAGGCCTCGGCGCCGGGTCAGGTCATTCGACATGTTTATTCGACATTCTGGGCCTGCTCGCGGAACTGGTCGATCACCGCCTTAAGCGCCAGCCCGTTGCGGGTCAATGCGATATCGGCGGATTTGGAGCAGAGCGTGTTGGCCTCGCGGTTGAATTCCTGGGCCAGGAAATCGAGCTTGCGGCCCACACCCTTGCCCTGCGCAACCAGGGCGCGCGCGTCCTGGACATGGGCGGTGAGCCGATCCAGCTCCTCGCGCACATCCGCCTTCACCGCCAGAAGCGCGACCTCCTGGGCCAAGCGATCCTCGGCAATGACATTGCCCTCCAGCAATTCGCTGATCTGGGCTTTGAGCCGCGCCTTCAGCGCTTCGGGCTGCGCCGCCGCCAGCCCGCCCGCTTCATCCACCAGCCGCTCGATCTCCTCCACCTGCGCCTTGAGCAGCGCGGTAAGCTTGGCGCCTTCACGCGCGCGCTCCTTTGCCAGCTTGTCGAAGGCGAGGCCCAGGCTTTCCAAGAGCGCCGCATCTCGGCTGCCGCGCGCCAGCGGATCGAGCGGGGACACGCCGTCATCGGCCACGATCACGCCCTTGAGCGCCAGAAGCCCGTCGACGCGGGCCGGCGCCAGTCCGGTTTCCGCCGCCAATTCGCGCGCGATCTTGACCGCGCTGGCCAGCGCCACGGGATCGACGGTCAGGCCCCGCACGCCTTCTGCCGACTCGATGGAAAGCGATACCTGCAAGGCACCACGCAGAAAGCGTTCGCCGGCCAGCCGCCGCACGGGCGGTTCCAGACCGTCATAGCCCGGCGGAATGCGCAAGCGCAAATCAAGGCTGCGGCTGTTGACACTCTTCACCTCCCAGCGCCAGTGCAAGCCTTCATGGCTGCCTGCGCTTTCGGCGAAACCGGTCATGCTGGCGAAGGTCATGGGCGCTGATTCCTAAGACCGCGAAAATTAGCGCGTGCCGGCCGAGCCTGTCACCTGCTGCTGGCGCTCGAAGGTCCGATAAGCCGCGACATTCCTGGCCTGACCTTCGACGGTCTCCGAAAAGACATGCCCGCCCTTGCCGGTGGCCACGAAATAAAGATCCTTGCTCTGCTCCGGATTGAACACCGCATCCAGTGAGTCCTTGCCGGGATTGCAGATGGGACCCGGCGGAAGGCCGGGGACTACATAAGTGTTGTAGGGCGTGGCGGCCTCGAGCTCGCTCTGGCGGATGCCGCGGCCCAGTGCATAGCCCCGCGAAATATCGTAGATGATGGTGGGATCGGACTGGAGCTTCATCCCCAACTTCAGTCGATTGACGAAGACCGAGGCGATGTGGCGCCGCTCTTCCGGAAGAGCGGATTCCTTTTCCACAATGGAAGCAAGCGTGATGGCTTCCCGCATCGAATTGACCGGCAGACCGCTTTCGCGCCCGGACCACTTCCCGTCCAGGAACTTCGCTTGCGCCGCCGCCATCTTGGCAAGCAGATGGGCGCGGGTCTCGCCGCGCGTGAACAGATAGGTCTCCGGCAGAAGCGTGCCTTCGGTCGGCACCGGACCTGCGTCACCAACCAGCTCGGGATCGTTCTGGACCAGCTTCCACACCATGTCGCTGGTCAGCCCTTCCGCGACCGTCAGCTTGTGCTCTATAGATCTGCCCGATGCCAGGATGGAGGCGATGGCGCCCATCGAAGCGGTGGAGGGCACGGCATATTCGCCAGCCTTGAGTTGGCTGGCATAGCCCTTCAGCCGCGTATCGAACTCGAACAAAAGCGCATATTTCACCACGCCACTGGCTTCAAGCAGTTGTGCCACGTCATGGGTACGGCTGTGCGGCGGGATCAGGACCACGGTTTCCTTGGCCGCGCGGGCCGCCGGGCCCGGCGCATCCCAGGCGGCACTGGCCCATTCCACCGCACCCGCCACGATGACGGCCAGGGCGATCAGGATGAAAAGAAAACGCCTCACACTTTGGAAACAATCAGGCAGGCATTTGTGCCGCCGAAGCCGAAGCTGTTGGACATGGCGATATTGACCTCGCGCTTCTGGGCCTTGAGCGGCACCAGGTCGAGCGCGGTCACGACATCCAAATTTTCCAGGTTGATAGTCGCCGGCACGATGCCATCACGCATGGCGAGCAGGCAGAAGATCGCCTCCACTGCCCCGGCGGCGCCCAGAAGATGTCCGATCGAGGATTTGGTAGAGGACATCGGCGTCTTGGACGCTGCATTGCCCAAAAGGCGCTCGACTGCGCCGGCCTCGATGCCGTCGGCCATGGTCGAGGTGCCATGGGCATTCACATAATCGATATCGGACGGGGAAATGCCCGCCCGCTTCACCGCCATCTGCATGGCGCGATAACCGCCATCGCCATCTTCCGACGGTGCGGTGATGTGGAAGGCGTCGCCTGAAAGGCCATAGCCTATGATTTCGCCGTAAATCTTGGCGCCGCGCGCCTTGGCGTGTTCGAACTCTTCCAGCACCACGACGCCGGCGCCCTCGCCCATCACGAAACCGTCGCGGTCCTTGTCGTAGGGACGCGAACCCTTGGTGGGATTGTCGTTGAACGCGGTCGCCAAAGCCCGGCAGGCATTGAAGCCCGCGATGCCGATGCGGCAGATCGCTGCTTCCGTGCCCCCCGCGACCATCACATCGGCATCGTCCAACGCAATCAGCCGCGCGGCATCGCCGATGGCATGGGCACCGGTGGCGCATGCCGTGACCACGGCATGGTTCGGGCCCTTGAACTGATGGGCGATGGAGACATAACCCGAGACCAGATTGATCAGCCGGCCGGGAATGAAGAAAGGCGAAATGCGCCGCGGGCCTTTTTCATAAAGCAGGATCGAGGCGTCCTCGATGCCGCCAAGCCCGCCAATGCCCGAACCGATCAGCACGCCAGTGCGGTGCCTGTCTTCCTCGGTCTTTGGTTCCCAGCCGGAATCGGTCACCGCCTGCCTGGCGGCGGCCAGGCCAAAGACGATGAACTCGTCCATGCGCCGCTGCTCCTTGGCATCGACCCATTGATCCGGGTTGAAGGTGCCGTCGCTGCCGTCGCCACGCGGAACCTGGCAGGCGATCTTGGTCGCAAGGTCGTCGGTGCGGAATCCGGTGATATGGCTGGCGCCAGACTGGCCCGCAATGAGGCGCGACCACGTCTCCTCCACGCCACAGGCCAGTGGCGTGACAAGACCCAGGCCCGTGACGACGACCCTGCGCATGAGGCTAGAAACCTCCCAGGATCAGGAGGCGTTGGCTTTGTCGATATATTTCACGGCGTCACCGACGGTGACGATGCTTTCGGCCGCGTCATCGGGAATTTCGATGCCAAACTCTTCCTCGAACGCCATCACCAGCTCGACGGTGTCGAGGCTGTCGGCCCCCAGGTCTTCAATGAAAGACGCGGTGTCCGTGACCTTGTCGGCATCAACATTCAGGTGCTCGACGACGATCTTCTTCACGCGCTCGGCAGTATCGCTCATGGACTTGTAAGCCTCTCCTAGATTTCCAACCGGCAAAGGGGAAAATGCCGGGACCACACATTCGGTGCTTCGTGAGGTGGCCGGTTTGGTAACACAAACCCGCAGGCACGCCAACGCAGCACTTAAGCCATTGATACATCTATCATATCATCGCCATCCCGCCATTGATATGGATGGTTTCGCCTGTCACATAGGCGGCTTCCTGGGACGCCAGATATGTGACAGCGGCGGCGATTTCTGCAGGCATTCCCATGCGGCCGGCCGGGATTCGCTGGCTGATCATCTCTTTCTGTTGGTCGGTCAGCACGTCGGTCATCGCGGTCTGGATGAAACCCGGCGCAACCGCATTGACCGTGATGTTGCGCGAGGCCACTTCGGCGGCCAGGCTCTTGGTCATGCCCACCAGCCCGGCCTTGGCGGCCGCATAGTTGCCCTGGCCGGGATTTCCCGTCGCGCCCACTACCGAACTGATCTGGATGATGCGGCCCCAGCGCTTCTTCATCATGCCGCGCAGCACGGCGCGCGACAGGCGGAAGGCGGCAGTGAGATTGACCGCGATCACCTGGTCCCATTCCTCGTCCTTCATGCGCATGAAGAGATTGTCTTTGGTGATGCCGGCATTGTTGACCAGTATGTCGATGCCGGCGCCCGCCGCTTCCTCCGCCGTCTTGGGCAGGGCCTCGACCGAAGCGGCGTCGGAGAGATTGGCCTGCACGATGAAGGCGCGCGCGCCCAGTTCGCTCTTCAGCGCCTCCAGGGCCTCGACGCGGGTGCCCGAGAGCACGACCGCCGCGCCCTGGCCATGCAGCGCCTTTGCGATCGCGCCGCCGATTCCACCGGATGCACCGGTAACAAGAGCCGTCTTGCCCGTCAGGTCGAACATCAGAGCACCTTTCCGAAAGCTTCCAGGTCGGCGGGAGAATCCAGCGTCACCATCTTGAGCTCGGGGTCAATGCGCTTGACCATGCCGGTCAGCACTTTGTTGCCCCCGAATTCCACGGTCGTGTCCACGCCAAGCCCCTTCAGCGCCAGGATGCTTTCGCGCCAGCGCACGCGCGAAGTGACCTGCTCGATGAGAAGCTGGCGGACATGATCGGGATTACTGGCATCCTTGGCCGTGACATTGGCCAGTACCGGTATCGCCAGCGGGCGGATGGTGACCTTGCCGAGCTCTTCGGCCATGCGGTCGGCGGCGGGCTGCATCAGGGGCGAATGAAACGGCGCGGACACTGCCAACGGGAGTGCGCGCTTGATGCCTTTGGTCTTGGCGATCTCGCCGGCGCGCACCAGCGCGTCCATGGTACCGGAAATCACCACCTGGCCCGGCGCATTGTCATTGGCGACGACGCAGACACCGCCCGCTTCTGCCGCTTGCTTTGCCACGTCTTCGGCCTGTTCGATGTCGGCGCCGATCAGTGCGGTCATGCCGCCCTCGCCTACCGGTACCGCCGACTGCATCGCCTGGCCGCGCGTCTTCAAAAGCCGCGCCGCATCGGCAAGACTGAAAGCGCCGGCGGCCGCGAGCGCGGAATATTCGCCCAGGCTGTGGCCGGCC
Organism: Rhizomicrobium sp.; assembly: GCA_035512055.1. GTDB lineage: Bacteria > Pseudomonadota > Alphaproteobacteria > Micropepsales > Micropepsaceae > Rhizomicrobium. The sequence continues at coordinate 23,982 of DATKEP010000012.1, forward strand.
ACGAGATGGGCATGCCTGGCGACGTCGAGCCCCATTTCCCTTTCGAGAACGCGCAAGATGGCAAGCGACAACGCCATGATGGCGGGCTGCGCATTTTCGGTCAGCGTCAGGTCGGCGTCGGGGCCTTCCCACATCAGCCGGGACAGCCGCTGCGAGAGCGCATCGTCAACCTCCTCGAACACTTCGCGCCCGGGCGCGAAGGCTTCGGCCAGGTCCTTGCCCATGCCGGTTTTCTGGCTGCCCTGGCCGGGAAAAAGAAATGCGCGAGTCATTGCGGGGCGAGACAAATCAAGAGGGCTGGCGAGAGTCAAGTTTGGAGAAAAACACCCGTCCTATCCAGATCACCGACACGCCGCCAAGCACCAGAGTGCCCGCGATAATGCCAAGGCCCGGCGAATAGGTACCGGTCTGCTGTTTCGCCCAGCCCATCACGGTGGGACCGAAGAAGCCGCCCAGGTTGGAAAAACTGTTGAGCAAGGCCAGTCCCGCCGCCGCCGCTGTGCCGCGCAACAGCGAGGCCGGCAAGGTCCAGAACACGGCCAAGGCGGCATAGATGCCGCTGGTCGCAAGGCACAGGCCGGCGATCACCGCCCAATTCGCGTTTGCCGTCATCGCGACTGCCAAGCCCACCATACCTGCGAATGCACCGAAGGCGACATGACCGGCGCGGTTGCCGCTTTTGTCGCTGGACCAGCCCAGCGCCACCATCGCGCCCATCGCCAGCAGATAGGGTAGCGCCACGATCCGGCCGGTCTCGGCCACGGAATATCCCATGCCATGCACCATCTGCGGCAAGAAGAAGTTCAATGCATAAAGCGGGAACACGACGGAGAAATCCGGAATCATCAGGATCCAGATGCGCCGATCTGTAAGCAGCTCCTTCAGGCCATGCAGCGCGCCTTTTGGCTCCGTGGCCAGACGCGCCGCAATGATGCGCTTTTCGTCTTCGCTCAGCCATTTCGCCTTGGCCGGACCGTCGGGCAGCGCCCAGAGCGTGGCAATTCCGCAGACCAGCGAGGGAATGCCTTCCAGCACGATCATCCATTGCCAGCCGGCAAGGCCGTGGCCGCTGAGGCCGAGAAGCGAACTGGAAATGGGTGAACCGATCACATTGGAAAGCGGCACGCCCGCCAGGAAAAGCGCGATGAAGCGCGCTCGTGTGGACGAGGGAAACCAGTAGGTCATGTAGAGCACCATGCCGGGATAAAGACCCGCTTCCGCCGCGCCCAGAAGAAATCGCACGATGCAGAAACTAACCGGTTCGCGGCAGAAGGCCGTCAGCATGGAGAGCAAACCCCAGCTGACGCAGATGCGGCACATCCACAGCCTTGCGCCCACCTTCTGCAGCATAAGGTTGGAAGGCACCTCGAACAGGAAATAGCCGAAAAAGAAAACGCCCGAGGCAAAGCCATAGACTTCCGGCGAAAAGCCCAGATCCTGGTTCATCCTGAGCGCGGCAAACGAGATGTTCACGCGATCGAGAAAACTCACGACATACATCAGCGACATGAAGGGGATCAGCCGCCAGGCCGCGCGCGCCAGGATGTCGTCGGATTTGCGGATGAGGTCGTCAGAAATCATTTCGCCGGGCGCGACACGCTTTTGGACAGGACCACCATGGAAAGCGCCGAGAGAATGGGCACCGCCACGCACATCCAGAGCCCCGCCTTGTAGTCGCCGGTCAGCTTCAACAACATGCCCACCAATCCCGGTCCCAAGGATCCGCTGAGATTGGCCACCGAATTGATCAGGGCGAAGGCGCCGGCCGCCGCCGTGCCGCCAAGAAACAGCGGCGGCACCGACCAGAATGTGGCAAGGCCGGAATAGGCCCCGCCCGCCGCCAGGCAGAAGCCCGCGATCTCGATCACCGGACTGCCCTGTCCCACGGCGGCGACGAAAAAGCCCAGCGCGGTCAGGATGCAGGAGATGAAGAAATGCAGCACGCGCCGGCCGGTGCGGTCGGAAGAGACGCCGATAACCCACAGGATCGCAAGCGAGACCGTGTAGGGAATGATCAGGATATAGCCAGTCTGTTTGATGCTGTAGCCCATGGCATGCACCATCTGCGGCATCCAAAGCCCCAGCGAATAGATGCAGAAGACGATGGTGAAATCAGGCACGATCAGCGCCCAGACCCGCCAGTCCCGGAACATCTCGCCCAATCCATGCACCTCGCCCTTGGGATCGGTAGCCAGCCGCGCCAGCACAATCTCTTTCTCGCGGGGCGTGAGCCAGTCGGCCTTGGCGGGGGAATCCGGCAGGCCCCACAAGACCACGAACCCAAGCAGAAAAGTGGGTATGCCCTCCAGTATGTACATCCACTGCCAACCATGCAGGCTGTCAACTTCCAGGCCCAACAACCAGCTCGACAGAGGCGAGCCGATGATGTTGGAAACCGGAATGCCCATGCAGAACAGGGCAAGAATCCGCGCGCGCGTGGCGGCGGGAAACCAGTAGGTGAAATAGAGCAGGATACCGGGATAGAATCCGGCCTCCGCTACACCCAACAGGAAGCGCACCGCGAAGAAGCTCACCGGGCCCTGCACAAAGGCATTGGCCATGGAGACGATGGCCCAGGTGATCATGATGCGCGACAGCCAGAGCCGCGCGCCCACTTTTTCCATGATCAGGTTCGAAGGCACCTCGAACAGGAAATAACCCCAGAAGAAGGCGCCGACGCCCCAACCATAGACTTCGGGCGAAAACCCCAGATCGTGATTCATGGTGAGGGCGGCGAAACCGGCATTCACCCGGTTCAGAAAGCTGGCGATGTACATGGCCAGGATCAGCGGCACCAACCGGAAGGCGGCGCGGCGCAGGATCGCGTCCGCCTCGCTCTGTGTCGCTGCCATGACGTTATCTACCCCCATTGCGGTGGCCAGCGTCAGCCAGCTTGGCACGGAATACAAGTTATTCATTCCGCATTCGCGCAGGCAGGCCTAGTCTCGCCGGCCTTGCTGATTCGCATTTCGAAGGAACGTCCATGAACAAGCTGATCGCCGTCGCCCTCGCTTTGACCGTGCTGGGCATCGCCGCCGTCCAGGCCGCGCCGCACCACCGCCACCGGGTCTGCCTCAACCACCATCACCGCAAGGTCTGCCACTGGCATTAAGCCGGAAGGGCACTGACATCAGGGGCGTGGAGGTTGAGCCGCCTCCGCGCCCCAGTTTTTTGGCAAAGGGTCAGTTTAAAAAATTTGGCACTGTTACGGTTTGACCTGGGTTATGGGGATCACTGCTTCGCCAGGTCGAGATCAGGGGAATAGTCGCCCTCAACTTCCTTTGTAACCACTTGGCCGCAAATGACCCGTTTCGTTTCAGGGTCAAGAGTTAGGGACGGAGAGCCGTATAACTGCCAGCCACGATTCAGCCGTTCCGTGACGCGGTGACAAAAGGCTGCGTCATCGGGACCGGTCAAATAGCTATACAGCATCATCCTGCGCTTCCCATTCCTCGATCACCTTCACGATATCACCCAATTCTTGGGCAATACACGAAGCAACTTCAATGCTTTAGGCGTAGACCCGGCCACATCTTGCCCTTCCCCAGCCTTTTCTCTATAGACCCGGCCTCATGCGGCCGTGGTCGGCCGGGGGCCCTTCACAGGAAGGGTTTGCGCGATGGTCGCGCGTCCCGGACCGAGCCGAAGCGGAAGCGGGATCCCTCCCGGTTTCGTTCCGCGGTCAAAGGAAAGGGAAGCAGATGGCTCTTTACGAGCATCTCCTGATCGCGCGCCAGGACATCAGCGCGCAGCAGGTGGACGCACTGGCCACCCATCTCAAGACCATCGTCGAAGGCAAAGGCGGCAAGATCGAGAAGCAGGAATATTGGGGCCTGCGCGGGCTTGCCTATCGCATCAAGAAGAATCGCAAGGGCCATTACGTGCTCCTGAACATCAACGCGCCGGCCAGCGCGGTGTTCGAGCTGGAGCGCCAGCTCAAGATCAATGAAGACGTGCTGCGCTATCTGACCGTCAAGGTGGACCAGTTCGACACCTCCTCGAACAAGAACCGCCGTGACGACCGCCCCGAAAAGACGGAAGGCGCACAGGAAGAGGAGATCGCACAATGAGCCATTTCGGCAACCGTGAAGGCCGCGAAGGCGGCCGTGACCGCGAACGTGGCGGCGACCGCGAAGGCCGTGGCGGCCGCGAAGACGGCGCCCGCCGTCCCTTCTTCCGCCGCAAGAAGACCTGCCCCTTCTCCGGCGATAACGCGCCCAAGATCGACTATAAGGACGTCAAGCTATTGCAGCGCTTCATTTCCGAGCGTGGCAAGATCGTGCCGTCGCGCATCACCGCCGTCAGCAACAAGAAGCAGCGCATTCTGGCCAACGCCATCAAGCGCGCCCGCTTCATGGCGCTGCTGCCTTACGTCGTGAAGTAGGAGAATCACCATGCAAGTGATCCTGCTCGAACGCGTCGAGAAGCTGGGCCAGATGGGCGACGAAGTCCGCGTCAAGGACGGATTTGCCCGCAACTACCTCTTGCCCAAGAAGAAGGCGTTGCGGGCCACCAAGGCCAACCGTGACTATTTCCAGGCCCAGAAGGTGCAGCTCGAAGCCAACAATCTGAAGTTTCGCGGCGAGGCCGAGAAAATCGGACAGAAGCTCGACGGCAAATCCTTCGTGCTGATCCGCCAGGCCGGCGATCGCGGCCAGCTTTATGGCTCGGTCAGCCCCCGCGATGTCGCCGACGCCGCGGAAAAGGCCGGGTTCAAGATCGACCGCCACCAGGTCAATATCAGCCAGGCGATCAAGACGGTCGGCCTCTTCACCATTCCCGTCACACTGCATCCGGAAGTGAAGGTCAACATCACCGTCAATGTCGCCCGCAGCGAAGACGAAGCCGCCGCACTCGCGCGTGGCGAGGACGTCCTGGCCGGCAAGACGGAACAGCAAGAAGCGGTCGCGGCGGCCGAGGAAGTGTTCGAGGCCGGCGCCGGTCCGAAGCCGGAAGAGCAATCGACGGAAGCCTGAAAGCTCCGGCACCAGGAACAAAAGGCCCAGTACAGCACCGGGCCTTTTTTGTGACCGGCTCGATGACAATCTTGCGGTGGCGTGTGTTACTGGGCCTTCTTCGCCGCGACCATCTCGATCTCGACCAGGGCGCCAGGCGTCGGCAGGTTGACATGGATCGCCACGCGCGACGGCCGGTTGGGCTGGGTGGGCGTGCCGAAGCGCTTGGCCCATTCCGAGTTCAGGCCGGCGAAGTCGATATCACCCTTGGCCGGGTCGGTCACCAGGAAGACATGGGCCTGCACCACATCACCGAAGGTCAGGCCGCTCTTCTGCAGCATGCCCTGCAGCTTGTTGAGGATGTTGTCGGCCTGCTGGATGGTGGTGCCCCTGTCATTGGGACTGCTGGGGTTGAGGGGGTCGGCCGTGGTGCCGCTGAAATAGTAAGTGTCATAACCCGCGGGCACGACGCGCTGGGCGCTGGCAGGCAGAACGGAAACGCAAAGCGCCAGGGCCGCGCCAAGGCCGAGGCCAGCGGATTTCCAGGAAGCAGTCATCGATATCTCCTCTTTTGCTGAAAATGGATCGGTTTGGTTTTGCGGCTCGCTGGATCGCGAAGACGCCCGGGCATTTGCCCCCGAACGAGCCTAAACCATGGGGGACCTATGGCAAAACGGAACCGGTCTTTTTTCATTCATACCGCAGGGCGTGAACTGGACTGGCGCCCGCCACGCGCAGAGCATGCACAAAGACGGTCGCCCAGGCGATGACCAGGGCGGCAGCACCGGCTCCCGCGAAATAAAGTGGGCTCAGCGCGATGCGGTAGGCGAACCCTTGCAGCCAATCTTGCAGCCAGTACCAGGCCACCGGCCAGGCGATCGCGTTGGCGATCAGCACAGGAAGGGAGAATTGCCGCAGCAGCATCCAGACAATGTCTCCGCTGCGGGCGCCAAAGGTCTTGCGCAGACCGATCTCCCTTGTTCGCCGCTCGGTCGAAAAGGCCGCCAGCCCGAACAGGCCGAGACAGGCGATGAAGATGGCGATGCCGACGAACAGGCCGAACAGCGTGCCTTGCCGCTCATCGGTCTGGAATTGCCGGGAAAAATCCTCGTCCAGGAAATGCCATCGCACGGCGGCGCTGGGCGCATGGGCATGCCAAGTGCGTGCGATGAATGACAGGCCCTCCGGAATGTGCCCGTCGCGGATGCGGACCGAAAGCGTGTCCACGGGAAAATCCGGCCAGTACATGTACATGGTGCCCAGCGCCGGACTCTTGGGTCCATCCTGCTTGGTGTCGGCCACCACGCCCACGATGGTGACGGTGTTGTGTCCCAGATTGTCCAGCACCATCGCCTTTCCGATCGCGCTTTGCGCGGAATAGCCAAGCCGCCGCGCCGCCGACGCATTGACCAGGACATTGAACGGCTTTCCGCCTCGCACTTGCGGGGGCACAAGTCCATCGGTGGGGCGGTCTTCCGACAACAGCCTACCGGCCAGAAGATGGATGCCGTAAAGCCGGATGTAGTCGGGACTGGCGGGCACCAGCACAAGTTCTTCGCTGGATGCCGCGCCGGGCACATGGCCGGAAATATGATCATGGCCGCCGCTGAACGGAATATCGTCGGAGGTGGCCACTGCGGCAATATCGGGGCCCGTCCGCAAAGCGCGCGCCAGACTGTCGGCGGACGCGGGCGGAAGGTCGCTGATCTTCATGACCAAGATGGCATCCTTGCGGAAGCCAAGATCGAGCGTCCGTGAAAAGGAGACCTGAGCGAAGATCACCGCCGCGGCGATGCCAAGGCCGATGGAAACCGCGAATTGCAATACCACCAGCGCCGTGCGCGTGAAGCCCGCGCCCTGCCCGCCCGTGCCGCTCATCCGCAAGACCAGGGCCGGCCGGAAAGCCGAGAGCATCAGGGCGGGATAGGCGCCGCTCAACAAGCCGGCCAGCGCGCCGACACCGATGACGGCAAGCAGAAGCGGCCAGTCCTTGAAATAGTCGATGGCAATGGGAAGGCTCAGGACGCGATCGAACACAGGCAATAAAACCTCGGTGAGCGCAAGCGCCAGGATCAGTGCGATCATCGCCGTGAGCAGGGCCTCACCCAGGAACTGCACGGCAAGTTGCCGGCGTTTGGCCCCTACCACCTTGCGCAATGCGATCTCGCGGGCCCGCATCATCGCCCGGGCCGTAGCCAGGTTGGTGAAATTGAAGCAGGCAATCAAAAGGATCAGCGCGCCGATGGCGGAAAAGCCGTAGACCAGTGTGCGGCTCGCCGGTGGCGTCATGTCGTAGGAACGGTTCGCGGCCAGATGAACCTGGGTGAACGGCGTCAGGGAAGGCGCGATCACCTCGCTGCCGCGTTTGCGGATGTTCAGCGCCGGCATGGTATCGACGGCACGATCGATGACGGCGCGGAACTTCGCCGTCACGGCCTGGCTGTCGGCGCCCGGCGCAAGGCGGACATAGCTCCAGGCATCGATCCAGAACCAGTTGGGCCGGATTGGCGGAAGCACAGTGGTGGGGACCATCACATCAGCCAGCAGATGGGTGTTGTGCGGCAAGTCGCGTAGGATGCCCGTGACGGTCAGGGCCTGCTGTTTCAGCGCGCAATTTTCGGGCCTGTCACAGCGCTTGCCGCTGATCACAATGGTTTTTCCAATCGGCCAGGCGTCGTCGAAATACTTGCGCGCTGCGCTTTCGGTCAGGACCGCCGATGCCGGCTTGGCAAAGACTCTGGCAGGATCGCCCGCCACCAGCGGCAGCCGGATCATCTGGAGAAAATTCGGATCGACAAAATCCACATGCTCCGGGAACTGCCGGTTTCCGACCAATATGGTCGTTGCCGGGCGCATCAGGCGCGTCCGCTCCTGGACTTCCGGAATATTGTCCTGCATGGCCTGGGCGGCCAGGAAGGGCGTCATGGCGCTCAGCTTCGGCGGCTGGCCGGGAAGGGAAACCCGCTCTTCCAGGCGGTAGAGATTGTCGGTGCCCGGTATCCAGCGATCATAGGAAAGCTGGTCGCGCGCGAACAGGATGATGAAAATCGCGCAGGTAAGCCCCACCGTCAGGCCGGCGATATTGATGAAACTGTAGAGCTTGTGGCGGACCAGGTTGCGAAAGGCGACAAGGAGATAGTTGTGGAACATGGCTGCCCTCGACAAACAGGGTCCGGCCAGTATGCTCAAAAAGACCGATTATTGCTAATTGCAGGCGAAATCGTCGGCGCCGACGGGATGGCAGAGATCGGGCCAGCCGCGCGCTTTCCAATAGTCCACGATGCCGGTGTTGCGCATGAACGCATTGAAGCGGTCGGTCTTGCGGATGGGCGCGTATTCCGGAAGCCAGACGTTGTAGAAGAAATCGATAAGTCCGACTTGGACACGGCGCTCCTCTCCTTCCAGCGCGCGCTCAGGCGCACCGACATAAAGGTAAATCCAACTCAGCCACTCATCCAAAAAGGGCGCCGATTCCGCCGCGGCGAGCTTGGCGGGCGCCTGACGCAACATGCCGGCAGCCTGTTCAATCACCTGCCGGCTGACAAAATCGCTGCCCTGGATGGCAAGAATGGTGTCAGCGGCCTCCCCATAGCGACCCATGGCGGCGTAGGCCTGGGCGAGAGGGGCATTGGTCCAAAGCGTGCCCACGGCTCCGGGTTGGCGCGCCGCCTCCAGAATTGGAAGAGCCGCCTCGTTATTTCCGTTGGTCCTCATGATCGTCGCACTTACGGAATTGAAGATGGGTATGAAAGGCTCCACACGCCGCAATTCCTCTCGCATGCGATAGGCTTCGGGGAGATGGCCCGTGGCTGCAAGCAACATTCCATAAACATGCAACACGACCGGATCGACGGCATCGAGTGAGAGAGCCGTCTGATAGACGGCGTCAGCCGCGACATAGTTTGCGCGCTGAACCAGCGTGAATGCCAAAGCCATGTGCCCCATGGCCAACTTGGGATCAAGGCGGATGGCTTCCTTGGCTGCCATTTCCGCCCTGGGCCATTGCGATTGGACAAGGCAGCGTGCCCCTTCGATGGAGCCCCTGCGTATGACGGGATTGAAGGTCGGCAGCAAAGCATAAGCGATCGACAGTTGGGCCCAGGCCGGCGCGAATGTTGGGTCGCTGGCAACAACGGATTCAAGGATCTTTCGCGCGTCGTCGAAGAAGAGTCCATGCATCAAAGCCTTGGCGCGAAGGTATTGCTGATAGGCTTCCAGATTGCGTGTGCGATTGGAAACAAGGTTCTCGCCCGATAGCAAGCCAAGCGGCACGCGAAGAGCACCAGCGATGGCTTGCGCAATTTCCTCCTGCATCGCGAAGATATTGGTAAGCTGACGGTCGTAGTTCTCCGCCCAGACATGTGTGGCGTCGTCGACCTTGATAAGCTGTGCGGTGATACGGACCTGCTCGCCCGCTTTGCGCACCGAACCCTCAACGAGGTAGTCTGCGCCCAACGCCTGCCCAATCGCTCGCAAATCCCGGCTCTGCCCTTTGAATTGAAAAGCAGAGGTCCGAGCGATCACTTTTAAGCTGGACACCTTCGCGAGCGCGGCGGTGATCTCTTCCGTCATCCCATCGGAGAAGAACTCTTGTTCCTTGTCTGAGGACAGATTTACAAAGGGCAGTACGGCAACGAAAATGCCTGCAGGTTTTGCCTGCACACGTTCGAACGGCAGCACAGTGTCATCGCGTGCGCCAGTCCGCACCAGTCGCTCTAGCCCTTTGGCCAGTTCGGTTAGCTTTACCTCGGTATCTTCATAAGCGTTGACCCAGTTGCGCGAGGCCAGCTCATAAAGAAAGGCGCCCTTGGGCGCGATATTCTGCAGCCGCACCGGAACGATCAACTTCTTTTCCAGCACCGCCGCGGCCAACTCCTTGGCGATGTCGCTCGATTGGGCGGCATTCTCGGAAAACAGCAGCACGAAGATATTGCTTTCTTCCAGCGCCCTTGCGGTTGCGGAGCGCCAGTCTTCGCCCGCGCCGACCAGCGCGTCATACCAGGCCTCAACCCCTTCGGCCCGAAGCTGGCTGTACAACAGCTTTGCCCACGCTTCGTCCGAACGCCTGTAGCTGATGAAAATCTCACCCGCCATCGGGCACCCCAACCCAATATCTGAGAGTATTGAGCCAGACGGGCACCTTACTAGCAACAAGCTCGCCTTTTCGGACGGAATGCTGCGTTATTTCAATATCCTAGGAATTGAGCGTTGGCGGCACCCGCCCGCTTGATGCGCGAGCGGAAAACCAAGCCTGAAGGTGGCCGATCTTGGCGAAGCGCAACCACGGTGGCTATTCCTGCGGAAAGCGCGGCCATTACTCGGGACTTCAAAACCTCACGGGAGCGCAGCGCCGGCCTTCGCGGCCGGATTGCGCGACCGCCAGCGTGGCCGCCAGCGTGTTGGCGCCGTCGCTCACCGAAACGACCGGATGTTCGTCGAGGCGGACCAGACGCTGGAAATGCTCGAGCTGCACCTCGAAGGGATCGCGATAAGCCGCCTGGATATCGTCGGGAACAATCGGCCTGTCCCAGCGGGCGTCATCCGGCCTGGCCGCCATCCAGCGTCGCAGCACCGGAAGCTCCAGACTCCCATTGGTGCCGATGAGGCGATAGGCACTTTGCCCGGTGAAGGCAAAGCGCGGATTTTCCCGGCTGCCTTGCTCGATGGTCCAGGGCGAAAATCCGGCGTCGGAGCAGATCAGTGTGCCGAGGCAGCCGCTGTCAAACTGGAACATGGCGGCAGCTGTGTCCTCGACCGCAAATCCGCGAGCCCAGTTGCTGGAAAGACCGCCGACCGAACGCATTTCGCCGCACAGGTAACGAAGCATGTCGATCTCATGGATCGCATTGATCAGCAGCGGGCCGCCGCCCGGTTCCTTCCGCCATTGGGTGTCGAAATAGTCATCGGGCTTGCGCGTGACCCAGATCACGGACGCCGCAATCAGCGCGCCCAGTGCGCCTTCGGCAATCAGGCGCCTGGCTTCGCGCACCACCGCCAGATAACGGCGATGATGCCCGACCAAAGTCTTGACGCCGCTCTGCTCCACGGCGCGCACAAGCCGCTCGGCCTCTTCCAGCGTCGCCGTCGCCGGCTTTTCGACCAGGAAATGGATGCCGCGCGCGCAACAGTTGAGGCCTAGCGGCGCATGCAGATTGTTGGGCGTGGCGATGATCACCGCTTCGGGCCTGGCCTTGTCCAGCATCTCGTCGCCGTCGGTGAACCAGGCCGCGCCTCCCAGATCGAATTGCGCGGGATCCGCCACAGGATCGGCGACGGCAATCAGTTCGGCCGCGGCGCAGTGCGCGCGGATCGTTTCTATGTGACGGCGGCCGACAAGGCCCGCGCCCAAGACGGCCAGACGCAACGGCTTCATGGCATCACCTGTTCATGCCGTGCCACAATCGCGCGGCTCGCGTCCAGCAGCTGCCGTGCATGGGCAAGCAGTTCGCGCCCGGGTGGTAACGGCACTTCGATGCTTGCAACGCAGTTGACCGGCACGGCTGCAAGCAATCTATCGAGCGGAAATTCGCCTTCTCCCGGTGCCAGCCGGCTGGTCCGTGCTTCCCGGATCAGCGCCTCCCGGGCCGAAGGCCCGCGCAAGGGACCGTCGCACAATTGCACATAACCAAACCGGCCACGCTCTGCGCTTCTGATTGCTTCGATGTCGCCCGCACGCACCCAATGCAGCGCATCCACCAGCACGAAAAGATTGGGCCGATCCGTGGCTCCGACCAGATCACCCGCGGCCTTGAGGGATTTGACGCCCGAAAAAATCATGTACTCCAGGTCCAGCGCCAGACCGAACGTTGCCGCAAGATCGCAAAGCCGGCCAAGAATGTCAGCCGCCCGCGCATGATCCTTGCTGTCGCAGACCAGCTTCATCCGCCGCGCCCCAAGGGCCGCGGCCGTTTCCATGAGCGACAAATAGTCTTCCGCTCTTGTGTCATCCTTCAGCCGGATGATCTCGACATCCCAGATGCTGAGACCGGCATTGCGCAGCTGCGGCGGCAATTCGCGGCACAACACCTTCAATTCATCGCGCGAATAAACCCGGTCGGTCTGTGTCGCCGGCGACAGCCGCAAGTCCACCAGGTCAAAGCCCGCCTCGCCCGCAGTTCGTATCAATGAATCCGGCGCGAGATCGATCAGGCTCAGATGCGCCAGCGACAGCGGCCTTTTTGACGTCAAACCAGGTTCGACTTGTAGAGCGCGCCCAGCGCGGTCCAGGCGCGCTCCGCTTCTTCCTGGTTATAGACTGCACCGCCCGGCACGCACCAACCATGATTGGCGTGATAGACCTCGACCGTCGCAGACTTCCCCGCCGCGGCAAAGGCCGCCTTCAAGTCATCTTTCAGGGTGGGCTGGGTGGCATCGTCATTCTGCGCCTGACACACCAGGAAGGAGGCATTGGTCTTGGGGATCAACAGATGTGGACTGTCGGAATTCTTGGTCACCAAGCCGTTGCCGCCATGGAAGCTGCCGACAGCGGCAATGCGGCCCGATACGGCCGCCGCGGTGCGGAAGGCCAGCGCCCCGCCCATGCAATAGCCCTGCACGCCGGCTTTCTTGCCCTTCGCCGTTTGCGGCTGGGCGTCGAGGAAGGCGAGATAGGCCTTGGAATCGTTGTCGATGCCGTCATTGCTCATGGCGCCGCGATAGCCCATCAACCGGTTGCGTTGCTCGGGATTGCTGAAATCGAAATTGTCGCCGATCACCGGCGCTTTGGCGGAGCGGTAGAAGGGATTGGGCACCAGCACGACATAGCCTTGCGCGGCCAGCCGCTTTCCGATGTCGCGGAAGGCGGGGCGCAAGCCCATGATGTCGGGCCAGATCAGAACCGCCGGCCAATGCCCCTCGCCCGCCGGATGAAACAGCACTGCGTCGCAGGTGCCGTCCGCGGTCTTCACAGTCACGTCGGTCTCGGCCGCGTTGGTTTGTGCCAGCGCTCCGGAAGCGATGCCCGCGGTGGCAACCGTCATCATGCCGAAGCTGCGCCGCGAAAGCCGCGCGTCCGATACCAGGCCGGGATGGATGAATTCATCGCACATGACGTTCCTCCACATTTGCCCGCCGGAGCAAATGAGCACGCAACGGCGCTGTCAAGCACCGCCGCGTTGCACAAATCTCAGGGCCGCGGCGCCCTTGGGGTTTCCGTATTGAACATATTGATCAAATTGTAACCCCCCATGGCCAGCCGCACATTGGGCCCGGACGGCGCTTCCGCTGCCATTTCATGCCAGGACATGGGCGCGGCATAGAGGACGTCGCCCTCAACCGCATGGAACTCGCCGGCATTCTCGAACTTGCCGCTGATCTTGCCGACCTGCACGATCCACCATTCCGCCGGCCCCGGATGCATATGACCGAAGGTGGTATGCGGGTCGAAGGCCGCGGTGCTCGGCCCTGCGCCGCCGCCGCCGATATTGCCCTTGCCGGTGCCGCACTTGTTGTCGTCGGCATTGAGATAGCCCAGCAGCGGACTGACGAAGATGTGATCGTCAAGCACCACCGCGCCGGGCTTGGCGCATTTGGCGATGGTGTCGTCGAAGGTGTTCCACATCAGCCGGTTGGGCGCGGTATAGTCGCCGGGACGATGGGGGAAGGAGATCTTCACGATCTTGCCGCCATTGCTGGCTTGCGGCTGCGGGCCGTCGGCCGGCCAGACCGTCTTGTAGTTGGTCGGATTGACCTCGACCCACAGCGCATTCTCACTGCCGGCTACATCGTAGCTGAATGGCGTGGTCTTCATGATGTTGATGATCGCGCCGCGCGTTGCGGTGACGGGTGGCTCGCCTTCGACGGTGAAATGCACCTCGCCCGCCACCACCACGAAAACTGTGGGCGTATCGGGATGCAGCCTTGGCGTAAAATGCGTGCCCGGCGCCGCCGAGTTGTAGGTCGCATCCTGCTCGGGATCGAGAATGATCTGCTGGGACCAGTTGTTCTGGCCGTCATGCATCTTCTTCAGATCGGCCAGCCGCCACAAAGGCCGCATCGGCGGCTTGTACACGCCGCCTTCCGTCTTGTTCACCCACCAATATTCCGAGGGGCCGCCGCGCCCGCCGCCGCCACCGCCACTGGCGGGCGGTTGGGCCTGGCTCGAAACAGCAAGCAGGCTGAAAGCCGCGAGGCTCGCAACAGCGGCACCGGATCGCAATGTCATGGCGTCTCCCTTTCGCGCCCAGGATGCGCTTTGGCGAATGCTTGGCAAGCCTGCCTGCGATTGCAAATGGCCAATTGGCGGGAGTGATACTCTGAGAGGGTTTTTACATATTCCTTACAGAGCAGCCCGCACTAAAGGTTGGGAAAAGTTGTTGTTCCAGGCCGCCAGCCCTGGGGATTGCCGAACTTCAACTTGCGGGACCTGCCCGTCTGGCCGATAGATGGGCGCATGACCTACCGCGGTTTGGTCTTTTGCCTTCTGCTGGTGACGCCGCTGGCGGCTTCGGCCCAGCCCAACAGCCGCCTGCTGTCGCCCGACAATGTCAGCCAAGTTTCACCCCATGTCTGGATGATCAAGGGCTTTCCCAACATCGGCATCGTGGTGGGAACCAAGGCGACGCTGGCGATCGATACCGGGCTCGGCACCAGGAACGGCAAGATCGTTGCAGGCGTCGCGCAGCGCCTGTCGCCCAAGGGCCAGAAGCTCTACCTGACCACCACGCATTATCATGCCGAACATGCCGCCGGCGATGGCGGGTTCCCGGACGGCACCATCGTCATCCGTCCGCGCATCCAGCAGCAGGAACTGGAAGCCGAGGGACAAAAACTGATCGATCTCTTTTCTAGCCGTTCGCCCGAGGACAAGGAACTGCTCGCCGATGCCCGCATCAATCAGGCCAACATCCTGTTCGATGGCAGCTACCGGCTCGACCTGGGCGGGGTGAATGTGGAGCTCGACTGGTTCGGCGGCGCCCACACCAAGGGAGACGAGCTGGTGCTGGTTCAGCCCGACAGTGTGCTGTTTTCCGGCGACGTGGTGCAGAACAAGGCCGGGCCTTATTTCTATTGCGCCGACTGCACGCCCCAAACCTGGCTGGCGGTTCTCAACCAAGTGGTCAAGCTCAATCCCAGGATCGTGATCCCTGATCACAGCCCGCCCGGCGACGGCTCGCTGATCGCCCAGGAGCGCGACGTGATGGCCTGGCTGAATTCGCGCATCGCGACGCTGAAAGCGTCAGGCGCCACTGCCGACCAGGCGACGCAGACGCTGAACGCCGAGGCCAAGGACAAGTACCCTGGCTGGACGGGATTCACGCATATGGACCTCGCGGTCGCGCACAGCTTCGGGCAGCCCTGAAACTTCCGTCCCTTGCGACTTTTTCTCATGAATTCAGCATGTTATCTCGTGACCCAGGTCATGCCCTGAAAGCAATCCAGGCCTGATTATTTCTGGGACAGCAATTGGAGTATGTTGCGCTGCCAAATGGGCGCCGCCCCCAGAAATCGCTCGGGAGAAATTCATGTCCGTCCAGACCCAGCTCAAGCGCGTCACGGTTCCCGAGATCCGTGCTCACAAGGGCAACAAGCCGGTGGTCTGCCTCACCTGCTATCACGCCCATACCGCGCGGCTGCTCGACAATTATGTGGACCTGATGCTGGTGGGCGACAGCCTGGGCATGGTGATGCATGGGCTCGAAACGCCGCTGGGCGTGACGCTCGACATGATGATCACGCACGCCAAGGCGGTGATGCGCGGCTCCAAGCGCGCGCTGGTCGCGGTAGATCTGCCTTTCGGCACCTATGAGGAAAGCCCCGCGGTTGCCTTCCGCAATGCAGCGCGGGTGATGCAGGAAACCGGCGCCACCGCGGTCAAGCTTGAAGGCGGCACGCGCATGGCCGAGACCATCCATTACCTGACCGAGCGCGGCGTTCCCGTGATGGCCCATATCGGGCTTACGCCGCAGACGGTGAACATAAAGGGCGGGTTCCGCACTGTGGGCCGCAGTGAAGAGGAATGGCCGGCGCTAGAAGCCGATGCGCGCTCGGTGTCGGAGGCTGGCGCCTTCGCGGTGGTGCTCGAAGGCATGGCCGAGCCGCTGGCCGCGAAGATCACCCGTTCCATCCCCATTCCCACCATCGGCATCGGCGCTTCGCCGGAATGCGACGGCCAGGTGCTGGTGCTGGAAGACATGCTGGGCTTGAACCCCAATCCGCCCAAATTCGTGCGCAAGTATGCCGAGCTCGGCCCTGTCATCGAGAAAGCGGTCGAGGCCTATGCCGGGGACGTGCGCGAGCGCCGTTTCCCGGGGCTGGAGAATGTCTACCCCATGAAAAAGGCCGGTTTTTAGCCTGTTTTGCTGAGGTCCCGACCAGCGGCTCAAATTAAACCGGGCGCAAGTTGCGCGCAGGGCCCGCCCGGGCTAATTATCCCGGCCCTTCAATGGTTTCGGCTTCGGCCAGAGCGGGGCCTGCCAAAGACTTGAGCAAAGGACCACGCGCCCGTGACCGATATTTTCCGCGAAGTCGAGGAAGACGTTCGCCGCGAGCGGATCCAGAAGCTGTGGAAGGCTTACGGCAACTATGCCATCGCCGCCCTCGTACTGTTGTTCGCAAGCATCGGCGGCTGGCAGTTGTGGCAGCGTCATGAACAGGAAGAGCGCGCCAAGGTTGCCGCCGCCTTCATCGCCGCCCAGCGCATCTCCAATCCCCAGGCCGCGGCCAGCGCCTTTGTCGATGTCGCACGCACCGCGCCCAGGGGCTATGCCACCGTGGCGCGCCTTGCAGAAGCCGCCGCCATGTTCGCTTCCGGCCAGCAGAGCTCGGCCATCTCTCTCTACAAGCAGATCGCCAAGGACGACAGCGGCCCGGTCGGCATGGTGGCGCGGCTGCGCGCGGCCTGGGCGATGTCCGACAATGCGTCGCGCACCGAACTGGACGACCTGCTCAAGCCCTTGAACCAGCCGGGCAGTGTCTGGCGCGAGAACGCCCAGGAAGTGCTGGCCTATGCCGATTACCGCGCCATGGACATGAAATCGGCGCTGGCACGATTCTCCGAACTGGCCGCCGACCCGCAGGCGCCGGATTCAACACGCCGCCGCGCCGAGGCGATGGCGGCCTATCTCAAGAATGGCGGCGCGGTTTCCTTTGGCAGCGTGCCGGCCGACACCCCGCCGCCGGCGGCGGCAAGCAGCCCGAGCCCGGCTGCGCCGGCTGCAGCGCCCGTCAAACAGGCTCCAGCAAACCAGGCTCCGGCAAAGAAGTAAGATGAAGTTTTCCCGCAGTTTTTTGCTGGTGCTGGTCGCGTCCTCCTTTGTCCTGGGCGGCTGCTCGGTGTTCCAGGAGGTCGGAAGCTGGTTCGCCTCCAGCGGCAAGAAATCCAACCTGCGCGGCGTGCGTATTCCCGTCCTGTCGGCGGAAGCCGATCTGAAGGTGGACGCAACGCTGGCCAAGACGCCAGTGGAATTGCCGCCGCCCTATCGCAATTCCGATTGGCCTGAGGCCGGCGGCTATGCCTCCAATGCCATGTACCACCTGGATGTGCCCGGACGGTTGCGCAAGATCTGGGACCAGGACGCCGGCAAGGGCTCCGACAGCGACTCTCTCCTCACATCGCCGCCCGTTATCGGCGGCGGGTTGATCTATGCGCTGGATTCGGAAGCCCATATCTGGGTGTTCCGCGCCGGCGACGGCCATCCGGTCTGGAACCGGCGGCTGGCGCCCAAGAACGGCACCGACATGCCCACGCTTTGGGGCCTGTTGGGCAAGCACAACACGGTCGATCCGCCGCAAGGCATGGGTGGCGGCGTGGCCTTTGACGACGGCAAGATCTTCGTCACCTCCGGTTTCGGCGTGCTCCATTGCATCGACGCGCGCAGCGGCCGCGAGATCTGGAACAAGGATCTGGGCATGCCGATCGTCAATGCCCCCGTGGTCAATGGCGGGCGCATATACGTTTCCACCCATGACAATCATTTCTATGCCATGGCCGAGGTCGACGGCCGCACGCTGTGGGACCATCAAGGCATCGCGGAATCGCAAGGCATGCTGGCTTCCACCAGCGCGGCGGTTGCTGGCGAGACCGTGATCGCGCCCTACACCTCGGGCGAGGTCTTCGCGCTGCGCGCCCAGAACGGCCAGGTGGGTTGGAGCGATGTGCTGTCCCGCTCCGGCCACGTCACCGCCCTTTCCCAGCTCGACGATATTGCCGGGCGCCCAGTGATCGACCGCGGCGTGGTCTATGCCATCAGCCAGTCCGGCGTGATGGCGGCCTTCAGCGCCAATACCGGCGAGCGGCTGTGGACCCGCGATGTGGGCGGCATCCAGACGCCCTGGGCTGCCGGCGACTTCGTCTATGTGCTGGACAATAGCGACCGGGTGATCTGCCTGACGCGCAAGGAAGGCCGGGTACGCTGGATCCACCAGCTGCCGCAGTACGAAGACCCCGGCCACAAGAGCGATCCCATTATCTGGGCCGGTCCGGTGCTGATCTCCAACAAGCTGATCGTCACCTCGTCCAACGGCTATGCCGAGGCGATTTCGCCCTATGACGGCCGGCTGACGGGACGGGTGGAAATTCCCGACAGCACTACCATCGCGCCGGTGGTGGCCAACGGAATCCTGTATCTCTACACCAACGACGCCGAACTGGTGGCGCTCCGCTAAGGGCTTTATCTATGGCCTACCGCTTCGCTGCTTGAGGCCAATGCGCAATGCCGCTCGTACTAGCAATTGTGGGCCGTCCCAACGTCGGCAAATCTCGGCTCTTTAACCGGCTGGCGGGGCGCAGCGCCGCCATCGTGCATGACACGCCGGGCGTAACCCGCGACCGCCAGGCGGTGGACGCGGTCTATGACGGGCTTTCCCTGCGCCTGATCGACACGGCCGGCTTCGAAGACGCCCAATCCGGCTCCGTCGCGCATCGCATGACCAGGCAGACGCTGGCGGCGATTGCGGAAGCCCAGGCCATGCTCTTCCTGATCGATGCCCGCGACGGCATCACGGCGGGCGACCAGATGATCGCCGAGGCGCTGCGCAAGTCCGGCAAGCCGGTGATCCTCGCCGCCAACAAATGTGAGGGCCGGACCCTCCCGCCGGCAGAGGCCTGGGGCCTGGGATTGGGAGAACCCATTGCGATTTCGGCCGAGCACAATCTGGGCATGGCGGAGCTGGCGGATGCGCTTGGCTCCCTGGCCCCCAAGGCGGAATTGCCTGACGACGAAGACGAAGAAGAATTTCTCGACGAGGAGGTAGAAACCGAAGGCGAAGCCCCCGTGATCGCCTATCTCGACCGGCCCCTGCGATTGGCGCTGGTGGGCCGGCCCAATGTCGGCAAGTCGTCGCTGTTCAACCAGCTGTTGGGCGAGGAACGGTCGCTGGTGGGGCCGGAAGCGGGGCTCACCCGCGATTCGATCACCGCTCCGTGGCGCGCAGCCGAGCGCGAGGTGCTGCTGCATGACACGGCGGGCCTACGCAAGAAGGCGCGGGTGGCGGGCGAGACGCTGGAAGAAATGTCGGTGGCATCCACACTGGAAGCCATCCGTTTTGCCGATTGCGTGATCGTGATGATCGACGCCACCGCGCCCTTCGAGAAACAGGACCTCACCATTGCCGACCTGATCGCGCGCGAGGGGCGTGCCATCGTTTTCGCCGCCAACAAATGGGACCTGCTCCCGAACAAGGCCGGCGCAATCTCGCGGCTGCGCGAAAAACTGGACCGGCTGCTGCCGCAAGTGGTCGGCGCGCCGCTGGTCGCCACTTCGGCGCGCACCGGCGAAGGTATCGAGCGGCTGGAAGCAGCCGTGACGGAGGCCGATCGGGCCTGGAACACGCGCATTCCAACCTCGCCGCTCAACCGTTTTTTGGAACAGGCGCTGCAGCGCCATGCCACGCCGGCAATTTCAGGCCACCGGGTACGCATTCGTTATATGACCCAGCGGAAAGCGCGGCCGCCCAGTTTCACTTTGTTCGGCAATCAGCTTGACGCACTGCCGGAAGCCTATCAGCGATATCTGCAGAACGGCCTGCGCGAGACTTTCGGTCTCGCAGGCACGCCGATCCGCTTCAGCGTGCGCAATTCGAAAAATCCATATGCCCGGAAAAAGTAAGTTTGTCATGCCCGCGAAAGCAGGGCATCCAACTTCACTTTCGACCGCGCGCCTAAAAGAAAGTTGGATTCCCGCTTGCGCGGGAATGACAATTATTTCTGGAAGTTTATTATGGTCTCGTTGCGGTCGTAACTGGGCGCCAGCATTTCGACCACCTTGTAGGCCATGTCCTCCGGCTTCACGAGATAGGCGGGGTCCTCGCCCGGCATCGCCTTCTGACGCATCAGGGTGCGCATCGGCCCCGGATTGATCAGGTTCACCTTGATGTTGGTGGTCTCGCATTCCACCGCATAGGTCAGCGCCAGTATCTCCAGCGCCGACTTGGAGAGCGCATAGGCACCCCAATAGGCGATGTGCTTGCGCGCCGCCCCGGACGTCACGAACAGCACCCGGCCCGCATCGGAAAGGCGCAGCAGCGGATCGAGCGAGCGGATCAGCCGCCAGTTGGCGATGAGATTGACATCCAGCACTTCCTGGAAGGTCTTGGGGGCCATATGCGTCAGCGGCGTGAGTTCTCCCAGCGCGCCCGCATTGCCCAAAAGCGCATCGAGCTTGCCCCAACGCTCATAGATCGAGGCGCCAAGCCGGTCGATGGCGTCGAAATCGCGCAGGTTCATCGGCACCAGCGTCGCGGTGCCGCCGATCTTCTGGATCTCGTCGTCGGTCTCTTCCAGCCCGCCCACGGTGCGCGCCACCAGGATGACATGGGCGCCGGCCTTGGCCAGCGCGATGGCCGCTGCACGGCCGATGCCACGGGAGGCGCCGGTGACGAGCGCGATGCGCCCTTGAAGGGAAGGTTTTTCACCCGGTTGCATGGAAGTCTTCCTAGGCTACATCCGCCAGCAGGGAAAGCTGCCGCGTGCCGCCGCTGATGTCGGTAAGCGCGATCGGATAATCGCCGGTGAAGCAGGCGTCGCAGAAACTGGGCGCCGCCGCCACCCGCTCAGCCTTGCCCATAGCGCGGTAGAGCCCGTTCATGGAGATGAAAGCCAGGCTGTCGGCGCCGATGAAGCGGCGCATCTGCTCCACGTCCATCTTGTGGGCCAGAAGATCGTCGGTGTTGGGCGTGTCCACGCCATAGAAGCAGCTGTGGGTGGTAGGCGGAGAAGAGACGCGGAAATGGACTTCGGCGGCCCCGGCATCGCGCACCATGGCCACGATCTTCTTCGAGGTCGTACCGCGCACGATCGAATCGTCCACCAGGATGACCCGCTGGCCCTTGATCTTGGCGCGGTTTGGATTGTGCTTCAGCCTGACACCCAGATGGCGGATGGAATCCGACGGTTCGATGAAGGTGCGGCCGACATAATGGTTGCGGATGATGCCAAGCTCGAAGGGTATCTTGGCAGCGTTGGCGAAGCCCAGCGCCGCGGGCACGCCTGAATCCGGCACCGGGATCACCATGTCGGCGTCCACCGGAGCCTCTTCAGCCAGCACCGCGCCGATATTCTTGCGCGCCTCATAGACATTGCGGCCTTCGAGTGTCGAATCCGGCCGCGCGAAATAGATGTATTCGAAGACGCAGAAGCGATGCTGTTGCTGCTTGAAGGGGAAGTGGCTGGTGACGCCGTCCTTGTCCACCACCACCATCTCGCCCGGCTTGAGGTCGCGCACATATTCGGCGCCGATGATGTCGAGCGCGCAGGTCTCCGAGGCGAAGATCACCGCCCCGTCCAGCTTGCCCATCACCAGCGGGCGCACGCCATTGGGATCGCGCACGCCGATCAGTTTCTTGGAGGTCAGAGCCACCAGCGAATAGGCGCCTTGCACCTGGCACAGCGCATCGACCAGCTTTTCCACGATGCGCGGACGGGTGCTGCGCGCCGTCAGATGGACGATGGTCTCGGTGTCGGAGGTGGACTGAAAGATGGCGCCCTGCCCCACCAGCTCCTGGCGCAGCGTATGGGCATTGGTGAGGTTGCCGTTATGGGCGATGGCCAGGCCGCCGCCCGCCAGATCGGCGAAAATGGGCTGGATGTTGGAAGCCCGGGACCCGCCAGCGGTGGAATAGCGGTTGTGGCCGATGGCGAAATTGCCCTTGAGGTTCTTGGCCGCGCTGGAGCCCCGGCCGAAGGCGTCGCCCACCAGGCCCATATGGCGTTCGGCGATGAAATGTCCGTCATGATGGGTGACGATGCCCGCCGCTTCCTGGCCGCGATGCTGCAGCGAATGCAAACCCAGGACAGCCAGCGCGCCGGCATCGGCATGCCCGAAAACGCCAAACACGCCGCACTCCTCATGCAGCGTGTCCCCATCCCATATACGCTCACTATAGCCGGTCATCGGCTGGTCCCACCGGTCTCCACGAGCTTGTCTAGCGCCTGACGGTCGCTGGCGCCATAGGATTTCGTCACCTTGGCAGCGGTCTTGTGCTGCACTGCTATCTTGCCCGGTTTTGCTGTGTTTTTGGGGACACTATTGGCCGCCTCATTCTTGCGGATCAGCTCTGCCATCGGATCATGGCTGGTGGCGGCAGGGGGCGCCTGGCGCACCTCGTCGTCATGTTTTGGAACATAGCTGTAATCGTGCGGATGATCGGGAACCAATGTCAGCAGCACATCGGCGGAGGATTGCACCACCGGCAACAGGCGCGCTTCGGTCAACCAGCGCGGCTGGTTGCGGATCGGCACGAAATAGGTAAACGCCAGATAAGCCATGCCCACGATCATCAGTCCGCGCACGACGCCGAAGGCAATGCCGGCCGCGCGGTCGAGCGGCCCGATGGGGGAATGTTTCACGCTCTCGCTGAAGCGGGCGACGATGAAGGCGAGCGGGATGAACACGCCCAGGAACACCGCGGCATAGGCAAGCAGCGAGGCCAACCAGTCCGCATGCACCAAGCTACGGGTCAGGGGAATGATGTAGGGCCCGAAATAGAGACAGCCGAACGCCGCCGCGATCCAGGCGAAGATGGTGAGGGTTTCCCAGATGAAACCGCGCCAGGCGGCGTAACCCGCCGACACCACAATGACCAGGACGATCAGGCAGTCGATGACAGTGACCGAGAGACTCATTGGACTAGTTTAGCACGCCGAGCCGGTGCCGAGAATCTCAGCAGGTCGGCGACGCTGGTAACCTCTGTTAACGCCATTCCGGCAACTTCCGCGCGGGTTCCTGACGGCACGAAGGCGGCCTTGAAGCCCAGCTTGGCGGCCTCTTTGAGCCGGGCATCGGCCTGCGGCACCGGGCGAATGTCCCCCGACAGGCTGATCTCGCCGAAGAAAACGGTATCGCGGGGCAAGGGCTCTCCACCAAAAGACGAGACGAGGGCGGCCGCGGCGGCCAGGTCTGCGGCAGGCTCGCCGATCTTCAAGCCACCGGCGACGTTGAGATAGACATCGGATGCCCCGATTCCAACCCCGGCGCGAGCGTCCAGGACCGCCAGGATCATGGCAAGCCGGCCCGTGTCCCAGCCCACCACGGCGCGGCGCGGCGTGCCGTAGCTTGTGGGCGAGACCAGGGCCTGGATTTCGCACAGCAGAGGCCGCGTGCCTTCGAGCCCCGCGAACACCGCGGTGCCGGGCGAGACCTGCCTACGGTCCCCCAAAAACAACGCCGAGGGATTGGCGACTTCGGCGAGCCCCTTGCCGGTCATCTCGAACACGCCAATCTCGTCGGTGGCGCCGAAGCGGTTCTTCACCGCGCGCAGCACGCGGAAGTGATGGCCGCGCTCGCCCTCGAAATAGAGCACCACATCGACCAGATGCTCGACCGTCTTTGGCCCGGCGATCTGGCCGTCTTTCGTCACATGCCCGACCAGGAGCAGCGCCGCGCCGGACGCCTTGGCATAGCGCACCAGATCGAAGGAGGCCGTGCGCACCTGGGCAATCGTTCCAGGCGCGGCATCCAGCGCACTGGTCCACAGCGTCTGGATGGAATCGATGGCGACGATGGCGGGCGGCTTGCCGGCTTCGAGCGTGGCCAGGATGTCTTCCACATTGGTCGCGGCGCCCAGCATCAGCGGCGCATCCGATAGCCCCATGCGGGCGGCGCGCATGCGCACCTGCGCCATCGCCTCTTCGCCCGAGATATAAATCGCATGGCCGCCGTCTTGCGCATACTTGCCCAGGGCCTGCAGGATGATGGTGGATTTGCCGATGCCCGGGTCGCCGCCGACCAGAAGAGCCGAGCCCGGCACCAGCCCGCCGCCCGTGACCCGGTCGAATTCGGCGATCCCGGTGGGACGGCGCTGGGGCGGGTCATCCTCGGTCTTCAGGTCTTCTAGCGTGATCCTGCGGCCCTTGACCCTGCGCGCGGCGCTGGACCCGAGCGGCGGGGCGATGCCTTCCTCGGTGATGGTGTTCCAGCCGCCGCAGGCATCGCACTTGCCCGACCATTTGGCGCTGGCGGCACCGCAGGACTGGCAGACATAGGTGGTGGAGGCTTTGGCCATGATTCGATCATAGCATGGCGGTCAAGGGCGGATGCTTTGCGCGCTCAAGCTTTCACAGCCATCTTTATGGGACCCTCCGCTTTCCCGTGGATGAACTGGTCCACATACGGATTGCCGGTGCGGTCGATCTCGCCGGTCGGTCCTGTCCAGATGATCCTGCCGCCATAGAGCATGGCGATGTGATCGGAAATCTTGCGCGCCGAAATCATGTCATGGGTGATGGAAAGCGCGGTCGCCCCCACATCCTTCACGGTGGAAACGATCAGGTCGTTGATGATGTCGGCCATGATCGGGTCGAGCCCGGTGGTGGGCTCGTCGAAGAAGATGATCTCCGGGTCTGCCGCGATGGCGCGCGCCAGGCCCACGCGCTTCTGCATGCCGCCCGACAATTCCGCAGGCGAAAGAAACGCCACATCCTGGGTCAGGCCAACCTTGGCCAGCTTCTGGATGGCGATGTCGCGCGCTTTTGCCCGTGGTACGCCGTGACCTTGAATAAGCCCGAAAGCGACATTCTCCCAGACCGGCAGGCTGTCGAACAACGCCCCGCCCTGGAACAGCATGCCGAACTTGCGCATCACCCTGTCGCGCGCCGAACCGTCAATATGGGTGACGTCCTCGCCATCCACCAGGATGGTGCCCTCGTCGGGGCGCAAGATGCCCAGGATCGACTTGATCGTGACCGACTTGCCGGTGCCCGAACCGCCGATGATCACCAACGAGGACTGTTTCTCGATGGTGAGGTCCACGCCATCCAGCACGACCTTGGAGCCGAAGCGCTTCTTGACGCCGATGAGCTGAATCTTGGCCGTCATCTGTGGAACAGCAGCGCGGTCAGGACATAGTCGGCGGCGAGAATGAGGATCGAGGATGTCACCACCGCATTGGTGGTGGCATTGCCCACGCCCTGTGCGCCGCCCTTGGAATTGAAACCGTTGTAGCAACCCATCAGCGCGACAATGAAGCCGAACACCGCCGCCTTGATCAGGCCCGAGGTAATATCCTCGCGATGGGCAAAGTCCACGGTGTTCTTGAGATAGGTATAGCCGGTGAAATCCAGGCTGTAGACCGACACGACATAGCCGCCCAGCACGCCGATGGAATCGCCGATTGCGGTGAGGATGGGCATGGAGATCACCGCCGCCACGATGCGCGGCACCACCAGATACTTCATCGGATTGGTGGCAAGGGTGGTGAGCGCGTCGATCTGCTCAGTCACCTTCATGGTGCCGATTTCCGCGGCGATGGCGGCAGAGACGCGGCCCGCGATCATCAACCCCGCTATCACCGGACCCAGTTCGCGGGTGATGCCCAGCACCACCACCTGCGGCACGATGGCTTCCGCGCCGAAGCGGTTGCCGCCCAGATAGATCTGCAAAGCCAGCACGCCGCCGGTGAAGAAGGCGGTCAGGCCCACCACCGGAAGCGAGTAGTAACCGATGCGCATCATCTGGGCGAGGATCAGGCGCGTATAGATGGGCGGCGAGACTATGCCCGCCACCGCCTGGCCGGTGAACAGCGCCAGCCGGCCAATATGGGCCAGCACCGTGAGCACGGCGCGGCCGATGCTTGCAAAGACGTTCATTACCCCTTCTTTCGTTGGTCGCTCCGGCTCGCGCTGACGCTCCCTCTTTCGCTGGTCGCTCGACCGTACGCTGACGCTACGGACCTCGCCTACGATCCCATGTAAACTTTAGGCACCCGGCGCAACCGGGTGAGGATTTCATATTCGTTGGTGCCGGCCAGGGCCGAAACCTCGCCCAGGCCGACATGATCGCCCAGGAGTTCAACTGCGTCGCCCACATGTGGCGGCTCAGGCATGTCCGTCACATCCAGGATGGTGAGGTCCATGGAGATACGGCCCACAATCGGCACCCGCACTCCGCCCACCACCGCGACGCCCTTGTTGGACAGAGCGCGGGGAAAACCGTCGGCATAGCCGAGCGCTATGGTCGCAAGCATGGTGGGCCTTTTGGCGCGGAACGTGGCTCCGTAGCCAACGCTCTCGCCTGAGTCAATTCGGCGGAGCTGCAGCACCCGCGCGGTCAACACCGCCACGGTCTGCATCAGGTTGGGCGAAGGCCAGGCGATGCCGCCTTCGGCGGCTTGCGGATTTGCGCCATAAAGCGCCACGCCCGGCCTGACCAGGTCGAAATGATAGTCCGGGCCCAGCATGGCGCCGTGGCTGGCGGCAAGGCTGGCGGGCGCGGGCGGCAGCATGGCAAGCGCCTGGCGGAATCGCGACAGCTGCTCGCCATTGAGCTTGTTGGCGGGATCATCGCTGCAGGCCAGGTGGCTCATCACCAGCACCAGGTTGAGGCCCAACAGGCGCTTGGCGCTTTCCGCCGACAGCACCGCCAGTTCGTGACCCGGAAGCCCAAGCCGGTTCATCCCGGTATCGACATGGACCACGGCATCGAGCACATGATGGCCGACATTGGCCGCAGCCGACCAGGCCGCAATGTCGCTCAAGGAATTCAGCACGGGGGTCAGCCGGCGACTGATCAGCGCGGGCACCGCATCGGCCGGCGCGCCGTCGAGCACGAAGATGCGCGCACGCGGTGAAATCGTGCGCAAGGCGATTGCTTCTTCCAGCCGCGCGACAAAGAAACCGTCGCAGCCGGCTTCGGCCAGCGCCGGCGCGATGCAGCTCGCGCCCAGGCCATAGCCATCGGCCTTGACCACCGCGGCCACGGCCGCGGGCCCGGCAAGCCGGCGATAAGTGCGGTAATTGGCGGCGATCGCGCCCAGGCGCACGGTCAGGAGCGCCGCCTGGAAATCGGTATTGGCCTCGCTCATGGCTGCAGGATGACGGGGCTGAGGCTTGGCGTCCATCGCCAGTCCGTCAATTCTGGCCGGTGGCATCGCGCATGCCGGGAGAGACATGCTGCAGGCATGGCGTGTTGAGCATGATCGGGCAGCCGCTCGGGCCCGAACTGATGCCCTTTTGAAGGTCGGACTGCACGCGGTCGGCGCCGGTGTTGACGCTGAACTGCGTCTCGGGCGCATCGGGTAGCCGCGGAAGCACATTGCGCGGCACCATCACCAGCGTGCCATTGGGCAGCTTGACCGCGCGCCAGGGATAGTAGCCGCAGCGAGCGCGCTCGGCGCTGGTCAGATGCTCCCAGCTGCCGGCGCTGCAAGCGAGCTCGCGTCCGACCGCACCCAATATGTCGGCGGGCGGACCCGGCGTGCCGGCCTTCTCCTGTTGATCGGGGGTGATTGGCGGCGGCTTGGGGATGTGGATGGGCGCGGACTCAATGCGCGGCGGCGCGATCACCTCCGGCTGGGGATTGATGGGCTTGGTCTGGGGCAGGTTGTTGCCGGGGACGGGCAAGGTCAGGAACTGTTCGACCACCGTCCTGGTGCGCATGTCGAACGGATGCACCGCGAAGACGAAGAAGAAGAAGAACAGCACATGCAGCGCCACCGCCAGCACCGAGCTTGTGGTGCGCGATAGCGCCTTGCGGCGGCGTTCTTCATCGCCCAGAGGACCGGTCCCGGGACGCAGGAACGGGTGCGTCAGGACATGTTCGCTTGCCAAAATCTCAAATCCGTCAGAAGCGCTTACCCGCCGCCCCCAACATATAGAATCGCGGGCGCCCGCAAAACAGGGCCGGATTGCCGGAAAACCGGCAAAAATGCTAACGCCTTTGTCATGCGCGTCTATTTGATCAACCTTGAGCGGCGGAAAGACCGCCTGAAAGCCATGGAGGAACAGGCCGATATTCATGGCTTGAGCCTGGAACGCGTGGCCGCGCTGGACGCTAGAACCGCGGACCGGAGCATCGTTAACCGCTGGTTTGCCAATGCCGGACCGCTGGGCGAATTGCCGGCAGGCGACAAGGCCTGCCTTCTGTCGCACCGCGCCGCCTGGGAGCGATTCGCCGCCAGCGGCGAGGCCCATGCCGTATTCCTGGAAGACGATGTGCGGCTGTCGAGGGTGGCCGGTCCGATGCTTGCCTGCGATGCCTGGATTCCGGCGGGCATCGATGTGGTCAAGCTGGAGCATTACGGTCCGCCCGGCCAGCGGGTGCTGCTGGCGGGTCTTCATGATGTGGGCGAAGATTTCCGGATCGGTCGGATGCTGTCACGCCATACCGGGGCTGCGGCCTATATCCTGTCGCGCAAGGCAGCGGCGATGCTGTTGGCCGAGCAGCGTTTCGACCTGGCGGTGGATCATCTGATGTTCAATCCCAACAATTCGAAACTGTTCGCCCGGCTTTCACCCTGGCAGCTTCTTCCCGCTATCGCGCGGCAGCAGGAATTCGTGGGCGAGAAATCCGACATCGAAAAGACGCGCAAGGGTCTGCGCAGCTTCGGCTTCACCTATGTCGGGCGCGAGCTGCTGCGGTTCGCTTACGACTTGAAGCTCCTGCCGCGCCAGGTCGCGGCGCTGCTGTCGGGCGCGAAGTTTGTGGCGGTTGAGATGGCGGACTGACGCGCCGCTACTGACCCTTCGCCATATTGCTGAAGCGCGTGAAATTGCCCTCGAACACCAGGTCGATGGCGCGTGTCGCGCCATGGCGGTGCTTTTCCACCAGGATCTCGGCGCGGTTGGTGGCGCGGTCGAGCTTGTCCATCCATTTGGTGTGCTCGACGGTGCCGGGCTCCGGCTCGCGCGACTTCAGGTAATATTCCTCGCGATAGACGAACATCACCACGTCAGCGTCCTGCTCGATGGAGCCGGATTCGCGCAAGTCCGACAGCACCGGGCGCTTGTCATCGCGCGCATCCACGCCGCGCGACAGCTGCGACAGGGCCAGGATCGGAATGTTCAATTCCTTGGCCAGTGTCTTGAGGCCCTTGGTGACTTCGGTGATTTCCTGCACCCGGTTGTCGTGGCGGCGCGACGGCTCGACCAGCTGAAGGTAGTCGATGATGATCAAGCCGATATTCTTCTCGCGCTTGAGGCGCCTTGCCCTGGCCGCGATCTGGGCGATGGAGATGCCGCCGGTATCGTCGATATAGAGCGGCAGGGTGGACAGGTCCTGCATGGCCAAGACGAACTTCTCCCATTCATTCTCGCTGAACTTGCCGTTCCTGATCTTCCAGACCTCGATCTCGGACTGTTCCGACAGGATACGGGCCGACAACTGCTGCGCCGCCATTTCCAGCGAGAAGAACAGCACCGGCCCGCCGCGCGGATATTCGGCGCCCGCCGCCATGTCGGCCAGGTAAGCCTTGGCGCAGTGGAAGGCCATGTTGGTGCCCAGCGCCGTCTTGCCCATGCCCGGCCGCCCGGCAAGGATCAAGAGGTCCGAGGGTTGGAGGCCCCCCAGCAGATTGTCGATATCGGTGAAACCCGATGTCACGCCCGAGATGCGCCCGCCACGGGCGATGGCGCGCTCGGCCACTTCCACCGTGCGCCTGAGCGCCTCGTGGAAGTCCATGGCGCCTTCGCCGTATTTGGTGGTTTCCGCCACCGCATAAAGCGCCTTCTCCGCCTCCTCGATTTGCTCCTTGGAGGTCTTCTCCGTTGGTGCGTCATAGGCGGTGTTGACGATATCCTCGCCGATGCGGATCAGGCTCCGGCGGATCGCCAGGTCGGAAATGATGTCGGCATAATCCTTGATATTGGGGATGGCGGGGGCAGCCGCGCGCAAGGCATCGAAATAGGCCTGGCCGCCGGTCTCGATCACGCCAGGATCAGCCTTCATCGTCGCATGCAGCGTCAGCGGCGTCACCACCACCCCGCCCCGCTCGATCATCTGCGACATGGTGGCGAAGATGCGGCCATGCAGCGGATCGTAGAAATGCTCGGGCTTGATCAGCGCGCTGGCGCGCTCCATCGCCCGGTTGTCCACCAGGATCGCGCCAAGCAATGCCTGCTCGACATCGATATCATAGGGGACGTGACGATAGGCTTCCTGTTCCATTTGATCTTGCGCGGCTCCGCCCCCGTGGGCCAGCAATCAACCGCCCGTAACGACCTCGTTCAAGCGGCTTGTCGTTTCACACACAGGCCGCGACTCACCGGGGCTCCGTGATTCTACACCTTGTGGCGCAGGGAACTTCTCACACAAACAGGCCGCGAGCCTGAAATTCCCATGCCCGCTTGTCAGGCAAAACGCGTTTCCCGGAACGGCTCGAGCTTTTCGGCGCGTGCCGACAGCACCGCAAGCTTGGGAAGATCATCTGCCGGCACAATCTCCGACGCCATATGCTGCGTGAAGCGCCAGGCGACAGCCGTGGTGATCTGCGGCTGCATCAAATCCTCGCCGGTGAACCAGTCGGGGGACACTTCCATTTCAAGTGCGCGATAGGCCGCCAGCAACTGGCCGCTGATGCGGTCCAGCCACGGCTTATGCCGTTTCTCTGCCGGCCGCTGGTTGCACTCATAGACGATGGAGACTGTCTTCTCGCAAGCCGCCAGTGCCAGCCCGACCTGGCGCAGGGCGCGCTCATGCCCGGCGCGGTCGGCCGGCATCAGCCGGCGCGGCGCGATCTCGGCGATGTGTTCCAGGATCAGCGTCGACTCCATCAGCACCACGCCATCGTCGGTGATCAGGGTCGGCGCCTTCACCACCGGATTTATGCCCGCAAACCTGTCGAAATGGCGGAAAACCGACACCTGCTCCAGCCCGAAATCGATGCCAAGCACCTTCAGCGATATCGCCACCCGCCGCACATAGGGCGAATCCAGCATTCCGATCAGTTGCATGTTTCCTCCTATAAGGCGGCGATGATCGCTTGGGCGGCAGCCGGATTCTTTTCCTTGGCGCCGCCGATCACGAACAGGAAGACGTCGCGCTTCTTCTTGGGTGCGGGCCGCGCCAGCAGCATGGAGGGCTTGGGCGACGCGCCTTTCGCCCAGTCCCTGGCGCGCTGTCCCCAGGTCTTCAGCATGGCCGAAGAATAGCCCAGCTTCTGCTTTTTGCCGGTGCCCATAAGCCGGGCATAGATGAAATCCGTCGTCACATCGGCGATCAATGGAAATTCGCCGTCGGCAGCGAAGACGGCGGCGACGCCATGCTTGCGGCACAGCGCGACGAAGGCCTTGTCCTTGAAACTGTCATGGCGCACTTCCACCGCGTGGCGGATGGCAAGCCCATCCACCTTCCCGGGCAGTAATTCGAGGAAAGTCTCGAAGTCGGCCGCATCGAATTTCTTGGTCGCCATGAATTGCCAGTTCACGGGGCCCAGTTTCTCTTTCAGCTCTGTGACACCGCTGTCGAAGAACTTGCGGATGGACTCGCCCGATTGCGCCAGTACCCGCCGGTTGGTCGCAAAGCGCGGGCCTTTCACCGTGAAGACGAAGCCGTCGGGCGTTTCGGTCCGCCATCTGCGGAAGCTTTCGGGCTTCTGCGAGCCGTAATAGGTGCCGTTGATCTCGATGGCCGTCAGGCGTGAGCCGGCATACTCCAGCTCGCGCTTCTGCGGCAGGCCTTTCGGATAGAAGGTCTTCCGCCAGGGTTCGTAGGTCCAACCGCCGATACCGACATAAATGCCCATGCGCTATCAACGCATGGGCGTTTCAAGTCATCAACTCTTTTTCGGCCCAACGAATGCCCACAGCACGCCGAACGGATCCTTGGCCAGGGCATAGCGGTCGCCCCAGAACATGTCTTCCGGCTTCATGGTGGGCGCAAGGCCCGCATCGACCGCGCGCTGCCACCAGGCATCCACGTCCTTCACCGGCAGCATCAGCGTGAAGCCCGCAGGCTTCGCATATTCGTTCCCATGCTCGGGGAATGGATCGCCCAGCATCACCGAGAAGCCGTTGATATAGAGATGCATATGCATGGTGCGGCCCTTGTCGTCGGCGGGATGCAGATGCACCAGCTCCGCGCCAAGCGCCTTTTGGTAGAGCTCGCCGGCCTTGATCGCACCGTCCAGGCACAAATAGGCGATGACACCCCCTTTCACGGGGTTGGGCGGCGCGGCTTTCTTGCTTTCGTCTTTCGCAAGCGTGTCAGACATGAAAAACTCCTTTGCTGCTGTTTCCCAAATGCGCTTACAAATGAGCCTGCTGGAGTAAATCATGCCCAACCACGAAATGTCACTGATCCGTCTTATTGACGCCCCTGCCGACAAGCTGTTCCGCTGCTGGACCACGCCGGAACTAATCAAGCAGTGGTTCGCGCCCAAGCCCTACACCACGTCGATTGCGGAGGTGGAACTGCGCGCGGGCGGCCGCAACAATATTGTGATGAAAAGTCCCGAAGGCCAGGAGATCCCCTGCCCCGGCACCTATCTGGAGATCGTGCCCAATCGCAAGATCGTGTTCACCGACGCCTTCACCGGCGACTGGAATCCGCGCGAAGGCGCGCCTTTCATGGTGGCTATCGTCACCTTCGAGCCGGAAGGCAACAAGACGCGCTACACCGCGACGGTGCGCCACTGGACAGAAGCCGACCGCGCCCGCCACGAGCAGATGGGCTTCCACCAGGGCTGGGGCCAGTGCGCCGACCAGCTCGAAGCGCTGGCAAAGACAATCTGAAAACAGGGAGGACAGCATGGCAATCAAAAGCATCACGCCCTTCCTGTGGTTCGACCATCAGGCCGAGGAAGCGGCGAACTCCTATGTCTCTCTGTTTCCCAATTCCCGTATCACCCATGTCTCGCGCTATGGCGATGCGGGTCCGGGACCGAAAGGCAGCGTGATGGTCGTGGCCTTTGAGCTGGACGGCCGGCGCTTCACCGCGCTCAATGGCGGGCCCCATCACAAGCTCAGCGAGGCATTCTCGCTGCTGGTGGACTGCACAGAACAGGCCGATATTGACCGGCTATGGGGGGCCTTGAGCGACACGCCCAACGTTTGCGGTTGGACCAAGGACCGCTTCGGTGTTTCCTGGCAGATCAATTATGCCGGCCTGCCCGGGCTGATGACGGGCCCGAATGCGGGCAAGGTCATGGCCGCGATGATGGGGATGACGAAGATCGACATAAGGGCCCTGCAAGACGCGGCGGGTGGATCAGGTGACTATAAGAACGCGTAGATGGCCGAAGCTATGGAAACCATCACCACGATTGCACCGAATGAAACAAAAGCCGTCAGCAGGTGCTCCTCTCCACAGATCGCATTCACTGCCCGCAACGCCGCAAATGCCACGACCGGCACGGTAACGATCCCCACAAGGTAACCCGCAACCCAAACCCTGCCTGCCCGCGGCCAGAGCAGCACGATGGCGACGGGG
>DATKEP010000013.1:0-9403 GCA_035512055.1 Rhizomicrobium sp.
TCCCCACTCCACTGCCAGCCCCCGCAATCTAACCCGGTTGCGCCGGCACCATTGTGCCGATCGCGAATACCGCGTCATTACTGCGGGGGTTTTTCAACAGAATCCACCAATAGTGGACAGGGCCGGTTTGCGCAACGAACGGAACCAAGTTTATAGTATTTTCGCTCGCGGTGTTTGAAACAACTGCGACCGCAAACGAACATTCGGCAAGAACTTTTGAAGAGTTTCCTTCTCGCTTCGGCCATGATTGCCGCGCTGCTGTGTCCGGCAGGGAGCGCGCAGGCCGCGCTTGGCGGCGGTCTAAGCACGGTGGAGGCCGACGGAGTCCATTTTTCGGCGCCCGCGGTCTTGACCAGCTATGGGACCTACACCACCTACGTGCTGACGTTGTCCAATGGCGGAACGATCGACGAATACGCCGCCGGCGGCGTCGTGTTCGGCCTCTCATGGCGAACGCCCGGACGGCCTGACCTGGTTCAGTTGCTTGGAGCGCATTTCGCCGATTTCCAGGCCGGATTCTCGCAGCATATGCGAGGAATTCGCCGCGCGCCGCCGGCCATCGAGAAACCGGACTTTGTGATCCACAGCCACGGTCGTCCCGGGGCCTTCCACGGCCAAGCTCTTCTTCCAGCGCTGGCGCCCTCCGGCTTTTCGCTTTCCGATCTTAACTAGATCCCAGATGCTCAAGAAAATCCTTGGATTGATCGGCCTCTGCCTCACGCTCACCGCTTGCGGCCAGGGAGGCGGTGGCGGAAGCACTTCCTCCAGTGGAGCCGGGAGCACTTCGTCATCCACTCCGGCGAGCGGAACGACGGGAACGACGACGACAACACCCCCGGCCCCCCTGTCCAATTTCGCGACCATCACTGTCGATGGCGGCCCCGCCGCATTGGGCGTCGGCCCAAATGCCTATATTGCCGCCAACACGCCCTATGTGTCGGTGATCCTGTGCGCTCCGGGAAGTACCACAAACTGCCAGACCGTCGATCACGTGCTGGTGGATAACGGATCGGTGGGCTTGCGCATCTTCGCCTCGGTGATCAATGCGAGCTTGCTTAGCGCCTTGCCCCTGGAAACGGACCCGAATTCCAATCCGGTGGGCTCCTGCTACGGTTTCGTCGACGGCTACATGTTTGGGTCGGTGCGTCAGGCCGACTTCCAGGTTGGCGGCGAAACAGTCGCCAACATGCCGTTCATGGCCGTCGCCGACGCGGGGGTTTTCTCCACTGTTCCCGGCTCCTGCTCGTCCGGAGGCGGATCAAACCTGAACGGCGTCCAGGCCTTCGGCGCCAACGGGGTGATGGGCATCGGCGTGACCCCCACCGATTGCGGAGCGGCTTGCAC
Source organism: Rhizomicrobium sp. (assembly GCA_035512055.1). GTDB lineage: Bacteria > Pseudomonadota > Alphaproteobacteria > Micropepsales > Micropepsaceae > Rhizomicrobium. Next base: position 1,345 of record DATKEP010000013.1, read on the forward strand.
CCGCGCCGGGGGCTCCGGCGCGGCGACTTACTACGACTGCCCGAACACGGGCTGCGGTGCGATTGTCTCACGCATCTCGTCGGCCAGCGCGCCGTTCCAGCAATTGCCCAATCCTGTGGCGGCCATGAGCGTAGACAACAACGGGACCATCATCAGCTTGCCTGCCGCGCCAAACGCCGGCCAGGCGACAATGACGGGAACGCTTTATTTCGGTATCGGCACCCAGACCAACAACAGCCTCGGTTCGGCCACGGTCCTGGCCAACAGTTCCGCGGGCGTGGGACTTTTGACGGCCACCTACAATGGCGTTTCGCTCAATGAAAGCTTCCTGGACAGCGGCACCAATTTGTATTTCTTCGTCGATCGGACAATCGCTACCTGCACACAAAGCCAGTTGCAGGGCTACTACTGCCCGACGACCCCCGAGACACTGAGTCCCACGCTCCAGAGCCAAAACGGCGCAAGCGTGTCTGCCGCCTTCACCCTCAACAATGCCCAGATGCTGGCGTCCAGCAACTTCGCGGTGTTGCCCGGCATCGGAGCCAATCCCAATCTTGTCGGCGTCCTGAGCGCATACCCGCACAGCTTCGATTTCGGCTTGCCGTTCTTCTATGGACGCAACGTCTACACAGCCATCGAGGGGCGCAGCGCGGGAGGCTTCACAGGCCCATACTTTGCATACTAACGCAACGTCTTCAAACGAATCTCTGCTCGATTCAAAGCGGTCTCTCGCTAAATCCCGGACACGAAATCGGAAATCAAAAATCGGCGCGTGGAGAATGACCAAAGAAACAAGCAACAGCCCGAAGCTGGGCCAATGTCCGCTTTACCCGAACGCGGTCATTCGCCGCGGTCGGCCCAATGTCCGCTTGGCGCGGCGGAAGCGGACATTCGGCAGGCATTGACTCCGCGCGACCGAACAGGCCTTCTTTGAAAGACTTTTTCGGGGGGCTCGTATGAGCCTGCGAATGACGATGCGCGGGCCGTCATGAGCAAGCCGGTCGAAGAGCGCGCCAGGCTGGCCTGGTTGATGGGCCTCACCAACGCGACCTATGGCCTTGCTTATGCCGTCGTACTAGTCACGGTGCCGCAGTTGCTGGCCGCGCGGGGCGCGGCCGAGCCGGCTATCGCAAGCCTGACTGCCTTGGCCTTGACGGCGTCAATGGCCACATTTGCAGTCGCACCCATACTCGACACGCTAGTCAGCCGCCGCGCTTGGTCGATCGCGCTGGCGCTTGCGCTCTCGGGGCTCACCTTCCTGGTGTTAAGGATGCCGACAGGGAGCGCGATGTTTGCGCCTGTACTTGCCATCGACGCACTCACGATCTCGCTGTTCAACGCGTCGATGGGCGGCTGGTTGGGCGCGGCGCTGCCCAAGAGCTCCGACGAGACCATCGGCACCTGGTTCGCAATCGGCAATGCAGCCGGATTCGGCTTGGGGGCCGTGTGTCAATACTGGCTCGTGTCGCATCTGCCGGTTGGACTTGGCGCGGCGGTGGTTGCAGGCCTCACGCTGATACCCCTCGCCATCTTGCCGCTCATACCGGCTCCCGATGCTGACCGCCGGGCGGTGCATGAGAGCTTCGCGAATCTGCGGCGGGACGTTTTGCAGCTGGTGCACCAGCCTCTGGTCCTGCGCATAATCCTGATGTTCGTCCTTCCTTGCGCGGCCTTCACGCTGACCAATGCCTTCGGCGGGATTGGCCGGGATTTCCATGCCTCGGACAGCATGGTCGATGTCGCCAACGGCGTCGGGGCAACCCTAATCGGCTTTTTTGCGTCCCTGGGCGCACGTCTTTTGCTGAAATGGGTGCCGGCGCCGCTGATGTATTTGGGGGTTGGCAGCCTTGGCGCCGCCTTCACCCTGTCCTTGCTCGCCTTGCCCCGAACGCCCGCGACCTATGTGCTGGCCGTGCTTGGCGAGAACGCGGCCCAGAGCCTGGCACAGGTTGCCCAGAACACCATCGTCTTCCGCTCCATCCGGCGCGGCAGCCCGCTTGCCTCCAGTCAGTTCGGCGTGCTGAGCACCGCCTTCCTTGTCCCCTATGTCTACATGCAGATGCTCGATGGCCACGGCTACAAGCTTGCGGGCAATATGTCGGGATCGTTCCTGATGGACGGGTCGGTCAGCCTCGCCGCCTGCGCGCTTTTGGCCGGACCGGTGCTGCGCTGGCTGCGGGCCGGCAAGCTGGAAACGGCTTCGACCGACGCGAGCATTCAAGTCGTCCCAACAGGCGGCAGCGGGTCCCTCTCGACGCGTGCCGCAGGCTCCGAGAAGGCCTTCACCAGCCAGTCTAGGTGATTTGCACGACCATATCGGTCGATGGCGAAATGTCCGTTTCGGGTCGGTTGTGTTGAAAAAATCCCCGGCCCTGAATTTGGGGCCCTTTCCGCGCAATAATGATTCAATTTCGGGATGCGCCTTGAATCATTGCTGCATCAGCAAGGCTCAGCTCGACCGGAAATTGCGCGCAAAAAACGTGCTCCGACTTTTTCAACACAATCGGTCAAAGGCGATCATTCGATTGACGTGGTTGATCTGTACCCACAAATCTACCCCCAAATAGGATGTGGATTGTACGAGACCCGTATGGGCGGTCGCGGACGGCAAACGACGAAAGCCACAAAAGTACCTAATATGTGAGAGACGGCCATGGACGGTGCTGGATCACGGCAAACACCGATTCAGCCGGCACCCTGTCCGCCAGTTATCAATGGCGGACGTTCCTAATTGCAGGCGAAATCGTCGGCGCCGACTGGGTGGCAGAGGTCAGGCCAGCCGCGCGCGCGCCAATATTTGACAAAACCCACCTTGCGCATGAGCGTCTTAAAGCGCTCCGTGTTGCGCAGCGGGGCTGCTGCCGGATACCAAAAGTCATCTGTGACGTTAGTGCTCACATATCCGTTCTTGACCTCGGCTTCGCTATATTCGAGCGCACGACTCGCGGCACCAACGTACAAATAGATAAAATTCAGATCGGCTGGGAACGCGGGGATGTCTTGCGGCGATGCCACTCGTGTCGGCGCAACTCGCAATAGGCGCATGGCAGTCTCCACCGTTCCGGTGGGATAATACCGTGGTGGAACTTTGAGCAGAGCGTCGGCGGCTTCCTTGAAGCGCCCTGCCGCCGCATACACCGACGCAGGGCCGACAAACGCAGTGGGCGTTTTCTTAGTCATGGCTATCGCTGAATCGAATTGGCCGTTCATCGCGAGGACGTGAGCAAGGTTCGCCTTCATCCTCGAATCCAGCGGATCAAGGATGACCAGTTTCTGCCGGATTTCTAGGGCCTCCTTCAATCGTCCGACACCCGAAAGGTCATGGGCATAGAAATGCAGTGTTAGGACATTTTTGGGATCAAGCAGAAGCGCCCGTTTGTAAGAGTCCTCGGCTTGAATGAGGTTTCCGCGCTGTGACAGCACCGATGCCAGCGCCGTCCAAGCCTCTGCGCTATTGGCATCGAGGGCGATGGCCTTATGCGCGGCGGCTTCCGCCTTAGGGAAACTGATATCGCGGGCCCGATCTCTGTCCTCGCCCGTAGCGTAGACGGTTGAAGAGTAAGTTGGGATCAAGGCGTAGGCGTCTGCTAGGAGCGCCCAGGCAGGCACATAATCAGGGTCGCGCGCGACCACTTGTTCCAGCAATGTTGTGGCCTGCGTCAAATTGGTGAAGCCTCTTGCGCGAACCAGTTCTTTGGCACGGAGATAGGCCTGGTATGAATCGGTGTCGGTGCGATTGGAGACCAGATTTTGGCCGGGCTTCAGGCCAAGCGGCACTTGCAGGGCGCCGGCAATGGCAGTCGCGATATCCTCCTGGACAGCGAAGATGTCCGTAAGTTTGCGGTCATAGCTTTCGGTCCATAAATGCGTACCATCGGCGGCTTTGATGAGCTGGACGGTGATACGGACTTGGTCGCCTGCCTTGCGCACCGAACCCTCGATAAGATTTTTTGCACCCAGCGCATCGCCGATAGCGCGCATATCCTTGTTCTCGCCCTTGAACTGGAACGCCGAGGTCCGTCCAATCACCGCCAGACCTGGCACCTTGGCCAGTGCCGAGGTGATTTCCTCGGTGATGCCGTCGGAGAAGAACTCTTGGTCTTTGTCCGAGGACAGGTTGAGAAAGGGCAGCACCGCCACCGAAACGCCGGAAGGTTTGGGCGGTGGCTGAGAGTTGGCAACCAAGGCTGCTGGCCTGGGATATATCCAGAATAGGGCCGCAAGCGCCGCCGCCATGACAATCGCTGCGGCTGCCATGATGGCCGGCTTGCGCATCGATTTCCGTGGGCGCGGTCGGCTAGGCCCGCGCTCGTACGGCAAGACGCTTTCATCCCGGGCGCCGGTTCGCACAAGCTGGGCGAGGCCCTTGGCGAGATCGGAGAGCTTGACCTCTGTATCCTCATACGCATTGACCCAGTTGCGCGAAGCCAGCTCGTACAGAAACGACCCTTTGGGCTCAATATTCTGCAACCGGACTGGAACTACCAATTTCTTCTCATGGGTCGCCGCCGCCAATTCCTTGGCAATGTCACTGGATTGCGCCGCATTTTCGGAAAACAACAGGACGAAGATTTTGCTGTTTTCTAGCGCCTTGGCGGTGGCTAGGCGCCACTCCTGGCCTGGACCAATGAGCGCGTCATACCAAGCCTGGACGCCTTCGGCCTTCAATTGGCGATGCAGCAGCCGCGCCCAGGCTTCGTCAGCACGCCGATAGCTGATGAAAATCTCGCCCGCCACGCCCTAGTGCCTTGCCATAGTCAGCAGGTCGATATTGGTATCGCTCTGCACCGCCGCCACATAAATAATCTCGCCGGTCTTGGGATTCACCGCCATCCCGCTTTCCTGGCGGTCTGTCTTCGCCAGGGCTCCCGGCGCATAGCCGAGCACGCGGTCCGGCCCGCCGGCCAGCGGCTGCGCCAGGATTTGTGGCCCGTCCGCGGCGTTGAAATCCGGCACGAGCAGGTCGTCGCCCAGCAGTGCCGGCGGCGGGCCCCAGCTGATTGGATATTTGTCGGTCACCAACTTCGGCTCCTTGCCCACCTGCCAGTATCCCGGCTTGTTGGGCCGAGACGCGTAGATGTGACCGCCATGATAAAAGACGCCGCCCCAGAGCGGCGGCGCGGCCATATGGCGCCGGGCAGGGTTGGTAATGTCAACACGGACATGTCCCACCACCCTCCTGTCGAAATACATCACCTCCTTGCTGTCCGGCGTCCAGGTTGGCGAGCCAAAGCCAAGAGTCGGTGAAAAAAAGGACGACATGGTGGCGCCGTCCACCGTCAGGATTGTGATGGTCAGGCCGTCTTCTCTAGCAATCGGCATGGCGAGGTATTTTCCGTCCGGCGAGAATGCCAGGCGGAAGAGGGGCGAGAGGCCCCCGTCATAGAGTAGCTTAGGGGTACCGCCCGGTTTGATGACCCAGACGGCATTGGTGCCGGAGCGGTTGGAGAGGAAGGCCAAGGTACCGTCGGGCGCGAAACTGGGCGACCAGCTTTTGCCATTCGCCGGATCGATGAGGTCGGGCTGGATCGCTTGTTTGGCACTGGCTCGCGCCAGGTTCTGCCGGCTGGGATCGGTTTCCAGCGCCAACAGGCCGCCCATGCCTGTCGCGAGATGGCTGACATTGACCGCCGCCGCATAGACGGGATAGGGCGCTGCGCCGTCGATCGGATGCGCGGTGATTTGGCTGCCGATGCCGCTGGCGGTGGCGATCAGCACGCTGAGGGAATCCTCGGCCCAGGCGGCCGAACCGCCGATGACGATCTTGCCCAATACCTGTTCCTTTCCGCTGGCCAGATCGCGGATGCGCAGCTCATCCGTCGAGGCACTTTCAGCCCCAACGAACAGCAGCGACTTGCCGTTCGGCGAGCATTGCAGATGCTCCAACGCTAGAATGGTGTTCGTGGGATCCTTGGGCAGCGTCAGCTTTTCCCCGCTGCTGAGGTCGAGTCGTGCGATGATGCTGGTAGTCCGCAGCATGACCGCGGTGCTGGTCTCTTGCCGGCCGACAGTGTTCGACGGCGCCGCCTCGTCGAAATAATAGAGAAACGAGGTGCCGGGCTGCCAAGAGATCGAGGTGGATTCCGCATAGGTGCAGCGCCCGACTTGCCGCGCCTCCCCGGCTGGAACGCCTGTGACCATGATGCGGCAGGGCTCGCCCGGCTTTGTCGCGACATAGGCTAGCCGTGTCCCGTCCGGCGACCAGGCGGGTGAGACGTCGTTGTATGTGTCGTTGGTCACCTTGATTCCGTCGCCGCCCGCCACGTTGCGCACATAGATTTTGTGCGACTGCAGATCGCTGGCGGAGGTGTAGGCAAGCATTTTGCCGTCAGGCGAAAAGGCCGGCTCACCTTCGAGCGCCAGGGTGGAGATGAACGGGCGGCTGCTTTCCACCGTCCAGTGCCGGGCCGGCCATAGCAACCACGCGGCGACGGCGGATGCCGCGGTGAGTGCAATCACCAGGGCAGAAATGAGGATGGGCGTGCGCAGCCAATTCCGCGCTAGCGCGGCTCGATCATCCGAACGATCGAACGGCAGGACACTTTCATCCTGCGTGCCGGACCTGACCATCTGGGCCAGCCCCTTGGCCAGTTCTGCGAGTTTCGCCTCGGTGTTCTCGAAGGCGTTGACCCAGTTGCGCGACGCCAGTTCGTACAGAAACGCGCCGCTGGGCGCGATGTTCTCCAGCCGCACCGGCACGATCAGCTTTTTCTCAAAGACTGCGGCCGCCAACTCCTTAGCGATGTCGCTGGACTGGGCCGCGTTGGCGGAAAACAGCAGCACGAAGATCTGGCTGGCTTGCAGCGCCTTGGCGGTCGAAATGCGCCAGTCCTGGCCCGCCCCGACATGGGCGTCATACCAGGCTTCGACGCCTTCGGCCCGAAGCTGACTATGCAGCAGCCGCGCCCAGGCCTCGTCCGCCCGCCGATAGCTGATGAAGATCTCGCCTGCCACAAGGCCTCGCAGCCTTACTTGTCAAACCATTGAGACAGATGGGAACCCCGCTGGCAACCGGAGCGCAATTTCTTACCGAAAAGGCCACGATTTCAGTGTTCTAAATGATGGCGCGATCCTGCAGGACGTACCTACTCGACCACCGCGCGCGGAAAACATTGAGGCCAAAAAGTTGCGGGTTCGAATATCCTTTGGGTGATCATTCCTAATTGCAGGCGAAATCGTCGGCGCCGACGGGATGGCAAAGGTCGGGCCAGCCGCGCGTCCGCCAAAAGTCGACATAGCCGGCGTCGCGCATAAGCGTCTTGAAGCGCTCAGTCTTCCGCAGCGGAGCCGCTGCCGGATACCAAAGGACAGCGGTGTTGGCCGGGTTCAGATATTGTGTCTTGACCTGGGCTTCGGAATATTCAAAAGCACGACTGGCGGCGCCGACATACAGATAGACATACGTCAGTTGGAAGGGGAACGCCGGCAGGGCTTGCGGCGAGGCCACATGCGCCGGCGCTGCCCGCAAGACGCGCGCGGCGGTCTCCACCATTCCCGCTGGGTAATATCCCGGTAGAATCATGAGCAGGGCATCGGAGGCTTCCTTGAACCGCCTCGCCGCGGCGTAAGCCGCTGCAGCAGCAACAGGGGAGGCATTTTTAATTGCTATCGCGGCATCATATTGGCCGTTCTGTATGAGAACTGAGGCCAGTTGATCTCGCACTCCTTCAAAGAGTGGATCGAGGGCCGCTCCCAATGGCCGCCCTTTTTTGTCACCCGCATTTCGGCGGTGGCGCTACTAACACGGTCCGGCCACCAGCCACAGGATTCCGCTCAGGATCGAAGCTGCACATAGCAATGGACATTAAAATCAACATCATCAATGCACAGCGAGTCAGTGAGCTTACAAGCTGCTTACCAAATAAACAGCCCCGCCAGTTTCCCGGCGGGGCTGTTTTAGACCGTCCAGTGCAGAACGACGTTAGCGGTGAGGCACCACTAGATCATGGTCGGTATCGACGTCTGTCGACCCGCTATGGGCATGCTTTGCCGCCTTGCTGTGCTTTAGGCCCTGAGCGCTCATTCGATCTTCGGCGCGGGCAATGCCGAAATCTCGATC
>DATKEP010000014.1:0-6798 GCA_035512055.1 Rhizomicrobium sp.
CTGAATGTCGAGCGGATCGCGGCCCTTCAGCATTGTGTTGAAGTTCCCGTTGATGATGTATTCGGTGCCGACAGAATCCACACACTCGCCGGTGCCCGTCAGTCCTTCTTCGGTATAGACGCGGACAAAGCGGCTGTTGAACCCGTTCTTAAGGCGGATTGCGCGCACGGCCCGTATGCGAAGGCGCGGCGCCCGTGCTGTGCCCGCGGCCTTGGCGCCGGAGAGAAGCGCGGCATAGAAGCCAGCGCCGATAAAAGAACGGCGGTCCATTTCACGCCTCCACGATCATGCTTTCGCCACGGCCTGTGCCACCAGATCGCCCACCAGGTGGCTGGGGTGCGGACGCACGGCAGCCTCATAGAGCGTGGTCAGCACCACGCAAATCGTGCCGGTATCGGGATCGGCCCAGGAATACGTGCCGGTCGAGCCGTTGTGGCCGAAGGTGCGCGGACCGCAGGCGCTCGCGCCGACGCTGGGCGGCAGGTCGAAACCAAGGCCGCTGGCTTTCACACCGGGCGGGCTCTGATTGGCGATCATCAACTGCTCGTTGGCGGGCTTCATGATGGTGCCGCGCAGCTCCAGGAATTCGCGATAGAAGCGATTAATGTCGGCGGCCGAGCCCAGCGCCCCACCCCAGGGCGCGCCCAGATTGCGCCAATAGCCGCTGTTCCAGTTCCACTCCTTCCAGCTTTTCTTGCCCGCCTCCGTCATGGCGGGCGCAGCCTGGCTGGACACGGTGATAGCATTGTCCCGGCCTCGCAGGCCAAAGCCGGTCCTGCGCATGCCGAGCGGACGGAAGACGCGTTCCTCGACGATCTCGGCGATCGGCTTGCCGGTGATCTTCTGGGCGATTTCGGCCGATAGAAGAATGCCCATGCTGGCATAGGAATAGCTGCTGCCGGGTTTGAATTTCAGCGGCGCCTTCAGCGCGCCTTCGCGATATTCCGACAATGGCGCATGGTTCTCGCGCAGTATCTCGTCATTGGCGAGCATGTCGGGAAGGCCCGCGGTGTGAGTCAACAGATTGCGGATGGTGATGGTCTCCCGCCCTTCGCCGGCGAAACCGGGGAAGAATTTCGCGGCATGATCGTCCAGCGAGAGCTGGCCGGAGTCCACCAAGGTCATCACGGCGGCGGCCGTCATCGGCTTGGTGATGGAGGCGAGCAGGAAAACCGGCTCGGTACCCTTGGCGCTGCCGAAATTGCGCGCAAACTGCCGGCTTCCCTGTGTGACCAGGATGGAAGCGCCCTCGACCCTTCCGTCCTTGATCCAGTCCGCCATGACGGAAGCCGCTTGCTCCAGCTTGGCCTTGTCCCAGTTTCCCGCCGCTGCGCGGGCGGGCAATTGGCCCGCGATCATGGCAGCCCCCGTGGCCGTGAGAATGTCCCTGCGGTTCATCCGGTTTCCCCGTTTTTGTTTGCCGACTCCTAACACGCCCATCTGAAAACCGCATCGCCCATCCAAAATGCGTATCGTTTGATAGCCAGTTTGGCTTGGACCGGTCAGAAACTCACCCCTAATTTCCCCGCAAATATTCTTCAGGCTTCAGGGAGCAATTGATGAGCAAAATGCCGCCCGGCGAGATGGCGAAGATCCTGGCCAAGGGGCTTCTGTCCTTCCCTGTGACCCATTTCGACAGGGACTTGCGCTTCCAGGAAGGCCCCTATCGCGAGCACTGCGCGTGGCTACTGGGTTTCAAGCGCCTGACCGGCCTGTTCGCCGCCGGCGGCACTGGCGAGTTCTTCTCGCTCTCTCCAGCCGAAGTCGGTCAGGTGGTCGCGGCGGCCGTGAAGGAAACCAATGGCCGGACTCCCGTCATCGCGGGCTGCGGCTATGGCACGGCAATCGCGGTGGATTTGGCCAAGTCGGCTGAAGCCAATGGCGCCGACGGCATTCTGCTTCTGCCGCCCTATCTGATGGTACCCAACCAGGAAGGCCTGATGGCCCATATCGAGGCGGTGTGCAAATCCACTTCGGTCGGCGTGATCGTCTACAACCGCGACAATGCCATCCTGACCGAGGACAGCCTGGCGAAGCTTTGCGAGCGCAATCCCAACCTGGTGGGCTTCAAGGACGGCGTGGGCGATATCGAACTGATGATGCGGGTCTATGCCAGGCTGGGCGACCGGCTGACTTACGTCGGCGGCCTGCCTACGGCGGAAACCTTCGCGATGCCCTATCTGGAGATGGGCGTGACCACTTATTCCTCGGCAATCTTCAATTTCATGCCGGCATGGGCGCTGGCCTTCTACGACGCTGTGCGCGCCAAGGACCATGCCAAGGTGATGAAGGGCCTCAAGGAATTCGTGCTCCCCTATATCGCCATTCGCAATGAGAACAAGGGATATGCAGTTTCCATCGTCAAGGCAGGCATGAAGGCCATCGGCCGTGATGCCGGCCCGGTTCGCACGCCCCTGACCGACCTGACGGCTGACCAGTTCGGCCGGCTGAAAAAACTGATAGACGCAACCAAGCCGGTTTAAGAAAAGCCTTTTTCCGGCTATAGCTTATGGCCCATGACGGGCCCATCCTTCTGGTCGCAATTCGAACTCCGGCAACTCCGCTGTTTTGTTGCCGCCGCCGAGGAATTGCACTTCGGCCGCGCCGCCGCGCGCATGAACATGACCCAGCCGCCCTTGTCGCGGCAGATCCAGCTTCTGGAGCATGTGTTGGGGGTCAAGCTGCTGGATCGTACCAGCCGGGCGGTCAAGCTGACCCCGGCAGGGCGGGTGTTTCTGCTGGAAGCCCGGCGCATCCTGAGGTTGACCGAAAGCGCCGCGTTGGCCACGCGCCGCATCGCCTCGGGTGAAGCCGGCACCATCGCATTGGGGTTCACGGCTGCTAGCGGCTACAGCTTCCTGCCGCGGCTTTTGCTGCAGCGCGCGAGCCATGCCCCCAACATCGATGTGGTGCTGAAGGAGATGGTTTCCGCCGAACAGATGGAAAGCCTGCTCACCGGCCGCATTGACGTGGGCCTGCTCAGGCCCCCGATAGGCCGCGGCGAGTTCACCGTCATCAAGGTGGCGGAGGAGCGACTTGTAGCGGCGCTGCCGGTCGGCGATCAGCGGCTGGTGGAGGCCACGCTCACCCTGACCGATTTCGACCGCCGGCCTCTGATCATGTATTCCGCGGAAGGCTCACGCTATTTTCACGACATGCTGGGCGAGCTCTTCGAAGCCGAAGGCATTTCGCCCATCGCCATCCAGTCGCTGAGCCAGATTCATTCCATGCTGGCTTTGGTCCGGGCTGGGATCGGCGCAGCCCTGGTTCCGGAAGCGGCCCAATCGCTGCACTTCGATGATGTGCATTTCCGTCCCGTGGAAACCGATCCTCTGGCCCCGGTCGAGTTGTACGCGGCCTGGCGAAGCGACAATGACAATCCCGCGCTTGCCGCATTCCTCGACCTGCTGCGTCCCGAAGCGGAAGCGCCGGAAGAGATGGACGCGCTCGCGGCATCCAATGACGACAGTCTGTATTGATCCAATCGGCGCATTGATCGCTTGAACCTTTGGCTTGGACGGGTCACTCTTGCCCCGCCTATTTTGCCAATAAGGCTCTGCAAACGGGGCCATTTCCGGGGGTGGAGCAATCATGACCTATGTGGATGCGCCAGGCACCGAGACGCGCGACAGCCATGTCCGCTTCTGGATCATCGCGGTCCTGTTCATCGTCTCTTCCATCAACTATGCCAGCCGCGCAACGTTGGGCATTGCCGGCAAGCCACTGTCGGGGGAATTCCATCTCGACAGCGTGCAGTTGGGCTATCTGTTCTCGGCCTTCGCCTGGGCCTATGCCATTGGGCAGATTCCCGGCGGCGGCCTGCTGGACCGATACGGTTCGCGCCCGGTCTATATCTGGTCGATCACACTCTGGTCGGTGTTCACTGCGCTGCAGGCGTTCGTGTCGTATTTCGCCTTCTTGCCGGTGATGATTAGTCTGTTCGCGCTGCGCTTCGCACTGGGCTTCGCCGAATGCCCCAGCTTCCCCGCCAACGCCCGCATTGTCGCCAACTGGTTTCCCAAATCCGAGCGCGGCACCGCCAGTGCCATCTTCAACGCCTCGCAGTATTTTTCGGTCGTAGCTTTCACACCGCTGATGGGCTGGTTGGCTCAGAATTACGGCTGGCGCAGCGTGTTTCTGGCTATGGGCGGCATCGGCCTGGTGGGCGTGGCGATCTTTGCCGCTGTGGTGCAATCGCCGGCGCGCCACAAACGCATCAGCAGCAGCGAATATGCCTATATAGAAAATGGCGGCGCGCTGGTGAAGATGGACGGTCCTACTGCGGCGCAACCCATCCGCTGGAGCATCCTCGGCCAGCTGCTGTCCAGCCGCATGCTGTGGGGCATGTATGTCGCGCAGTATTGCATCACGGCGCTGACCTTTTTCTATTCCACCTGGTTCTTCATCTACCTGCACGACGCGCGCCATATGAGCCTGGCAAGTGCGGGCTTTGCCGCGGCCGTGCCGGCCATTGCGGGTTTCGCCGGCGGCGTTCTCGGCGGCATTTTTTCGGACTGGCTGCTGAAGCGCGGCACCGCGCTATCGCCGGCGCGCAAGATTCCCATCCTGGCCGGACTTGTGATCAGCTGCGCCATCTTGGCTTGCAACTATACCGATAGCCAGATGATGATTCTGATCTTCATGTCGGTCGCTTTCTTCGGCAAGGGGGTTGCGGCGCTGGGCTGGGCGGTGATGAGCGATGTCGCGCCGCGCGAAGCCACCGGCCTGGCCGGCAGCGTGTTCAACCTGTGCGGCAACCTGTCAGGCATCTTCACCCCCATCGTCATCGGCTACATCCTGAAGGCGACCAACAACAGTTGGGATCTGGCGCTGGTCTTTCTGTTCGCCCATTCCATTGTCGCCATGATCGGTTATGGCTTGGTGGCCGGCGAACTCAAGCGCGTCGTGCTCAAGACAGTCTGAGGTTTGTCCATGTCCGAGAAAGTCACCGGGGCCCCACGCGTCACGGATATGAAAGTCGTTCCCGTGGCCGGCCAGGACAGCATGCTGCTGAACCTGTCGGGTGCCCATGCCCCTTACTTCACGCGCAATTTGGTGATCCTAATCGACAGCGCCGGCAATACCGGCGTGGGCGAAGTGCCGGGCGGCGAGAAGATCCGCCAGACCCTGGAAGACACAAACGATCTGGTCGTCGGCGCAGGGCTCGGTTCATGGAACAATGTGCTGAGCGAGACAGGCCGCCGCTTCGCTGACCGCGATGCGGGCGGGCGCGGGCTTCAGACATTCGACCTGCGTACGACTGTGCATGTCCAGGCGGCGCTGGAATGCGCCCTGCTCGACCTGTTGGGTCAGCATCTGGGTGTGCCGGTCGCGGCGCTTTTGGGCGAAGGCCAGCAGCGCGGCAAGGTGGAGATGCTCGGCTATCTCTTCTTCGTCGGCGACCGCAAGAAGACCACGCTGCCCTATCGCAACGATCAAAAGGGCGACGACTGGTTCAAGTTGCGCGACGAGGAAGCGCTGACGCCAAACGCCGTCGTGCGGTTGGCCGAGGCCGCTTACGCGCGTTACGGCTTCAACGACTTCAAGCTCAAGGGCGGCGTGCTCGAAGGCCGGGAAGAGATGAAAGCGGTGGAGGCACTGGCCAAGCACTTCCCCAAGGCCCGCATCACGCTGGACCCGAACGGCGCCTGGTCGCTGAATGAGGCCATCGGCCTGTGCAAGGGCCGCGGAGACGTGCTCGCCTATGCCGAAGACCCTTGCGGCGCCGAAGCAGGCTTTTCGGGACGCGAGATCATGGCGGAATTCCGCCGCGCCACTGGGCTCCCCACAGCCACCAACATGATCGCCACCGACTGGCGGCAGATGGTCCATGCCATCGACCTTGGCGCGGTGGACATTCCGCTGGCCGACCCGCATTTCTGGACCATGCGCGGCAGCGTGCGGGTGGCGCAGATGTGCGCCGACCGGAACTTGCGCTGGGGTTCGCACTCTAACAATCATTTCGATGTGTCGCTTGCCATGTTCACGCACGTCGCCGCCGCGGCGCCGGGCAATATCACGGCCATCGACACCCACTGGATCTGGCAGGACGGCCAGCGCCTGACCAGGGAGCCTTTCCAGATCAAGGGCGGCCAGATTGAAGTTCCTGCGCGCGGCGGGCTGGGCGTCGAGATCGATATGGCCGAGGTCGAAAAAGCCCATGGTATCTACAAATCCCTCGACCTGGGGGCGCGCGATGATGCGGCCGCCATGCAATTCCTGATTCCGGGCTGGCAATTCGACGCCAAAAAGCCCTGCCTGATCCGCTAACAAAGATGCGCTGTCGGGCGCTATAATCTCCAACCATGAACATCCAGAACAAGCCGCCGCACGAGCCGCCGCGCCGCATCCAGGTCGCGCCCAAGGATAACGTCGCCATCGTGGTCAAAGGGTTGGGTTTGCCGGCCGGCACGGCATTTCCCGACGGGCTGGTGTTGAACCAGTTCGTGCCGCAAGGCCACAAGGTGGCGTTAGCCGACATCGCCGATGGCGGCAACATCATCCGCTATGGCGAAGTGATCGGCACGGCGAAAGGCGCGATCAAGCGCGGCGACTGGATCAATGAAGACAATGTGGTGATGGGCAAAGCCCTGCGGCCTTACCGCGAATCCCGCGCTTGGCTATTGCGCCGATCTTCTGGTGCGGGCGGGTGCTACGCTGTTCCAGCTGATGCTGGATGTGGCCAGTGGCCGCAAGAAGGTCTGGGCCGACCATTGGGGCCTGCACAACGATTTGACCTTGTTTAATCCAGCACCGGTGACTTAACGGGCGTCCTCAATCACCATGACGCTGCCCTTG
>DATKEP010000015.1:0-8214 GCA_035512055.1 Rhizomicrobium sp.
GCGCTGGCGGCAGCGCCCAGCGCCACGCAGTTCCTGACCGACAGATGCGCGGCGTTGAAGTTGGCTTCGCCGCCGGTGATCAAGGCGATGCGGATGCGTGACGAGCGGCCGGCCAGCGCGCAGGTGCGCGGATGGCTGAAGTTGGCGGCGGACACGAAGCTGGCTTACCGGCGCGTCACGCTGGCCTGCGGCACCCATGGACTGTCGGAGGCCGAAAACTGGTATGTGCCCGGGCGGCTGACGCCGGAAATGAACCGCACACTCGACAGCAGCGACACGCCATTCGGCACGGTGGTCAAGCCGCTTAATTTCCGTCGCAGGATACTGAAGGCTGAGCCGCTGAATGGCGCGGTCACCGTGCTCAGGGTCACCGCGGTGCTGGAAACGAATGATGGCCGGCCATTCAGCCTGGTGATCGAGAATTACACGCGCGCGTTGGTGGGGGGCGGGCGTTAGGGTCGTTCGGACGATCACACCAAAATGTCATGGCTCACACTCGGTGGGCCATGACACTTTCCTTGATACCGGACTTTAATGCCCCGCATTCCCCGACATCGAACCATTCGACATCGCCCCATTCGACATCGCCCCGTTCGACATCGCCCCGCTCGACATCGCCCCGTTCGACATCGAGTCGGACATGGAGCCGTTCGCCGCGGCGCCTGTCTTCTTCTTGGCGGTCATTTTGGAATGATCGCTCATCGAGCCCGACATTGACCCCGACATGGAGCCGCTCGACATCGAGTCCGACGAGGACCCCGACATGGAGCCGGAGGCGGCGGGCTGGGCGAATGCCGGCACCGAAAGTGTGGTCGTGATCAGGGCCAGGACGGCCAGCTTGGTGAACTTATTCATCGTTATTCTCCTGTTGGGCGGACCTGTTCCGCGTCATCTGGTTCGCACCGGCGGCGCGCGTGGTTACATCACTCTCTTATATTCCCGCATACCATTCATAGCCGCGATCTTCCCAATAGCCGCCGCGCCCGCCCGCGATACGGGCGAAGCTGTCGGTGATCTCGATGCGTTGGACATATTTCGCCTGCTTGTAGCCCAGCTGGCGCTCGACCCTGAGCCGCAGTGGCGCGCCATGGGCCACGTCCAGCGGCTTGCCGTTCAGCGCATAGGCGATCAGGGTCTGGGGATGGAAGGCATCGGTGAGGTCGATGCTTTCATAATATTGGCCGGGGCTCTGCTGGCCGCCCTTCGCCGGTTCGCCGGTCAGGTTGTCGGCGCAATGAAACACCGCATAGCGCGCATTGGGTTTGAGCGCGGCCGCCTTCAGTATCAGGCCCAGCTGCACGCCGCTCCACATGCCGATGGCGCTCCAGCCCTCGACGCAATCATGTCGGGTGATCTGGGTGCGGCGGGGCAGGCGCATGATGTCGGCGACCGAGAGCGACAGGGGATTTCCCACCAGCCCGTCAATCTTTAAGCGCCAGTCGGCAAAATTCCGCGCGGCTTGGGTATTGTATTCATCCGTACCCGGATTGTAGGTGCCGTTGGGCTTGAACACCGGCGAGATGTCGGCGGGGCTGTATTCCCGCGCCAGGCGGTTCGAATTGAGGAGCCCGCGCTGGGCAAGTTTGGTCCAGTGTTCCACCGCCTGAAAAATGCCGGTGAGGCTCTGGTTCGCGGTCAGGCTGGTGGCATTGGCGACCAGCCAGCCCGCGCCGGCAAATCCGCCGGCGATGGCAAGGCGGCGGGTGACGATTTTTGCATCGGCCATCAGGAATGCTCCTTCGGGATGCGATAGCGGCCGCCCAGCATGGAGCGGACCTCGTTGATCGGGCCGGCCAGCACCACCTCGGCCAGATGCACGATCACAAACAGCACGATCAGGCTGGCGGAGATGAAATGGATGCTGCGCGCCGACTGGCGGCCACCGAACAGGTCCAGCAGCCAAGGGAAGAAGGCGTCAAATCCGGGAGACATGGTGAGACCCGTCAGCACCATCAGGCAAATCAGAAGGATCACGCCCAGATAAGCCATCTTCTGCAGCACATTGTAGCGCCGGGCCGCAAGGCCCGTGGGATGTTTCAGCTTCATGTGATCCAGGATCGAGCGTGGAATGGCGCGGATGTCGGCGCGGGTCGGCCAGATGTCCTTCTGGATGTGGCGCACCCACAGGCTGTAGGCGAGATAGGCAAGTCCGTTGGCCACTAGGATCCAGGCGAACATGAAGTGCCAGTGCCGCGCATCCGCCAGGTCCTGGAAGCTCGGGATGGTGAGCCATTCCGGCCAACCGCGATTCTGGAATTCGCCATCGACGGCCGACCAGCCCAGCACGCCGGTGGTGTTGAAATGCCAGTGTCCGAGCTGGGTGATTCCCACCGTGCCGGCCGGCGTGTCCACCGCGCCCAGCGAAAAGAATGGCTGGTCGGCATCGGCGCCATACATGCCCCAATAGAGCCGGGGATGGGCGTTGAAGATGTTGAGCCCGGTGCCCAGCAGGAACAGGATGCACAGCGCATTGATCCAGTGGGTCAGCCGCACGAGCGCGCGATGGCGGTAGAAGCCTTCCGCATCGGTGATGGGAGCGAAAGCGTCGCGCCACAGTCTGCGCAGCACGCCTGGCTTATCCTGATGGATTGCTTGCGATTCCACGCCATTCTCCTCCCACAGCCCGCATTTCGACGCAAACATGTGGCCGGTTTCAGTCAGAGCGAGAATAATTGTCGTCGGCCATTTTCCAAATTTGTGAAATCCGGGCTTGCCGCGGCGCGAGAGACCGCTATGGTCCGGCCCCGGGGGCATCGGAGCGGACATGAATTTATCCCGGCGTATCAGTATCTTAATACTCATTCTCAGTTGCGCCGCGGGGCAGACCGAAGCCTTCACGGTCAACACAACCCCGCTTTCGTCCACCCGGCAGCACCTCGAAACCGCGGGTACGGCGGTGGCCATCGCATTGCCGCTCACCGCCGCCGGCATCGCCTGGTACAAGCATGATCGCGTCGGCCTGGCGCAGCTTGCGGTCGAAGGCGTGCTAACTGTCGGCACTGTCTATGCGCTCAAGAACATCGTGCGCGAGGAACGGCCCGACGGCTCGGACAATCATTCCTTCCCATCCGAGACCACGGCACTGGCCGCCTCCGGTACCTCCTTCCTGTGGGGCCGTTATGGCTGGGAATATGGCCTGCCGGCGGAAGCGGCGACTGCGTTCGTTTCGTTCAGCCGCGTCGAATCGCGCCAGCATCGCTGGTACGACACGCTGGCAAGCTCGGCCATCGCCGCCGGCTATGGCTATGTGCTGACCACGCCCTTCAAGCGCAAATACAATCTGGACACCTCGCTGTCGGCCACGCCCGACGGCGGCTTCGTGCAAATGTCTTATAAGTGGTGACCTATATCTCCAGCCACACCAGCGTGGCGCTGGCGGGGCCGACACCCAGGCGCACCGCATCGTCGGCAGCCGCGCGGAAATGTTCGGGCATGCCGCCCCAGCGACCATCGCTGCCGACATAAGCGTCAGCCAGGGTTATGCGGTCCGTTCGTGCCGACATGTTCATGAGGCGGGGAGCGCGGATCATCGCGCCTGTCGTGATCGTTACGTCTGCGCCCTGATGCAGATCCTTGTTGATCAGCGCCACGCAGGTTTCCTTGCCCTTGCGCAGCGCATGTGCCGTGAAATTGATCCCGCCAGTCTCGCAATTCACTGCCACCAGTTCGCCCTTGGGCATCTGGGCAAAAGCCAGCAATCCGTAATATTCCGGCGCCGCGCTGTAATTGCCGTGCAGGTCGTCGCCGATGGGCGTGTAGTGGCTGATCCAGCCCAGGTGATTGACGCCTGTCTCCATATTGACGCCGGCACAGCCATGTTCCGCCAGCACAAACAGGTAATCCAGCGCCCACAGCGCCGCGGCAAAGGTGTCGCTGACACCTTGCCTGCCGCCGCCGGAAAAGGACGCGGTCTCGCACATCCGCCAGGGCTTCCTGGCGTTTTCCGCGGCAGCCTGGAACCGTGCGAGCACGGAATCATATTTGGTGTTGTTGGCCAGCATGGTGTCGATGGTGGCGGCGGGATTGGCCTGGCCGGTGATATAGTGATGCGCGGTCAGAAGCACCGCGTCCGGCTCGTCGCGCGCGAATTGCTCCATCCACTCGGTGGCCCCCGCAAGGTCCGGACCGGCGAATGGCACATGCGGCAGCACGGAGCGGATCGCCTGCTTGTAGCGGCGATAGTCGGCGAACCATGCGGGATAGCCGTAATCGGGCCCGCGGTGTCCGGAACGAGGGAACAGATCGGGTTCGTTGCCGACCTCCAGCGCCAGCAGCCTGTCGCCCATGATGTTGGCCACGGCGCGGGCTTGCTCCACGGCATTGTCCAGCTTGTCGTCGCCCAGGTTCAGGCCCCAGATCAGCTTCCAGCCGACAGTGTCCACGAAAGTCCTCAACTCGCGCAGATTGGCTTCGGTCACCACCGTGGCCTTGGGCGCAGACACCGCCGTGCCGCGCGCGTCATAGCGGGAGAAATCCGAGGTGTTGCCGCCGATGCGGATGACGCCCTGCCGCCCCAGATTGCGCACCAGCCGCACGTAGGTGTGATTGGCGGCCGAAAGCAATCCCGCTACCGCGACCGAGGAAATCTCGAAACCAAGGCCCATGTAATCAGGGGCAAGGACGCCAAGGCTCTTGCCCGCATCTACGCGCACAGTGACCGGCCCGGCGGCGCGGGCGGACGTGCCGATGAAGGGCAGGGCGGCGGTCCCCGCGATGACGGTTCTGCGCGACAGGATCATGCGCGGTACCTCCCCTTTTTGGGGTCAACGCTAGCATGGTCCGCGATTGACCCCCAGAACCGGCGGACGTAATTTTGCGGGCCCTTGGATGCGAGGTTTGCCATGTTGCAGAAATCGCTTCTTCTCTCCACCGCCCTGATATTCGCCGCCGCCCCGGTCCTTGCCCAGAACATGCTTGCCGCCACGTTGCCGGAGGGGCCCGGCAGGGACACGGTGGCGGCCGCCTGCGGCAGCTGTCATGCGCTCACAAACGTCACCAATGCCGGCCACAGCCACGCCGACTGGGACACGGTCGTGCACATGATGGTCAATGTCGGCGCGAAAGTGCCGACAGCCCAGCTTCCCCTGGTGGTGGATTATCTGGCGAAGAATTTCCCGCCCAGGCAATTGCCCAACGCCGCGGTGATTGCTGGCAATGTCAAAGTGACGTTCAAGGAGTGGGACGTGCCCACGCCCGGATCGCGCCCGCATGATCCCATGTACGCGCCTGACGGCTCGGTCTGGTATACCGGCCAGATGGCCAATGTGCTGGGACGGTTCGATCCCAGGACGCAAGGGTTCAAGGAATTTTCTTTGCCGCCCGGGTCCGGCCCACACGGTCTGATCCCCGATCATGACGGCAATGTCTGGTACACGGCCAACTTCAAGGCCTATATCGGCAAGCTCGATCCGAAAACCGGCAAGGTCACGCAATATCCGATGCCGGATTTGGCCGCCCGCGATCCGCACACCCTGCTGCAGGCGCCCAATGGCAACATCTATTTCACCGTGCAGGGCGGCAACATGGCGGGCCGGCTCAATCCCAGGACCGGCGAGGTCAAGCTGGTGAGTTCGCCAACGCCGCACTCCAATCCCTATGGCATGGTGATCGATTCCCATGGCGTGCCGTTCTTCGTCGAGTTCGGCAGCAACAAGGTCGCGCGCCTCGATCCTGATACGCTTGCCATCCACGAATATGTATTGCCAAGCCCCGATGCGCGTCCGCGGCGCGTCGCCATCACGCCGGACGACATGATCTGGTATAGCGACTACGGCCGCGGATATCTCGGCCGGCTCGATCCCAAAACAGGCAATGTCACCGAATGGCCGTCACCGGGCGGAGCGAGGTCGCAGCCCTATGGCATCACCGCGGTGGGCGACGCGATCTGGTACAGCGAATCCAATACCGAGCCCAATACGCTGGTGCGCTTCGACACCAAAACGCATCAATTCCAGACCTGGCCGATTCCTTCTGGCGGCGGGGTGGTGCGCAATATGGTGCACACGCCGGACGGCAATCTGTGGCTGGCCGAAAGCGGAGTGAACAAAATCGCCTTTGTGCAGGTTGCGAAGGACTCCGCATCCTTGAATCATTGACTGGCATCCATGCTATAGATCGGGCATGAGGGGTCTGGTTCTTGCACTGCCGCTTCTGCTGGTGGCTCCCGCGCTCGGTCAGCCGGTCACGATCCAACATCCGCAGCTGGCCGCGCTGGCGGCCCAGGTCTCGGCCGGCCGCGAGCGGGCGACCGATACAAGTCTGGTGGCTTTCGGTACTAGGCACACGCTGTCGGACGTGAAATCGGATGCGCGCGGAATCGGCGCGGCGCGGCGCTGGGTCCAGGCGCAATTTTCGGACTTCTCGAAAAGTTGCGGCGGGTGTCTGGAAATTCAAACACCTTCGCAAACCTTCACCGGCGCGCGCGTCCCAAAGCCCGCCCAGGTGATGGACGTGCTGGCCGTGCAGCGCGGCACAAGCGATCCGGGGCGGGTGATCGTGATCTCCGCCCATATGGACAGCCGCAATGGCGATGTGCTGGATGCCAAGGGCGATGCGCCGGGCGCCAATGACGATGGCTCCGGCGTCAGCGCGGTTCTGGAAGCAGCCCGTATCCTATCGGCGCAGAAATTTCCCGCCACCATTGTCTATGCCGTGCTGTCGGGCGAGGAGCAGGGCCTGTTCGGAGGAAAGGTTCTGGCGGATTACGCGGTCGCGCAGAACTGGCGGGTGGAGGCCGATCTCAACAACGACATCATCGGCAATACGCACGGCCTGTCGGGCGTGATGGACAACACCCATGTGCGCGTCTTCTCGGAAGGCAGCCGCACCAACGAGACGCCGCAGCAGGCGCTGGCCCGCCACGAGGCCGGCGGGGAGAATGACAGCCCCTCGCGCAATATCGCGCGCTTCATGCAGGGCATGGCCGACGCCTATATGAACGGCTTTTCCGCGCGGCTTATCTACCGGCCCGACCGGTTCCGCCGGGGCGGCGATCACCATGAGTTGCTGGCCCAGGGCTTTCCCGCCGTTCGCATTACTGAAGCGGCGGAAAACTACACGCGCCAGCACCAGAATGTGCGCGTCGAAAACGGCATCCCCTATGGCGATGTTCTGGAAGGCGTGGACTTTGATTATCTCGCCCAGGTTACGCGGCTCAATGTGATCACCCTGGCCGCGCTAGCGCTGGCGCCGGCCCCACCCACGGGCGTGACGATTGCCGGCGCGGTCACGCCTGATACGGTGGTGACGTGGAAACCGGCAACGGATGCTGCCTTCCATCGCGTATGGTGGCGCGATACGATCGAGCCGCAATGGCACTTCAACCGCCAGGTCTCCGCCAACAGCGCTACGCTTGCCGGGATCAATATCGACGACTGGTTCTTCGGCGTCAGCGCCTTTGGCGCCGACGGCTATGAAAGCCCGGTCGTGTATCCGGGAGCTTCCGGCAGTTTCGGCCGCATGCCGCCGCAGGCCGCGCCCGAGCCGTTCATTCCGGCGCCTGCGCCGAACCCGGCGCATTAACACCAGCGTCATCCCGATGAATTTCGCCTGAACGGCTGTCTCAGGGCCTGTTCAGGCACGCGCGCCCATCATTCCCGCCTATTTGCAATGGCGGGTATTGATATGAACCGCGTGATCATACTGGAAAGCCTGATGGCGCTGGCCGCCGTTGCGGTACTGGGACCGGGCACGTCGCTGCTGTTCGAGCAGGCTGCGCGGCAGGCGCTTGCACTGGCCAAGCAGAGCCGCAAGCCCCGGTAGCGCGTCGTAACCTTTGCCGACGGCCGGATGTCGATGGCCTTTCGTTGCGCTGCCATTATCTGAACGTCATCCAGCAAAGCCTGCGCATCGCCGATCACCATTGCATGACGCAGGGCTCCAACCGACTACAGACGAAGTTTAGCGTCCGTCACCTTGGAGCGCACCGAAAATCATTGAGGAGCGGCCGTTCAACCATCGTCCGCTTTGCACCGGAAGTCGACATTGGAGCGTTAGCGAATTCGGCGTAAACTTAATTGATCCTCTGAGGCGTCGATCATGGGCCAAAGAACATTCAATCTCGTCACCGGCATTATCTTTGCGATTATTGTCGTGGTTCATATATTGCGCCTGTACATGGGTTGGCCCGCAGTGATCGGAACTTGGGCAGTGCCCACATGGCTCAGCTGGGTCGGCTGCGTTGTGGGAGGTGCGCTATCCTATAGCGCCCTGCGA
>DATKEP010000016.1:0-36103 GCA_035512055.1 Rhizomicrobium sp.
CAACAAGACGCCGGCGGTGCTGATCAATGTCCAACGTCAGCCGGGCGCCAACGTGATCCAGGTTGTGGACTCGATCAAGGAACTGTTGCCCCAGATCCAGGCCGGCCTGCCGGCCTCGGTGGACGTAAAGACGCTCACCGACCGCACCGACACCATCCGCGCCTCGGTGGCGGATGTGGAGTTTGAGCTGATCCTGGCCGTGATCCTGGTCGTGCTGGTGATCTACTGCTTCCTGGGCAGCCTGCCGGCCACATTCATCCCCAGCCTGTCGGTGCCCCTCTCGATCGTGGGCACCTTCGCGGCCATGTATCTGCTGGGCTTTTCGCTCAACAACCTGTCGCTGATGGCGCTGACCATTTCCTCGGGCTTCGTGGTCGACGACGCCATCGTGATGATCGAGAACATCTCCCGCTATATCGAAAAGGGAGAGACGCCCTACAACGCGTCCATGCGGGGCGCCGGTGAAATCGGTTTCACCATCGTGTCGCTGACCGTATCGCTGATCGCGGTGCTGATCCCACTGCTGTTCATGCAGGAGGTGGTGGGGCGGCTGTTCCGCGAATTCGCCGTGACGCTGGCCGTCACCATCCTGATCTCGGCGGTGGTGTCGCTGACGCTGGTGCCGATGCTTTGCGCCAAGCTGTTGCGTAGCCATGCCGATGAGCAGAAGCGGGAGAGCCGCGTCCAGCGCATCATCGAGCGCTATTATGGCCGGCTGGTGGCAGAATATGACCGGCTGCTGATCTGGGTCTTGAAACACCAACGCTTCACCCTTCTGGTGGCGGTGGGCACGTTGGCGCTGACCGTCGTGATGTACATCGCCATCCCCAAGGGCTTCTTTCCGCTTCAGGATACCGGCTTCATCCAGGCGATCACGGAGGCAGGACCCACCGTGTCATTTGATGCCATGTCGCAGCGCCAGCAGGAACTGGCGGCAAAGGTCCTGCAGGACCCCGACGTCGCCAGCCTGTCGTCTTTCATCGGCGTCGATGGCACCAACAACACGCTCAACAGCGGCCGCTTCCTGATCAACCTGAAGTCAAAGGCGGATCGCGACGGCGTCTCGACGGTGATGGACCGGCTGGCCCAGATCGGCCATACGGTGCCAGGCATCACTTTCTATCTCCAGCCGGTGCAGGACCTGACCATCGACTCGGTGGTTTCCCGTGCCCAGTACCAGTTCGTGCTGCAAGCCGCGACCTCGGCTTCGCTGAACCAGTTCGTGCCCAAACTGCTGGCCACGCTCAACAAGGTGCCGGCGATCCGCAACGTGTCCACTTCCTATCTGGACAATGGCCTGTCGGCCTATCTGACGGTGGACCGCGATACCGCGGCGCGTTTTGGCGTGACAGCCGCGACCATCGATAATGCTCTCTATGACAGCTTCGGCCAGCGCATCATCTCCAACATCTTCACCCAGTCCAACCAGTATCGTGTGATCCTGGAAGCCGATCCTAAGCTGCAGGATTCGGTGTCCTCGATGAACAGCATGTATCTTCCCACCGCGGGCGGCGGCCAGGTGCAGCTGTCGGCGATCGCGCATGTGGAGCAGCGGCGCACGCCGCTGCAGGTGGACCATCTGGCTCAGTTCCCCTCGGCCGCCTTCTCCTTCGATGTATCGCCCGGCTATTCGCTGGGGGCGGCGGTGGATGCGATCCAGAAGGCCGAGACCGACACTGGCACGCCGCCGGGCATCAGCACCCAGTTCGAGGGCTCCGCGCTTGCCTTCCAGTCGGCCTTGTCCAACGAAGTGCTGCTGATCCTGGCTGCAATCGTGGTGGTCTATATCGTGCTGGGCGTCTTGTATGAGAGCTTCATCCATCCGGTGACCATTCTGTCGACCCTGCCATCGGCAGGCGTGGGCGCTCTGCTCGCCCTCATCATCACCGGTCATGACCTCAACATCGTCTCGATCATCGGCATCATCCTCCTGATCGGCATCGTCAAGAAGAATGCGATCATGATGATCGACTTCGCCCTCGAAGCCGAACGCAATGAGGGAAAGAGTCCGGAAGAGGCGATCCATCAGGCCGCCCTGTTGCGCTTCCGCCCCATCCTGATGACGACCGTGGCGGCCCTGTTCGGCGCCCTGCCGCTGATGCTGGGTTCGGGCATGGGCTCGGAGCTGCGCCATCCGTTGGGCATCTCCATCGTGGGCGGTCTGCTGGTGAGCCAGCTTCTCACCCTGTTCACGACGCCTGTGATCTACATCTATTTCGACAAGGCCGGACGCGATATAAGGGAATGGCGCGCGCGCCGCCGCATGGGTCATGCGGGACCGGAGCCGGAGCCTGCCGAATGAACCTGGTCCAGCTATTCATCGAGCGCCGGATCGCCACCACCCTGCTGGCGCTGGGATTGGGGATGGCCGGACTGGTCGCCTATTTCCTGCTGCCGGTTTCGCCCTATCCCAATATCGACATCCCCACCATTGCGGTGAGCGCCAACATGCCCGGCGCTTCGCCCGAGACCATGGCTTCCAGCGTGGCGACCCCGTTGGAGCGCCATCTGGGGACCATCGCCGGCGTCACCGAGATGACATCGCGCAGCAATGTCAACAACACGCAGATTGTGCTGCAGTTCGACATCAACCGCGACATTGACGGCGCGTCGCGCGACGTGCAGGCGGCGATCAATGCGGCGCGCCAGGACCTGCCTTCGGCACTAAGGACCAATCCGACCTACCGCAAATTCAATCCGGCTGACCAGCCGGTGATCGTCCTGGCCTTGACCTCCAAGACCCTGTCGCCAGGCCAGATCTACGACCAGGCGTCCAACATCATCCAGCAGAAGCTGTCGCAGATTGCCGGTGTCGGCAATGTCGCGCTGAACGGCTCTTCGCTGCCGGCAATCCGCATCGAACTCAATCCGCGGGCTCTGTTCCAATACGGGATCGGGCTCGAGGATGTTCGCGCTGCGATCAGTGCCGCCAATGCGAACAGTCCGAAGGGCGATATCCAGCAACAGGGCGAGAGCTTCCAGGTATTCGCCAACGACACTGCGACGCTGGTCAGCGATTATAAGAGCCTGATCATCGCCTATCGCAACGGCGCCGGGGTCAGGCTTCAGGACGTGGCCCAGGTCTTTGACGGCGTGCAAGATGTCCGCAACCTGGGCACCTTCAATGGCAAGCGCTCCATCCTGGTGCAGATCACCAAACAGCCCGGCGCCAATGTCATTCAGGTGGTGGACAATATCCGCAACCAGCTGCCGGCGCTGAAAAGCGCGCTGCCGGTCAGTATCGATCAGGGCATCCTGTTCGACACCACGGTATCGATCCGAAATGCGGTCCACGATGTCGAAATTACCCTGATCCTTTCGACCATACTGGTCATCCTCGTCGTGTTCCTGTTCCTGCGCAATTTCAAGGCGACCATGGTGCCCACGGTCTGCGTTCCGCTGTCACTGCTCGGCACATTCGGCGTGATGTATCTGCTGGACTTCAGCCTGGACAATTTTTCGCTGATGGCGCTGATCGTCTCCACGGGCTTCGTGGTGGACAATACCATTGTGGTGCTCGAGAACGTCACCCGTCACCTGGAGAACGGCGAGCCCCGGCTGACGGCGGCGCTGAGGGGCTCAAGCGAAGTCAGCTTCACCGTCATTTCCATGTCGATCTCGCTGGTGGCGGTGTTCTTTCCGGTGCTGCTGCTGGGCGGGATCGTGGGACGCATCTTCCACGAATTCGCCATCACCGTCACCACCGCCATTTTCATGTCGCTGATCGTCTCTCTCACCGTGACGCCCATGATGTGCGCCTATCTGGATTTCGCGGTGAAGGAGGACCAGAGTTCCCTGATGCGCTGGTCGCGCCGCACGCTGGAAGCCATGCAGAGCTTCTATCGCCGCACGCTGGCCTGGTCGCTCGACAATCCCAAGACCATCATGGCAATTCTCTTTATCGCCGTGGCGATGAATTTCATTCTTCTGGCGATCGTGCCCAAAGGATTCTTCCCCGATACCGACAACGGCATGATGTTTGGCGGCATCCGTGGCGACCAGAGCATCTCGTTCCAGTCGATGGAAAAGAAATTCCAGCAGTTCATCGACATCATCAAAAGCGATCCCGCGGTGGCGACGGTGGGCGGTTTTGCCGGCGGTCAGGCCACCAACCAGGGCAATGTCTTTGTCACCCTCAAGCCCTTGCGCCAGCGTGGCCTGTCGACGCCGGACGTGATCGACCGGCTGCGCCCCAAGCTGCTCAAGGTCGCGGGGGCGCGGCTGTTCCTGCAATCGGGCGGCGGCATCCGCGCCGGCGGCCGTCAGGGCAACGGCGACTATCAATACACCGTCCTGGGCGACGCGCTCGACGACCTCAACACCTGGGTCCCAAAGATCACCGAAGCGCTGCAGAAAGTGCCGGAGCTGCAGGACGTCAATTCCGACCAGCAGGACAAGGGCCTGGAAGTCGATCTCAAGATCGACCGGCAATCGGCCGCGCGGCTGGGCCTGAATGCCCAGCAGATCGACAACACGCTTTATGACGCCTTCGGCCAGCGCCAGGTCTCGACCATCTACAAAGACAAGAACCAGTATTATGTCGTGATGGAGGTAGCGCCGGCCTTCTGGCAGAGCCCCGAGACATTGCGCGATCTGTTCATATCCACTTCGGGTGGAAACGTCAGCGGCACCCAGTCTAGCGCAGGCGCGGCAGGCGCCTTCGTGGTCGGCAACAGTTCGTCGGGAGCCGGCGCCTCGGCATCTGCGCAAGGCGCCACGGCCAGCATTTCTTCTACCACCGCCGCGACATCCACGAGCGGCGGTTCGGGGCCAGGCGCGGTCGATGCCAATGCCAATGCCTTGCGCAACCAGCAGCTCAATTCGGTGGCCATCGGCGCCCGCGGCGGCACCTCGACCGGCGCGAGCATTTCGACTTCGGTGGAAAAGATGGTGCCGCTGTCGGCCTTCACCAGTTTCGGCCCCGGCACGACGCCGCTTGCGGTCAGTCACCAAGGTGTTTTCGTGGCCACCACCTTTTCCTTCGGCCTGCCCACCGGTGTCTCGATGAGCCAGGCGCTGAAGGCGATCCAGGATACGATGACCAGGATCAATGTGCCGATCACCGTCCATGGCGAGACAGCGGGCACCGCCCAATTGTTCCAGAAGTCGCTCGCCAACATGCCCTTCCTGCTGTTGGCGGCGATCCTGACCATCTACATCACCCTGGGCGTCCTTTATGAAAGCCTGATCCATCCCATCACCATTCTGTCCACCTTGCCGTCGGCGGGCGTGGGTGCGGTGCTGGCGCTGCTGATGTTCCACGCGGAATTCGACCTGATCGCCATGATCGGCGTGATCCTGCTCATCGGCATCGTCAAGAAGAACGCCATCATCATGATCGACTTCGCCATCGACCTGCAGCGGCGCGAAGGGCTTTCGTCGCGCGATGCGATCTACAAGGCCGGCCTGCTGCGCTTCCGGCCGATCATGATGACGACAACCGGGGCAGTCCTGGGCGCTCTGCCACTCGCGATCGGCCTAGGGGAAGGTTCGGAGCTGCGCCAGCCACTGGGAATATCCATCGTGGGCGGGCTTTTGCTCAGCCAGATCCTGACGCTCTACACTACGCCGGTCATGTTCCTTTACATGGACCGCTTTGGTGGCTGGACTGCGGGATTCTGGAATCGGTGGTACCACGGAATCATGGGGGATAAGCCGGAGGATCATTCTCCGACACCGAGCCCGTCGCCTGCGGAGTAGAACCGAGCTGGTTGCAGCGGCGCCTCGCCTTAGCTGGCCTAGCATTTCTTATGAGCATCGCGAATTAGAAGAGCTGGCCCCTCTTCGAGCGCAGCGAGGGAGGCGGCGCGTTCGCCGCTCAAATCGATCCGTCGTTAGCGACAGGGTAGTGCGACATCGATTTGCCCCGCTACGCAGGTCGCGGCTCACTACAAATTCGGCAGATTATCCGGCACGCCATTGGTTCCGCTTTTGCCCTCATTGATCTTGGCATTGCGGCTCTGGCGATAAAGATTGCGGGTGGTCGCGTAGAAGTCGATGGATGAGCGCTCGATGGTTTCCACCGCATCGATGCGCGATGCTTCGGCATCAAGCGTGCCGATGCCAAACCGCACCACCATCCACGTATCTCGTCCATGAAATCTGATCCATGTCAGCGGATCCAGGACGACATCCACGCCGGTGCCGACCAGGTCGCGCGGCGGCAGGGGGCCGGCGAAAGGCAGGACCAGGTACGAGCCTTCTGCGATTCCACCCTTGCCAAGTGTAATGCCGAAATCATTGTCGTGCTGGGGAATACCCAGCTTGGTCGCCACGTCGATCAGTCCGCCGATTCCGACTGTGGAGTTGATGACGATGCGGCCAAAGGTGTTGGCGGCCTTGTCGCCATCGCCTTGGAGCACGTCATTGGCCAGCACGACCGGCGCGTTCAGGTTGGTGACGGCATTGTGGATGCCTTCGCGCACCGGCTGGGGCACTGCTTCGTTGTAGCCCTTGGCGATCGGGCGGGCGACGGTATGGTCCAACTTGACGTCGAAATCGAAAATGTCGCGATTTGTTTTTTCCCAAGGATCATTCTGGGCCAGCGAGTCCGGACTCGGCGTGCTGCACGCGCCAAGAAGCAGGCTCAAAGCCAGCGCCGAAATCAGGGGTGCCGAGAGTTTCATGCCCCTACCAAATACCGAAATCCAAATAAAATAGCGTTACCGCGAGTCTTCAACGCCCAATATCAGTATTCGTGCCGCGCCGCACAAGGGGCCGGGGAGCCGATTTGTGGCGCGGGAAAACCCCTCTGTCGAAAAGGTAATACGGAGGAGGTCGGCTGCCGGATCAGGCCCAGATCAGGTCTCTGCGCGTGGCGAATTTGCTACAGGGCGTGACCCAATTAGCGCTTTGGTAACGACGATTTGGCGGGCGATTTCCTGGCCGGGAGCAACATGGCGGTCCGGATTTTCGGCAAGCGCCCGGGCCGGCTCATCCATCACCAGCCGCGGTGCCTGCAGGATCGCCACGCCGTAACCCAGATTGCAAATATTTTGTCCCAAAAAGCAGGCGCGCATTTTTCGTCGTCCGGCTTTCGGAAGTGAAAATGATTCGGGCGCAAAAACGCTCCGCAACCGGCTAGAAATCCATCAGGTTTTTTTTACGAGATAGAGCGCCGACGCCATGACCGACAGATCGAGAAACACCAGATAGCGATAGTCGCAGGCGATGGAAACGATCAGGAACGTCATGGCGAACAAAAGCGCCGCCGCCAGCAGGCCCGACATAACCAGGTCCGCCGAACCTCCCCGGCGCATCAGAATGGCGATCAGCACCAAGGCCAGCGCCCCCCAGGCCAGATGGGAATAAACCGGGGTTGCAAAAAAAGCCCGTCCATAATCGGCCAGCAGCCGGTCTTGCTGCCGAATCCCTGCGGTGAGGCCCAACTGCTTGAGGCGCGCCGGCGGCCCGGTCACACCGATTGAGATCCAATGGCAGATGACCGGGTCGGGGTTGGTCACGACCGCCACAAAGTCGGCCCATCTTGTCCGGAAATAGAGCAGGGGGTGCCCAAGGACCAGCGTCCGCCAGGCGCCTGAGATCGCGCCATCCGGCGCATTCGCGAGCGCCTGATTTATCCCAGGATCGGCAGCGAAGCTGTCGCTCTGCAGCGGGGAATAGAGAGACCTCCCGCGCGTGCGCAGCAGCCGATCGAGTTCAGGGTCGGATTGAAGGGACAGGGCGAGCGAAGGCTCCCGCGCCAGCGCACCCGCCAAGTCATAGGTCTGGCCCCGCCGCAGCTCGGCGCTCGCGCCATCACCGCCGTCGGTGCGGGAAGCCAGGGCCAAATTCAGCCCCCCGGCCAGTGCCAGCGCCGCCAGAAGAAAAAGCACCCCGTGGCGCCATGCCGAAGCGTCACGACGGCGCGCGGCCAGGCCGGCTGAGACTGCTGCCACCGGCAACACAACCAGCCCGTTCTGGCGGGTGCTCGCGGCCAGCGCCAGAAGCAGGACTGACATGACCAGCCCTGCGCGACTTCGCGTCTGTGCATAAATGGCCAGAGCCGCGAAACCCGCAATCGTGGCGTCGGCGAACAGGATGTCCTTCCAGATTTCGCCCTGAAAGAGCAGCCATTGCGGGGTCAGTACGATGGCCGCCGCCAAGGCCACACTCGGCCAGCCACGGCGCTGAAGCCACAACAGCGCCAGCAGGGCCAGGAGCAGCAACAGGCTCTGGAAAATCAGGAACAGCAGCGTGCCTGGTACCAGACTGTCGAACAGGCCTAGCAGCCAGTCCATCACCGGCGGATGCCAGCTGTTGTAGAGTCCCGCGCGGGCATCCGCCAATTGTGCGACGGAATCGTAGGAAAGCTGTCCGGGCGCGTTCATCGCCAGCATCACGCCGAACCCTGCAATCAGGATTGCGCTCGCGATGCGGCGGCCCGTCATGCGTCAACCACGCCCATAGAGCGGCATCTTGGTCGCCATGATGGTGACGAAGGCGACGTTGGATTCCAGCGGCAGCTCGGCCATGAAAGCCACCTGCTCGCCGACATGATCCACGTCCATGCGTGGCTCGACCGCCAATTTCCCGTCAGGCTGCAGCACGCCTTGGGTCATGCGCTCCGTCATTTCCGTGGCGGCGTTGCCGATATCGACCTGGCTGGCCGTAATGTCGAAGGGCCGGCCGTCCAGGATGGTGGATTTGGTCAGGCCGGTGATGGCGTGCTTGGTCGCGGTATAGGGCGCGGAATGCGGGCGCGGCCGGTCGGCGCTGATCGAGCCATTGTTGATGATGCGTCCGCCGCGGGGGGTCTGGGATTTCATCAGCCGCACCGCCTCTTGGGTGCAGAGAAAGGCGCCGGTCAGGTTGACGCCGACAATGGCCCGCCATTGCGCGAAGCTCAGCTCCTCGATCGGAATGGCGGGGGTGCCCATGCCGGCATTGTTGAACAGCATGTCGAGGCGGCCGAACTTGTCTTTGATCTTGGCGAATACCGCCTTCACCTGGGCGGGATCGCCCACATCGGCGGGGGCGATGAGATGGTCACCGGAAAGCTGGCTCGCGGTCTTGGCCAGGGTCTCTTCCTTGCGCCCCACCAGCGCCAAGCCCCAGCCCCGCTTGGCCAGGGCCTTGGCCACCGCCCGCCCCACGCCGCTTCCCGCGCCGGTGATCATTGCTATTCTTGTCATCTTTGCCCTCATAAATCCGGTTGCCGGCGGGCCAAGCCTGGACGGCCAAGCCCCTGTTTGGAGGTCCTTATAGGGAATTTTTCCCGATTTGGCGCCAGCCCGTCACATTGGCTTTATCGGCCTTTGCATTTCCGATAGAGCAAAGGTGGTCCGAAGCGGCAAAAGGCGATTGAAAAGAGCCTCGGCCAGCAGACGACCGTGCAGGGAAAATCGCATGTCCAAACGCCTGCTTCTGGCTCTTCTGACCACGACCGGCCTGGCTGCGGCTGCGCCGGCTTTCGCACAGTCCGACACCGGCGCCGGCACCGGCGAAGCTGCCAACAAGAACCAGACCGTCAGTATCGAAAAAGTGGTTGTTACGGCCCGCAAGCGCGAGGAAGACCAGCAGACGGTGCCGATCTCCATTACCGCCTTCAACCAGGCCGACCTGGACAAGCTCAATGTCAGGACGCTGCAGGACCTGACCTACGCCACACCATCGGTCTATATCGCGCCGACCACCTTCCGCCAGGACACGCTCAACATCACCATCCGTGGCCAGCGCAATTTCGATGCGCCGTCGGGGGGTGGAAATCCAGGCCTGGGCTTCGACACTGCCTCGGCCGTCTACAAGGATGGCGTCTATTATGCCCGCGCCATCGGGCTCACCGGATCGCTGTTCGATCTCGACAGTGTGGACGTGCTCAAGGGGCCGCAGGGTACGCTGGTCGGCCGCAACAGCACGGGCGGCGCCATTCTCTATAGCAGCCGGGAGCCGGGTCCCGACCTGGGTGGCTATGTCCAGGCCACGGCCGGCGACTATGCCCGCGCAGGCCTCCAGGGCGCGGTCAACATCCCATTGGCCGACACGCTGTTCCTGCGCGTGGCGCTGAATTCGGAAAACCAGAAAGGCTATCTCGCCAATCTGTTCCTGGACCCGACGACCCAACGCACCAACACCCAGGCGGCGCTGGGCTACAAGAAGCTGGCCGGCGTGTTTTCACTCAAATGGCAGCCGGACGACACGTTCAATCTGGTTTTGCGCGCCGACATCGCGGCCGAGCACGATACCGGCTCCAGCTATCACGATCTCGGCACCTTCACCGGCACCGTCCTGTCGGCAGGCAAGGCCTCGATCTGCAACATTCCCGGCACTTGCGTTGGTTTCACCGACCTGCGGGGGCAGGTGATCGCGCCCTATTATCTGACCGCCACCGCTGCCGGTGTTTCCAACCCGAATTCCTCAGCCCTGACCTACAACACCCTGCTCAATTCGCTGGCCCGCGAGCAGGCCGCGGGTTTCTGGACAGCAGACCAGGACGTCAGCAACGTGATCCAGGGCCATTACGGCACCTATTCCGCCACCGCGACCAAGTCGCTGGGCGATATCGACGTCAAGCTGATGGGCGCCTATCGCACCTTCGAGAATTTCGGCACGGCCGTCAGCCGTGGCCAGCCATTTGAAACCAACACCTATAGCTATGGATATCCCGACTATCAGTCCTGGCAGTCGGAACTGACGGTCAATGGCAAGGCATTCGACAACAGGCTGCAATGGACGGCGGGCCTGTTCTACTTCACCGAGCGCAGCCCCAATGATGGCGGCAAGCTCTATCTCTTCCTGCCCAGCGCCGGCTCCGCGCCGAGCCCGGTCAGCGGCAAGCAGCTCACGGTCACCGACTGGTCGAACAACAGCGAGCAGAACAATTCCTACGCCGCTTACGCCCAGGCGACCTACAGCATCTGGAACGACACGCGGATCACCGCCGGCGTGCGCTATACCTATGACGAGCGCTATGCCCATATCGCCACGCAGAGCGTGCAGACGCCTGCAACCGCCGCCACCAACGCGGCGCTGGTCAATGCCGGCAAGGCGGCTATCTTCAATCCAGCCGGATTCACCTTTGAAAACATCACCTATTCCGGACAGAGCGATCTTTGCGGCCTAGCCAGTCCGGCCGGTGTGCTGTTCCCGCAAGCGCAGTGCGCGCAGGACATCCGCCGCAGCTTTCACAAGCCGACCTGGACGCTCGCGCTGGACCATGATCTGTGGGAAGGCACCATGGTCTATGGCACGATGCGTTCCGGCTATCGCTCGGGCGGCATCAACACCCAATCCATCAATATTTCGCTGATCAGCACGCTGCCCGAGGAAGTGCTGGATTATGAAATCGGCGTGAAGTCCGATTGGGAACTGGCCGGCGTTCCCGTGCGCTCCAACCTGGCGCTGTATCAGACGGCCTATCATAATATCCAGGTGCTTCAGCCCCTGATCAATGCCACGCTGGCCACCGCGGTCGGCGGCGGTGTCTGTACCCAGGCGCTGTTCAATGCCGGCAACTGCCTTGGCACTTCCAACGACAACATCACGTTCAACGCCAACACGGCGCGAATCCGTGGCGCGGAATGGGATATCACCTTGCTGCCGACAGGCTGGCTGACCCTGAATGCCTCGGGCAGCTACATCGACCCGCGCTACACTGACTTCACCGTGCCGGTGCCACCCGGCTATCTTATGCCGTCCAACAGCCTGAACTTGAGCGGCACGCCGATACCGGTCCCGACCTGGCAGACCAACGAAACGGCGACGGTGAATTTCGGCCCCGACCTTGGCGGACTGCCGCTGGGCGACACGATTTTCACGGCACATTATTATTGGCAGAGCCGCTACCTGGCCGACATGCGCAACTACAATCCGGTGCAACGGACCTTCGCCTATGGGTTGCTCAATTTCCGCGCCGAATTCACCAACTTCGCCCACAGCAACGCGGATTTGGCGGTCTTCATGAACAATGTCGCCAACACCCAGGCCTGCCTGCCGGAATATACCGGTGTACTGAACTCCGCCCCGAACGGCACCTTCGGTACGCCCGGCACGTCGGGCCTTCTGCAATGCATTCCGCTGCCGCCACGGATGACGGGCGCGACGTTGGGCTACAAGTTTTAGGTTGAAGCATCCACATGCCCGCCGCCCACTTCATACGCGTAAGCGCGTCAACGAGGAGGCGGCTGTAGCAACGCCGCGGCACGCAGGCGCAAGCCGAATACCGCGGCAAAGTTGCGAAAGCCGGAGAGGGTCAACAGTTACGGCGCGTATTCGACCTTGGTCAGGCTCATGACGAAGACAAGCGTCTGGTTGGGTGGGATCGTGTCGCCCGCGCCGTCGCTGCCATAGCCGAGGTCGGATGGGATCGCCAATTCCCAGGTGTCGCCAGTCTTCATCAGCTTGAGCGCTTCCACCCAGCCGGGGATCAGGCCGCCCGCGGGAAACTGAGCCGGCTCTTCCGGTTTGGTCTGGTCGAAGATTTTGCCGTTGATCAGCTGGCCCTTGTAGTAGACGGTCACAACATCATTGTCCTTCTGGACCGCCGGACCGTCGCCGGCCTTGAGCACGCGGTACATCAGTCCGTCCGGCAACTTCTTTACATCGGGACGGGTCGCATAGTCGGCCAGGAAGCGCTTGTTGGCGTCGGCGGAAGTGTCATAGCCGGGTCCTGCGACGCCCACGCTCGCGGTCGCGGCATCGGATTTCTTCTGCTCGCAAGCGGTCACAACAACCAGCGGCATCAACAGAAGGGCCAGGACTTTCAAGGCGCGCATCACATCCCCCATTTTGGATGTTATGTTATAGGCGAAAAGAACGCGTTCCCGCTACCGGTTCGCGATCCGCACTTCGTCGCCTTCCTGCAGCGCGTCGGCCGGATTGTCGATAATCCGGTCGCTGGGCGAGACGCCGCCGCTCACATCCACGCTCGCGCCCATGTCGCGCAAGATGTTGATGTTCCTGAGCCGGACATGATTGGTCGCATCGACGGTTGCCACCTGCATGCCTTGATCGCGGAATATCAGGGCCGTGGCGGGCAGCCTTATCCCATTTGCGCCGGAGGGAAGCGGAAAGCGCACATTGGCATAGGCGCCGGGCTGAAGGGCGTGGTCGGAATTGTCGGTGCCAAACTGGATGAGCACCGTTCCGGTGGCGCTGGCCACCGCGCCGGCATCGGCCGCCAGTGTCGCGCGAAAGACGCGGTTTGGATATTGCGGCACCCTGTAGGTGACTTCCATTCCCGGTCGCACATAGGACGCGTAATTCTGGGGCAGCCGCACGTAAACGCGCATTCTGCTCTGGTCTGAGACGGTAAATAGCGGCGTCGTGGATGTTTGGGTGCCAACCGTCACCAGGTTTCCGACATCGACCGAGCGGGTGGTGACCACCCCGTCGAAGGGCGCGATAATCCGGGTGTAGGCAAGATTGATCTCGGCCTGGGAAACCATGGCGCGGTCAACGTCCACCACACCGGCGACGGAATTGACGGTTGCCGCTTGCGTGGCGAGTTGCTGTTGGGAAATCGCATTCTGTGCCGCCAGCGCTTGATAACGCGCCAGGTCCACCCTCGCATTGGCAAGCGTGGCGCTGTCACGCGCCAGCGCGCCTTTGGCCTGGGCGAGCGCCGCCTGGTAGGTCCGGGGATCGATCTGCGCCAGAAGGTCGTTTTTCTTCACCTTGGCGCCAATATCGAAATACCATTTCTGCAGATAGCCGCTGACCTGTGCATAGATGGCGGCATTGGTGAAGGCTTCGACATTGCCCGGCAGGTTGAGCGCGCCGCCATTTCTGGTGTTGGACATTCGGATGATCTGCACCGTGGGCACGGCCTGGTCGTCGGTCCATTGCGCGGTGTTGTGGCTTTTCCAGAGCCGCCAACCGATCCCGACCGCCACTATGACCAGGGCCAGCACGACGGCAATCCAGACCCAGCGCTTAAGGCCGGGCCGCGGAGTGTGGCGCAGCAGTTGATCCGGCGCCGGATTGTGCGGCCCCGCATCGGGGTTCTTGTCAGGCATAAGCCTCTCCGGCCCCGTGCGGGGGATTTTGCCGGCCTTTGGCGGCGGCCTTGGCCGCGCGCCGGCCGTGAATGATGCTGAATACCACCGGCACGAACAGCAAGGTAGCGCCCGTGGCAAAGACCAGGCCCCCGATCACCGCACGCCCCAGTGGCGCGTTCTGTTCGCCGCCCTCGCCAAGGCCCAAGGCCAAGGGCGCCATGCCGATCACCATGGCCAGCGCCGTCATCAGGACAGGGCGGAAGCGCGTGACGCCGGCTTCCACCGCCGCCAGCACCGCGTCGCCATGCGCGGCAAGCCTTTCGCGCGCGAAGGAGATCACCAGGATCGAATTGGCGGTGGCAACGCCCATGCACATGAGGGCGCCGGTGAGGGCGGGCACCGACAGGGTCGTGCCGGTGGCGAACAGAACCCACACGATGCCGGCAAGTGCCGCGGGCAAAGCCGTTATGATCACGAATGGATCGATCCAGGACTGAAAGTTCACCACGATGAGCAGGTAGATCAGCACCACCGCCGCCAGGAGCCCATAGAACAGGCCGGAAAAGGCAGTGTTCATGGTGGTCACCTGGCCGCGCAAGCTGACGGTGGCTCCGCGCGGCAGGTATTTCATGTTCGCGTCAATCACCTTCTGGACATCGTTCGACACCGCGCCCAGGTCGCGATCCTGGGTCGTAGCGTAAAGATCTATGGTGGGCATGATATTGTAGTGGGTTACCACGGTATTGGCCTGATCGCGGCTGAAGCGGGCCAGACCACCCAGGATTTGCGAGCCGCCGCCATTGGGAGAGGTGACCGGCAGGTTCTGCAACGCCTCCAGCGAATCCAGTTTGTATTCCGGCGTCTGCGCGGTCATGTTGTAGGAAACCCCGTTCTTGGGGTTCAGCCAGAAATTCGGCGCCGTTTGCGATGTGCCTGCAAGGGCAGTGGCCATTGCACCGGTCACGTCCTGCTCCGTCAGGCCCAGCTGTGCCATCCGGCTTCGGTCGGCATCCACCAGAAGCCGTGGCTGGCTGCTGGATTGCTGCATGCGGCCGTCGACCAGGCCTGGGATCTTTTTGATTTCGCGCAGGATGCGAAAGGCGAAAGCCTGCGTCGTGTCGTGCTCGGTGCCGGTGACCTGCACATCAAGCGGCGCGGGCGCACCGAAATTCAGGATCTGGCTGGTGATGTCCGGCGGGGGATAGGAAAAGGTGATTTGCGGGAACAGGCGCGGCAGCTTTTCGCGCATGGCGCGAACATAATCGGCCGTGGGACGATGGTTCTCATTCAGGGTGATGAAGATGTCGGAGTCCTGGAGCCCAATCGTGCCGGTATTGTTATAAATCATGTTGGTTGGGCTCATATTGAGGCCAACATTGTCGATGATGGTAACCAGTTCCGACTTGGGAATGACGCGGCGCACCTCGCGCTCGATCTGAGCCACGATCTGGGTTGTGTCCTCGACGCGGGTTCCCGCGGGCGTGCGGGCATGCAGGGTTATCTGGCCGGAATCGACGCTGGGGAAGAAATCCTCGCCCAGGAAGGGCACCAGCAGCATGGTGGCGGCCACCGCCCCCAGGAAACAATACACAAAGGGGCGACGACGCGTCATGACAAGCGCCAGCAGGTTGCGATAGCCCTCGCGCATGTCGGCGAAACCGTTCTCGAAGCGCTTCTGCAGCCGAGCCACCATGTTGTTGCCCAGCGCGGCCTGTTCTTCGGAATGGAGCTTGAGCAGGTAAAGGGCAAGCGTCGGCACCAGCGTGCGTGACAGGATGAAGGAGGCCACCATGGCGAACACCACCGCCATCGCCATGGGCTGGAACAGGAAGCCCGCCACGCCCTTCAGCGAGAACATCGGCACGAAGGCCACGCAGATGCAGAGCAGGGAGACGAAGGCCGGCTGGGTGATCTGGCGCGCCCCGTCCATGATGGAGTCATAAACGCCTTTGCCATGTTCCAGGTGCCAGTTGATGTTCTCGATGGTGACGGTGGCGTCATCCACCAGGATGCCGACGGCAAGCGCCAAGCCGCCCAATGTCATGATATTCAGGGTCTGGCCGGTCGCCCAAAGCGCCATCAGCGCCGAAAGCACGGCCAGCGGGATCGAGGTGGCGATGATCACGGTGGAGCGCCAGCTTCCCAGGAACAACAGGATCATCAGGCTGGTCAGGCCGGCCGCGATCGCGCCTTCACGCACCACGCCGTTGATCGCGGCCTTCACGAACAGGGACTGGTCGGAGAGCACATCGATCTTGAGTGAATCGGGCAGTTGTAGGCGGAGCAGCGGCAGAAGGTTTTTGATGTCGTTCACGACATCGACGGTGGAGGCCTGTCCGGTCTTGAGCACTGTGGAAAGCACGGCGCGCGACCCGTCCACATGCACGATATTCTGCTGGGGTATATTGCCATCGCGGACATGAGCCACGTCATGCAGAAAGATGGTGCCGCCACCGATGGTCTTCAGCGGCAGATCGTTCATGGCTTCGATCGATTCGGACGCATTGTTGAGTTTGACCACATACTGGAAGCTGCCGATCTTGATGTTGCCGGTAGGTATGATCTGATTCTGACTGACGAACGCGTTCTGCACGTCGGTCGCCGACAGGCCACGTGACTGCATGGCGACCGGATCGAGGTCGATCTGTACCGCGCGATATTTGCCGCCATAGGAAAATGGCACCGCCGCGCCCGGCACGGTGGTCATGCGCGGGCGCGCAAAGTTCTGAGAATAGTCCAGCACCTGCTGCTCGGACAGGGACTTGGATGAGAAGGCCATCTGCAGCACCGGCACGGTCGAGGCATTGTAGTTGATGATGAATGGCGGCTGCGTGCCGAGCGGCATCTGGCGGATGGCCGACTGGGAGGATGAAGTGACCTGTGCCGTCGCCAGGCGAATGTCGGCATTGGGCTGCAGATAGACTTTGATGATGCCCAGTCCCTGCATGGACTGGCTCTCGGAATGTTCGATGTCATTCACGTTGTTGGAAAGGAATCGCTCATAGCTGGCCACGATCCGGGCGCCCATCTCGTCCGGCGACAGGCCCGAATAATTGAAGGCCACGCCGATCACCGGAATGCCGATGTTGGGAAAGATGTCGGTGGGCGTGCGCAAGGCGGCCAGTGGCCCGAAGATCAGGATCATCAGGGCCATGACGATGAAGGTATAGGGCCGGTCCAGCGCGACCTTGACGAGCCAGGTCATCGCCCTGCCATCTTCGAAAAATTCTTTGTCATATCAATGGCTTGTGGAGGTCTTATGGACGGTTTCCCCCGATTATACCGGGAAATGACAGGTCTGCACCGCCAGGGTTGTCGCAAGCTGTCGCGGCCTATATTCCATAGAGATTATAGGGTATAGGGCGGCAATGATCTCCCAGAAAGCCCGTTATGCCCTGCGCGCCCTGTTGTACCTGGCCGCATATGGCGACGATGGCCCGGTGCAGATTTCGGAAATCGCCGAAAACGAAAAGATTCCGCGCAAATTCCTGGAAGCCATCCTGCTTGAACTGAAAAAGCCGGGCATCGTGCGCAGTCACCGCGGCCGCCAGGGCGGCTATTCCCTGGGCTGGTCCGCCCGGGAAATCAGCTTCGCCGACGTCCTGCGCGTCACCGACGGGCCATTGGCGCTCAGCCCCTGTGTCAGCGTGATGGCCTATCGCAAATGCGACGATTGCTTCGAAGAATCGGTCTGCGCCATACGCAAGGCCTTGATGGCGGCACGCGATGCCACCGCCGAAATCCTGGAGTCGCGGAACCTTGCCGCCGCTGCGCAGCAGCTGAAGCGCTCGGGCGCGCTGTAGAAATTCCTTTTCTTTGATATCTTTGACCAGGCACCCTCGGCCATCTCTATAATTCCTATTGACTAGATAGAGATTAGGGAGATGATGGTCCGGTTGGCGGCCGGGATGGCCGCTCGCATCATTGCCAGGGGAAATCATGAACAAGTTATCTGCTCCAATTTTGGCCGGCGCCGCATGGATCGCCGTTTCCGTGCCGGCACTGGCCCAGGC
Organism: Rhizomicrobium sp.; assembly: GCA_035512055.1. Lineage (GTDB taxonomy): Bacteria > Pseudomonadota > Alphaproteobacteria > Micropepsales > Micropepsaceae > Rhizomicrobium. Next base: position 17,951 of record DATKEP010000016.1, read on the forward strand.
GCAGAAATCGCCCCAACCCGCCCCAGATTACAGGGTTGGCGTGCTCGAGCAGCGGCTGCGTGACCTGGAACTGCAGCTGGCCGAGATCAAGGCCAAGCAGACCGAGAGCGCCAGCCGCGCCGCCGCCGTGGACTTGAAGCGCAGCACGTCGAATCAATACAAGGATCTCAGTGATCGGCTGGAAAACCGGCCCGCCGTCAAGCTTGACGATGGCCGGTTTACGATCGCCAGCGCCAATGGCGACTTCAGCCTGTCGCTGCGCAGTCTGGTGCAGTTCGACTATGGGCATTTCGCGCAAGGCAGGAACCCGGCCAGTGTCGATCTCAGCAGCGGCAGCAATTTCCGCCGGGCCCAGCTGGGCCTTGTCGGCACGGCCTGGCGCGATTGGTCGTACAACTTCACCTACGATTTCGGCGGCAATGGCGTCGAAAAGAACGGCTATATCTATTACGCTTATGTAGAATATGACGGGCTGAAGCCTTTCGCCATTCGCGCGGGCGCCATGACGCCTTTCCTGGCGATCGAAGACGCCACCGGTTCGGGCGACCTTCAATTCCTGGAACGGCCTTCTTCCGTGGATATTGCCCGCAACATCGCCGGTGCGCCCGGCCGCGAAGGCGTCGAAGCCTTTGTCCAGGGCGACACCTATCTTGTGTCGCTGGCCTACACCGGGAAAAAGACGACCGACGCAGCCAGCTTTGATGCGCAGGAGGCGCTGGTGGGTCGCGCATCCTGGCTGGCGGTCAGCCAGCCGGACGTGAAATGGCTGCTGGACGGACATTTCACCCAGGTTCTCCACCCAGCCGATCTCGCCGCCAACACCAACGCTTCGAACGTATTCAGTTTCAGCAATGGCACGGAGCTGGCGGTCGATGCCTCAAAGACCGTCAACACCGGCAATATTGACGCGAACAGAGTTACGGAATTCGGTTTCGAAAGCGCCGCAGAATATGCCGGTTTTTTCGGCCAGGGCGGCTGGTTCCATTACGAGATCGACCGGCGTACGGCCATTCCCAACCCACATTTCTCCGGCTGGTATGCGCAAGCCAGCTATTCGCTGACCGGCGAGCAGCACCCCTACGATCCCGCCAACGCCAGTTTCCGCTCCTTGCGGCCCAATCACCCGCTCGGCACGCCGGGCGGTTGGGGCGCCTGGGAGGTCACCGGCCGTTACAGCAACATCGACCTTGACTATCTGCCCTTCGCCACCGCCGCCAATGGTGGGGTGCCTGGCGGCAACCAGAATGTCTGGAATGTGGGCGTGAACTGGTATCCCACCAACGGCCTGCGCTTCATGGTCGATTACTACAATATCCACGTCGATCACGTGAATGCGCCGGCCAACGATATCTCGGCAGATGCCATCGGCATTCGCAGCCAGATTTCCTTCTGACATCCAGGACAATGGAGACAAGTATGAAGCGGGATATTGCCCTGCTGGTCGCCGCCAGCCTGTTCAGCATCAATGCGGCTGAGGCCGATGTGACCTTGCTCAATGTCAGCTACGATCCCACCCGCGAACTGTACAAGGACCTGGGCGCGGCTTTCGCCGGCACTTACAAGGCCGATCACGTCACGATCAATACATCCAATGGCGGTTCGGGCGCACAAGCCCGCGCCGTCATTGACGGGCTTCAGGCCGACATCCTGACGCTCGCGCTGGCCGCCGATGTCGATGCGGTGTCAAGGAACGCCAGTCTCCTGCCCGGCGACTGGCAGAAACGCCTGCCAGACAATTCCACGCCCTACACCTCAACGATCGTGTTTCTTGTGCGCAAGGGCAATCCCTGGAAGATCAAGGACTGGAGCGACCTGGTGAAGCCCGGCATCCAGGTGGTCACGCCCAATCCCAAAACCAGCGGTGGCGCGCGCTGGGCCTATCTGGCGGCCTGGGCCTGGGCCGAGAAGGCGCCAGGCGGCAATGCGCAGAAGGCCAAGGACTTTGTTGGCAATCTCTACCATCACGTCCCAGTGCTGGATTCCGGTGCCCGCGGTTCGACCATCACCTTCACCAGACGCGGCATCGGTGATGTGCTGTTGGATTGGGAAAATGAAGCGCACCTGGCGCTGAAGGAGGAGCCGGGCCAGTACGAGATCATCTATCCCTCGCGCTCCATCCAGGCGGAGCCGCCGGTGGCGCTGGTGGACAAGAATGTGGACAAGCGCAAGACCCGTGCTGCCGCGGAAGCCTTCCTGAAGTTCCTCTACACGCCCGAGGCGCAGGAAATTGAGGCGAAGGATTTTTACCGCCCGCGCAATCCCCAGATACTGGCCAAATACAAGGCCCAGTTCCCCGCCATTCCGCTGGCGACCATAGATGGCGATTTCGGCGGCTGGGCCAAGGCGCAGGCCACTCATTTCGCCGATGGCGGAATTTTCGATCAGATATTTCAGCCTGGAAAGTAACGGGACCGGGTCGAGAAAATGAGTGCGGCAGGTCTCAAGCTGGCATTTCCCCGCGCACGGCATATGCTGCCGGGCTTTCATCTATCGCTGGGATTCACGCTTTTCTACCTGACCGGCATCGTGGTGATCCCGCTCCTGGCGTTGTTGCTCAGGCCTTACAACCTTGGCCTTGAGCGATTCTGGTCGGCGATTTCCACGCCGCGTGTGCTTGCGTCCTTGCGGCTGTCCTTCGGCATGGCGCTGTTCGCGGCGACGATCGATGCCACATTCGGTTTCATCATCGCCTGGGTCCTTGTGCGCTACCGCTTTACCGGACAGCGAATTCTGGATGCGGTGATCGACCTGCCCTTCGCGCTTCCCACCGCGGTGGCGGGCATCGCACTCTCCAGTCTCTACGCCCCCAATGGTTGGATCGGCGCGCCTTTGGCAGCCTATGGCATCCGCATCGCCTATACGCCCTGGGGCGTGCTGGTGGCGATGATCTTCATCGGCCTTCCCTTCACCGTGCGCACATTGGAGCCGGTGTTGAACGAGTTAGGCCTGGATGTGGAGGAAGCCGCGGCCACGCTGGGGGCGACGCGGCTCCAGACCATTTTGCGCGTGGTGCTGCCATCGCTCCTGCCGTCGCTGCTCACCGGTGCCGCGATGGCCTTTGCCCGCGGCGCGGGCGAATATGGCTCGGTCATCTTCATTGCCGGCAACATTCCCGCGGTCAGCGAGATTGCGCCGCTTTTGATCGTCACCAAGCTGGAAGAATTCGATTACGCCGGGGCCGCTGCTATCGGCGTGGTGATGCTGGCGGCGAGCTTTGTGATGCTTCTGGCGTTGAATGGCTTGCAAAGCTGGGCGGCAAAACGCAGATGAGCACGCAATCCCAGACCCGCTCCGACCGCAATCCGACCGAAGATCCGCTCTGGCTCAAGCTGCTGCTTGGCATTCTGGCAATGTTGTTCATTGCCATAGTGCTTTTGTTGCCGCTGACGCTGGTGTTCAAAGAAGCCTTTGCGCAAGGGGTTGGGGCGCTCTGGACCGCCATCACCGAACCCGATGCCTTGGTCGCCGTCAGGCTTTCACTCACGGCAGCCGCCATCGCGGTGCCGCTGAACACCTTGTTCGGCATTGCTGCGGCCTGGTCCGTTGCCAAGTTCGATTTTCCCGGCAAGACCCTGCTGGTTACCGTGATCGACCTGCCTTTCTCGGTATCGCCGGTGGTGTCGGGCCTGATCTATGTTTTGGTCTTCGGCATGCAGGGTTGGCTGGGGCCTTGGGCGTCCGCGCACGACATCCATATCCTGTTCGCGCTCCCCGGCATCGTGCTGGCCACCATCTTCGTGACCTTTCCTTTTGTGGCGCGCGAACTGATCCCGCTGATGACGGACCAGGGACGGGAAGAGGAAGAAGCGGCAGCAACGCTGGGCGCATCGGGACTCGGCACCTTCCTGCGCGTCACACTCCCGAACATCAAATGGGGCCTGCTTTACGGCGTGCTGCTTTGCAATGCCCGCGCCTTGGGCGAGTTCGGCGCGGTGTCGGTGGTGTCGGGCCACATCCGCGGCCAGACCAATACCATGCCGCTGCATGTAGAGCTGCTCTACAACAATTACGATTATGTGGGCGCCTTTTCCGTCGCGGCCCTGCTGGCGATGCTGGCGCTGGTCACGCTTGTACTCAAGTCGTTGCTGGAATGGCGCTATGCCGACGAACTCGCCGCCGTGCATAGACATTAGGAGAAGCAGATGTTCCTCACCGTCGATTCCGTGACCAAGAAATTCGGCCGGTTTCCAGCCTTGAATGGCGCAAGTTTTGTCGCGCCGCAAGGCGGCTTTGTCTCCCTGCTGGGGCCGTCGGGCTCGGGCAAGACGACCCTGCTGCGCATCCTGGGTGGGCTCGAATTCGCCGACAGCGGCAGCGTGCGTTTCGCCGACTTGAATTGGCTGGACATGCCGGCCCGCACGCGCAATGCAGGCTTCGTCTTTCAGCACTATGCGCTGTTCAAGCATATGACCGTGGCCGGCAATATCGCCTTCGGCCTGAAGGTGAGGCCGCGTGCCAGCCGTCCCTCACGGCAGGAGATCGCGGCGAGGGTGAAGGAATTGCTGGCGCTGGTGCAGCTGCCAGGGCTGGAAGACCGTTATCCCAGCCAACTCTCAGGCGGCCAGCGCCAGCGGGTGGCCTTGGCGCGTGCGCTGGCCATCGAACCGCGCATGTTGCTGCTGGATGAACCTTTCGGCGCGCTGGATGCCAAGGTGCGCAAAGAGCTGCGCGCCGACCTGCGCCGCGTCCATGACCATGCAGGGGTAACCACCGTTTTCGTTACCCACGACCAGGAAGAAGCCTTTGCCGTGGCCGACCTGGTCGCAGTGATGATGGATGGGCGCATCGAGCAGTATGGCGCGCCCTCCGATGTGCGGCGCAATCCGCGGACGCAATTCGTGTCGGAGTTTCTTGCTGCTTAGCCCGCGATGGATTTGGCAATTGCCTCGCCGACCCTTATCCCATCGACCGCGGCCGAAAGAATTCCACCGGCGAACCCCGCGCCTTCACCGGCGGGGTAAAGCCCCCGCGTGTTGAGGCTTTGAAAATCCTCGCCGCGCCGGATGCGGACGGGCGATGACGTGCGTGTCTCCACCCCTGTCAGCACCGCGTCGGTACGGTCAAAGCCCTTGATCTGGCGGCCGAAGGCGGGCAGGGCCTCGCGGATCGCCTCGATGGCATAAGCGGGTAGGCAGGCGGCGAGATCGGTCGGGGTCACGCCGGGCCGATACGACGGGATGACGTCGCTCAATCCGGCCGACGCCCGGCCCACGATGAAGTCGCCCACCAACTGCGCCGGTGCCGCATAGGTGCCGCCGCCGGCGATGAAGGCAGTACTCTCCCACTGCCGCTGGAGTTCGATGCCGGCCAGCGGATGGCCGGGATAGTCCTGTTCGGGTGTGATGCCGACGACGATTCCCGCATTGGCGTTGCGCTCATTGCGGGAATATTGGCTCATCCCATTGGTCACAACTCGGCCCGGCTCGCTGGTTGCCGCCACCACCGTTCCGCCCGGACACATGCAGAAGCTGTAGACGCTGCGGCCGTTCTTGGCGTGGTGCACCAGCTTGTAATCGGCCGCACCAAGTTGGGGGATGGAACGGCCAAATCGCGCCTTGTCGATCATGCCTTGCGGATGCTCGATGCGGAAACCAAGGCTGAAAGGCTTGGCCTCGATATCGACGCCGCGGTCATGCAGCATCTGAAAAGTGTCGCGGGCGCTGTGACCCAGCGCCAGTACGACATGGTCACTGGCGATCTCGTGGGCGGATTCAAGTTTCACGCCACGCACGCGCCGCGAGTCATCCAGCAGCAGGTCGGCCACTTTGCTCTGAAAGCGGTATTCACCGCCCAGGCCTTCGATGGTTTTGCGCAAGGATTCCACCATGGTGACCAGCCGGAAGGTGCCGATATGGGGATGGGCCTCGGTGAGGATTTCTTCCGGCGCTCCCGCCTTGACGAATTCGATCAGGACTTTCCGGCCCAGGTGGCGGGGGTCCTTGATCTGGCTGTAAAGCTTTCCGTCGGAAAAGGTGCCGGCACCGCCCTCGCCGAACTGGACATTGGATTCGGGGTTGAGCACCGAGCGCCGCCAAAGGCCCCAGGTATCCTTGGTGCGGGTGCGCACTTCTTTACCCCGCTCCAGGATGATGGGCCGGAAACCGGCTTGCGCCAGGATCAGGCCTGCGAACAATCCGCAGGGACCTGCGCCGATCACCAGCGGGCGCTGAAAGCGTCCCGGGGGTTTTGCCACCGGGCGATAGTCCATGTCGGGCGCGGGCCTGACATTTCTGGGCGCCCCGCTTTCGTCCTTCAGTGTCACGTCGATCGTGTAGATGTAGGAAATTGCATTCTTGTTGCGCGCGTCATGGCCACGCCTGAAGACATGCCATTCCAACAGCGCCTCGGCCGGCAGCTTGAGCTTTTTGAGAATGGCGGCTTTCAGTGCCTCTGGGCTGTGGTCGAGCGGCAGCTTGATGTCGGTGAGGCGCAGCATGGCTGGCAAGCTATAGCCACAAGCCAAGGCTTGGCTCAACCATGATCAGAACTTGAGTTTCAGGCCAAGTTGAAAGGTGATGGGTTGTGCCAGGGTCAGGGTGCGCGGATCGCTCAGCGGCGGATTGAGCAGACCCGCCGTGTCGTCGGGCTGGAAATAGGTGCCAAAGGTGGCGCTGTGATTGTCGAACACATTGTCCACCAAGCCGAAGACCTGCCATTCCGGCGTGATGTCGTAAGCGGCCCGCAGGTTCACGATCACATGGCCCGGCAGCTTGCTGTTCAGGTTGGATGGATCACCGTCAAAATACTGGCTGCCAGTGAGGACGAGTTCACCCCCCAGGCTCAGCCCTTCCGTCACCGTCACATCGACGCCGGCCTTGAAGGTGTTGGCGGGCGTCATCGGGATGTGCCGGCCCGGCGTAACCTGCACATTGCCGTTGGCGTCGGAATTGGGATTGTTGGGCGACGCTAGCGTGCCGGTAAACTGGTAGGTGGCATCGAGATAAGAATAGCTGGCATAGGCCGACCAGCGCTCGCCCTGATAATCCGCGACAAGATCCGCGCCCTGGCGCCTGGTCAAAGGCACATTGGTGAAGTAGCCGCGGCCCGCGATGGTGCTGGCAAGGGCGACGATGTCATTGTCGCTGTCGGTGCGGAAGAATGTGGCGCTCCAGTTCAGCCGGTCATCGCCCAGAAGGCCGGTCAGCGCGCCGCGGGCGCCCGCCTGCCAGCTGTGTGACACGACCTGTGCCAGCGGCGGATCGGCCACCAGCGAACCTTCCAGCAAACAGGGTTGGATCGGGCTGGCGCAGTCGAGTTCCAGTGGCGTAGGAGCGCGGTTGGCCTCGGAATAGCCGCCGAACAAGGAAAGGCCTTCGTCAAATTTGTAAGTGACGCCTGCCAGCGGATTGACATGGCCATAACCCTGGTTGCCATTCAGTTCGCTGCCCGCGCCGCTGCGGTCGCGGGTTTTGATGTCGGCGGCATTGATGCGCAGGCCGGCCGTGATAGTGAGCGCATCAGTCAGATCGAGCGCATCCACGGCATAAATTCCGTAGTAATTCGTGGTGGCGCCAAGGCTGACCGGTGCATAACCCAGATTTCCAAGCGTGTGCACGATGTTGCCGGCACCGGGCACGGTAGAATCCACCGCGACATTCAGGTTGGAAAATTCCCGCGCCAGCATGCTGTTGGATTGAAAGGCGATGGTGCTGTGGTCGACGCTGCCGCCGGCGGTGAAATAGTTTGAAAGTCCGAACAGCGGTTGATTGCCGGTGACCTGCAGGGTGCCGCCTTGCGTCACGCTGTCGGTGAAGGTGCGGTCAAGCGCGCCATAGGTAATGGCAGCGTCGTACGGGAACACCTGGCCCGCGCCATTCATGATCACGAACTGGTTGCGGAAGGCCGTGGTCTTGCCCCCCGCCGGCGTGCCGAAGGCATCGTCCTGCAAGCAGATATCGCCACCAAAGGACGAACGGCTGGAGCAGCTTTCGAAATTGCCGTCATTGCCGTCGACATGGCGTTGCCGCAATGCGCGGACAAAGACCGAGGCTTCCAGCTGCCAATTGTCCGAGAACCGCGTCTTGTCGTTCAGCGCGAGGCTGCCGATCATGTTGTGCGTGGCCTGCGGATAGCTATAGGTCGCTGTGGAAGCTTGTCGCAGCAGTTCGATGGGCGCAGGTCCCACCACGCCCAGAGCCGATAGCGAGCCCGAAGCCGCCAAATGCAATTCGCTATTGCCTATGCGCCAGCCTGTGTCGGCATAAAGCCGCAAGATATCTGAAGGCGAATGCAGCCGCCAACCGCTGTCGGTCACCGCTTCCGCCGCGCCATATAAGCTGAGATCGCCATCGGTGAAGCCGTATTGCGCCGTGCCCATGCCATGGCCGTAGGTGCCGCCCTGCGCGGACAGCGCGGTGCCCTGCCAGGTGAACCCGTTCTTCATCACGAGATTGACGGCACCGCCCAGCGCATTGAGGCCGAAGACCGGATTGCTGCTCCACACATCCATGCGCGCGATCGCGGTCTCGGGGATGGCGTCCCAGTTGACGGTGTCGCCGAAGGCTTCGTTCAGGCGCACGCCGTTCTGATAGACTGCCACGCCCTGCGCCACGCCCTGAAGCGGGGAAGCCTCGAAGCCGTGAAAGCGCAGGTCCTGGAACGAACCGTTGCCCTGAGTATCGGAGAGCGACACGCCGGCGGTCTGATTGCCCAGAGCGTCCAGCAGCGTGGCACCATGTTGGGCAGTGAGTTGGTTGGCACCGATACTCTGCAATTCGCCCGGCACCTTGCCGGCCACCTGGCCGATGTCCGAATCGGGCAAGGTGCCATAGACGACGACATGCTCGGGCGCTTCGCCGGCTGCCATCTGCTGAGCGGAGGCCGGCAGGGCGAACAGGCTTGCAACAGCCAAAAGGCCCAAGCGAGCTTTCATGTTTCCCCTTTTTTGTGCAGCCTTAGCCCAAAAGGGGAACCTTTCGCAAATCGCTGAATTTGCAGCGCGAAATCCAGCCTTGAGCGGCTCCAAATTCACAAAAGATTTCCGTGACGATTTGATGTTGACCCTCCGGTCAATCGGGCGCAGAATTTTTCTCGCCAAGTGAAAGGACCTGCGATTGCCGCAGTAACTTCCCAAGGCGCCCAAAGCGCGAGTCGCCGAGCTATTCTGTATCGCGTGACTCGCAAAGCGATCCGGTGGAGACCGGATTTCGTGGTGCCGGGAACGTCGCGCGCGAAGCGGATTCGGGATCGTGGCAGGTGAAACCCGCTTACAGGAGGGTCCTTCAATGGAAGAAACTCCACCGGAAAAGTATGCCGGGCTTCGCCTGATGCGGAGCCAAGGCTCGGATTAAAAACCCGAACCTCCGCCCACAATTGAAACGGAACAATGGGTGAAAGCCCATCTCGAGAGTCCGGCTTGATGTCGGACAAAAGAAAATGAAACAGGCCTCGTCAGCAATCTGGCGGGGTCTGTTTCGTTTGGGTCTGATTCGTTCAAGGGCCGCGCCGGATGACAAGGCCGTTAGTTTAGGGCTTGGCACGCGCCCGTCAGCCGCCGGAAATGCTTCTGCAACAATTTGAAGGATAATGAAGGTTTTCCCTGGCGCTATGCTGGTTTAAGGAAGGATTCATGCGTCAAATCGCTGTTCTGTCTGCCGCCATTCTTTGCGCGGCCGTGCTGGCTGGCTGCACCACGGCCCGGTCAACCGCGCCCGCACGCACGGCGAGCGAGCAGTTGCTGATCTCGGCCGCCGCCGACCGCGCCGCTCAGCAACTGTCACTGGGCATCCCCAAGGGCACCCGCATCTTCGTCGATACCCGCTATTTCCAGGGCTATGACGATGGCTATGCGATCGCGGCGATCCGGACCCAGATGCTGAAAAACGGCCTGATGCTGGTGGATGACCGTACCCAGGCCGAGGCCGTGGTGCAGGTGGCATCGGGGGCGCTTTCCACCGACCAGAAGTCGCTGCTGATCGGCCTTCCGCAGTTGACAGTGCCTTATTATCCGGTTGGCAATTCGGTGACCGTGCCCGAAATCGCGCTCTTCAAGCAGGCGGAGGAAAAGGGCGTCGCCAAGTTCGTCGCCACCGGATATGACGCCAAGTCGGGCAAACTGCTCGCCACCACCGACCCGCGCTACGGCTTTGCCCACAACACCAATCACACGGTGCTGCTGTTCTTCTCCTGGGCCACCGGCGACGTGGTTCCGCCGGGCATTGACCAAAATTCCCTGTCGTTCCGCAGTCTCACCAACATGCTTCCCGGAACCGACTAGGGCGCGGTTCCTCGCGCCCGTCATGAGAAGTATTGATAGATCCAAGTTTCACTCAGCGTCTTGTCGCCGAGCCTGAGGAAGAGGCGCAGGTCGGCCGGCGCATTGCCGTCCAACTGAAGATCGAAAAGCGCGCGCCAACGGTCGGTGCCCACGACCTTGATCACATGGGCATTGTCGATCTTGCCGCGCGAACTGTTCGTCACGGGCGTGATGTCGTAACGCTGCTGCAGCTGCATCAAGGGGCCGCCTGTGAAATCGATCACGAATTTGCGCTTGTCCTGGGGCGATGGCGTCTGGCCCGGTATGCCGCCGATGCCCAGGCGCGTCGCTACCACCCTGGCAATATCCTTGGGAAAAGCGGGCTCGCTGTCCTGCCAATAGAGCCGGTAATCGAAAATCAGGCTGCCGCCAGTTTTGATGTCGCCATCGGGCCGCCAATAGGCGACGACATTGTCGTGGATTTCGTCCTCGGTGGGAATTTCCACCAATTGCACGGCGCCCGGTCCCCAATTGCCGCGGGGTTCGACCCAGATGCTGGGCCGTCTGTTATAAAAGGCGCCATCATCCTGGTAATTCTCGAAGTTCCGGTCGCGCTGGATCAGCCCGAAGCCTTTGGGGCCGTCATCCATGAACGAATTGGTCATCACACGCGGCGGATCGACCAGTGGCCGCCAGATGCGCTCACCCTTTCCCGTCCACAAGGCCAGGCCGTCGCTGTCATGGATTTCCGGGCGCCAGTCGCGCGCTTTACGCCGCTCATTCTCGCCATACCAGTACATGCTGGTGAGGGGCGCCACGCCAAGCCTGGCGATGGCGGCGCGGAAGAATAACACGCAGTGCACATCCATGATGACGGCGCCGCTGTCGTTCTTGATGGCATCGAAGCGATAGGCGCCGGTCAGGGATGGGCCTTCGAGCAGGGCATGGATGGCGATCACCGGTCCCTTGGATTCTAGCCAGAATTGGCTGAAGCGGGGGAATTCCTCGGGGCCGGCCATTGCCGTATTGACGGCGATGCCGCGGGCGGAAGCGCCGTACTGTCCTTCCTGGCCAGAGGAGCGGAAATAGCTGGCGCCCTGAAAGGCCAGCCAGTCGGTCGGCCTGTTTCGCCCATCCATCACCCGGAAACCGGCAAAGCCAAGCTCCGCCAGTTCCCGAGTGTCGAGCCCGCTGGCGCCGTAGTCGAAATACCCCGGCCCATACAGGATTTCCCGTGCCCGGCCGCCTTCCATGGCGTGAATGACCACCGGATCGGCCGAATACTTGTTGAGATGGAAAAAGGATACGGGATCGGGACCCGGACCAATTGCCCAAAGGGCGTGGTCGGCGCGGAACTTGATCTTCTGGACGGCATCGAAATCGATGCTCTGGATGATCCGGGCGGCGCGACTTTGTGGCGATTTATAAGGCTGGCTGGCGTTTTTTTTGGCGAGTGCCGTCAGCCCGTCAAAGCTGAAGTCCTGTGGCGGGCCAAATCGCACGCCCTCGCCAGGCGTGGCCGCCACCGCTCTGCCTGCGGATGGCACAAGGCTTGCCGACAAGGCGGCAAGCAGCACGCGTCGGTCAGGCGTCAGCATGGGAGAGCTCGACGGAGGGGAGGGTCAGTAGAGGCGGCAAACATGGAAAAGTTAAGGCCGGTCTTTCCATTGCGTCATACCGCCTCAAGCATCCTTTGCCGCGGAATTGCACGCAACGATCCATGATTTTGCCTCATTGTCACGTTTCATTACCGAGGTCGCACGGGGCAACGGCTTTTGGACATTGCACGAATGGATTCTCACTCTCGCGCGTTTGAGGCGCCTGTTGAAACAAGCTTGAGCGAGGCAGCGACACCCTTGCGCTGCCACCGGACCATGAAAGCACAGCCTCTCGTTCCCTGGACCCCCGCCCGGATCCTCGGCGCGCTGCTGATGACGCTGGTTTCGGCGCCGGCCCAGCTGCTGCAGCCAGCGATAAACCGCCGCCGTGCCTGATCTCGCGCCGCGTCGCTGGTTGTACCTGTTCCTGGTGCTGGCTTCGACGGTGGCCGCCGTCACCGAGATGGCGGGCGTGTTTCAGGTGGATGGGTTCAGCGCCCGCGAAATCACCATATTGGTGCTTTTCGCCGTCCTGTTTGCCTGGATTGCGTCGTCCTTCTGGCTGACGGTGTTCGGCGCATTTGCGCGTTTCACGCGGGCAAACCTTCTGCCGCTCAAGCCCGCCGGCGGTTCCTCCGCGGCGCGCACCGCCATCCTGATGCCCATCCATAACGAGGATGTGGCACGGGTATTCGCGGCCGTGCATGCCATCAAGGAATCGGCGGGTTCCGAATTCGACTTCTTCATTCTCAGCGACAGCACCAATCCCGCCAATTGGGTGGCCGAGGAACTGGTCTGGCAGAAGCTGAAGCAGGAACTGGGGACTGATGCGCCGGTCTATTACCGCCACCGCCCCCGCAACATTGGCCGCAAGTCCGGCAACATCCAGGACTTTTGCGAGAATTGGGGCCAACTCTACGATTATATGGTGATCCTGGATGCCGACAGCCTGATGACGGGCAAGACCCTGTCGCATCTGGTGGGGCTGATGGATGCCAATCCCCGCGCCGGGCTAATTCAGGCACCGGCGCAATTGGTGGGCCGCAATTCCCTGTTCGCCCGCATCCAGCAGTTTGGCTCCAGCGTCTATGGACCGCTCTACACCGCGGGCCTGGCCTTCCTGCAAGGTCCGGACGGAAATTATTGGGGCCACAATGCCATCATCCGCGTGCATGCCTTCATGCAGCATTGCGGCTTGCCGCGCCTTCACGGCAAACCACCCTTCGGCGGGGAGATCATGAGCCATGACTTTGTCGAGGCGGCACTGCTTCGCCGTGCCGGCTGGGAAGTCTGGATGGCGCCCGACATAGGCGGATCTTTCGAGGAACCGCCGCCCACGCTGATGGACCATCTGATCCGCGACCGCCGCTGGTGCCAGGGCAATCTGCAGCATCTGCGGGTCATTTTTGCGCAAGGCCTCACCTTGCCCAGCCGCATCCACATGGCGATGGGCGTGATGAGTTATGTCTCTTCGCCCCTCTGGCTGCTGTTGTTGGTCGTCTCGGGCGCGGAGATGATGAGTTACCGGCCTCAGGCGCCGGACAGCGCAATCGGGCTCCAGTCTTCCATCTCTTACGTGTCCCCCGCCGCCGAGCTGGTGATATTGGTGGCTGCCACGCTTGTGCTTCTGTTCGGGCCCAAATTTCTGGCAGTCGCCGCAGTTCTGGAAGATGCAGCCCTCACCCGCGCCCATGGCGGCACCCGCGCGCTGATCGTGGGCCTGATCTGGGAAGCCTTGTTCTCGACCTTGATGGCTCCGATCATGATGCTGCAGCACAGCTGGTATGTGTTTTCCCTGCTGATGGGCATGTCCACCGGTTGGAATTCGCAAACCCGCAAGGATCGCGCCCTGCCGCTGGGGCTGGTGGCGCGGAAATTCGCGCCCCACACGATTGTCGGCGCAATTGCCGCCATCGCGCTTTGGCGATACGCACCTGACAGTTTCAATTGGTTCGTGCCGCTCCTGGCCGGCCTGTTGCTTTCCATCCCGTTGGTGGTGCTCAGTTCGAGCCCGCTGCTGGGCCAGGTTGCGCGCGAAGATCACCTCTTCCTGGTGCCCAGCGAAAGCCGGGGACTGAGGGTGCTGGACCGCGCCCATGCCCTGGCCGCCCGCCAGGAAGCGATTTCAGAACAGGGCCATCAGCTGGTTCTGGATGACGCAAGGGTGCGCGAGCTGCATCTGGCGCTGCTGAAGGATACGCCACCGCCGGAAGTCGATCCGCTGCTCGTGTGGAGCTTGCGCGAAAGGGCAAAGCGCAATCAGACCGCAAGCTTCAGCCGCGAGGACTGGACCCTGCTTTTGTCAGATCCCGAGGCCTTGCGCGCTTTGTCTTAAGGCTGGCACTTTCCCGGGGCCGCGCTAACATCCCCGCAACAAACGGGGAGTGTGATGTTCAGGAAAATCTTCGGCGCGGCGCTTTTTCTGGCGCTGCCGGTGCAGGCCCAGGCCCAGGCCCCGACCGCGGTGGCCCATGTTGCCATTGACACGTCCAAGCCGGGAGCGGAGATCGACCGCCACATCTATGGCCAATTCTCCGAGCATCTGGGGCGCGGCATTTATGAAGGCATCTGGGTGGGGGAGAACAGCAAGATCCCCAACATTCATGGCTATCGCAAGGATGTAGTGGAGGCGCTTCGGAAAATCCACGTCCCCGTGATCCGCTGGCCCGGCGGCTGCTTTGCCGATCTCTATGACTGGCGCGACGGCATCGGCCCCCGTGCCAAGCGCCCCGTTCGCATCAATGTCCATTGGGGCGGCGTGACGGACGACAACAGCTTCGGCACCCACGAATTTATGAACTTCGCCGAGCTGGTGGGCGCCGATCCCTATGTCTCCATCAATGTCGGATCCTTGACGCCTTATGACGCGGCGGAGTGGGTGGAATACATGACCTCCGACGAGAAGGCGTCGCTGGCCAACGAACGGCGCAAGAACGGCCGCGCCAAGCCCTGGCAGCTCAAATATCTCGGTATCGGCAACGAGACCTGGGGCTGCGGCGGCAACATGAATGGCGACTACGCCGCCGAGGTGAATGCGCGCTTTTCAAGTTTTGTAAATGCGCCGGCTTCGATGGGCATGGTGAAGATTGCAAGCGGCGCCAGCGGCAATGCAGGCGATGCCGAGGCCTTCACGGCCGCACTGATGAAGGGCGGCGGCCGGCTGCAGGCGCTCAGCTTTCACTATTACGCCATGCCGAAGGACCGGAACGCGCGGGGGCCGGCTACTGGTTTCTCAGAGAGCCAATGGGCGAACGAGCTGACGCTGGCGCTGAAGATGGAGGACTATGTCTCTAGGGTCAGCGCGACGATGGACAAATACGACCCCGACAAGAAAGTCGCCCTGGACGTGGATGAATGGGGCTCCTGGTATGACCAGGAGCCTGGCACTCATCCGGGCTTCCTCTATCAGCAGAACTCGCTGCGCGATGCGGAAGTGGCGGCGCTGACACTCAACATTTTCCAGCGCCATACCGACCGGGTGAAGCTGGCGGCGATCGCGCAGATGGTCAATGTGCTGCAGGCCATGATCCTGACCGACAAGGACAAGATGCTGCTCACGCCCACCTATCACGTCTTTGACATGTACCAGCCCTTCATGGGGGCCGCGCCTTATCCCGCGACGATGTCAGGGCCCGAATATGTGCAGGGCGACAATCACCTGCCCATGGCCGATGTCGCGGCCGCGCGCACCAAGGACGGCAAGCTGGTCCTGTCGATCGTCAATACCGATCCCGGCCATGCGGTTCAGGTCGTGACCAACCTCGCCGGCTCGGCCCATGGGCGGATCCTGACCGCATTTGCCATGGACGCGCACAACAGCTTCGACAACCCCAATATGGTGCACCCGCTCGCCTTCCAGAGCAGCACGGAAGGCGGCAAGATGTCATTCGACATGCCCGCGAAATCGGTGGCTGTCGTGACGGTAGACTGAGCTACTTGGCGCTGAACTTGTAGACGATGGTGTTGATGTAACTCTGGCCCGGATTCAACCGCGAAGTCGGAAAGTCCGGGTGATTGGGCGAGTCTGGAAACACGCCCGGCTCCAGGCAGATGGCATCGCCCTGGCGATAGGCGCGGGCACCCTTGCCGAAGAAGGTGCCGTCCAGGAAGTTGCCGGTATAGAACTGCACGCCAGGCGCTGACGTGCTGAGTTCCAGCGTGCGGCCCGATACCGGCTCGGTCACCACGGCAGCGGGCCGCAAAGACCCCGCCGTGCCATCCACGATGAAGTTGTGATCATAACCGCGGCCAAAGCGGATCTGCTGGTCGCGGGCATCGCGGATGCGGTCGCCAACGCGATGGGGCATGCGAAAATCGAACACCGTGCCGGCCACGGCACGGCGTTCGCCGGTCGGGATGAGTGTCGCATCCACCGGCGTGAAGCGTTCGGCGTGGAGCGTCACCATGTTCCCCATCACGTCGCGCGCGTTATTGCCAGACAAGTTGAAATAGGAATGGTTGGTGAGATTGAGAACCGTCGGCTTTGACGTGGTGGCGCGGTATTCCAGCTTCAACTCATTCTGCTCGTTCAGAGAATAGGTGGCCGTCACTTTCATCTCGCCGGGGAAGCCTTCCTCGCCAATGGTGCTGACATAGCTGAACACGACTTTCGCCTCGGGCCCGCTGGAGACAGAGTCGATCTTCCACATCCGCTTGTCGAATCCCTTGAGGCCGCCATGCAGCGAATTGGGACCGTCGTTGGCGGCGAGCGTGTAACTTTTGCCATCCAGCGTGAACTTGCCCTTGGCGATGCGGTTGGCGTAGCGCCCGACCGAGGCGCCGAAATAGTCGGAATGGGAGAGATATTCCTGGGCGGTGTCATAGCCCAGCACGACATCGTCCTTGTGGCCGTTCTTGTCCGGCACGATCAGGGATTGAAGCGTCGCGCCCAGCGTCATGATCTTGGCGGAGACGCCGGCGCCATTCGCCAGCGTCACGGCCTCCACCTTTGTGCCGTCGCTGAGGGCGCCAAAGGGCGCGCGGGTCGCGGTGCCCGCATTTGCGGCAGTGGCGCACAAGGCCAGTGCTGCTGCGCCCAACAATGCGTATTTCATGATCCCCTCCCGATTGTCGGCGCCACTATTCCGGCAAAGCCGGTGCCACACAAGCCCGTGGGATCAAGCTAGGATGATGCGCCGCAATAGGGGCCTGACCATGCTGCACCGCCTGTTCCTGTCCCATCCGCAGAGTGTGGGCGAAAGCTATTTCCAGCATCAGCGCGTGGCGCTGTCTTTTGGCATGCCGCTGCTGGTGGCGGGTCTTGCCGCCACGATCCACGCGCTTGTCCCGGCCGTGTTCGAGCGAACGGCGGGCGACATCATCCGCAGGCTTCACGACCGGCTTGAAAACCGTGCATGATCAATTTGGCATCAGCGCGTAAAGCAGGATCGTGTCGCCAAAGCGCGACTTGCTTTGATCCTTAAGCAGGCCGGTGGAATGGTAACAACCTGCGGCACCCACTGCCACATATTGCACGCCCTTGACTCGATAGGTGATCGGCGGCGTGCAGACCCCGATGCCCAAATTTTGCGACCATAATTTTTCGCCTGTCACCGCGTCGAATGCGTCGAACCAGCCGGTCATCTCGCCGGTGAAGATCAGGTTGCTGGCGGTCGCCAGGATACCGCCATACATGGGCAGCTCGGTCTTGTTCTGCCAGGCGATTTTGCCGGTATTGACGTTGATGGCCGTCAGCGTTCCGTCCACCGGAAATTGGTCGGTCGGTGACGGTCTTTGCGTGCCGCCCACCTGCTGGCCAACCGTGGGCGTGCCCGGCACATATTTGGGGAAAGGAAACGCCGTCACCGTGTAGGCCTGGTTGATCCCCATGACATAGAAATTCTGGGTCTGCGGCGAATAGGCGGCGGGTGACCAGAGATTGCCGCCACTGATTCCGGGATAGCGGCTGAACGGCGTGTCCGACGGCACGATGAACATATTGTCGGCCTGCTTCACGAAGGCATCCGACTTGTGCAGCAGCTTGCCGGTCAGGCGGTTGAGGATGAAGACATTGCCGATCTTGCCGCCTTCGGCCGCCGCCGGAACTGTCTTGCCATTCTCGTCCTTGGCGTCGAACAGGATGACGGGCGAGGGACAGTCATAATCCCACACGTCATGCGGCACCTGCTGATACCACCAGCGCAGCTTGCCGGTGCGCGAGTCGATGGCGACAATCGAGTCGGTATAGGCATTGTCGCCCTTGCGGTTCTCACCCCAATAGTCGGGATTGGGATTGCCGGTGGCGAAAAGCACCAGATTGTTTTTCGGATCGACTGCCGGCGTGTTCCACACCGAGCTGCCGCCGTATTTCCAGCTGTCGCTGTCCCAGGTCTTGCCGCCCGGCTGGTCGGGCGCCGCCGT
>DATKEP010000017.1:0-4790 GCA_035512055.1 Rhizomicrobium sp.
AGATGCGCGGCAAGACGCTTGGGATCGCATTGGCGGTGCTGGTCGCGGCAGGCGCAGGGGCCCTGGTATTGCCGGGCCGGTCGGCAGACGCCGCAGTCGCCGCCGATGCCGCTGACGCACTGAGCGGCACCGTCGCCTTGGCGGGCGCGCCGATGGAGGGGGTGGTCGTCACTGTCCGCCAGTCAGGCTCGACCATCGCCACCTCGGTGGTCAGCGACGCAAAGGGCCGCTACCGCTTCCCGCGCGGCCGCCTGGCCGCAGGCGACTATGCGGTCAGCATCAAGGCGGCCGGCTTCGGCCTGGACCATGCCGCGCCCATCTCGATCGCCGCGATGCAGTCAAAGATCGCCGACCTTCAGCTCGTCAAGACCAAGGACCTGGCGGCGCAGCTCTCCAATACGGAATGGTATATGAGCTGGCCCGGCCGGGACGAAGACAAGCGGCTGGCGCGCGGCTGCACCCACTGCCACACTTATGAGCGCATCGCCCGCTCGACCCACAGCGCCGATCAATTCATGCAGGTGATCCAGCGGATGGCGGGCTATCCGCAGCTGGCGTTTCCGCGCAAAGTCCAACGCCTGCCTGCACTGCGCTCGGCCGACCCGCCCGTGGACATGGAGGCGCGGCGGCGGCTGGCGAACTTTCTCGCCACCATCAACTTGAGCTCCGGGCCCTGGAAATACGAGTTGAAAACCCTGCCCCGGCCCAAGGGGCGGGCGACCCAGGTGATTTATACGGAGTACGACCTGCCGGCGAAGACACGCCAGCCGCACGACGTGATCGTCGATTCCAAGGGCATGGTCTGGTACGCCGACTTCGGCGACCAGATCCTGGGTAAGCTCGACCCGGCGACCGCCAAGGTTACGGAGTACAAAGTGCCCCTCGCCAAGCCGGGCGCGCCCACCGGAACCCTGGCCCTTCGCTTCGACCAGGACGAGAACCTATGGCTGGGGATGCAATTCCAGGCGGCCATATCGAAATTCGACCAGAAGACCGAAAAGTTCGAGGTCTACCCATTGCCGCCGCAGTTCAATACGCCCGACGTGCAGGTGAACCAAGTGTCGGCGGCGCACTCCAATGTCGACGGTAAGGTGTGGTTCCAGGACGCGGGCACCTACCGGGTGTTCCGGCTGGACCTGAAGACCAAAGGGGTGGAGGTGTTCGCCCCCTATCCGAACATCCCACGGCCGAACCTCTACGACGTCATCTCAGATGCCCAGAACAATGCCTATTTCACCATCTTCGGCGGCGAGGAGATCGGCCGGATCGATGCCAAGACCGGCAAGATCCAGATGTGGCGGACGCCGACCCAGCGCTCGGGGCCGCGGAGGGGGATGCTGGACGAGCAGGGCCGGCTTTGGTTCGGCGAGAACGTGGGCGACCGCATCGGCATGTTCGACCCCAAGACCGAGCAGTTCATGGAGTGGGCCCCGCCGACGCCGATGGCGTGGCCTTATGACGTGGCCGTCGATACCCGCGGCGAGGTGTGGACGGGCGGCGAGTGGGACGACCGTATCCTGAGAATGAATCCGACCACGGGGGAGTTCGTGCAGTACCTCCTGCCGCGCTTCACCAACCTGCGCCGGACCTTCGTGCAGAACCTGCCGCATGGCACGACCTTCTGGGTTGGCAACACCCACGAAGCCTCCATCATCAAGCTAGAGCCTCTCGACAGAGTGAAAGCCGCGGCGCGCTGAAGCGTGATGGGGGTCTTTGGTTTGCCGTACAGTCGATATCGGACTGGAAGAACACATAAGCCGAAGAATGCGAAGGGTGCTCGGCTTGGTCTGAGTGCGCCGGCTTCTTCTCAAGTGGCCGGCCGAAGTTCAGCCGGTGGATATTCCGCCACACGGCGATATTGCTATTGGCGGACATTGCCTGTGAGCGTCTGTGAGGCGAAATAAACCACCATAATCGGGGTCGCGCCGCCGCCTGGCGCGCTGAAATAAAGGGCTTTCGGCACCAAATCGCACCCTGGTTGCCAGCAGAGTTTCCCTCTGTCTCAATAGCTTAACATCCAAGGCTGCGGAGCCTTATGGCAGGCGAGATCTTCATCAGCTACCGACGCGCGGACGAGGCCTGGGCGCGGCTGCTGCACGCCCAGCTTCGGGCCGAAGGCGTCGAGGCCTGGTATGATGCGCAGGTGGGCGCGGGCCAGGACTGGCGGGTCGCGACGGCCAAGGCGCTTGAAGCAAGCCAGATATTCGTGCTGCTGTTTTCCTCCAACGCCGCCCAATCCAGCGAGATCGCTAAGGAGCTGGCGGCCGCGACCCTTGAGAAGAAGCTGATCATCCCGGTGCGGCTGGAGAACATCGCCCCAAAAGGGGCATTTCTCTACGAGCTGGCGTCACGCAATTGGGTCAACGCCTTCGAGAACACCGAGGCGAAACTAGCCGAACTGGCCAAGGGTCTTGCCCATCTGGTGCGGACCGGCGCGCGGGACGAGAGCGTTCTTCGATTCGACCGCTCGGATGGCGGCGAGATCCCGGGCCCGCCGCAAAAACGGCTGGGCAAGCCGGTTCTCATCTCAGCCACGGTGATTGCCGTAATTGCAGCATCTACCATCGCCGCCTGGCTGTTATGGCCAGCAAAACACTGGACCGTCGAAAGCAGCCGCCCTTTCATCTCGACTCTGGCGCTGGAAGACTTTCCCGCTTTCTCGCCCAATGGCGCGATGCTGGCCTACTCCTCCGGCCCCGAAGGCGGCAAGCGGCAGATCTACGTTCGCAATCTCACCGCAGGCGAAGGAATCAAGATCGCCGGCGATGCCTATGACGACATCTCGCCCACCTGGTCGTCGGATGGCGCCCGCCTAGCCTATGTCGCGATAAAGCCTGGCGAGCCCTGCCGCATAATGGTGGCGACCTTCCCGGCCGGCGGGGCGCGTGAAGCCGGTCGCTGCGACCATGCGGAATCCAGTTCGGTCACCTGGCAACCGGGCACGCCGTTCGTCTACTCGGTCGAGCGCGGAGGGTTGAAAGGCGACACCATCTTCCGCCTCAATCTCGATGCCGGCGTGCGCGAGGTTATCGTCGCAAAAACGGCACTGCGTGATACCATCACCGGTCTGCACTGCTCGCCCGATGGCAAATGGCTGGCCTATCTGATTGGAAGCCAGGAGATCATCGTCCGTGATCTGGCGACCGGGCGCGAAAAGACGCTCGGCAACGTTTCCGAGCAAGGCAGTTGGAACACTTCGCTTGCCTGGGCCGAGGATTCCGGCACGGTGCTGACGGGAACCAATGGCCGTGTCGGCGGCAGCGAAATCAACGCTCATCCAATCAGCGGCGGCACGCCATACAGCGTTTATGCAACGGCGGCCAAAATCGGCAATTTCGCCACGGGTGGCGGATTGCTGGCGCTGGAAACCGATATCAGCCGCGGCAGTTTGGCACGCGCAGGCGCTGCGCCGGCGACGCAGCCGGACATCATCGATCCGGCCAACGGTCTCACCTGGTCCCCCAGCTTCGCGCCCGATGGCACCCTTGCTTTCCTGTCCAACCGTTCCGGGACCAATGCGATTTGGCTTATGAAACCGGGCGCTGCACCTATCATGCTGTTCGATGGCGGGCTTTCGGCGATGGTTCGCGTGCAATTCTCGCCCGATGGAACACGGCTGGCAGTCGCGAGTGAAACAACAAAAAACGTGACCGTGAAAATAATGACGCGGGATGGGGCCAATCTCGCCTCATTCGACATGCCTTCAAGGGGCCTTGGCCTGCCAAGCTGGATGCCGGACGGCAAGGCGGTGCTAGTATTCGACCGGCATTCCCTGCGTACCACGCGGATTCCTCTCGACAATGTCGCGCAGCACAGCCCCTACGCGCCGCGGCACTGGGTCGGCATCATCGTCCGCAAGGACGGCACCTTCGCGACCCGGGCGGACAGGCCCGGAATCTGGCGAATCGACGGGGGAATAAAGCAGATCAACAGTACCTATCCCGGCTACTACGATGCCCCGCTTGCCTTTCGCGGGGATGATGTGCTGGTGCCGGAATACGATCCGGGCAGCACGCCCCGCATCCTGGCACAGCCGGTCGCCGGCGGCCCCAGCCGCGCAATCGCCTATGCGCCGGGGGCGGTGAACCAGAATGGTTTTCAGTCCGACTTCGCCGTCAATCCGACAACCGGCGAGATCGTCTATACCGCGCAAGTCTCGCGCGACAGCAACATTGACCTGCTGACATTGGCCCGCACCAGGCGGTGACGCCCCATCCCGGCGGATTGCGCCGTGGTCAGTGTCATCTTTCGCCTGCGCGGTCACCAGCTGCAAATGGCCGGACTTCTGCGCCAATCAGGCTTCCCTCATAACTGCCAGACGGAGGTAAGTCGGCTCAACGCCGCGAAGTGACTGATTGAGTGAGGGAGATAATGCAAGACCCCGCGAACAAACCTCATAGCCTGATCAGCCAGAGGTACAGGTATTTTGTTCGCGACAACTTCGCCAATGGTGCAGGGAGCGTGCAGCCCAAACGTCTTTTTGGCGGCGGACACTGGCTCTCTGACACTGAAGGATCGTTTGCGTAGATTACATTGCCGGTCGCCACTGGCGGAGTGCTATCTGCACCAGCGGGGTACCCCTCCGGTGGGGTCGCGAGGAATGGGCCTGCGATCAGGCCGTCCAGCCAGCTCGAATAGATTGATTGCCGACTGCCGGTACTAGCTATCTGTTAGCTTGGCTGTTTTCGGCTCGTTCTCTCCAACGACTAAGTCATTGGAATTAGTGGTGGGCGGTATAGGGATCGAACCTATGGCCCCTACCATGTCAAGGTAGTGCTCTCCCGCTGAGC
>DATKEP010000018.1:0-57981 GCA_035512055.1 Rhizomicrobium sp.
ACCAGCGGCGGCTATCTGTTGTGGGTGGCCTATACCCACCAGTATGTCTTCGATTATCACGAGGGCGAAATCTTCTGGTGTACCGCCGATGTCGGCTGGGTGACCGGCCACAGCTACATCGTCTATGGCCCGCTGGCCAACGGCGCCACCACCTTGATGTTCGAAGGCGTGCCCAACTATCCCTCCAGCTCGCGCTTCTGGGAGGTGATCGACAAGCACAAGGTTAACACCTTCTATACCGCGCCCACCGCCATCCGCGCCCTGATGCGCGACGGCGACGCGCCGGTAAAGAAGACCAGCCGCGCCAGCTTGCGCCTGCTCGGCAGTGTGGGCGAGCCGATCAATCCCGAAGCCTGGCTGTGGTATCATCGGGTGATAGGCGACAGCCGCTGCCCCATCGTGGATACCTGGTGGCAGACCGAAACCGGCGGCATATTGATTTCGCCCCTGCCCGGCGCCACCGATTTGAAACCCGGTTCAGCGACAAAACCGCTGCCCGGCATTGTGCCACAGATCGTCGATGCCGACGGCAAGGTGCTGGAAGGCGCGGTCAGCGGCAATCTTTGCCTCACCCAAAGTTGGCCGGGCCAGATGCGCAGTGTCTATGGCGATCACCAGCGTTTCGTGGACACGTATTTCAAGACCTATCGCGGCAAGTATTTCACCGGCGACGGCTGCCGCCGCGACGAGGACGGCTATTACTGGATCACCGGCCGGGTGGACGACGTGATCAATGTCTCCGGCCACCGCATGGGCACCGCCGAAGTGGAAAGCGCCCTGGTGGGTCACCACGATGTGGCGGAGGCCGCGGTGGTGGGCTATCCCCACGACATCAAGGGCCAGGGCATCTATGCCTATGTCACCTTGAAGGCCGGGGTTGCCGCCACCGATGCGCTGAATGACGAGCTGAAAAAATTCGTCGGCCATGAGATCGGCCCCATCGCCAGGCCCGATGTGATCCAGTTCGCGCCCGGCCTGCCCAAGACCCGGTCGGGCAAGATCATGCGTCGCATTTTGCGCAAGATCGCGGAAGGCGACGTTTCAAGTCTGGGCGATACCTCCACCCTGGCCGATCCGAGTGTGGTGGATGATTTGATCAAGAATGCGAAAAAGTAGCGTGTACGTCTTCTTCTACATACTCGCGGCCATGGGCATCGCCTATTGGGCAAAACTGGACGGGCGCAACCCGCTGGTCTGGTTCGTTGCGTCCGTCGCCCTGACGCCCATCGGCGGCAGCATCGCGCTGATGATCATGGATCGTTATGGGCGCTAGCGGCGCGCAAGCGCCGCATAGCCGTCCATCGCGGCGGCGAGGTCGATGTCCTTCTGCGTCACCCCACCCGCATCATGCGTCGCCAAGGTGACCTCGACCTTGTTGTAGACATTGAACCATTCGGGATGGTGATCCATCTTGGCCGCCAGCAAGGCACAGCGCGTCATGAATGCGAAGGCGGCGTCGAAGTCCACGAACTGGAATTTGCGCGCGATCGCTTCGCGGTCTTTCCCCAACTGCCAGTCGGGCAGCCGCTTAAGCGCCGCTTTC
The DNA here is from genome assembly GCA_035512055.1 of Rhizomicrobium sp. Taxonomy (GTDB): domain Bacteria; phylum Pseudomonadota; class Alphaproteobacteria; order Micropepsales; family Micropepsaceae; genus Rhizomicrobium. The sequence goes on from DATKEP010000018.1 coordinate 1,544, forward strand.
AGTTCTTCAATCGTCAGCTTGGCCATTGAAACCTCGTAACGGATAATCCTGTTCCACCCGGTAGATGCTGCCATCGCTGGTCAGCTTGCTGGAGTAAAGACAAAAGGCATCCACTTCGAATGACTGGCTGGTGTAAAGCGCGTGGTCCGTCAACCAAAGTCGCATCTTTTCGATCTCGGGATGGCGCAAGCGCGCCAGGGTGACATGCGGCCTGAACTTGTGTGCATCCTGCGGCTGGCCTATCCGCCGGATGGCATTATCCACCTTGCGCTGCAAATGCTCCAGCAAATCGTTGCGCCGTGCCGCCGCCCAGAGCGTGTGCGGCTGCTTATTGCCGAATTGGCCCACGCCATGGAACTGCACCTCAAAGGCGGGGGCATCGATCCCCGCCAGCGCGTCTTCAATGGCCCGTCCATCGTGGCCATCCACCTCGCCGATGAACCGCAAGGTGAGGTGCAGTTGCTCGCGCCCCTGCCAGCGCGCGCCCGGCACGCCGCCCTGAAGCAGCAGCAGCGACTGGGCCACCGCATCCGGGATAGAAAGAGCCACGAACAGCCGCATGGATCAGGCCATGCGTCGGATCGGCAGCCGGTTGCGGAAGACAAGCAGCACCGCGCCATAGCCCAGACCTGCAATCAGGACCGCGGCCGCCAGTGCCGCGACGTCGCCATGTGCCTGGAACAGGTTTGCGCCTGCCCACGCGCCGGCGCCGCAGGCAAGCGCCGCCAACAGCGAGCCCGGCAGGGCATGCAGGAAAATCTTCTCGATGGCCAGCAGATCCCGGTTGCGGCCGATCCAGGTTAGGATGCCGACATTGGTCCAGGCGCCGATCGCGGTTCCCGCGGCAATGCCGCCCACGCCCATGTGCAAGCCCCAGACAAAGAAAATCTTCAGGCCGATGCTGAGCGTCATCGCCATCACGGTGGCGCGCACCGGCGTCATGGTGTCGTGGCGGGCATAGAAGGTGGAAGACACGATCCGGATCATCGCCATGGCCGGCAGGCCAATGCCATAGGCCGCCAACGCCGCTGCCGCCGCCCCCGCTGCTTCATGCCGGAAGGCGCCATGCGCCAGATATGCACCCATGATCGTGTCGGGAATGACAATGAAGGCGATCATGAACGGCAAGGTGAGCAGCAGACTTATCGCCGCGCTGTGGTTCTGCGCGGCATGTGAGCCCTTGGTATCGCCCTTGGCCAGCCGGGCCGACATTTCGGGCAGGAGCACCGTACCCAGCGCCATGCCCAGCACGCCAAGCGGCAACTGATTGATGCGGTCGCCGTAATAAAGCGCCGTCCGGCTGCCGGTGGGCAGCCAACTTGCCAGCAAGGTGTCGATGAAGGGCGAGATCACCACCATCGCCGCCCCGATCGTCACGGCGCCAAAGGCCTTGAAGAACGCCCCGATCTCGGGCGACCAGCGCGGCCAGGTGAATGTGAGCCACAGCCCTTCGCGTGCACCCGCCCACAGGATGAAGATCAATTGCGCCACCCCGCCCAGGGTCACGCCCCAGGCGGCGGCGTAAGCCGCGTTGGGAAACCAGTGCCAGGCGATCAGCGTGGCGATCATGGCGAGATTCTGGAAATTCGACCAGGCCGCCGCCGCCCAGAATTTGTCGATGGCATTGAGCATGGCCGAGAGCTGCACCGCCACAAGGGTGAGGATCAGATAGGGAAAGGTGATTCGCGCCAGACGCACCGTGAGGTTGAAACGTTCTGGATCGCCCCTCCAGCCCGAGGCCAGCACGCTGATGATCTGGGGCATGAAAATGGTTGCAAGAACTAGAAGCAGAATTTGCGCCGCCATCTGCCAGGCGAAAATCTCGTTGGCGAATTTGGCCGCCGCTTTTTCCTCGCCGCGCGCGCGGAGCGCCGCATAGCGAGGCAGGAAAGCGGGATTGATCGTCCCCTCGCCGAAGATGGTGCGGAAATTGTTGGGGAAGATGAAGGCGACGAAAAAGGCGTCCGCCAGAATGCCGCCGCCCAGCGTCCAGGCCAGCAGCGCGTCGCGGGCAAAACCGGTCAGGCGTGACAGCAGCGTGAAGCCGCTGACGGAAACCAGTTTCCTGAACATCAGTGGTTTTTGCCTTCTTTTGCCACCAGCTCTTTTACACAAGGCAGAATGCGCGCCACGATCACCTTCACGCCCGCCGGATTGGGATGCATGCCGTCCGCCTGGTTGAGTTTGGGATTGAGCGCCACGCCCTCCAGAATGAAAGGATAGAATAGCACATGATAGTCCCTGGCCAGCCGGGGATAGATGGCGTCGAATTCCTTCACATATTGGGCGCCAAGATTGCGCTGGGCATGCATGCCGGTCAAAAGCACCTTGATATGGTCCGCCCCGAGCTTGTTGAGGATGGCGCGCAAGTTTTTCTCGGTTTCCGACGGGGCAATGCCACGCAGCATGTCATTGGAGCCCAATTCCAGAATCACTGCGTCGGGATGATCGGCCAGTGACCAGTCCAGCCGCGCCAGTCCTCCGGCCGTGGTGTCGCCGGAGACTCCGGCGTTGGTGACGACCGCATCAATGCCGTCGCGTTTCAGCGCCGCCTGCAGCTGCACCGTAAATTCAGTACCTGGCGGCAGGCCATATCCCTGGGTCAGGCTGGTGCCCAGCGCCATTATCTTTAATGGCGCGGCCGTTGCCGGCCAAGCCGCTGCCATGACCGACAGCAGAACTGTGGTAAGCAGTGCCTTGAAACTTCGCCTCATCGTACTTTCATTCCAGCCACGATGCACAATCCCCCGCCCGCCCTTTCGCTGCAAGATGTCAGCCTGACGCTGAAAAGCCTGGCGGGGCCGGTTGACATCCTGGCCAACGTGTCGCTGGAAGTAGCACCGGGCGAGACGATTGCACTGACCGGCCCGTCCGGTTCCGGCAAGTCTTCACTTTTGATGGTGGCAGCCGGCCTGGAGAAAGCCACCAGCGGCCGCATCGCCGTAACCGGAACCGATATTACAAGCATGGGAGAAGATGCGCTGGCGCGATTCCGGCTGGGACGGATTGGCGTAGTCTTCCAGAGCTTTCATCTGATTCCCACCATGACCGCGCTGGAAAATGTCGCAGTCCCGCTGGAGCTGATGGGCGCGACCGGCGCCTTCGAGCGCGCGGAAAGGGAATTGCGGGCCGTCGGCCTGATCCTGCGCACCGATCATTATCCAGGACAGCTTTCGGGTGGCGAGCAGCAGCGCGTGGCCCTGGCACGGGCACTGGCACCGGGACCCCAGATCCTGTTCGCCGATGAGCCAACCGGCAACCTCGATGGCGCTACGGGCGCCGGAATCGCCGATCTGATCTTTGCACTGAATGCCGAACGCGGCGCCACGCTTTTCCTGGTGACACATGAGGAATCGCTGGCACGGCGCTGCAGCCGCATGTTGCGCATGGCGGATGGGACAATCGCGGCGAATGCGTGAACTGCGGCTTGCCCTGCGCTTCGCGCGGCGCGAATTGCGCGGCGGCTTTCAGGGTTTCCGCATCTTCTTCCTTTGCCTACTTCTGGGATCGGCCGCGATCTCGGGCGTGGAATCGCTGAGCGACGCCTTTCTCACCGGCCTTCAGGACCAAGGCCAGGTTCTTTTGGGAGGCGATGTCTCGGTCAATCTGGTGCACCGCATGGCAACGCCCAAGGAACTGGCCTTCCTCGATGGCCAAGGCCGTGTCTCCCGGACGGTTTCGATGCGCGCGATGGCGTATGCCCGCGATAACCAGGCACGCCAGCTGGTCGAGCTGAAGGCCGTGGACGGTCGATGGCCACTGTTCGGCGCGCCGAGCCTCACGCCCACGCAAGATCTGCGCGACGTGATCGCCTGCGAGGATGACGGCGTCTGCGGCGTCGCCGCCGAACAAAGCCTGCTCGACCGCTTGCATGTGACGCGTGGCGATCTGATCAAGCTGGGCAATGCCACGTTTCGCATCATGGCGGTGCTGGACAGCGAACCCGACCGCATCTCCACCGGTTTTACGCTGGGGCCTCAACTCCTGGTCTCCACTCGCGGGCTGCCGGCGACCGGGCTGGTCACGCCCGAAAGCCTGGTGGATTACACCTATCGCATCGCGCTTAATAATGTGGGCAAGGACTCGGCGCAGTCGCGGGCGGCCATCTCGACATTTCGGGCGCGGGCGCAAAGCACTTTTCCCGATGCCGGCTGGAACATCCGGGATCGCACCGATGCGGCACCCGGCATCAAGCGATTTGTCGAGCAGCTCACCATGTTCCTGACACTGGTTGGACTGGTGGCACTGGGCGTGGGCGGCGTCGGTGCGGGCCAGGCGATACTTGCCTTCCTCGACAGAAAGCGCGCCGACATCGCCATCCTGAAGACGCTTGGCGCCTCGGGTGGCTTCGTCTTCCTGGTGTTCTTCCTGCAGGTGATGTTGGTCGCCGTGCTGGCGACGATGCTGGGCGCGGGCCTTGGCGCCGCCCTGCCTTTCGCCACGGTGTGGATTTACGGTTCCAGGCTGCCGGTGCCGCCCAGCTTCGGCCTCTATCCCGTGCCGCTGCTTCTGTCACTGGCCTTTGGTCTACTGTCGGCGGTTGCTTTTGCCGTGCCGCCGCTCTCGCGCGCCCGCACCGTGCCGCCGGCCAGCCTGTTCCGCGATCTCGTCGCGCCGCAAAGGGCCGAAGGACAAAATTTCTATCGCGCGATTTCGGCCGCAGCCGCAATTGGTATAGCCACGCTCACTTTGCTGGTTGCGCCATCGCCGGTCTTCGCGGCGGAGTTTCTGGCGGGCGCGATCGCAAGTCTCGCATTGCTTCGGCTGCTGGCGGAAGCGATGCGGCGTAGCATCGCCGCCCTGCCCCGTTCGCGCTCGCCCTTGCTGCGCCTGGCCTTGACCAATCTTGTGCGGCCCGGAGCGGCCACTGGCGGCGTGGTCACGGCGCTGGGCCTTGGCCTGACTTTGCTTGCCACGGTCACGCTGCTCGACGCCACGATCAACACGCAGGTCACGAGCGCCCTGCCGGCGCGCGCGCCGAGTTTCTTCTTTGTCGACATCCAGCCCGGCGAGACTGCGAATTTCGACCGTGTGATCGGCAGTTTTTCTGGCGCGTCCGACTACAAGCGCACGCCAATGATCCGTGGACGGATCACCGCGCTGAATGGCGTGCCCTCGGCCGAAGCGCGTGTCGCGCCCGACTCCAAATGGGCGCTGAATGGCGACCGGGGCATCACTTATGCCGCCATGCCGCCGCCCGGCACCATCGTCACGGACGGCAAATGGTGGCCGGCCAATTATCAAGGCCCCACGCTGATCTCGCTCGACCAGGCAGTTGCCCATGGCACGGGACTGAAAATCGGCGACTCCATGACCTTGAATGTGCTGGGCCGCAGCTTCGACGGCCGCATCGCCAATCTGCGCAAGGTGGACTTCACCACCGGCGGGCAGAATTTCGTGCTGGTGCTGTCGCCGGGACTGATCGACAAGGCACCGCATGCCTACCTCGCCACGGTGAGGGTGACGTCGGCCCAGGAGAATGCCATGTATATGGCGGTGACCGACCAGTTCCCCAACATCTCGACCGTGCGCGTGAAAGACGCGATCCAGCAGGTGCAGGACCTTTTGTCGTCCCTCGCGCAAGGCGTCAGCGCCGCCAGCCTGGTGACAATCCTGGCGGGAATGCTGGTTCTGGCAGGCGCGATCGCGGCCGGCGCCCGGGCAAGGCTTTATGATGCCACCATCCTGAAGATTCTGGGCGCCACCCGTGCCCGAATCGCCCTGGTCTATGTAATCGAATATGGCGTCCTGGGCCTGGCCACCGGTGCCATAGCCCTGTTGGCCGGAACCCTGGCCGCCTGGGTAATCGCCGATTCCATCCTGGATGTGCCGCTGACTTTCGACCTGAAGGCGGTGCTCGTGACAGTTGTGGGTGGCGGCGCAGCCACCTTGTTCTTTGGCCTGTTGGGAGCCTTGGGCGCGTTGCGGGGCCGGCCCGCCCGCCGCTTGAGAACGGCTTAAGTGTTGTTAATCCTTCACAAAGGCTTTTCGCCCCCGGTTTTCACCGGACTTGATACCCAGGTGCCCAATAACGATATAATGCGGGTCAAAGGAGCAACCTATGGCTGACTACGACAATCGACTTGTGCGTGGCGCGACAACCGTCGCCGACACGATGGATACCGGCCTGCGCGCGCATATGCTGCGGGTCTATAACTACATGGTTGGCGCGCTGGCGCTGACTGGCGTAGTGGCCTATGTGGTGGCCAATTCGCCGCCGTTGCTGAACGCCCTCTACCACGAAGTTGTCACCGCAAACGGCGTTGCGCTCTCGCCCACTATCCTGGGCTGGGTTGTCATGCTCGCCCCCTTGGCATTGGTCTTCCTGCTCTCCTTCCGCATCATGCAGATGAGCCAGCAGGCAGCTCAGGCGACCTTCTGGGCCTATGCCGCGATGGTTGGCGCGTCGCTGGCCTCAATTCTGATCGTCTACACCGGCGCCAGCGTCGCGATGACGTTCTTCGTCACCGCCGCCACATTCGGCACGATGAGCCTGTGGGGCTATACGACAAAGCGCGATCTCACCGGTTTCGGGCACTTTCTGTTCATGGGCCTGGTCGGCATTCTGCTGGCTTCGCTCGCCAACTTCTTCTTCAAGTCGCCGGCCATCAATTTCGTGGTCAGTGTGCTGGGCGTGTTGATCTTCACCGGCCTGACAGCCTGGGATACCCAGAAGATCAAGAACACTTACTTCATGGTGGGCGGAGATACGGCGGTCGCCGGCAAGGCTGCCATCATGGGCGCTCTGTCGCTTTACCTGGATTTCCTCAACATCTTCCTGTTCCTGCTCCGCTTCATGGGCAACCGCCGCTAGGCGGGCGAAGTTCCCGAATCAAAAAGCCCGGCAGCAATGCCGGGCTTTTTTGTATCTGGGCTGGCGCAACCTTCATTCTTTCGACAGTGCCTTCATAAATTTCTTGTCGAAGATCCTCAGAACCTGGGCCAGTTCATGGCCGCGCCTGAGAATCACCCCGCCTGCCGCCACCACGCTGTACTGGCCCTGACGGTTGCGCAGCCGGGGCCGTTTCTCGATTCGGAACAAAGGCATTTCCGCGCTGCGCCGGAATATGGAGAAGACCGCGACATCGTCCAGGAAATCCATCGCATAGTCGCGCCACTCGCCGGCGGAAACCATGCGGCCATACAGCGTAAGGATTCGGTTGAGCTCAGGGCGGTCAAAGGTGACCTGCGGAACTTTCGCTGGAGACATGTCACGCGCCGCGAGAGCGCGGTGCAAAGATATGGGTTCTTCCACCATCCAAGAGAATGATGAGCCTGGAACTCGCGCGTCGCAAGCGGGAACGGTTATGATTCCTGTCGAAAAAGTCACGCGTGCCCAGAAATGGTCACGATTGAACCATCTCGCGGACAAACTCGAAGGCGAGTGTGCGGCTGTCGGTTGGTTGTGACTCGGTCCGGATTAACAAGCCCCCCAGCCCCTTTCCGGGTCGGCGTCGTACCAACCGACAGTTTCTTCCCAAAAAACGAATCAGTTTTCGCGCACGAGCTGGAGCGGCTACTCGCGCATACTGGCGATGAAGGCGCGAAACCAGGCGGCATACTGGCCGAACAGACCGCCAATCGCGCCGATCAAGGCGCAGATCATAACGCCATAGGGCAGGAATCGGTTGGGGTAATCGCCCAGGAGATTCGCCACTCCCACCGCGGAAATCCCGCAGGCTGCTCCGATCACCAGCCCGCCCAGCGAACCCGCAATATAGCCTCGTGCCAGGTCGCGCGCGTAAAGCAGCGCCGCAGTGCCAGCGATCATCATGCTGGCGAACAGGCCGAAATGCAGGTCCAGAAAAGGGCGGAAATGTCCCGCCAGCACAAAACCCGCCTCGCAAAGCACGCCGACGGTCAGGGCGCGGTCCAGGATTTTGGCATCGATCAGGGTTTTGGCGATTTTTCTCATGGAAGAATAGCCTAGCTCCCGGCACGGGGCCGTAAAGCGGCTTTTTGCCCGTCCTTGCGGGTAAAAGCCGATTTCTCTAAGCAGTTCCCCTCATGGCGGGCGATACCCTGACAGGCGACCAGTTCCTGCGCGACCTCTGGTACATGCCGGCCCTGGCAAAAAGCCTGGGCCCCGGCCAGATGCGGCGCGAGATGCTGCTGGGCGAGCCTGTGCTGGTTGGCCGCCTGAAATCGGGCGAGGCCTTTGCGCTGCGTGACATCTGCCCTCACCGCGGCGTGCCGCTGTCGGCAGGCCGCATTCTCGCCAATGACAATGTGGAATGTCCCTATCACGGCTGGCGTTTCAAGAAGGACGGGCGCTGCAGCAAGATTCCCTCGCTTGCCGGCCATGAGGACCTTGAGGAAGAAAATATCCGGGTGCGCAGCTATCCGCTGCGCGAGCAGGATGGGCTGCTTTGGGTCTATATGGCGGCCAAGCCTGGAACGGAACCCAAAACAGAGCCGCCGCGGGTGGGCGTCACTCACGCCATGCGCTGGACGGAAATCCAGGCTTTCCGCTGCGGCATCGATCATGCCGTGATCGGGCTGATGGATCCGGCGCATGGACCTTATGTGCACGCTCATTGGTGGTGGAAGAAGAAGCCGCGGATCAAGGAAAAGCATTATGCGCCTCTCCCCAACGGTTTTGTAATGACCAGGCACAAGCCGTCCAAGCCCGTGTACAGGCTGTTGGGCGATGTGGAGACCGAGATCACATTCGAACTGCCTTCGACCCGATTCGAGATCGTCACAGGCCACCTGATGGGCAAGGCGTTCAAGCTGGTGGGGCTGACCGTCTGCACGCCCCGCGACAATGACAACACCGACGTGATCCAGGTCTTCTATTGGCCCGCATGGCTCAACTTCATCTTTCCCTTCTTCTGGGCGCTGGGGCGGACCTTCCTGGGCGATGACCGCAAGATCGTGGAACTGCAGCGCGAGGGCCTGAAATTCAATCCCCGGCTGATGCTGATCCAGGACAGCGACCAGCCCGCCATCTGGTATCACCGCATCAAGAAGGCTTGGGCGGAAGCCACGGAAAGTGGTTCGGAATTCGTCAATCCTGTGCAGGAACGGACCCTGCGCTGGAGAAGCTGATCAGGCCCACCGGGAGCATCGGCCGTGGAAAAGCGACGCTTTTCCACAAATGCCGTGCGACCATGAAAAAAACTGGGGGTTGCGGCCCCGGCCCGACCCCGCTAAACGGTCCCCTTAACCTGCAATTTGGCCGGCCCTGGGCGCCCTCAAAACGCGCCTGTCTTTCCGCGCGAGTGACGATGCCCAAACGCACCGATATCCATACCATCCTGATCATCGGGGCGGGACCCATCGTCATCGGCCAGGCCTGTGAATTCGACTATTCCGGCGCGCAAGCCTGCAAGGCGCTGCGCGAGGAGGGCTACCGGGTGGTGCTGGTTAACTCCAATCCTGCCACCATCATGACTGACCCGGGGCTCGCGGACGCCACCTATATCGAGCCGATCACACCGGAGATGGTGGAGAAGATCATCGCGCGCGAGCGGCCGAACGTGCCCGATGGCATGGTGTTCGCCCTGCTCCCCACCATGGGCGGGCAGACCGCGCTCAACACCGCGCTCTCGCTGCGCAAGATCGGCGCGCTTGCCCGCCACAATGTCGAACTGATCGGCGCTACCGCCGACGCCATCGACAAGGCCGAAGACCGGGAACGTTTCAAGCAGGCCATGGTCAAGATCGGCCTGGAGGTCCCCATGGGCATCACGCTCAAGGGCCAGCTGCGCCAGAAGAAGGATTCAGCCGGCCAGCCCATCTTCGATGGCAGCCACAATCCGGTCATGGAACTGGCGCCCGAAACTTTCTCCAAAGCGCTTGGTGCGCTGGACCAGGTGGGGCTTCCCGCCGTGATCCGGCCAAGCTTCACCATGGGCGGCACCGGCGGTGGCATCGCCTATAACCGCGAGGAGTTCTTCGCCATCGTGGAAGCGGGGATGGAAGCATCTCCCACTAACGAAGTGCTGATCGAGGAATCGGTGCTGGGGTGGAAGGAATTCGAGATGGAGGTGGTGCGCGATAAGGCCGACAACGCCATCATCATCTGCTCAATCGAGAATATCGACGCTATGGGCGTGCATACCGGCGATTCGATCACCATCGCGCCTGCGCTGACGCTGACCGACAAGGAATATCAGCGCATGCGCTCGGCCTCGATCGCGGTGCTGCGCGAGATCGGAGTAGAGACCGGCGGATCCAATGTCCAATTCGCGGTCAATCCGAAGGACGGCCGCATGGTCGTGATCGAGATGAACCCGCGCGTGTCGCGCTCATCCGCGCTCGCTTCCAAGGCCACCGGTTTTCCCATTGCCAAGATCGCGGCGAAGCTGGCCTGCGGTTACACGCTGGACGAACTGAAGAACGACATCACCAAGGTCACGCCCGCCAGTTTCGAGCCGACCATCGATTATGTCGTGACCAAGATCCCGCGCTTCGCTTTCGAAAAATTCCCCGGCGCCGAGCCGCTCCTCACCACATCGATGAAATCGGTGGGCGAAGCCATGGCCATCGGCCGCACATTCGCGGAAAGCCTGCAGAAGGCGCTGCGGTCTCTCGAAACTGGGCTGACCGGCTTTGACGAGATCGCACTGGACACCGATCCGGCGGCCATTCGCGCCGCACTGTCGCGTGCCACGCCGGACCGTCTGAGGCTGACGGCGCAGGCGATGCGTTACAATTTCCCGGTCGATGAGATCCGGCGCCTCACGGGCTACGATCCCTGGTTCCTGGGCGAGATCGAAACCATCATTCGCACCGAAGAACGTGTCCGCGCGCAAGGCCTGCCCAAGCATGCCAAGGCGTTCCGCCAGTTGAAGTCCATGGGTTTCTCCGACGCGCGGCTGGCCAGGCTCATCGGGCAAAAGGAGGCCGCGGTGCGCCAACAGCGTCACGCTCTGGGCATTCACCCCTGCTACAAGCGCATCGACACCTGCGCCGCGGAATTCCAGGCGCTGACGCCCTATATGTATTCCACCTATGAGACGCCCGTGGGCGGTTCGGTGGTATGCGAGTCCAATCCGACCGAGGCAAAGAAGATCATCATCCTGGGTGGCGGCCCCAACCGCATCGGCCAGGGCATCGAGTTCGACTATTGCTGCTGCCACGCCGCATTCTCGCTCTCCGACCAGGGCTATGAGACCATCATGGTCAACTGCAATCCGGAGACGGTCTCGACCGACTATGACACTTCGGATCGGCTCTATTTCGAGCCGCTGACAATGGAAGACGTGCTGGAGATCATCGCCAAGGAACAGGAGAAGGGCAAGCTCGCCGGTGTGATCGTGCAGTTCGGCGGCCAGACGCCGCTGAAGCTCGCCAATGGCCTGCGCGATGCAGGCGTGCCGATCCTGGGCACCAGCGCCAACGCCATCGACCTGGCCGAAGATCGCAAGCGCTTCCAGGCGCTCCTGGAAGAGCTGAAATTGAAACAGCCGCGCAATGGCACCGCCATGACGGCGGATGAAACCGTCAAGGCCGCTTCGCGGATCGGCTATCCGGTGATCCTGCGGCCTTCCTATGTGCTGGGTGGTCGCGGCATGGTGGTGGTGTCCGACGAAATCGAGCTGAGGAAGCAAGTGGAGTCGGGCGAACTGTTCCGCATCTCCGGCGACAATCCGGTGCTGATCGACGGCTTCCTCAATCGCGCCACCGAAGTGGATGTGGACGCGATCTGCGATCGCGATGGCGATGTCTTCATTGCCGGCATCATGGAACATATCGAGGAAGCCGGCGTCCATTCGGGCGACTCGGCCTGTTCGCTGCCGCCGCGCTCGCTGTCGCGAGAAACCATCGCGGAAATCGAGCGCCAGACAATCGCCATGGCGCGGGCGCTGAAAGTGCAAGGTCTGATGAATGTGCAGTACGCCATCCAGGCCGGCGAGATCTATGTGCTGGAGGTCAACCCTCGGGCCAGCCGAACCGTTCCTTTTGTCGCCAAGGCGATCGGCTTGCCGGTGGCGGCCATCGCGTCGCGGGTGATGGCTGGCGAGACACTGAAATCGTTCGATCTTAAGAAGCCTCAGCCGAAACACATCTCGGTGAAGGAAGCGGTGCTGCCCTTCAACCGCTTCCCCGGCGTGGACACGATCCTCGGCCCGGAAATGCGCTCCACCGGCGAGGTGATGGGCATGGACGAGAATTTTGGTCGCGCCTTCGCCAAAAGTCAGATCGGCGCCGGCACCAAGCTGCCCACCGGCGGAACGGTATTCCTGTCGGTCAAGGACGCCGACAAGGACCTGATCGAAGCCCCTGCCCGCGAGCTTGTGGCTATGGGCTTTTCGCTGATTGCCACCCGCGGCACCGCGCGGGCGCTGGAAAGCAGGGGCCTTCCGGTTGAGGTGATCAACAAGGTTCTGGAGGGCCGCCCTCATGTGGTGGACGCGCTCAAGAACGGCGAAATCAACCTGGTGTTCAACACCACCGACGGTGCCCAAGCCCTGGCCGACAGCTCGTCGATCCGCCGTGCAGCCCTCACCCTGAAGGTTCCCTATTACACGACCATGGCGGGGGCGGCCGCGGCCACCCAGGCCATCGGAGCGCTTCGGTCAGGCTCGCTTGAGGTCGCGCCGCTCCAGAGTTACTAAGGTATCCGGGGGGCGGCGCTCCGACGCTCGCCTCCCTTGAAGTCGCCCCCCTCCAGTCCTACTCTTTAAAGCGCACCGCTGCCCTGTTAAAGAAATTTAGCAGCGAAATCAGTGCCTTAACAATTTGTGGTTCCGGCATCCGGCAAGTCCCGGGGCTGTGAGCTTTTTATTGCCGGACGAAAAAGACGATGGAAAAAATTCCCATGACCGCCTCGGGCTTCAAGGCCCTGGAGGAGGAGCTGAACCGCCTGAAGAACGAAGATCGACATGAAGTGATCAAGGCGATCGCGGAAGCGCGCGCCCATGGCGATCTGTCGGAGAATGCCGAGTATCACGCCGCCAAGGAGCGCCAGAGCTTCATCGAAGGCCGCCTGATGGAACTCGAAGACCAGATCGGCCGCGCGGACGTGATCGACATCTCCAAGCTCTCGGGTACGAGTGTCAAGTTCGGCGCCACCGTCACCCTGGTGGACGAAGACACCGAGGAGGAACGCCGCTACCAGATCGTGGGCGATCTGGAGTCCAACGCGCGCGCGGGCCGCATCTCACTGTCCAGCCCCATTGCGCGTGCCCTGATCGGCAAGAGCAAGGGCGACACGGTGGAAGTGGCCGCACCGGGCGGTGCGCGGTCGTACGAGATCGTCAAGGTCGAGTTCAAATAGCACGGATATCTCGGAACTTCCTCTCCCCTTGAGGGAGAGGACGACAGACTAAATAATTCCCGGAATGAACCGCTTCGTACGGGCCCGATATTCGCCATATTCGGGATAGGCTCGCGCCAGAACCTGTTCCTCGTAGTGGCTGCGGATCCAGAGCAGCGTCACCACGACCAGCGCGATCACCCACGACCAGGGCGCCTCGAATTGCAACGCTGTGCCGATGATGGTGATGATCTCCACCGTATAAAGCGGGTGACGCACGAGCGCATAAGGCCCGCCTGTCACCAGCTTGCGTGCCTCGGGCAAAATGGAAAAGCTCTTGCCCAGTTGGGAAAGCACCAGGAGCGAGCCCAGGCTTCCCAGGCCGATTAGCACGGCCGCAATTATCTGCGTCGGCAGGCTGAGATGCGCCACCGGAAGTTGCAGTATGCCCACGCCTATGAAGGTACCGACCACGCCGAAGGCGCGCGGCATCACCCCCTGCGACTTGGCGACCGGCCTGTCACGTACGGCCAGCACATAGACCAGAAGCAGGTCAAAGGCCGCGGCCGCCATCAAGGCGAAAAACTGAACCCAGGTGTAAAGGCTGGCAGTGCCTGCACCGATCAGGCTCCAATCATACGCCAGCACGGCGCGCAATTGCAGCACGCCATAGGCAAACCACAGGATCAGGGGAAGCGCTGTGATAGCGTCGTAATATTTGGTCTCCTGTGCCTTCAAGAGGCGCGGATCAGGTTCGCCCGGCAACAGCGCCCAGATCATGAGCGCAATCCAACCCGGACCCAGATTGGCGATAACCGCGGCCAGCGCCACGCCGACCGGATCGTGGGGATCAAAGGTCACGATGCCGGGCCAGACGAAGTGCAGGATCGTACCTTGAACCGGCGACAGCAGGGCATTCAGCACCAGGATGACGAAGAAACGCCGGTGTCCGCGGGCAAAGGCCAGCACGGAAGGCAGGAAATAGGCGAACAGGAATGCCGCCCAAAGCAGCAGGGAACTGCTCTTTGCCTGCCCCGTCAAAATCAGTTGCAGCATGGTCCCCCCGTTCAAGCGTCCGCTCCCGGACGACGCGCCAGGAGCGCCACCAGCTCCGCGACTTCGACGAATTTTCCATCCGGCGACAATTCCCGCAAGGCCGCCGACAGGACGCTTGCGAATTCATCCGCGCGATCCCCCAGCTTCTCGCGCGAACAGGTGGACATGGAAAATGCGCGGCCCACCAAGTCGTCAATGGTGAGCGGCTGTCGAACGGTGACCGACAGGCCGTCCAGCTGACGGAATTGCGAGGCGAACAGGAACGGCTCATAGCGGGCATGATTACTGCGCCGTTCCTTTATATGTGGCTCGTCGCTCCGCCCGAATCGGTCCTGCACCTCGCGCATCACCTTGAACCAGCTGTTTTCGGCAACCGGGGGATGGGAATCGTGGAACAGGGCCACGCCGCCATCCTGCGTGACCACATGCTCCAGCATCTCAAGCGTGGCGGCACGATCCATCCAGTGAAAGCTGCGCCCCATGGTGACCAGCCGGAAGTGCCCCATGCTGACAGACAGGTCAGACGAACTGCCCTGGCGAAGACACACCGTCACACCAGCCGCCCGAGCCGCTTCCTCGCACTCAGCCAGCATGGCCGGTTCGGGGTCCATTGCCGTTACTGCCATGCCCAGTTTGGCGAATCCCACTGCCAGCATGCCGGTACCGGCACCCAGATCGAGCACGGGGTCGCCCGGCTGAAGCCCCGACAGCCGCGCCACGCGGGCGATCAGCCGGTCGGGATAGCCAAGCCGGTAGCGCTGGTAATAGACCACCGTGCTCTGAAAGCGGCGGCGCTGGTGGGCTTCATTCATAAAGGAACCTTTTGGACTTTGCTTTGTTCATCATGGGCTTATACTGGCCTAGCCTTATTTTGAACGGACTCGAATGGCAAATATTGCGCTTGTGGACGACGACAAGAACATTCTGGCCTCCGTCAGCATGCTGCTGGAGCAGGAGGGATATCACGTCCGAACCTTTTCCGACGGCGCGGCAGCACTGACGGCCCTCACCACGACGGCACCCGATCTTGCCGTGCTGGACATCAAAATGCCTCGCATGGACGGGCTCGAACTTTTGCGCCGCCTGCGTCAGGCCAATCCCGAACTGCCTGTAATCTTCCTTACCAGCAAGGACGAGGAAATCGACGAGTTGATGGGCCTCAATGCGGGCGCCGACGACTATATCCGCAAGCCCTTCTCTCAGCGTTTGTTGCTGGAACGCGTGCGCGCGGTGCTGCGCCGCGCCGAGGGCCGCGGCGCGTCAGCTCTCGCGACCGGTGACACGGCCAAGAAGGAAGCTTTGGTGCGTGGCAAGCTTGCGCTGGACCCGCAGCGCCACGAATGCACCTGGGACGGCAAGCCGGTCCGGCTGACGGTAACCGAATTCCTGATCCTGCAGGCGCTGGCCCAGCGTCCGGGTTTCGTCAAAAGCCGCGACAGCCTGATGGACGCGGCCTATGACGACCAGGTTTATGTCGATGACCGCACGATCGACAGCCACATCAAGCGGCTGCGCAAGAAGTTCAAGGCCGTGGCCGACGACTTCGACGCCATCGAGACGCTGTATGGCGTCGGATACCGTTATCGCGAATAGTGTCAAGTTTCTCCGCCCTCACCTGGCGCATCCTGGGCTTCAATGCGCTGGCGTTGATCGTGCTGACAGGCGGCGTGATCCTAGTGCAGGCCTCGGGCCGTGGCCTGGTGGAAGAGCGGATGAACTCCATCCGCGAGCAGGCAAATATCGTGGCCGGCACGCTGGCGGAATATGCCACCGATCCCGAGACCCACACGCTGAGGGTGCCTTTGGCCGAGCCGCTGCTGCGCCAGCTGATCGCGCCGACAAGGCTGCGTGGCCGGCTTTACCTGCCGGGCGGCCAACTCGCTGTCGACACCCGCGATCTGCTGGCCCGCAATGTCGTGCAGGTCGGCGAATTGCCGTCGCTGGACCGGATGAGCCGGATCAAGGAATGGCTCAAGCGTGTCTATGACGGCATGCTGGGGGTCCGTCCCTTTGCCCAGCTCGAACAATATTACGAGGCCGGCGAGGACGGCCGGGTTTATAGCGAAGTCAATACCGCGCTCACCGGTGCGACAGGCACGGCCGAGCGCGTGAATGACCGCAACCAGCTAGTGCTGTCGGTGGCCGTGCCGATCGAACGTTTTCGCGCCATCTACGGCGTGCTTTTCCTCTCTACGGAGGGCGGCGACATTGACGACATTCTGAGGGCGGAACGTTTCACCCTGTTTGAGGTCGTGCTCGTCGCTTTCCTGGTGATGCTGTTCACCTCGCTCTATCTGGCCGGCACGATTGCCGAACCGGTAAAGCGGCTGGCGGCGGCGGCCGACCTGGTGCGTTCCGGCGCCGGCGGGCGCAGCGACATCCCCAATTTTCCCGAACGCACCGACGAGATCGGCGACCTGGCCGACAGTTTGCGATCCATGACCGCCAACCTCTATGACCGCATCGATGCCATCGAGAGCTTCGCCGCCGATGTGGCGCACGAACTGAAGAATCCATTGACCTCTCTCGCCAGCGCCGTGGAAATGTATTCCCGCGCCAAGGATGACGAAACCCGGGGCAGGCTGCTCGACATTGTGCGAGGCGACATCAAGCGCATCGACCGGCTGATCACCGACATTTCCGACGCTTCGCGGCTGGACGCGGAATTGTCGCGCGAGGCCAAGGAGCCGGTGGCGCTGTCACGCCTGCTCTCCACCATCATCGAAATCTACCGGATGACCGACAATCCCCACGGCGTCGTGTATGAGTTGCGCGATGAGCTGCCGCCGGGCGTGACGGTCAATGGCCGCGACGAAAGGCTTGGTCAGGTGTTCCGAAACCTGATCGACAATGCCGTGTCGTTCAGCCCGGAGCATGGCAAGGTAATCGTACATGCCTCCAACCATGAGATGGTAGCGCGCGTGACGGTCGAGGACGATGGCCCGGGAATCCCGCCCGACAATCTGGAATCGATTTTCGAGCGCTTTTACACCGAGCGGCCGGTCGAGACCTTCGGCCGCAATTCGGGCCTGGGCCTGTCCATCGCGCGCCAGATCATCGAAGGCGCGGGCGGACGCATTTACGCGGAAAATCGCGCGCCTGGAAACAGCCAAGGCCAGGGCGCACGCCTGGTGGTGGAACTGCCAATGGCGGCGCTCCATGGATGAAGCCAATATTCATGCCAGTTGCGTTGCAATCGGAAGGCATGGGGTGCTGCTGCTCGGAAAAAGCGGGGCCGGAAAATCCGACCTTGCCCTCAGGCTGATCGACCAGGGCGCGGCGCTGGTCGCCGATGACCGCATCATCCTTTTTGTGGAAAAGAGCGCCCTTCATGCGCGCGCTCCGTCAACCATAAAGGGCCTGCTGGAGGTGCGAGGGCTTGGCATCGTCAAGTTCCGGACCCGCGCAAAAGTCAGGGTCTCGCTTGCCGTGCGGCTGGGGCGGGAAGATGCGCGCCTGCCAGTCCTGCGCTTCTATCGCCCGCCCGCGCCGCTGGCGCCAAGGTCCCGGGTCCCGGAAATCCTGCTGGATTCCCGGCACGCCGCTGCGCCCGCCAAAATTCGCACCGCTTTGGCGGCTTTTACCAAGAACTTGTTTGTCGATACTTTTGTCCCCAAATAGCCTCAAGCAGCGAAGCCAGGCTATTCAAAAAAGAGCCCTTCCCTGGTCGCGCGCTTTTGATACTGTCCGCGCCGTCGAAGGAAGTTTCATGATTGGCATTGTTCTGGTAACCCACGGGCGCCTCGCCCAGGAATTCATCTCCGCGATGGAGCATATGGTGGGCCCGCAAACCCATCTGCGTGCCATCTGCATCGGTCCCGAAGACGATATCGAGCGTCGCCAGCGCGAAATCGCTGCTGCCGCCAAGTCTGTCGACTTGGGCCGCGGCGTGATCATCGCTACTGACATGTTTGGCGGCACACCCTGCAACCTGGCGCTGACCCTCCTGGAACGGGGCAAGATCGAGGTGCTGGCCGGAGCCAACCTGCCCAGCCTGATCAAGCTGATCGACATCCGCACCAAGGTTCCTCTGGAACAGGCCGTGAAGGAGGCGATCGAAGCCGGCCGCAAATACATGCGTGCAGGCAGCGCGGATCTTGCCTGAGAAGACCCTCGCATAGATGGCCGAAAAGCTCTCCACCAAGGTGATCATTCCCAACAAGCGCGGCCTGCACGCCCGTGCCAGCGCCAAGATCGTAGAGGCCTCGGCGCGCTTCAAGTCCGACATCCATGTCATCAAGGACGGCAAAGCCGTTAACGGGCGATCCATCATGGGATTGATGATGCTGGCGGCCTCGATTGGCTCCGAAGTGGAAATTACCGCCGAAGGACCCGACCAGGACGAGGCGATGAAGGCCATTCTCGCTTTGGTCGAGGCGAAGTTTGGTGAGGAGTGATTTTGCGCGGCAAATTGATGTGAACGGCAGAAAGTCCACATGACGCTCTCCATCGCCGCCCTCGTCTTGTTCGCCGCCCTCCTTCACGCCTCCTGGAACGCCATGCTCAAAGGCGGCAGAGACAGGCTGTGGTCCATGACCATCATGGGCGTCGCCATCAGCCTCGCCTGCGCAATCGTCCTGCCGTTCTTGCCCATGCCGGCGCAAGCCAGCTGGCCCTATCTTGCCGGTTCGGCGCTGCTGCATGTCGGCTACAATGCCTTCCTGATCCGCGCCTATCGCCATGGCGAGTTCGGCTCCGCCTATCCGATCGCCCGCGGATCGTCGCCGCTTCTGGTTACGTTGGTTGCGGCCGCAGCTGCCGGCGAATGGCCCTCTCCACCGGGCATCGCTGGCATCCTCCTGGTCAGCGGCGGCATCATATCGCTGGCGTTTCGCGGCCGCCGCCTGCCGGAAGCGGGCATCTTCTACGCGCTGGGCACCGGGATCATCATCGCCGCCTACACCGTCACCGACGGTGTAGGCGGTCGGCTGTCCGGCAATCCCACGGCCTATACCTTGTGGATGTGCCTGTTATGGGGGCTCACAGCGATTCCCATCTATCTATTGCGCCGGCGCGATGGACGCCTATGGCGGGGCTCGGCATCGACCAGCCTGGTGGCCATGGGTGGCGTGATTTCGCTTCTGGCTTACGCCATCGTCATTTTCGCCATGACGCGCGCCCCGATGGGCTCCGTATCTGCCCTGCGGGAGACCAGTGTGTTGTTCGCGGTTCTGCTGGCGCGGCTGTTTTTTGCTGAACCGCTGACATTCCGGCGGATAATATCGGCCCTGGTGATCGCCGTGGGAGCGTTATGCCTGGAATGAAGAATACAATTGGGGCCGTGCTGGTCCTGCTGGTGGCGCTTGCTGTTGCGCCCGTTTCTGCTCAGCCGCAGCTGCAGCCGGCGCTGCCGCCCGCCATCATGGCCTATCCTTCGCTGTGGCACATCCAGACCAACCAGGGCGAGGTCTATCTGCTGGGTGCAGTGCATGTATTGCCATCGAATGTGCATTGGCGCACGCCGCAGATCGTGCGGGCCCTTTCGCGCAGCGACGTCTTCGTCTTTGAAGTGCCCGAAGACCCCAAAGCGGTGCAGGAATTGCAGGGCCTGATTCAGGCCCATGGCTTTCTGCCGATGGACCAAAGCCTGAGGGACAAGCTCAACCCCGCCACCCTCCCCGATTACGACGCGGCGGTGGCACTCTCCGGCCTGCCGGCAGCGGGCGTGGATCACGAGCGGCCCTGGCTTGCCGGCATCCAGCTCATGTTCGCCCAGATGCAAAAGCTTCATTACGGAACAAGCAACGGCGTGGACTCCTCGTTGATGAAAGAGGCTGGTGAACACCGCAAGGAGATGCGCTATTTCGAAACCATCGCCGAGCAGTTCGCTCTGCTGGCTCCCGACGATCCGAAGCTTGAGCTGCAAGAATTCGAATCCGGCCTCAAGGACCTGCGCGACCTTGCGGGCGATGTTCAGCCGATGATGAAAGCCTGGGGTGAAGGCGATCAGGCCAAGCTGGATGAGCTGATCAATGGCGACCTGGATAAGTTCCCCCAGGCCCGCAAGATGCTGCTGGACGACCGTAACAAGCGGTGGGTGCCCAAGATTGAGGCCATGCTCAAGGAAAGGCATGTCTTCTTCATTACGGTAGGCGCGGGCCATTTGACCGGCGCCACCGGCGTTCCGGCGCTGCTCAGGGCGGATGGATACAAGGTTGACGGGCCCTGATGGGGCCGCGTTTACCGGCGCGCTTAAAATTTTAAATACCGCCTTTGCGCCGTCTTAAGTGGCGATGACGCATCTTTCGTACCGGAGGGCGAGGCAGATGCGCGCAGATATGCGGAATTGGCTGTTCAGGCTTGGCCTGATGTTCATGACTGCGGCACCCGCATTCGCGGAGGATGTGCAGCCTGTCACGCACGCCACGCCCGCAATGTGGACCATCCACGGGCCCAGGGGCACCGCCTATCTTCTGGGTTCGGTGCACGCCTTGCCCAAGAATGTCGATTGGCAGACCGCGGACATTAAGGCGGCCGTCAAACGGTCCAATGCATTCGTGTTCGAGATTCCCATGTCCGAGGACAGCCTCAGCGATTCGGCGCTGACGTTCGGCGCCAATGTGCTTCTGCCCTCCAGCGTGTCCTTGCCTTCCTACTTCGACGCCGAGATGCGCAAGGAATTCAAGGTCGCGGTCGAGCATACCCAGGTCGATCCCGAAGCGCTTGTGATCATGCGGCCCTGGTATGCCGCCCGCCAACTGCAAGACGCGATGAGCGGCAAACTCAACGCCAATGCCGAAGAGGGCGTGGACAACAAGATCTACGCCATGGCCAGCAATCGCGATGTTCATGATATCCGTGCCCTAGAGACGGCCGAATTTCAGATCAGCAAGCTGAAAGGCTCCGCCACCACCAAGAACGAACTGGAAATTCTGCGCGCGGCCATGAAGCAAGCCGCGACCAAGCCCATGTTCCCCGCAAAGAAGCTGCTGGATGCCTGGGCTGCCGGTGACACCCAAGCGCTGGCTGCCGTCATCTCGGCCAGCCAGTCGGTAGAGGAAAGAAAGTCCATCCTGGACGACCGAAACAAGGACTGGGTCCCCAAGATCGAGAAGATGCTGAAGGAAAAGCGCACCTTCTTCATCACCGTGGGCGCCGCCCATCTGGTGGGTCCGAACGGCGTGCCCAACCTGCTGCGCCAGGACGGTTACCATGTGACCGGACCGGATCAGCTGGACTAGAAGTCTTAGGCCGCGCCGCCAGCATCCGCCCTCACGCACCTTCCGGTCGACCCTTCAGGCAAGGGCCGCGGCCCATTTCAGCCCGCCAACAGCAGGAAAAAGCCGGGTTTTCTAGCCCTGCATCACCATATGCATATTTCTTTATATGTTTCTTGCCCTGCCCCGGCCTGGCTGCTATAGGCGGACCCAAGAAACCAAGGGATTTCCCCGTCATGTCCGCCGCCGCCGCAAGCCCCTTCAACGACTATATTGTCAAGGACATCAGCCTGGCCGCCTGGGGCCGCAAGGAACTGAACATCGCCGAGACCGAAATGCCGGGCCTGATGGCAACCCGCGCAGAGTACGGCCCCAGGCAGCTCCTGAAGGGCGCCCGCATCGCCGGCTCGCTGCACATGACCATTCAGACGGCGGTTCTGATCGAGACCCTGAGGGCGCTCGGCGCCGACATCCGCTGGGCCTCGTGCAATATCTATTCGACGCAAGACCATGCCGCCGCGGCCATTGCAGCCGCCGGCATTCCCGTCTTTGCGGTCAAGGGCGAAAGCCTCACCGATTACTGGAACTACACCCGCAAGATCCTCGAATGGGGCGACGGCGGTCTGCCCAACATGATTCTCGATGACGGCGGCGACGCCACTATGCTGGTGCATGCGGGCCTGCGCGCCGAAAAGGGCGACACGGCCTTCCTGGACAAGGCCACAAACGAAGAAGAGGAAGTCTTCTTTGCCTTGATCAAGCGCACTCTTAAGGAAAAACCAGGCTGGTTTGCCAAGCTGGCCTCCTCGATCAAGGGTGTGTCGGAGGAAACCACCACCGGTGTGCATCGCCTTTATCAGATGGAAAGGGAAGGCAAGCTGCTCTTCCCCGCCATCAATGTGAATGACAGTGTCACCAAGTCGAAGTTCGACAATCTCTATGGCTGCCGCGAATCCCTGGTCGACGGTATCCGCCGCGGCACCGACGTGATGATGGCGGGCAAGGTTGCCATGGTCTGCGGCTTCGGCGATGTGGGCAAAGGTTCGGCCGCCTCGCTGCGCCAGGCCGGCTGCCGGGTGATGGTGTCGGAGATCGACCCGATCTGCGCCCTTCAGGCCGCCATGGAAGGCTATGAGGTCGTGACCATGGAGACGGCCGCGCCGCGCGCCGACATCTTCGTCACCGCCACCGGCAATGTCGACGTGATCACGGTGGAACACATGCGTGCCATGAAGGACCGCGCCATCGTATGCAACATCGGTCACTTCGACAGCGAGATCCAGGTGGGCGCGCTGAAGAATTTCCAGTGGCACAATGTGAAGCCGCAGGTCGATGAAGTGGAGTTCCCCGGCGGCAAGCGAATCATTCTCCTGTCGGAAGGGCGCCTGGTGAATCTGGGCAATGCCATGGGCCATCCCAGTTTTGTGATGAGCGCCTCCTTTACCAACCAGACGCTGGCCCAGATCGAACTCTTCGCCAATCCGGGCAAGTATCAGAAGAAGGTCTATACCCTTCCCAAGCAGCTGGACGAGAAGGTTGCCCGCCTGCACCTGGCCAAGATCGGTGTGCAGCTGACGGAGCTGAACGACAAGCAGTCCGACTACATCTCAATCGCGAAAGCCGGCCCGTACAAGCCGGACACCTATCGCTATTGAGACTGCCGCACTTCGCGAGAAAGGCACGGCCGTCCCGGTGACGGCCGTGCTTTTTTCATCTTGGTTAAAAATTTCTTGCTGCCGCCCGGCCGCCGGCGAAGCGCCCGCCGCCACCGCGTCCGTGATTCTAATCCTCTGAATTGACTCGGAATTTTTACCGCAATCCACCAAATGTGGGGCTCTTGGCCGCATCTGGACTTTAGTAATTTATTAACCACAATCTCTAGGCGGACTCGCCTCTCGCGGCTATCTTATTGATTCCAAAGTGATTCGTCCAAAGACGAATGGTTAACGAGGGGCTGGAGGCATGCGTCCCATATTGGGACAGTGGGGGCAGGGAGCAATCAGGGGGAACCGGGGGTTTAACACCCTGCTGGCGGCCGCGCTGCTACCTTTTTTGCCTGTTCCGGCCTTAGCGGCAATGCCTGACGCCCTGATACTTCAAAACGGCAATATAGTGGTGCTTTCTGCGCTCGCCTGTGGCGGCGTTGCATTGGCCATCGCGGCCGGTCTTTGGGCCCTGGCGGAACAGCGCGCCGCCCGGCGCCTGCGCAAATCCCTTCGTAGCGTGGGCGCCAGAACCAAGGCGGCGCTGGGTGAGCGCGACGCACTTCTGGGGGCTGGCCGCGAGGCGCTGGTGGTCTGGGGCCGCGACGGTTCTGGCCCCTTCTCCTACGCTGGGGGCGAGGAACTACTTCAGTCCTGCCTGAAAGGCGCTGATGCATTGGCGCTTTCGGGCGCGCTCGACGGGCTGGCCGACCGTGGCGCGGGCTTTTCGCTGCCGGTGCAGGACAGTCACGGCCGTCGGCTCGTGGCGCGCGGACGGGCGGTGGGCAGCATGGCCGCTGTCTGGATGGAAGAACAGCAGGTCGCGGTCGAACAGGGCGCCGATTACAAAGCGATCCTGAATGCCCTGCCCATCCCCGTTTGGTTGCGCGACAAGGGTCTGGCGCTGGCCTGGGGCAATCATGCCTTTCTCAAGGGCGCGGGGGCGGCCGACCTGGACAGCGCGCGGCGCGAGCAGTTGGCTCTGGACGTGGACGAGCGCGACCTGGCTCAGGCTGCGCGGGCCGCCAATGCGACGCAGCAGTCCAGGCGCTTTTCGGTGGTGGGTGGACAGCGCCGCGCCATGCATTTCACCGAGATCCCGCTGGGCGATGCGGGCGTGATCGGCGCCGCCCTGGATGTGACCGAAACGGCAGCAGCCGAAGCCCGGTTGCAGCAGCATGCCGATGCCCATGCCGACACGCTCGACCGGTTGCAGACGGCAGTGGCAATTTTCGGGCCCGACCAAAAGCTGACTTTCTACAACAAGGCCTTCGTCCAGCTGTGGGGTCTTCCGGAGACCTTCCTCGACAGGCATCCCAGCGACAGCGAGGTCCTCGACCGATTGCGCGAGACCCGCAAGCTTCCCGAACAACGCGACTATCAGGCTTGGAAACGCTCGAGGCTCGCCCTCTATCAGGATGGCGCGCGCGAAAAACCCAGCGAGGAGCCCTGGTATCTGCCGAACGGCCAGACCATCCGGGTGGTAAGCCAGCCGCATCCGTTTGGCGGCCTGGCTTTCCTTTACGAGGACGTCACCGCGCGCCTGAGCCTGGAAAGCGACTACAACACGCTGGTCAAGGTGCAATCCGCCACGCTCGACACGCTGAGCGAAGGCGTGGCGGTCTTCGGTCCCGACGGCAAGCTGAAGCTGCACAATGCGGCCTTCGCCCGCATCTGGGAATTCGATGCCCAAGACCTGGATGACGAACCCCACCTTCGCACGATGGCGGCGCTGTCACGCGACCGTTTCGGCGAAAGCCATATCTGGGACCAGCTGATCCAGGCGATCGTCGCGGGCGCGGGCGCGCGCGACTTGGGAGATGTGGAGCGATCGGACCGCTCAGTCCTGTCCTTCTCCACCTCGCCCCTGCCGGACGGCGCGACGCTGGTCACGTTCAACGATGTCACCGACCGGTTCCGCATCGAAAACGCTCTGCGCGACCGCAATGAAGGGCTGGAAGCTGCCGATCGCCTCAAGTCCGAGTTTATCCGGCACGTCTCCTATGAGCTGCGCACGCCTCTCAACACCATCCTGGGCTTTTCCGAACATCTGGCCAGCGGCGTCCCGGGACCGCTCAACGCGCAACAGGAAGAATATGTTCACGCCATCGTTTCAGGCGGCAACACGCTCAAGAATCTGGTCAATGACATTCTGGACCTGGCGCTGGTGGAATCCGGCGCGCTCAGGCTGGAGCTGGAGCGCATAGACCTGAATGTCCTTGTCGGCGACATCGCGGCCCATGCCCGCGAATGGGCAGCCAAGATGGGCCTCACGCTGGATCTCAACGTGCCGCCCAATGCCGGCAGTTTCCTTGCCGATGCCAGGCGACTGCGCCAGATCGTGTTCAACCTTTTGTCGAACGCCTTCAAGTATACGCCACGCGGCGGCACCATCAGCCTCTCGGCGAAAATTGTGGGCGAGGATGTGCAGATTGCCGTGGCCGACAACGGGCCGGGGCTGCCGGCCGAGGTCAAGGCCAATGTGTTCGAACGCTTCGCGGCCAAGAACAACGCGGGAACCCGCGCCGGCGCAGGCCTGGGCCTGGCGCTGGTCAACCGCTTCCTGGAACTTCATGACGGCTGGGTCGAGATCGAAAGCGGTCAAGGCACGCTGGTGCGCTGCCACCTGCCCCGCCGCATCCATGAAGATGAGCCTTATCCGGAACAGTCCAGCGACCGCCAGACAGCCTATCTCTAGACCAGGTCGGGGCCGTCGACGTCATCAGCGTGGTGCCAGGTTCAAGCGTGCTGGACCTTGGGCAGATTGAGCACGATCCCATCGAGTTCCGCGCACATGCGCAGCTGACAGGAGAGCCGGCTGTTGGGTTTCACCTCGGGCGCGAAGTCCAGCATGGTTTCCTCCATGTCGGTCCTCCCGGGCAGCTTCGCTTCCCAGCCCGGGGCGACATAGACCTGACAGGTGGCGCAGGCGCAGGCCCCGCCGCAATCGGCATCGATTCCCGGAATGAGGTGTTTGACCGCGCCTTCCATCAGTGACCAGCCCTCGGCCACTTCCACCGTATGAGCCTGGCCCGTGCTTTCGATATAGGTGACTTTGAACTTTTGAACGGGCATCAGGCGATCTGCTTCATGGGGATCGAAAGGTCCGCAAGCTTTTCAGGTGCGACTGTCTTGCCTTCGGCGATCAACTTCTTGCCGATCATGTATTCGGGCGCAGCATTGATTGCTTCCACCGCCGCCGCCTTGCCGTCGCGCAGATGGAAGACGGCGAATTTGCGCGTGGCTGGATCACCGCGCTGGACGAGCGTGTCTGTCGGCCGCGCCAAACCGGCAATTTGCAATTTGAGGTCATACTGGTCCGACCAGAACCAGGGAACTTCGCTGTAGGTCTTGGGCTTGCCGGCCATCGACAGGGCGGCATGCTTGGCCTGGTCGATGGCATTCTGCACGCATTCCAGCCGTATCTCATGGCCCTCGCGGCCGACATGGCGGGTACAGTCGCCCACCGCCCAGATATAGGGATCGCCGGTCCTGGCATTCTGGTCGACAACGATGCCGTCGTCCGCGCCAAGCCCGGCATTCACTGCGAGCTCGTCGCAGGGCACTACGCCGATGCCGACCAGCACGATGTCGCAAGCATGGCTTTCGCCGCCCGCGATTACCCGCTCGACCTTGCCATTGCCCTCGATAGCCTCGACGCCCGCGCGCAGTTTCAGCTTCACGCCGGACTTTTCATGCTCGCGGGCATAAAAGTCCGACACAAGCGGAGACACAGCGCGCGCCATCAGCCTGTCCATGGCTTCGAACACGGTGACATCCAGGCCGCGCTTCGCGCTCACCGCCGCCACTTCCAGACCGATATAGCCGCCGCCCACGATGGTGATGCGCTTGCCGGGCTGGAAGACCTTCTGCAGGCCATCCACGTCGGCGATGGTTTTGAGATAGTGCACGCCGGGAAGATCGGCGCCGCGGCATTTGAGGCGGCGCACGCGCGCGCCCGTGGCCAGCACGAGCTTGTCGTAACCGAGCTTGCGTCCGTTCGACAATTCGACAATGCGCTCGGCGCGATGGATCGCGGTGACGCTGGTATCCAAGATCAGCTCGCAGCCGCTTTCCGGATAATAGTGGTCGGCTTTCAGGAACAGGCGTGACCGTTCGAAATTTCCCAAGAGATAGGCCTTGGAAAGCGGCGGGCGCTGGTAAGGCGGATAGGCCTCGTCTCCGATCATGATGATGGGAGCGTCAACACCTTCGGCGCGCAGCGTCTGGACGGCTTGGCAGCCTGCCTGGCCGGCGCCGACGATCACGATATTCCCGGACATTTTCCGCGAGTTTCTCCAATTCGGGCGCGGGGTTACCATGCCAGGGGCTGTCTCACAACTGGGCCGACAAGCGGGGCCTTCCTGCAGCCGAAGTAGCGGGCTAAAAGCGGCAGCTATGGACCAAATTACCGAGACATTCCGCAAGGAATTCGCCCTGCCCGACCTTGGCGCCACAGCCCGGCTTGGCGCGTCCATTGCCGCCGGTCTGGCGGCCGGCGACGCGGTGGCGCTGTGGGGCGATCTGGGCGCCGGCAAGACCACGCTGGCACGCGCCATCCTGACGGCGCTGGGTGTCATGGAAGACGTGCCAAGCCCGACTTTCACCCTGGTGCAGAGCTATGACACCTGCCCGCCGGTATCGCATTACGATCTCTATCGCCTCAAGAGCGGGCGCGAGCTTGAGGAACTGGGCTTTGACGATGCACTGATCAACGGCGCGGTGCTGGTGGAATGGCCGGAACGCGCGCCAGAAGCACTTCCGCCAGAGACCTTGCACGTGCGGCTCGGCGCGAGCGAAGTCGGACGCAAGGCACGCCTGACAGGGCCTGCACGTTGGGAAAGCCTGATCCATGTCTGAACGCACGCCTTCCGATCGCAACGTGGCGATGAGGGATTTTCTGGCGCACAGTGGCTGGGGCGCGGCAACCGTTTCACCGTTGCCGGGCGATGCTTCCACACGCCATTACGCCCGCCTGAGCCTTGGTAACCGCAAGGCGATGCTCATGGATCAGCCGCAAGGCGCGGAAGGCAGCATTGCACCAGCCAACGCCAGCGAAGAGACGCGCCGCGCCCTTGGCTACAACGCCGTGGCGCGGCTGGCCGGCCCCGACTGCGGCCGCTTTGCCGCCGCGGCGGCCTGGCTGCGCGCCCATGGCCTGGCCGCGCCCGACATCTATGCCGCCGATCAACGGCAAGGCTTTGTCATACTCGAAGACCTGGGCGATGCGCTATTCGCCGAAGTCTTGGCAGATGGCGGCGACGAGAAGAAGCTCTATGAAGCCGCAGTCGAGGTCCTTGCCCGCATCCACGTCAATGATGCGCCGACATCGCTGTCATCCGACAAGCCGTTGTTCGATTACGACCAGGCAGCGCTTCTGGCCGAAATCGACCTGATGACCGAATGGTTCCTGCCGCTGGCGCTGGGCCGTGCGGCGACCAACGCGGAAATCGCCGAACACCGTTGCCTGTGGCGCGAGGTGCTGGCCGGCGTCGCCGGCGGCCGGCGGGTCTTTGTGCATCGCGACTATCACGCGCAGAATTTGCTTTGGCTGCCCGACCGGGACGGCGTGGCGCGCGTCGGCCTGATCGATTTCCAGGACGCGGTGGCGGGCAGCGCAGCCTATGACCTGATCTCGCTGACCGAGGATGCGCGCCGCGATGTCTCGCCTGAACTGGCCGCAGCCGCCACCCGCCACTATCTGACGGCAATGAAGAAGCAGGGCTCGTCCGTAGATGAAGCCCAGTTCCGCCATGAAATGGCGGTAATGGCGGCCCAGCGCAACACCAAGATCGTGGGCATCTTTGCCCGGCTCTACAGCCGCGACGGCAAGGCCCGCTATCTCGACTTCCTGCCGCGCGTCTGGGGCTATCTGGATCGCGATCTTGCCCATCCATCGCTCGCGGGATTGAAGGCGTGGTACGATCGCGTGATTCCCAAAGAAAACCGGGCCCTGGAGATAGCGTGAGCCAAATCACCGCCGCCATGATCATGGGCGCAGGCCTTGGCGTCCGCATGCGGCCCCTAACCGATGACCGCCCAAAGCCGCTGATCACGGTGGCGGGTAGAACCCTGATCGACCATTCCATCGACCGGCTGGTCCAGGCCGGCGTGACGAAGATCGTGGTCAATCTGCATTATAAGGGCGAGATGCTGAGGGCCCATCTGGCCAAGCGCCATGATGTCCAGATCGTCTTCTCGGACGAGAGCGATCTTTTGCTGGATACGGGCGGCGGCGTGGTCAAGGCGCTGCACCATTTAAGCGGCAGGCCTTTCTTCGTGCTGAATTCCGACTCTGTCTGGGTGGAGGGCCGGATCGCGGCGCTTCCCGCCATGGTCAAAAATTGGGACCCCGAAAGCATGGACGGGCTGTTGCTGCTGGCCGACATGCAGACTGCCATGGGTTATGAGGGCAAGGGTGATTTTGTGCTGAAGGCCGGAGGTGACGTGCTGCGCGCCCGCGACCATGCCGGTGCCACTTATGCCTATCCCGGCGTGCAAATCGCTCATCCCCGGATGTTCGAAAACGCGCCCGAAGGCCCCTTCTCCACCAATCTGATGTGGGACCGCGCCATCGCCCGCGGCCGGCTGTTCGGCACCGTGCTTGACGGTGTTTGGATCCATGTCGGCACGCCCGACGCACGTGATGAGGCGGAAGCCTATCTCCGGGCGCCGGCTTGAAACATCCGAGTGTTTTCACCATCGCCCCCAGCGCGCCCTTCGCGGAGACGTTGGCGCGGGGGCTGATCGCGCGCGCCGGCAGCGATCCGCTGGCACTGTCTTCGGCCGTCATCTATCTGCCCACCCGGCGCGCTGCGCGCAGCTTCGGCGATGCTTTCGCCAGCGTGCTGGGCGGGTCGGCATTGCTCCCACAATTTCGTCCGCTGGGCGACAGCGACGAGGACGAACTGCTGTTCGAAGCCGCGTCCGAAGGCTTGGAATTCAAACCGGCAATTGCGCCGTTGCGCCGACAACTGCTTCTGGCGCAGCTGGTGCGCAGGTGGGACCGCGCCGGTCGCGGCTCACTCTCCTTCACGCAATGTGCCGCGCTGGCCGGCAGCCTGGCCAAATTGATGGACGAGGTGGAGACGCAAGGTGCGGACATTTCCGGTCTGAAGGAACTGGCGCCGGCCGACCTGGCCGAGCATTGGGAAGGCGTCACGCAGTTCCTGGACGTGATCCGGACGGAGTGGCCGGTTATCCTTGCAGCAGAGAATGCCCTCAACCCTGCGGACCGCAGGGTGCGGGGGCTGAAGCAGCTGGCGGCGCGGCTGGAGGCGCAACCGCCGCCTGGATGGGTGATCGCCGCCGGTTCCACCGGTTCAATCCTCGCCACCGCCGAACTGCTGGGCGTGATCGCATGCCTGCCCAAAGGCGCAGTCGTATTGCCCGGACTGGACAAGAGACTGGATGCGCAGAGCTGGGCAAGTCTCGATCCGGGTCATCCGCAATTCGGGCTGGCGCAATTGCTGAGCAGCATGAAATGCCAGCGCGAAGAGGTTGAGGACTGGTTTGCTGTCCACTGCAATCCGGCCCGCGAGGCGTTGTTGAGCGAAACATTGCGGCCAGTGCCCACCACCGATGCCTGGCGCGCGCTGGCGGATGAAGGTTGTGACGAGATCGCGGCGGGACTGAATGGCATCGCGCTGTCGGAAGCCGCCGATCCAGCGCAGGAAGCGCTTGCCATTGCGCTGGCGCTGCGCGAAGCGCTGGAAACACCCGGCTACCGGGCCGCGCTGGTCACACCCGACCGCAACCTGGCGCGTCGGGTCGCCGCCGAAATGACGCGGTGGGGCATTACGATCGATGATTCAGCGGGTCGTCCCCTCGCCCACACGGCGGCCGGCAGTTTCCTATGCCTGCTGGCGGAAGCCGTCGATGCGCAATTTGCGCCTGTGCCGCTCCTGGCGCTGCTCAAGCATCCATTTGCGCGCCGCGGACAGGACCATGCCAGTTTCCGCAGCCGCGCCCGCGAGTTAGATCGATGGTGCTTGCGCGGTCTGCGGCCGGATGCGGGACTTGCGGGCATCGGCAAGGCGATCGAAAAGGCACGCACCAATCCGCGTAACCGCGAAATTGCAGCGCCGCTGGCGCGACTGTCGTCCTGGTGGCGCGCGGTTTGCGACGCGCTGATGCCGCTGGAATCGCTGCTGGCGCGGGACGATGTGGAGATCGGCACCCTGTGCCAGGCGCATGTGACGGCGGCGGAGGCGCTGGCCTGCGATGAGGCGCAAAACTGTCTCTTGTGGGCGGAAGCGGACGGCGAATTGGCAGCGGAACTCTGCGCCGCGCTGAAGGAAGATTCGCGCGGCCTGCCGCCGATCGAGCCAGGCTCCTACGCACCATTGTTCCGAAGTCTCGCCATGAAAATGCCGGTACGCAATGCTTTCGGCCGGCATCCGCGTCTTGCCATCCTGGGCCCGCTTGAAGCGCGCCTGCAGCGTTTCGATCTGACGGTGCTGGGCGGATTGAACGAAGGCACCTGGCCGCGCGGCGCGGGCGTGGATCCCTGGTTCTCGCGTCCCATGCGCGCTGCGCTGGGCCTGGAGCAGCCGGAACGCGGCATAGGACTTTCCGCGCATGACTTCGTGATGTTGGCGGCGGGGCCAAGCGTGTTGATGACCCGAGCGCTGAAGGTGGATGGCGCGCCCGCCACGGCCTCGCGCTGGCTGCAGCGGCTGGACCAACTGACGCGCGGGTTAAAACTTGACACCGCTCTTGCGCCTGAACCTCACTGGACCGCGCTGGCAGCGCAAATGATGGATGTGCCGCAGAGCCAGCGTCTTTCACGGCCTGCACCCACGCCGCCGGTCGAAGTCCGGCCCAGGCGTCTTTCTGTAACTGAGATCGAGACCTGGCTGCGCGATCCCTATGCAATCTACGCCAAACATGTGCTCAAGCTTCGGCCGCTGGATGCGCTTGATGAACCCATCGGCCCGATGGAGCGCGGCACAGCCCTGCACAAGGCGCTCGAGCTTTTCATCGCAAAATATCCTGACGGCTTGCCGCAGGACGCAGTCGAGCAACTGGTCGCCCTGGCCGATCGGGTATTTGGCGAAGCCGGCACGGCCGCGGCGGCGTTGGCACTGTGGCGGCCACGCTTTCTGGGTGCGGCCAAGGGCTTTGTCGCATTGGAGCGCGAACGGCGCGCAAGCATAGCAAAATCGCACCTGGAAATTCGCGGCGAACTCAAGATCGGCGATTTCACGCTCACGGGCGTCGCCGACCGGATCGACATTTTGCGAAACGGCGCCGCCGCGATCCTGGACTACAAGACGGGGACGCCGCCTAGCAACAAGCAGGTGACGGAGTTGCTGTCGCCCCAATTGCCGCTGGAAGCAGCCATGCTGGCCGGGGACGGCTTCGGCATCGGTGCGCACATTGCGGAAGAACTGTTCTATCTCAGCCTCGCCAGCGAGAAACAGGCGCGCGAGCCTCGGCATGTTAATGACCCAAAAAACCTGGCCACCGAGGCAATCAAGCAACTGGCGCGCCGCATCGCCTGGTTCAAGGAGCGCGATACCGCCTATCGCCCCCGGGTGCGACCCTGGCGTGCCGACATTCCCGGCGACTATGACCATCTGGCGCGGGTGAAAGAATGGTCGGCCACGGGCTGGAGCGAGGAGGCGTGATGCGCGACGACTCCATGATCGCCTCGGATCCCGAAATCTCCGCCTGGGTTGCGGCCAATGCGGGCGCGGGCAAGACCTACACGCTGGCCAATCGGGTGGCGCGTTTGCTGCTGGGCGATGCCAAGCCACAAAAAATCCTTTGCCTCACCTTCACAAAGGCCGCAGCGGCGGAGATGCAACAACGCCTGTTCGGGCAACTGGGCGGCTGGGCGATGTTGCCGGACGAAGAGCTGCGCGCAGAGATTGTTCGGATCGGCGGCGATGCCCATGAGGATCTGGCCAAGGCGCGCCGGCTATTTGCGGCCGCACTGGAGACGCCGGGTGGACTGAAGGTCCTGACCCTGCACGCTTTCTGCCAGGTCGTGCTTTCGCGCTTTCCGCTGGAGGCAGGCGTGCCGCCAGCTTTTGAAGTGCTGGACGATCAGTCGGCGCGTGAACTTGTCAATGAAGCGCGCCAGCATGTGCTGGAACGCGCCGGTTCCGGCGACCACGAACTGGCGCACGCGGTGGCACTGCTGGTGACGGAAACCAGCGAGGCAAGGCTGTCGGACATCCTGGATGCGGCTTTGGGCGGCGACCGGCGCAAGCTGGACCGGTTCTTTGCCCGGGCGGGCGACCTTGCGGCGCAAGTGCGCGCCAGTCACGGTCTTCGGCACGACGATACGATCCAGGGCATAGAAGCCGGTTTCTGCAATGCGTTGGCCCGCGAGGTCGAACAGTTGCGCGCGGCTCGCCAATGGTTGGCGCAAGGCGGCAAGAGTGATGTCGACGCTGCCGAGGCGCTGGCGCTGGTGCTGGCAGACATCGCGAATGGTTTCGGTGCGCTCGGCGGCTTTCTTCTGACCGGCAAGGGCGAGCCGCGCGCAAAGTTGGCAAGCAAAAAGCTCGCCGATGCGCGGCCTGATTTACTCGCGTTTTTGACCGCTCTGCAGCAACGCTACCGTGCCGCGGCGGAGCGCCGGCGCGTGGCCCGCGGCGCGGAGCTGGTGCATGCTGCCCTTGTCGTGATCGGTGCCATGCGCGAGCGCTATGCCAGCGCGAAGCAGCTGCGGGGTGTTTTGGACTATGATGACCTGATCGTGGAGACCCGCAACCTTCTGTCACGAGGGCGCGCGGCGCAATGGGTACTCTACAAGCTCGATGGCGGCATCGACCATGTTCTGATCGACGAGGCCCAGGACACAAGTCCCGAACAGTGGGAAATCGTCAAGAAACTGACGGAGGAGTTTTTCTCCGGACTGGGACAAGATCGCCGCCAGTTGCGCACGATTTTTGCTGTTGGCGACGAGAAACAGTCGATCTTCAGTTTCCAGGGCGCCGACCCCAGCCAGTTCGACATCAATCGCCGCCATTTCGCCGAAATAATCGGCGCCGCCGAGCAGCATCTCCACGAAGTGCCCCTGATCACCTCGCGCCGTTCCACGCCGGAAATCCTCATGTTTGTGGACACGGTGTTCGAAGGCGACGAGGCGCGCGCCGGCCTGACCTTCAGCGGAGCGCAGATCATCCACCGCGCCCATCGCGAGACCGCAAAGGGAGGCATTGAATTCTGGCCGGCACTCGTGCCGGACGAGGAAGAAGAGATCGACTATTACGCGCCCGTGGATGCGGTGCAGAAGGAAAGCCCGGTCGCGCGTCTGGCTGGGCAGGTCGCGGGCAAAATTGACGGCTGGCTGAAAAGCGGAGCGCGACTGCCGGGACATGACGAGCCGATCCGGCCCCGCGACATCATGATCCTATTGCCGCGGCGCGAACCTTTCGGCGGCGAGGTGATCCGCCAACTCAAGCTCAAGCGTGTGCCGGTGGCCGGCGCCGACCGGGTGCGCCTGACCGAGCAGATCGCAGTGATGGACCTGATCGCGCTGGGCCGCTTCGTCTTGCAGCGAGAGGATGATCTCAATCTGGCGGCACTGTTGCGCTCACCGCTCTGCGGGCTGAGCGACGACGAGCTGTTCTCGCTCGCGCATGAGCGCGAAAGCAGCCTGTGGGACAGGCTTGCAGCGCGGCGCCAAAATTTTTCCGTCCCGCACGATTTCTTGTCCGCGCTTCTGGAACGTGCCGATTTTGCCCCGCCCTTCGAATTCTATTCCGATGCGCTCACGACACTGGACGGAAAAGAAAAACTGCTGGCGCGGCTTGGCATGGAATCCGCCGACGCGATCGAGGAATTCCTGTCCCTCACACTCACCTTTGAGCGCGGTCATTCGCCGTCACTGGAAGGTTTTCTCGACTGGGTGGAGCGGGGTTCGGTCGAGATCAAGCGCGACATGGAACATGGCCGCGACGAAGTGCGGGTCATGACGGTGCATGGCGCCAAGGGACTGGAAGCCGATATCGTGATCCTGCCCGATACGACCTCGCTGCCTGAGCCGCCTAGCCGCAAGGGCCATCTGCTCTATGACGAAAACCGGGTTCTGTTTCCGCTGGCCGATGACGAGGCGCCGCAAATCGTCAAGCGGGCCAAGGCCCGGGCCGAGGCTGAGACCCTGCGCGAGCATCGCCGCCTGCTTTATGTCGCCCTCACCCGCGCCCGCGATCGGCTATACGTTTGTGGCTTTGAGAACAAAACGGGCGTCAAGCCAGGATCCTGGTACGAACTGGCCCGCACTGCCGCCGAAAGCCTCGGTGTCACGGTGGCGGACGGCGATGGGACCATCACCTACGGCACGGTGCATGAAGAAAAGGGTGTCGCCGCCGCGGCTGGGCAAAAGAAGCCGTCGCTGCCCCGTTGGATCAATGAGACGGCGCCAGTCGAACCGGCGGCGCCACGCCTGATCCGTCCGTCGGACGCAGTGGGCGCGGACCCGCCCGCATTTTCGCCTTCGGGCGCAGAGCGTTTCCGCCGCGGGCTGGTCGTGCATGCGCTTCTGGCCCGGCTGCCGGAGATCGCTCCGGAAAAGCGCCGTGCTGTGGCGTTGTCTTTCGTCGAAGCCAACAGTCTCGAACATCCCCAACTGCTTGTCGAGGAAACCTTGTCGGTGCTGGACGATCCGGCTTTCGCGACTGCATTCGCGCCTGGCAGCCAGGCGGAAGCCGGCCTTGTGGCGGATCTTCCAGAGCTGGGAGCCGGTGCGCGTGTCAATGGCCGCATCGACCGGCTGGCGGTGACCGACAAGACCGTCCTGATCCTGGACTACAAGACCAACCGCCCGCCGCCCGCGCGCGATGCCGACGTTCCCGCCGTTTACCTCGCCCAGATGGCGCTCTACCGCGCCGCCGCTGCCAAAATCTTTCCCGGGCGCCAAATCGTCTGCGGCTTGGTGTTTACCGATGGACCCCGCCTTTTACAGCTTTCCGATGTGGTTCTGGACGCCCAGATGTCGGGGATTTCCGCCCGGCTTCAGTCGGCCAAGCTTGACCCAAGGGGGGGCCGTTCCTAGATATTGTGCCGCGGTAGTTCTCAAGGTCACACCCATGCCCCTCAAAGTATCGGACGCCTCGTTCCAGGCCGATGTCCTGGACGCCAAAAAGCCCGTCCTCGTGGATTTCTGGGCGGAGTGGTGCGGGCCCTGCCGCATGATCGCGCCGGCGCTGGACGAACTTTCGGCGGAACTGGGCGACAAGGTGACCATCGCCAAATTGAACATCGACGAAAATCCGCACGTGCCGACCAAATATGGCGTGCGCGGTATTCCCACCATGATGATCTTCCATCAGGGCCAGGTCGCGGCGACGAAAGTTGGCGCGCTGCCCAAGTCCAAGATCAAAGAATGGATTGAGTCGTCGATATAGCTTCACTTGTCATTCCCGCCTGTGCGGGAATGATTAGCTATTCTCCGCCAGAACTTTTCCGGCCAAGTATAGTGATCCGCAGATCAATATCCGTGGCGCCATTTCCTGAGCGTCCAGCCGCGTCCAGGCCGTGACTTGCAGCATGGCGTCGTCGAGATCTTCGGCTGGCGCCGAATCGAGACCAGCACGGCGCGCGGCGTCATACAGGGCGCCTGCGCCCAGGCTGTTGGGCTCTCCCAGGATGGCCACTGTCACCACATGCCGCGCCAGACCATTGAAGGCGCGCAGATAACCCACCGCATCCTTGTTCGAAAGCATGCCGCAAATCAGATAAAGCGGACGCTCGCCATGTTCCTCCATGTCGGCCATGGCGCGCGACACCGCTTCGGCGCCATGCGGATTGTGACCGCCGTCCAGCCAGACTTCCGCGCCTTTCGGTGCAGCTTCGACCAGGGGACCCCTGTGCAGCCGCTGCAATCGCGCGGGCCATTCCACGGTCGAAAGCCCGCGCTCCACTGCAGCATCCTGACCCCAGCCGAGCCGGGCATGACGCAAGGCAGCGATGGCGACACCGGCGTTCTCGATCTGGTGACGGCCAGTCAACTTCGGCAGCGGCAGATCGAGCAGGCCCGTCTCATCCTCATAAACCATACGGCCGTGTTCCTGGCGGACGACAAAGTCCTGCCCGAACTCGAAGACCGGAACGCCCAGCCTGTCGGCCTGGCGCAGGATGACATGGCGGGCGATCGCGTTTTGCGGGCCCACCACCAAAGGCGAACCCTTCTTGATGATACCCGCCTTCTCCGCCGCAATCCCGGCCAGGTCGTCGCCCAGAAATTCCCTGTGGTCCATGCCCACAGGCTGGATCACAGTCATGGCAGGAGCCGGAACCACATTGGTGGCGTCATAGGTGCCGCCCAGCCCCACCTCCAGCACCACCGCATCGGCGCAATGGCGCGAGAAGGCCAGGAACATGGCGGCCGCGGTGATCTCGAAGAATGTGATCTCGCGGCCCTTATTGATCTCTTCCACTTCCTCCAGCAACGAGACTAGCGCCTCTTCCGAGATCAACTTGCCCGCCAGCCGGATGCGTTCATGGAAGCGTACCAAATGCGGCGAGGTATGGACATGAACTTTCTGTCCCTGCGCCTCGAGCATCGCGCGGGCAAAAGCGCAAGCCGAGCCTTTGCCATTGGTGCCGGCAACATGGATCACCGGCGGCAGCTTCAGGTGCGGATTGCCGAGACTGGCGAGCAGCCGGAGGATGCGATCAAGCGCCAGGTCGATCTTCTTGGGATGCAGCGAGAGCAGCCGCTTGAGCACCGCGTCACTGCGCGTGGTTTCCGACAGCATTCAGGCCCAATCAACAATCAAGGAGTCGCGACGACACCGCCATTGCCGGGGCCCGGACGCCTGGGCATGGACAGAACCTTGCTGCGCGGCTTTTCCTGTTTCATCAACATGTGCAGCACCTTGGACAGCGTGGCGCGCAATTCCTTCCTGTGCGTGACCATGTCCAGCATGCCGTGCTCCAACAGATATTCGGCGCGCTGGAAGCCTTCAGGCAGTTTTTCGCGGATGGTCTGGGCGATGACGCGGGCGCCGGTGAAGCCGATCTGGGCGCCTGGCTCCGCAATCTGGACATCGCCCAGCATGGCATAAGATGCGCTGACGCCGCCAAAGGTCGGATCGGTCAGCACCACGACATAAGGCAAGCCCGCCTCGCGCAACATGTCCACGCAGATGGTGGCGCGCGGCATCTGCATCAGGGACAGAATGCCTTCCTGCATGCGCGCGCCGCCTGATGCCACGTAAAGAACATACGGGCGCTTTTCCTTGATCGCCGCCTGCATGCTTTCGACCAGGGCCTCGCCGACCCCCATCCCCAGGCTGCCGCCCAGGAAATCGAAAGGCTGCACGCCGATCATCACCGGCAGGCCGTCAATGCTGCCGCGCGCCGCCGTGAAGGCTTCCGGCCGGCCGGTCTTGGAGCGGGCCTGCCTGATCTCGTCGGAATATTTCTTTTCGCCCTTGAAGCGCAGCGGATCGTGGGCGACCTGGGGCGGCGCAAGTTCGGTGAATGAGCCGGCATCGAAAGTATAGGCAAAGCGTTCGGCCGGACCGATACGTAGGTGATGGTCGCAATTGGTGCAGACATTGAGATTGGCCACCAGATCGCGATGAAAGATCATCTCCCCGCAGGACGGGCATTTCCTCCAGAGATTCTCCGGCGTATCGCCGCCGCCCTTTCCCTTGCCGGCCATCAGGCCCTTGATCCGGGGACGGACGATATTGGTGATCCAGTTCATGCCACGACCTTACCATGGCGTGCCGCATGGGTGGAACCGGCGAGACTGCGGGCAAGGCCCAGAACCTCGGAAATGATAGTTTCCCGGCCGCCGTTAAGATTTGCGGCCACCTGGCTGACGATGGCCGAACCGACCACCACGCCGTCCGCGACACGCGCCACCGCGGCGGCCTGCTCCGGCGAGCGGATGCCGAAGCCGACCGCGCAAGGCAGATCCGTGGCCGCCTTCACACGCGTCAGCGCGGCGCGGACCTCGTCTTCCGGCACCGCCTTGGTGCCGGTCACACCCGCCACCGACACATAATAGAGGTAGCCAGAAGCCTCGGCGAT
This sequence comes from Rhizomicrobium sp., assembly GCA_035512055.1. Taxonomy (GTDB): domain Bacteria; phylum Pseudomonadota; class Alphaproteobacteria; order Micropepsales; family Micropepsaceae; genus Rhizomicrobium. The sequence goes on from DATKEP010000018.1 coordinate 40,669, forward strand.
GGTTCGCCTGAGCCGGGCTTCGTCGGTGGTCGGGGTCACGAATCGCACCAGATCCACACCCTGCGCCTGGGCGGGCACGCGTAGCACTTCGTCTTCTTCCAGCGGCAGATCCACCACGATCAGCCCGTCGACGCCGCAAGCAGCGACATCCCGCGCAAATCGCGCCGTGCCGTAGGCGTGAATAGGATTGTAATAGCCCATCAGCACCAGCGGCGTATCCCTGTCCTTCCTGCGGAACTTCTCCACCATCTTGAGAACCTTGGCCATGGTGGCGCCGGACTTGAGGGCGCGCACGGACGAAGCCTGAACCGCAGGACCATCCGCCATTGGATCGGTGAACGGCATGCCCAACTCGATCACGTCGGCGCCTGCGGCGGGCAGCTTTTCCAGGATGGCAAAACTCGTTTCCATGTCGGGATCGCCTGCCGTGATAAAGGGCACGAAGCCGGCACGGCCTTCCTTCTTCAGCGCGGCGAACCTGGCGGCCAATCTGCTCATGGAAGTATCCGGCTCATATTTTCTCTCCGAGCGCGTGCGCGACGGAGAAGATGTCCTTGTCACCGCGCCCCGACAGGCAGACCGCGATGGTCTGGTCCCGCGTCATCTGTGGCCCAACCTTTGCGACATGGGCGATGGCGTGCGCCGATTCCAGCGCCGGGATGATGCCTTCGAGCTTCGAGAGCAGCATGAAAGCGTCGAGCGCCTCGCGGTCGGTGATCGAGAAATACTTCACCCGGCCGATATCCTTGAGCCAGCTATGCTCCGGCCCGACACCCGGATAATCCAAGCCGGCCGAGATCGAATGGGCTTCCAGGATCTGGCCGTCATGATCCTGCAAGAGATAGGAACGCGCTCCGTGCAGCACGCCAGGCGTACCCTTGGAAATCGTGGCGGCATGGCGCGATGTGCCCACCCCATCACCCGCTGCTTCCACGCCGTGAATCTCGACGCTCGCTTCGTCGATGAAGGGATGGAACATGCCGATGGCGTTCGAGCCTCCACCGACACAAGCCACCACCAAATCTGGCAGGCGCTTTTCCCGCTCCAACATCTGGGCGCGGGTTTCATTGCCGATCACGGTCTGAAAATCGCGCACCATGGCGGGATAGGGATGCGGCCCCACCACCGAACCGATGATATAGAAGGTGTCGTGGACATTGGCGACCCAGTCGCGCAGCGCCTCGTTGGTAGCATCCTTCAACGTGCGTGAGCCCGATGACACGCTACGCACCTCCGCCCCCAATAGACGCATGCGAAAGACATTGGGTTTCTGGCGTTCCATGTCCACTTCACCCATATAGACGATGCAGGGAAGTCCGAAACGCGCCGCGACCGTGGCAGTGGCGACACCATGCTGGCCCGCGCCGGTCTCGGCGATTATCCGGGTCTTGCCCATGCGCCGGGCGAGCAGGATCTGGCCAAGGCAGTTGTTGATTTTGTGCGCGCCGGTGTGATTGAGGTCTTCGCGCTTCAGATAGATTTTGGGTCCGCCCAGATGCGCGGTGAGGCGCTCGGCGAAATAGAGCGGGCTTTCGCGCCCCACATAATGGGTGAGAAGGTCTGTCAACTCGGCCCGAAACAGCGGGTCCTTCTTCGCGGCCTCGTAAGCCTTTTCCAGTGACAGAACCAATGGCATCAGGGTTTCGGCGACAAAGCGGCCGCCATAGGCGCCGAAATGGCCGCTCGCATCCGGACCGGTGCGCAAGGAATTGGGAATCTGGGTCATGCGCTTTGCTTGGCGAACGATGTGGAAGACCGGGCGGCGTCGATAAACGTGGCAATGCGCGCGCCATCCTTCACGCCAGGCGCGCTTTCCACGCCGGAGGACACATCCACTTGTCTGGCGCCCGACAGTTCGATGGCCCGCGCGACATTGTCGGGATCGAGCCCACCGGCAAGAAACCAGGGCTTGCGGAACGACCGGCCGGAAAGAATTCTCCAATCGAAAGCCGCGCCGTGACCCCCGGGGCGTTCGGCGCCTTTGGGGGGCCTGGCATCGAACATCAGCATGTCGGCGACCTTTTCATATTCGGCGGCGGGTGCGAGATCGGACGAATCCGCCACTGGCAGCGCCTTGATGACGGCTACGCCGTAGCGCGCGCGGATATCGGCGGTGCGCTGGACTGTTTCGCTGCCGTGCAGCTGCAGAAAATCGGGCGCGACTGCGTTCACCAGCGCCGCGATGGCCGCATCGTCCATGTCGGTGATCAGGGCCACGCTTTTGAGCCGCCCGCGCATATGCTCGGCCAGCGCGTGCGCCTGTTCCAGCGCGACAAAGCGCGGCGACCTGGGATGAAGAACCAACCCGCCATAAGCGGCGCCCGCACGCGCCGCCGCATCGATCGCGTCGGGGCTGGTGATGCCGCAAATTTTCACAGCAATGGTCATGGGCTGGGCTGTATGAGCCGCTCATTCCCGGAAATCAAGCAAAGCCGGGAACTGGCTCTAAACGATTGTAATACCTAAGCTTTGAGCAATATCCCGGGCCGCCAGAGCCGGGTCCGGAGCGCCTGTGATGGGCCGGCCAATCACCAGAACATCGGCGCCGGCGGCCAGCGCCTCCGCCGGACCCATGACCCGGCGCTGATCTCCTGCCTGCGAACCCGCCGGCCGGATGCCTGGCACAACCAGCAAGAAATCCGGTCCCAGTTCGCGGCGCAGGCGGCCAATTTCATGCGCGGAGCAGACCACGCCATGCAACCCGCACTGCTGCGCGAGCGAGGCGAGCCTGAGCACCTGGTCGGCCACCGGCGGCGTCAACCCAACCGAGGGCAGATCTTCATCCGACAGGCTGGTCAGCATGGTGACCGCGATAACCGTCGTCGAGGGCGAGACATTGCGAGCTGCCTCAACTGCCGCGCGCATCATCGTGGCCCCGCCCTGCGCATGAACGTTGAGGATCGAGACCCCCAATTGCGCAGCGGCACGGACTGCGCCCACCACCGTATTCGGAATATCGTGGAATTTCAGGTCCAGGAAAACCGGAAGGCCCAGACCTTCGAAAGCGCGCACCCCATCGGGACCATGGGCGCTGAAGAATTCAAGACCCAGTTTCAGCCCGCCAACATGGCCTCGCAGACGCTCCGCCAGCTGGCGGGCATAATCGAGATCGGTTGTATCGAGGGCGACAAATACGGGATTGGAGGTGCGGGCAGAATTCACGATTCCGGCGTACCGCCATTCAGCCGCTCGCGCAATTCCTTGCCGGTGCGGAAGAATGGCGCACGCTTCTGGCCCACGGAGACCGGCTCGCCGGTGCGTGGGTTACGGCCCATGCGTGAAGGACGCACCTTGACGCTGAAAGCGCCAAAGCCGCGTAATTCCACGCGATGGCCATCTGCCAGCGCTTTGCTGATCGAATCCAGAACCGTTGTGACGATGCGTTCCACATCGCGGTGGTAGAGGTGCGGATAGCGAGCCGTCAGGCGCGCAACCAATTCAGACTTGATCATCCCCAGGCCCCTTCAGGGACATTGTCCGCGATGGAGTCGCGAACCCTCGCATAATCTTCCAGTTAAGTTCTCGGGCGTCAACGGGAAGCATCTGAAAAATCAGACTTTTTTCGATTGACGGGGCGTTTTTCGTCCGCCGGGGAGGTATTGGGGACCCGTTGCGGCCGAAAGCGGTGCGACTTGCGCAGTTGCGCAGGCCCATGGAAAGTCCCGCCAACCAATAAGCGATGGGGGAAGAGCCATGAAAATCCGTCATTTTGCCTCGAATTTGGCCCTGGCGGCCGGCCTGATGCTGGCGACGGGCGCCCAGGCCGCGCCAGCGGCAAAGGAAATCTGGATCGGCGCCTGGGGCTTTGTTCCCACCCCGCTGCCACCCGGTACGACCCCTGTCCCGGCCGCGGCAACCCCGGCCGCAATTCCCTTGGCCATGGCACCGGCCATCGCTCCGCCGGCACCCACGCCCCCGCTGCTCGACAATCCCGGCAATGTGCCGGTGATGGTCTCCGATAGCGACCCCTCCAATGTCACCGTCCGCCAGCTGGTCCGGGTGGCGGTGGCGGGAAAACGCATCCGCCTGCGCTTTTCCAATGAAGGCGGCAGCGATGTGCTGACCATGGGCTCGGTCCATGTGGCAGCTGCCGGCCCAGACGGCAGCGTGGTCGCCGGCAGCGACCAGGTCGTGACGTTTGACGGCAAGACCGGCATCAGCATTCCGGCGAGCGCGCCGCTCCTGTCAGACCCGGTCAACCTGAAAGTGGATGCGCTGGAGAAGCTGGTGATCTCGTTGCACATACCGGGGCCCTTCTCGCGCGGCGGCCACAGCGTGTACCAGTATGTGGCGGGTGTTCCAGGCGATCACACGGCCGCTGCCAGCCTGCCCAGCCCGCGGCTGACGCGGCTTCCCGCCCTTGTGACAGAAGTCGATGTCGATCCGGTGAGCGCGGACAGCGTCGTCGTTACCTTGGGCGATTCCATCACCGAAGGAGCGCTATCTACCGCTAACGCCTTCCGCGGCTGGCCCGACCGTCTGGCCGAACGGCTGGCGGCCGCCCATTCCAAATGGTCGGTGGTCAATACCGGCATCGGCGGCAATCGCCTGTTGCGCTATGGAACGGGCCCCAGCGCGCTGGCGCGGCTGGACCGTGACGTGCTGAGCGTTCCCGGTGTCAAGGCTGTCATCCTGCTGGAAGGGATCAACGACATCGGCCGTGGCTTCTATCCGCCGACCGAGCCGGTGACCGCCGACGCGCTGATCGCGGCCGACAAGCAGATCATCGATCGCGCCCACGCCAGAGGCATCAAGGTTTATGGCGCGACGCTTACGCCGTACAAGGGCGCCCATTACTTCATGCCGGACGGCGAGAACGTACGCGAGGCGGTCAATTCCTGGATCAAGACCGGCGGCGCCTTTGACGGGGTCGTGGATTTCGCGCCGTCGGTTGCCGACAAATCCGATCCGACCACCTTCGACCTGAACTACAATCTCAATGACAAGCTGCATCCCAATGACGCCGGTTATCAGGCCATGGCCAATGCCATCGACCTGAACCTGTTCAAATAGGATTCAAGCCATGTCCGATCCCGCATTGGAAGCGCACGAACATGCCGAACATGCCGAGCATGCGGCGCATGAGAAAGATCCCTTTATCAGTCGCGTTTCCATCACCATTGCCGTGCTGGCGGTGATGGCGGCCGCGGCGGGATCGCTGGAGACGGTGGAAGGTGGGCGCGCCATCACCCAATCCTCGGAAGCGGTACTCGCCCAGGACATGGCCACCGACAGCTGGAACGAATATCAGGCCGACAGCCTCAAGCGGCACATGTATGACATCGCATCCGCCGCAGGCAGCGCCAGGGCGGAAGAATATGCCAAGGAAATCGCCAAGGACCGTAGCAGCCAGGACAAGGCGCGCGAGAAGGCGGAAGATGCGGAAAAGGACCGCGACGCCCGGCTCAAGGAAAGCGCGATGCATGAAGAACGGCACCACTGGCTGACGGGTGCCGCCACCCTGATCGAGATTGGTATTGCGCTCTCCACCGTGGCGATCATCACTGCGCGGCGGGCCTTCTGGTTCTCGGCGATCGGACTGGGTGCAGCCGGCGCCGTGCTGTTCACTCTCGCCTACACGACAATTTGACGGGAGCGTCGGCTTGTACCGCCATAGCCGCATCAACCGCATGTCGACTTTATGCGAGGGACCGTAAGCGACACTTAGCCGCCAGAGGCCGATAAGATTGGCGATTTTTCGGACTGCACCGCGCCGCAACATGGCGATTGCGACAACTTGATAAGTACGCGAACTTGCCGTCTGCCCACCGTCCACTTACGGTCCTGCCAACTTCGGGGCGTAAAGGACAATTCGAATGATAAATCGCAGAGATTTGCTGGCCAGCGCCTCGGCTTTCACCTTGCTTGGTCCGAGTCTGGCCAAAGCCCAGGCCGCGCGCGCCGAAACCGAGTGGCTGCATTATGCCAATGACCTGGCAAGCACCCGCTATGCGCCGCTTGACCAGATAAACGCCTCGAACTTCAACCAGCTCGATCTGGTCTGGCGCTTTTCAACCAATGCGCTGGGTCCGCGGCTCGACGCCGATTTCATGTCCACTCCGCTGCTGATCAAGGGGCGGCTTTACACAACCGCGGGTTTCCGCCGCGATTGCGTCTGCCTGGATGCGGGAACCGGCGAACTCCTGTGGATGCACCGCTATGATGAAGGCGATCGCCTGGGCTCGCGCGGCGGCCCGGGCCTTGGCGCCGGTTATTGGACCGACGGCAGCAATGAACGGATCATTTACGTCACGCGCGGCTACAACATGTTCTCGCTGGATGCCAAGACCGGCATTCCCGATCCGGCCTTTGGCACGAACGGCATGGTCGATCTCAGAAAGAATGACGACCAGGACATGGACCTCACCAAGGGGATTATCGGCCTGCATGCCCCGCCGCTGGTGGTGAAGAACACGATCGTGGTGGGCGCGGCGCCCACGCTCGCTTCCAAGGGCTATGTGCGCGGATTCGACGTGAAGACGGGCAGCCGCAAGTGGATCTTCCACACCATCCCGCGCAAGGGCGAGTTCGGCTACGAGACCTGGACCACGCCGGGTCAGGCGGAAGCCGCCGGCAATACCGGCGCCTGGGCGCCGATGTCGGCCGATGAAGAGCTGGGCCTGGTCTATGTGCCGGTGGAATTGCCGCAGACCGACATGCTGGGCGTCACCCGCACCGGCGACAATCTGTTCGGCGAGACACTGGTGGCGCTGGATATCGAGACCGGCCAGCGCAAATGGCACTATCAGATTATCCATCACGGGATTCAGGACCGCGACATTTCCTGCGCCGGGATCCTGTGCGACATCCCGCATGAGGGTAAGACCGTAAAGGCCATCGCACAGCCGACAAAGCAGGGCTGGGTTTATGTGCTGGACCGCACCAACGGCAAACCGGTGTTTCCAATTCCGGAAAAACCGATTCCGAAGGGACAGGTGCCGGGCGAGTACTATCCGCCCACTGAGCCCATGCCCAGCGCTCCGCCGCCTTTCGCAAGGCAAGGCGTGACCGAGGCCGATTTGGTGGACTTCACGCCGCAGATCAAGGCGCGCGCGCTGGAAATCGCCAGCCACTATCACATGGGACCGCTCTTCGAACCGCCGGCCGTGACCAGCGACAAGATTTTCGGCACGTTGAATCTGCCAGGCCTGCAGGGCGGCGCCAATTGGCCGGGTGGTTCCTACGACCCGGAAAGCCACATTCTTTATGTCTATGCCAAGAACCAGTTCGAGATCACCGGCGTGACGGTCCCTGGCGGCGGCAAGCCGCCGTTCCAGCGCGGAGGCCAGCCCGCGGCCGGCAGCGCCGATGCCAATGGTGGCGCATTTGGCGGCGTGGCTAGCCTCAAGGGCCCGGTCGGCCGCGGACGCGGCTCGATCGGGCGCGATGGTCTCAACGATCCCATCGTACCCGGCTTGATCTCGATTGCGGGCATTGCCTTGATGAAGCCGCCCTATGGCACCGTCACCGCGCTTGACATCGCCAAGGGCACCAAGGTCTGGCAGGTCGTGCATGGCGAGACGCCCGATGCGATCAAGAACCATCCGCTGCTCAAGGGCGTCACCATCCCGCGCACCGGCCAGTCCGGGATCCTGGGCACGCTGACCACCAAGACGCTGGTGATCATCGGCGATTGCGGCCTGTTCACCGACGATCACGGGCGCAAGGGCGCGCGCCTCAGGGCCTATGACAAGGCGACGGGCGAGGAGCGCGGCGCCGTGTTCATGGACAAGGTGCAGACCGGCGCTCCGATGACCTACATGCACGAAGGCAAGCAGTATGTCGTCGTCGCGGTGGGCAGTTCCTATGGCGCGGACCTGCTGGCCTTTGCATTGCCTGGCGAGGCGGCGGCCGCGCCGGCGCGCGAGGAGCGCTGAATTTGTCGCGGATTACGACGGCAGCAATCACGCTTTGCGCCGCCATGGCGGCCCCCATTGCTGCTTGGGGCCAGATGCCCATGCCCAAGCCGATGCCGCCCGATCCGTTCGGGCCGCCGGAGCGGCATTGGGCGCACCTGCCCGACGGCAGGACTTGGGGGCAAAGCGCAGGCATCGAGATCGGACCACATGGCGAGATCTGGGTGATCGACCGCTGTGCCGCCAATAGCTGCGACGGATCCGCCCTGCCGGCAGTGCATCAACTCGATCCGAAGACGGGCCGGCCCATCCGCAGCATCGGCGCCGGATTGTTTGCCTTTCCGCATGGTCTGCATGTGGACAAAGACGGCAATGTCTGGGTCACCGATGCCGCCGTGAGCAAGGACAAAACCAAAGGCGAGCAGGTCATCAAGCTGTCGCCCGATGGAAAGATCCTGATGCGGCTGGGCACGGCCGGCGTTTCCGGCGGCGGGCCAACCCACTTCCACGATCCCGGTGACGTGGTGACGGCGCCCAATGGCGACATCTTTGTTGCCGACGGTCACGGTACGGTGGCGCCCGATCTGCCGACCGACACGATCACACGCATCATCAAGTTCAGCGCGGGGGGCAAATTCATCAAGGCCTGGGGTAGTCTCGGATCCGGCAAGAGCCAGTTCCGCAATCCGCATGCCCTGGCATTTGACTCCGAGGGCCGCCTGCTGGTGGCCGACCGCGTCAATGGCCGCATCCAGATCTTCGATCAGGACGGCAAGTGGTTGACGGAATACCATGGCTTCAACCATCCGAGCGGGTTGTACATCGACAGAAGCGACACGCTTTATGCCAGCGACTACAACAGCGACGGCCAGAAAGGCATCTATATCGGCAGCGCCAGGACCGGAAAGCTGAAGTATTTCGTGCCCGACGACCAGGCTGGCGAAGGTGTGGCGCTTGGACCAGACGGCACCCTTTACGCGGCCACGCCGGGCGGAATTACACGTTTTTTGCCGAAGACGGCGCAATAGCGGCGCATTTCTGTTCCTGATAAACTTGGACCGCAACGGCCAAGAAGAAAAAGAGGAACCGCCATGCTCAATCGACGCCACTTCATCGTCTCGACTGCAGCGCTGGCCGCGGCCGCGCCCGCAAACGCCAAGGGCCTGGACCCGCTGGACAAGGACATCAAGTTCGGCACTACCGGCTCGATCTTCGGCACATGGCCGAATGCGGGCGCGCAGGCATCCATCTCCATGAAGATGTCCACCGACATGCCGCTGATGCTGAAAGACATCAAGCATTATGGCCTGCAGGGCTTCGAGCCTTACGCCCCGCAGGTGGTGGAGTATCTCGACAAGCCCCTGGCGCTGAAAAAACTTTGCGACGAGATCGGCGTCACCTTCGTGGATATCGGCGACCTGCCCCGCCGTCCCGGCGGTGGACCGAGGCCGGCGCCCAGCGCGCCACCCGCCTATCCCTGGCTTGGTGGCGAGGGCCGCGCACAGCTGATCGCCGACATGGAAGCCGTTGCCCGCGACTTCCTGCAGCCGCTGGGCTGTGACCATTGGAAGAACAATATGGGCCCGCGGCCGCCGGGTGGCCCCAGTGACGACCAGCTCAAGGGACTGGCCGATACCGCCAATGAGATTGGCAGGCGCACGCTCAAATACGGGGTCAGGCTGTCGCTGCATGCCCATCTCTGGGGCCCGATGGAACGCGAGCATGATTTTCGCCGGGTGATGGAGCTGACCGATCCCAAATATGTCTATCTGATCCTGGATACCGGCCATAACGTGCTGGGCGGCATGGATGTGGTGAAGATGTCCGACGAATTCTTCCCGCGCATCACCGAATTCCACTTGAAGGACACGTTTCCGCAATATCGCGCCAACAAGCTCAGCCCGACACCGGATCAACACCGCGAGAAAAGCGTCTATGCCTCGGTCGGCCAGGGCGGCGGCGTCGATTTCCCCGGCGTATTCGCAGTCATGCGCAAGCGTCACTTCAAGGGCTGGGCCGTATTCGATATCGACGCGCCGCGCCCCGGTGACGGCACCGGCAGCGTGGACGACAATATCGCGGCCAGCGTCCGCTACATGCGCGACGTGCTGAAGGTGAACTTGCCTCCGCCGCCGGCGAAGGGGCTGTTCACCGAGGCCTGACCGTCACTCGCAGATCTGACTAATATTGGCCTGCATCATGTTGGAGGCGCCGCTGCCACCCATGGTGGCGGTATGGCGGGCCTGAGGATTGAGCGTGCGCCCGGGTACCGGGTCCGATCTATAGTGCCGTGCCTCGGGGGACCTGATGAAAACGCATCTGACATGGCGCGACGCTCTTCTGGCGCTTGCGATTGTTTTTGTCTGGGGCACCAATTTCGTGGTGATCCGGGTGGCGCTTGACGCGCTGCCGCCGCTCTTCCTTGCAACCTTGCGATTTGTGCTGGTGCTGGTGCCGGCCGTTTTCTTTCTGCGGCGTCCTAATGTGTCATGGGCCAATCTGGTCACCTATGGCCTGTGCATTGGGATGCTGCAGTTCGGGGCGCTGTTCATCGCCATGAATGGCCGCATCTCGCCGGGACTGGCTTCGCTGGTGGTGCAGATGCAAGTCTTCTTCACCATCGGTCTTGCAATGCTGCGCACCGGCGAGAAGCTCAAGGCGCATCATATCCTGGCCTTCGCGCTTGCCCTGGCGGGGATGGGCGTGATCGCCGCCCATAGCGGCCAGGGCACCACGCTCGTCGGACTGAGCCTGGTGCTGGTGGCGGCACTCGGTTGGGCATTGGGCAATCAGGCCGGCCGCGAAGCCGCCAAAGACGGATTGAGGGTCAACATGCTGGCCTATGTCGTGTGGGCGGCTGTGTTCGCCATTCCGCCATTGCTCGGTCTGTCGCTGTGGCTGGAAGGGCCTGCGGCAATCGCAAGCGGGATCGCCCGCGCAACGCCCATCACCTGGGCAAGTGTTCTGTGGCAGTCCGTGGGCAACACCATGTTCGGCTATTCCTGCTGGGCCTGGCTGTTGTCGCGCTACCCGGCAGCGACAGTTTCACCCCTGTCGCTGCTGGTGCCGGTGTTCGGCTTTGGCGCCAGCGCGCTTCTGCTAGGCGAGCTCCTGCCCCCGTGGAAGATCGAAGCCACCGTCCTGATTATGGCGGGACTGGCGGTGAACTTGCTCTGGCGCCCGCGCAAGGCCGCCATCGGCGGAGAGGCGGCTTGATCGCTGGAGTCCCCTAAACCTTCTGCTTGAAAATCAGATAGGTGAACGTGTGACCGGGGGTCGCGGTGAACAGATGGACCAACCCGGGCGGGATGACCAGCCTGTCGCCAGGATGGAGCGTGATGGTCTTGCCGCCCACAAGCGCGCCACCGCGCATCTCCAGGTCGCCGGCGTCATGCGCGCCCTGCTGGGTGCCGCCGTACGTGATCGTGCCTTCGCCGTCCAGGACATGGATGTAATCGTACCAATGGCCATGCGCTTCGGACTGGGTGTTGACCACCCTGGTGACATATTCGATGTAATAGTTCTCGTGATCGATCACGATCTTGGATTGCGGCTTGCCGTCGGTGCGATGGGTGAGCGCCTCCACCTCCGCAGCCGGCTGGTAGACGAAGGCATCGTCAGGCGTGGCATGGGGTGCGGGCGCAGGCGCCTGGGCCGATGCCGCCAACGGCAGAAGGGCCAATACCGCACCAGTCATCAATCCGCGATAGGTCATGAGCAGTCCCCCTTTGTTTAATTTTGTACGCGAACTCTAGCGGCGGGCGGATCAAAAGGAAGAGGCGTCTTTCCGGCAAGGAAAGACGCCCCAAACCTGTCGCAGGTGCGAAATGATCAGCGCCTGGCTTTCTTCTTGGCCTTCTTCACGGGTTTTTTGGCCTTCCGGGTCGGCTTCTTGGCTTTCTTGGCTTTCTTGGCCGTCTTTTTCGCCGCATTCTTTGCTTTTTTCTTCTTCGGCTTCGTTACCGGTTTGCCGGTGAACAAGCCTTCGAGGGCAGCTCCCAGTTCGGCTGCCTATTCGGCCAATGTTCCCTTTTCCCCCGTTACTCAATTCCTTGTGCATTGATGAATTCAAGCTAGTTGATTCTGGCGGCAAACAAAAAGGGCGCGACAATCACCGCGCCCTTTTTCCATTGCAGTGAGACGAGGGTTACTCGTCGCTCTTCTTTTTCGACGGAGCCTTCTTCTTGAGGGCCGCACCCAGAATGTCGCCCAGGCTGGCGCCGCTATCGGAAGAGCCGTACTGCTCGACGGCTTCCTTCTCCTCGGCCACTTCGCGGGCCTTGATGGAAAGCGAGACCTTGCGGCTCGCCTTGTCCACGCTGGTCACCATGGCATCGACCTTGTCGCCCTTGCCGAAGCGTTCCGGGCGCTGGTCGTTGCGGTCACGCGCCAAATCGGCGCGGCGGATGAAGGTTTTGACACCACCGTCCAGTTCCACTTCGATGCCGCCATCGTTCACTTCCGTGACCGTGCCGGTGACAATCTGGCTCTTCCTGAGCGCCGAGCCCGAAGGACCGGCCTTCTCGATGGGATCGCCGTCGAGCTGCTTGATGCCCAGGCTGACGCGTTCCTTTTCCACATCGATGTCCAGCACCTTGGCCTTCACCACCTGGCCCTTCTGATAGTCCTTGATGGCTTCCTCGCCCGGCTTGGTCCAGCTGAGATCGGAGAGATGCACCATGCCGTCGATGTCGGAATCCAGGCCGATGAAGAGACCGAATTCTGTGATCGACTTAATCTCGCCCTCGATCACGCTGCCGGCCGGATGGCTGGTCGTGAAGGCGGTCCAGGGATTTTCCTGGGTCTGTTTGAGGCCGAGGCTAATGCGGCGCTTGTTGGAATCCACTTCCAGAACTGCGACGTCCACTTCCGTGCCGGGCGTGACCAGCTTGGAAGGGGCCATGTTCTTCTTGACCCAGGACATTTCGCTGACATGGACCAGGCCTTCAACACCCGGCTCCAGCTCCACGAAGGCGCCATAGTCGGTGACGTTGGTGACCTTGCCCTTGAACTGCACGCCCACCGGATATTTGGCGGCGACGCCCTCCCAGGGGTCGGTCTGGAGCTGCTTCATGCCCAGGCTGATGCGCTGGGTCTCATGGTTGATCTTGATGATCTGGACGGTGACGGTCTGGCCCACCGACAGCACTTCGGTCGGATGAGAGACGCGGCGCCAGGCGATGTCGGTGACATGCAGAAGGCCGTCCACGCCGCCCAGGTCCACGAAGGCGCCATAATCGGTGATATTCTTGACCACGCCTTCCACGATCTGCTTTTCCTGGAGCGACGCGACCAGCGAGGTGCGTTCCTCGGCCCGGCGCTCTTCCAGCACGGCACGGCGCGAGACCACGATGTTGCCGCGGCGCCGGTCCATCTTCAGGATCTGGAACAGCTGGGGCTGGTTCATCAGGGGACCAACGTCGCGCATCGGGCGCACGTCGACCTGGCTGCCTGGCAGGAAGGCCACCGCGCCATCCAGGTCGACGGTGAAGCCGCCCTTGACGCGGCCGAAGATCACGCCGGTGACACGGGTCTGGTCGTTGAAGGCTTTTTCCAGCTTAATCCAGCTTTCCTCGCGGCGGGCCTTGTCACGCGACAGCACGGCTTCGCCCAGCGCGTTCTCGACCCGCTCCAGATAGACTTCGACCGTATCGCCCACCTTGATGTCGGCGGGCACGCCCGGCATGGCGAATTCCTTGAGGGAAATCCGGCCCTCCGTCTTGAGGCCGACATCCACCATCGCAAAATCATTCTCGATTGCGACAATGGTTCCCTTGATGACCGAGCCCTCCTGGGGGCTCTGGGTTACAAAACTCTGCTCCAGCATGGCCGCGAAATCTTCGCGGGACGGGATGGCGATAGAGCTTTCGGTACGTTCCTTGGTAGCGGCGCGAGCCATTCAAAATCCTGTAAATGCGTCATGCCAACCGGGGTAAACCGGCGGACTTCCCGCGCAACCGCGCGGGCGGGTTGGGTTTTCGAGAAAGGTAAGCGGGATGCCCGAAAGCCGCCGGGCCTCCTTTAGCCCCTTTGGCGGTCCTTGAGCGCGCCTTCAATCTTTGGCTTGACCAAAGCGAGGGCTGCCGCGAACGCGGCGTCTATACCCAAATCCGAGGTATCCAGCAAGTCGGCGTCCGGGGCCTGTTTCAGGGGGGCTATGGGGCGGGATCTGTCGGCCGCATCCCGGGCGTTCAGCTCGGCCAGCACGTCCTGCTCGGCCCGGCGAAGGTTCATGCCTTTGAGTTCGTTCCAGCGCCGACGGGCACGCACCTCGGGACGGGCGTCAACATAGAGTTTGGCGGTGGCGGACGGGCAGATAACGGTGCCGATGTCGCGGCCATCCATGACGGCGCCAGGGCTGCCGCCCGGGGGGTGGGCAAGAAAGTTCCGCTGAAACTCAAGCAGCGCCGAGCGCACTGCCGGAATGGCAGCGACATGGGAGGCGGCCCTGCCGACGATGTCGGTCCGGATGGCCGGATCGCCGGCCCGGCTCAGGTCCATGGTCTGGGCGCCCCGGACGGCATCGGACTCGTCCTTGGGATCGCCACCTGCCTCCAGCACCGCCAGCGCCGTCAAGCGATAGAGCGCGCCTGAATCCAGATGCGCGAAACCGAAATGCGCCGCCAGTTTCTTGGCGAGCGTGCCCTTCCCGCTTGCCGCGGTGCCATCGACGGCGATCACAATGCTCATGGCGCTTCCATCGCCGCACCAAGTCCGGCCATCAGATCGCGGTACTCAGGAAATGACGTGGCGATCATGGTGACGTCATCCACCGTCACCGGATTTTCCGAGGCCAGGCCCATGGTGAGAAAACTCATGGCGATGCGGTGATCCATATGGGTTACGACCATGCCGCCACCCGGTACGGTGCCGCCTTCCACGATCAGATCGTGGCCTTCGATTGTGTGGCGCACGCCGTTGGCCGCAAGACCATCCGCCACCGCCGCCAGCCGGTCGCTTTCCTTGACCCTGAGCTCTTCCAGGCCCCGCATCGCGGTCCTGCCATTGGCGAAGGCCGCGGCCACCGACAGGATCGGATATTCGTCAATCATCGATGGCGCGCGCGACGCCGGCACTTCAACGCCGTGAAGCCGGGAGTGGCGCACCACCAGATCGCCGATCTCCTCGCCGCCGCTGACACGCCGGTTTTGCGCCTCGATCCTCGCGCCCATCTCGAGCAGCGTTTCGATCAGCCCGGTGCGGCGCGGATTGAGCAGGATCGCCGGCAGTTCGATCTCCGAACCCGGCACGATCAGCGCCGCGACGATCGCGAATGCCCCAGACGAAGGATCGCGCGGCACTTCCACTGTGCAGCCGCTGAGTTTGGCCGGGCCTTCCAGCGTGATGGTTTCGCCGCCTTCGGCGCGGGGGCTGACGGTGATCTTCGCTCCGAACGCGGCCAGCATCTTTTCGCTGTGATCGCGGGTCAGTGCCTCTTGCGAGATGCGGCTGACGCCACGAGCGTTCAATGCCGCAAGCAGCAATGCCGATTTCACCTGGGCTGATGCGGTTGCGACATGAATGCGCGCCGCTTTTGCATCCGTGGCGCCGTGCAGGGTCAGCGGCATAAGCGCCTTGGGACCCTGGCCTTCATAAGTCAGGCCAAAAGCCTTGAGCGGGTCCACCACCCGGGCCATAGGCCGCGATCGGAGCGAGGCATCGCCCGTGAACACCGCGGTAATGGGGGTCGTCGCCACCGCGCCCATAACCAGCCGCGAGCCGGTGCCGGAATTGCCAAAATCCAGTTCCGATTTGGGACTTTTCCAATTGCCCACCCCGGTTCCCCGGACCCGCCAGCGCCCGGGCCCTTCAGCCACCAAATCGGTGCCAAATCCGCGCAGGGCTCCCGCGGTCGAATGAACGTCGCCGGATTCCAGAAGGCCAGAAATGCGGGTTTCCCCCTCCGCCAGGGCGCCCAGGATCAGCGCCCGCTGGGAAATGGACTTGTCGCCCGGCATCTGGGCGCTCCCCTTGAGGGGGCCGGACCGGCGGGCCTTGAGCGGGGCTGGATTGGCGTTATGCATCAGGGGCTTCAAAAAACCTTTACAGGCGGGGCAACCCGTGGCAAACGCGCCCCTCCGACAACCCCTTCTTCACGGGAAGCACATCTTGGTCAAGGCAGATCTTGGAACCAAACGGGCATGTCCCAGCTGCAATGCGCGGTTTTACGACCTCGCCAAGCGGCCAATCGAGTGCCCTAAATGCGGTTTCAGCTATGAACCGGAGGCGCTGTTCAAGCAGCGCCGCAGTCGTGCCGCCGAGCCCGCCGATGCCGGCGTGGTAAGAGCTGCCGAGACTGAGGACGAAGAGGAAGACGATGAGGATGAGGACAATGAGTCCGAATCCGAGGAAGAGGAAGTGGAACCCGCAGCCATCCAGGAAGCACCGCTGAACGTGGCGCCCACCGGCGAAGACGAAGACGAGGAAGTCGAGGAAGAGGAAGCCGAGGCGGAATCGGGCATGTCGGTCGTGGACGCCGACGAAGCCGAAGGCATCGAGGATATCGAGGTCGAGGACGACGAGGACGAGGAAGACGACGACCTGCTCGGCGAGGTCGAGGACGAGGAAGAGGATGTTTCCGGCATCATCGACCCCGGCATTTCCAAGGACGAAAGCTAGTTCTATTTTGAAGGCGCCCTGCCAAAGCAGGCACGCTTTTTTGAAAATCGCATTGCCAAAACAACGCGAAAAACAGACCGAGTACCAGACCGGTCCGACATTGGTACGGGGCCATAGCTCAGCTGGGAGAGCGCCTGCATGGCATGCAGGAGGTCAGCGGTTCGATCCCGCTTGGCTCCACCAAATTCCCGCAGCAGCAGCGGGGTCCCCATATCGCCACCGTTAGCGGGAAATTGGCGGAGCCAAGCGTTCGAGCCCGCGAGCGACAGCGACTTGAGCGAGCAAGGAGCGCGGGCGACCAAACTACAAATTGCGAGGCAACTGAAATCCTGCATTGCGAAACAAGCGTCCATAGCGGCGTCAGGCGGTCCCTAGGCGGCCTAGCGACAGCGCAGTGGCCGCCGCAGACCGCGCACGACGGCCTAGCGTGATTGTTCCACATTGTCCGCGGCGGGAGACTTGGCCATTTCCAGGCCTGACAACAGCGGAGCCAACAAATCCTCATTCGGCCGCCATCTGTTGATGGAGGTCCGGTACAGGGGTTGGCGAACCTGGCTCGAACTGGCGGTGCGAACTGCTCGTTTTGTCTTATGAAAGGCCAGGCAAGCCTCGTCCCACGGCAAATTGCAATGGGCCATGATGCGGCGCGCCTGCTGCTCAAAGTCCTCCACAAGCTCTTCATATTTGACGTGCAAGACCCAGGCCGAAGGCAACACCAACGACCAGTGTTCCATCATCCCTTCATAGGCCCGGTAATAGCGGCCCAATTCGCCCAGCTCATATGTGAAAGGCAGGTCGTCATCGAACAGCTTGGAATAGCATGACAGGCAGACATCGA
>DATKEP010000019.1:0-34530 GCA_035512055.1 Rhizomicrobium sp.
CATAAT
Organism: Rhizomicrobium sp.; assembly: GCA_035512055.1. GTDB lineage: Bacteria > Pseudomonadota > Alphaproteobacteria > Micropepsales > Micropepsaceae > Rhizomicrobium. The sequence continues at coordinate 7 of DATKEP010000019.1, forward strand.
GGGCGGTGGAACTGTCATTGGTGACGTCGGTGCCCAGCGCGTTCAGGGCGTTCACATTGGCCGACAAAGCGTCAAGCTGGCCCTGGGCGGTGTTCCATTCCGCCACCAGTTCGGGATTGCCCCTGGTGGTGCCCACCTGCAAGCGGGTGGTGATATGGGCCTTGGCTTCCTGATAGGAGCCGGCGGCGCCGGCGCCCTGGTTGCGCAGATCGACCAGGCGCTGGGCGTTGGCGGCCAGCCTTTGCTGCAGGCCCGCAACCTGGGCGCGCAGGGACTGGATGGTTTTGTTGACGCCGGTGCCGGTATCCGGCCCATTTTCGACGCTGACGGGCGTAATCGTTGCCACAGGTGCGACACCGGCGGTGACGGGCGCGGCCATGGGCGCGGCCAGAGGCGCAGCGGCGGTTGGCGGCGCTCCATTGTCGGCAGTGGGAGGCGCTTCGGCGGCGGTGGTGTCATCACCCCCGAATATCGAGTCGAGGTCCGAACAGGCCCCAAGGCTGAGGGCCGCCGTCAGCGCAAAAACCAGAACCAGGCCCTTTTTGAGCCCGCTTGATGCTGGAATTCCCCTCATTATGCTCTCCGCTGCCGCGGCGCCCCTGCCCGACAGAGATATGGCGCCAAAACCCAACCCCGTCCGCAACCCTGAATGCGGGCGGACTTCGGGTGCCAGTCTTAAACCAGCGGGGCGCAACGGGACAAGGGACCACAATGCCGCTTAAGTAGAAATCCTCATGTTTTCACGGGGCTTGGCGGGATTTGAAGGGGCTGTAACAAGCCCGCCGCACCGGTGAGGCAGTAGTTCTTGCGTTTGGGAAGGCTCCCAAATAGGTTCGCGCCTCCAAAATGCGCCCGTAGCTCAGCTGGATAGAGCACCAGACTACGAATCTGGGGGTCAGAGGTTCGAATCCTTTCGGGCGCGCCATTTCCGACCGCTCGCAATGCGAGCGGTCGGAAATGCCAAGCGCCAATAGGCCACGTTAGCGTCAGCGTTGTACGCGGCCGTCATTCGGCGCGCGGCAGGCAGCTTCTCCTATTCGGGCTTTCCCGGGAAAAACATGCCTTCAACGCGTTAAGCAAGCCCTGGTCCCGCTGCTTGCCAAAGCACCAACCCCAGCCTTAGATGACCGCATGTCGTCGGTTTCCGATGAAAGGGCGCTTTGGTTGGGGCGGCATGTCCTGCCGCACGAACCGCAGCTTCGTGCCTGGCTTCGCCGCCGCAACCTTGGCGGCCTGGAGATCGAAGACGTCATCCAGGAAACCTATACGCGGCTGGTTGCGGCGGAGAGCGTCGCCCATGTCCATGACGCCAAGAACTACGCCTTCCAGGTCGCGGGGTCGGTCGTCATCGATCATCTGCGGCGTATGAAGGTCGTGCCCATCTCTTCGCTGCCGGATCTCGACTATCTGGAAGTGGCCAGCGAGGAACCGTCGCCCGAGCGCCAGACGATCGACCGCGACGAACTCAACCAGCTGGCGCAAATGATTGCCGCGTTGCCTGGCCGGGTGCGCGAAGTATTCATCCTGCGCCGTGTCCATGGCCTGCCCCAGCGCGAGGTCGCCCGGCGGCTCGGTCTCTCCGAAAGCACGGTCGAAAAGCACATGGCCCGAGGTTTCTTAATCATGCTCGAGCATCTTGGGCATGGCGGAAAGGAATCCTCTTATCCGTCTAGCTTCGGATCACGGAAAAACGGGACCCTCAGGTTCGATGGCAAAAAAGACCGCGCACCAGATTGATGTCGAAGCGGCTGGCTGGGTCGCGCGCATCGATCGCGGGCCCCTTGAGCCCGGCGAGGAGCGGGCATTCCGGGCCTGGATGCAGGCGGATGTGCGTTGTGCCGGAGCCTTTGCGCGCATCCGGGCTCTGGCACTCACCAGCGAGCGGGCGCGGGCGCTGGGACCGGATTTCGATCCTGCCGCTTTCAGTCCGGCGCCTTTTTGGGCCCGCCGCGGGGTGCTCAAAATGGGCGGCGCCATTGCGGCATCGGCACTGGTCGCGCTGGGGGGAACCTGGGAGGTCCTGCGGCATCGCGGCCGTTTTTCCACCGGCAAGGGCGAAACCATGGTGGTCGCGCTGAAGGACGGCTCCGTGGTCACCCTGAACACTGCGTCCGAAATCCAGGTGAATTATTCCGACATGCTGCGCTCGGTCGAATTGATAGGCGGCGAGGCGCTCTTCGACGTCGCCAGGAACAAGGCCAGGCCCTTTGTGGTTTCCGCAGGCGACACCGATGTGCGGGCCGTGGGAACCAGCTTCACCGTGCGCCGCCTCGATGCGGCGCCGGTCGAGGTCCTGGTGCGCGAAGGCGTGGTGGAAGTCTACAGGCCCGAGGCTGGTACGGTGCCGGTCCGCATCGCCGCCAACAACATGGCGGTGGCCGAGGCGGGCGGCAGCGCGGCCATCTCGGCAGCGCCTGTGCCCCTGGCCCAGCTGCATCGCCAGCTTGCCTGGCAGAACGGCCAAATCGCTTTCGAAGGCGAGACCCTGGCCCGGGCCGTTCAGGAGTTTTCGCGCTACAGCGACACCAGGATCGTTATCGACGATCCCGCGCTGGCTAGGGAAGAAATCGCCGGACTGTTCAAGGCCACCGATCCGGTAGGCTTTGCCAAGACCATCGCCATCAGCCTGAACGCCCGCGCCGAGATCGGGGAAGGGGAGGTGCGGCTGACGCGTTGAAAGCAGGACCGGCAGCAAGCAAATGAATTGCGGCGCGGGGCCTTACGCGTCCTGGTCCGACAAGAGCTTCCGCCCAAGGAGGCCTATAATGTAATAAGGCCTCAGGGGGACCATGGCATCAAAGCGCAAGTACCGGCTTGCCTGCAGCGTTGCGATTTGTGCGCTGTTTGCCATCCCTGCCGCCGCACAGCCGCGCAAAATCAACATTCCCTCGGAAGAAGCGGCGAAATCCATTCCCGAATTCGCGCGCCAGGAAAATATCCAGATCGTTGCGCCGGTCAGCCAGCTGCACGGCATCAACACGCCCGCCGTGTCGGGCAGCATGATGCTGGATGAGGCGCTGAAGGCGCTTCTTGTCGGTACCGGCCTGGAGGTCGCCACCAATGACGGCTCGACCGTCGTTCTGCGCCGCACCGCGGCGGTCTCGCCCGATATCGGCGATGTGGCGGTTGTCGAATCCCCCTCGCCGCCACTGGAAACCATCATCGTTACCGGTTCGCGCGTTATTTCGGATGTCGCCAATTCACCTATGCCGGTGACCGTGATGCCGGCAAAGCAGTTGCGCGACACCACGCCCGGTAATCTCGCCGACGGGTTGAATAAGCTGCCGATCTTCCAGGGTTCGCAGGCCATCGGCCGGCCTGGCGACGGCAGCCATAACTACTCGAGCAATACGCTGAACCTGCGCAATTTCGGCGACCAGCGCACCCTGGTGCTCTTGGACGGCCATCGCGTCACGCCGTCGAACGACGACGGCTCGGTAGACATAGACACGCTGCCGCAGATGCTGATTTCGCGTGTGGAAATCGTCACCGGCGGTGCGTCGGCCGTCTATGGCTCCGACGCAGTGACTGGCGTAGTCAACTTCGTCCTGGACAGGAAATTCGAAGGCCTGAAATTCGACGGCAATACTGGCATCTCCACCTACGCCGACGCCATGAGCTTCAATCTGGGCGTGGCGGCCGGCACGAGCCTCTTCGGCGGCCGTGGCCATTTCGAAGCCTCGGTGGAATGGCGTCACCGCGATCCCGTCAACCAGTCCGCCAGGCCTTATGGGCCTCCGGCCAACTACGCAGCCTTGGTGGGCACCGGCACGGCTGCCGATCCCTTCAGCTATATCGCCAACGGGCGGCGGCCCAATTCCAGCTTCGGCGGCGTTATCCAGGGCTGCGTCCCGGCCTGTCCGCTGGCGGCCGGCACCCAGTTTGCGGCGAATGGCGTGCTCTCGCCCTTCTATCCCGGCGTCGTCGGCGGCACCGACGCCAACGGCAATCCCACTGCCGGCACCAGCAATCTGAACTCAGGCGGCGACGGCGCCTACAACCCCTACGGCCAGGTGTTCGATGGCTATCACCAGGCCACGTTCTTCAGCCGCTTCAGCTATGACCTGGCGGACAACATCACGTTCTATGTCCAGGGCCAGGCCGCGGAAGCCTACAGCTATGGCTGGTACTTCCCGCAGAAGATCCAGCCAGGCGCGGGCCAGGCCGACATTTTCTACAAGAACAATCCCTTCCTGTCGGCCGCGGTGCAAGCCCAGCTGGGCAATGACGGCACCAATCCGCTGCAGACGGTTGTCAACGGCGCGGCGGTGCAGCCTGCCAACACCTTCCAGCTGGGCGAATTCCTGGTCGGCATGGGCCAGGCCGAGATCAATGCCACGGGAAGCGTCAACCGCGTGCTCAGCGTCCAGACCGGGTTCGACGGCACGATCATGAACGGCCGCTTCAACTGGAACCTCTTCTATACCCATGGCGAGAACCGCCTGGCGGTCGATCTGATCAACAACCAGAACCTTCAGCACATGTATGCGGCCGAAGATGCGGTGCTGCTGCCCAACGGCAATGTGGCCTGCTATGCGGCAACCCAGGCTGCGACGGCGGTCCAGTTTGCCAACTGCGTGCCGATCAATCCTTTCGGCCCCACCGCCTTGACCCAGAACGCGTTCAAATACGTCTTCCAGACGACGGATTTCCATCAGACCAACACCCTCAACAACATGGGCGGCAGCATCGCAGGGACGGTGCTGGACGACTGGGCCGGTCCCATCACCGCGGCGCTTTCGGCCGAAGCGAGGTTCAACGCCTATGACATCGGCACGAATGTGCCGAGCAGCACCTTTGTGAATTGCACGGGCCTGCGTCTGTGCAGTCCATTGCTGCCGAGTTATTCCCAGACGGTGCTGCAGTCGGTTCATGCCAGCCAGAATGTGTGGGAACTGGCGCTGGAAACCGAACTGCCGCTGGTCAAAGACGTTCCGCTCATTCAGTCATTCGGCCTCAACCTGGCCGGCCGCTACACCGACTATTCGGTGTCGAGCTCGGTCCAGACCTGGAAGATCGGTTTCAACTGGAATGTCGTCGATAGCTTGCGCTTCCGCGGCACCACCTCGATCGACATTCGCGCGCCCACGCTGAACGACCTGTTCCAGCCGGCGACCATCCTCGAAAATGTCTTTACCGACCTCCATGTCAATTTGCCGGATGGCACCCATTACGCGGGCACGACCGCCTTCAGCAGCCAGGGCAATCCCAATCTGGTGCCGGAAGTCGCGCGCACCTACACGGTGGGCGCGGTATGGACGGCGGATTTCATCTCCGGCCTGACTGTGTCGCTGGACTATTTCCGCATCCATCTAGCCAACGCGATCGGACAGATCGCGCCCAGCACGACGATTCAGGCGCTGTGCGAGGCCTCGGCCGGCACTTCGATCTATTGCGCGAATTACCGCAGGCCGCTGCCTTTCAGCGATCACGGAATCGCGAATTTTGCAACGACACTCTTCACCTTCAACGAGAATACCGCCTCCGTCGAGACTGAGGGCTGGGACTTCGAGACCAACTATGACTGGCAGATGTCGGACCTGGTGGAGGAGTGGAAGGGTTCGTGGAACGCGCGGTGGCTTGCGACCTATCAGCCGGTCATCCAGAACTCGGTGCTTTATCCGGGCGCACCTTTCACACGCATCCCCGATCCGAGCACCCGAATCACCGCCTTCCTGAACTACACACTGAACGACTGGAGCCTGGGTCTTGAAGATTCCTGGGTTTCGGGCTTCAGCCAGGTGGCCGGTCCGGTCACGGCGACCATCAACAACTGGGTCAATCCCCATGTGAACGCCTGGAATACGGTTGATCTGAACATCTCACGCAATTTCGAGATGACCGGCACCAACATGACGGGCTATTTCGTGGTTCAGAACCTGTTCAACGCCCAGCCGGCCTATGTGCCCAACGGCACTATCGGTCAGTGGTACCCGGTCTATACCTCCGGTTACAGCGTCCAGAGCCCAATGGGCCGTTATTTCACAATCGGGATCCGCGCCAGCCTGTGAGCCGTGGTGCCTGTCAGGGCACGAGCATGTCCACTGGACATGCGAGAATGGCAAACGCCGCGAGCCCGAGCGAGCGGCCGGGCTCGCCTCCCGGACTGACGCATGCCGGCAACAGTCATAACCGATACCCAAAATGCATCGCCCTCCATAGCGGATTTGTGAATGCCGCCCCGTCTAGGTCGCGAAGAGCCCTCAACAAGGGGGCGCGTGACATGTCCAGGGGGAAATCATGGCTTTGAAGATCAGGCATTGGCTGGCGTGCGGCGTTGCCTTTGTTGCACTGCCCAATGTGGCGCAGGCCCAACAGGGCGCAGCCAATAATGTCGAAAACGTCGTCGTCACCGGCTCGCGCGTCATTTCGGACGCTGCCAATTCGCCCACGCCGCTGACCATCATCTCGGCCGACGACTTGAAGGCCACCACGCCCTCCGACATCCCCGACGGCCTGAACAAGCTTCCGATCTTCCAGGGTTCGACGGGCGTCGGCCGTCCCGGCGACGGCAGCCATAACTACTCGAGCGACACGCTGGACCTGCGCAATTTCGGCTCCCAGCGCACCTTGGTGCTGCTGGATGGCCACCGCGCCACGCCGTCGAACGACGACGGCACGGTGGACGTTGACACTCTGCCGCAGATGCTGATTTCGCGGGTGGATATCGTCACCGGCGGCGCCTCTGCGGTGTACGGCTCCGACGCTGTGACCGGCGTGGTCAATTTCGTCCTGGACAAGAAGTTCGAAGGCCTGAAGATTGACGCCAATACCGGCATCTCCACCTACGCCGACGCCATGAGCTACACACTGGGCGCGGCGGCAGGCACGAGCCTCTTCGGCGGCCGTGGCCACTTCGAGGCTTCGGTGGAATGGCGTCACCGCGATCCCGTCAACCAGTCGGCCCGCCCCTATGGCCCCACGCTCCTAACTGCCTCGAATGGTGAAGCGGGCACCGGCACGGCTGCCAACCCCTTCAATGTCATCGCCAATGCGCGGCGGCCCAACTCCACCTTCGGTGGCCTGGTGCAGGGCTGCGTCCCGGCCTGTCCGCTGGCCAACCAGCAGCAGTTTAACACCGCTGGCCAGCTCGCGCCCTTCTACGCCGGCGTCGCCGGTGCCACTGATGCCAATGGCAATCCCACCTCCGGTACCGGCAATTTCAACTCGGGCGGCGACGGCGCCTACGACCCCTATGGCCAGGTGTTCAACGGCTATCACCAGGGCACATTATTCGGCCGCTTCAGCTATGACCTGGCCGACAACATCACCTTCTATGCCCAGGGCACTGCCGCGGAAGCCTACAGCTTCGGCTGGTACTTCCCGCAGAAGATCCAGCCGGGCATCAACCAGGCGGACATTTTCTACAAGAACAACCCCTTCCTGACGGGGGCAGAACAGACCCAGCTGGGCAACAACCCCGCCCTACAGACAACGCAGCTGAGTGCGACAGTGCAGGCTGGCAATTCATTCCAGCTTGGTGAATTCCTGGTCGGCAATGGCCAGACCGAGATCAACGCCACCGGCAGCGTCAACCGTGTGCTCAGCATGCGCACCGGCTTCGATGGCACCTTCATGAATGGTCGCTTTGCCTGGAACCTGTTCTACAGCCATGGCGAAAACCGCCTGGCAGTTGACCTGATCAATAACCAGAACCTGCAGCACATGTATGCATCGGAAGACGCGGTGTTGCTGCCCAATGGCACCGTGGCCTGCTATGCCGCGACCCAGGCAGCCACGCAGGCGGCCTACGCCAGCTGCGTGCCGATCAATCCGTTCGGCGCCAACTCGGTGAGCCAGTCGGCTTTCAAATACGACTTCCAGGAAACGAACTTCCACGAGACCAACACCCTCAACAATCTGGGTGGCGGCATCTCCGGCAAGGTGCTGGACGGCTGGGCCGGTCCGATCACCGCGGCCTTGTCGGGCGAAGCGCGCTTCAACGCCTATGACATCGGCAGCAACGTGCCCAGCAGCACCTTCGTGGACTGCACGGGCCTGCGTATTTGCAATCCAGCGCTGCCCAGCTATGCCCAGCCCATTATTCAGGCGGTCCATGCCAGCCAGAATGTCTGGGAATTCGCGCTGGAAACCGAAGTGCCGGTGATCAAGGATGTTCCGCTGATTCAGTCGTTCGACCTCAACATGGCAGGCCGTTACACCGATTATTCGGTGTCGGGTTCGGTGCAGACCTGGAAAATCGGCTTCAATTGGAACGTGATCGACTCCCTGCGCTTCCGCGGCACCACCTCGATCGACATCCGCGCGCCCACATTGGACGACCTGTTCCGGCCGCCGACGCTGGTGCAAAACGTCTTCAATGGCGATCTCCACATCCCGGACCTGACCAAGCCTCAAGTCCCCAACCCCCAGTATGTAAGCTACACGACCACCTTCAGCAGCCAGGGCAACCCGGCCCTGGTGCCGGAAGTGGCGCGCACCTACACGGTGGGCGCGGTGTGGACGCCGGACTTCATCGAGGGCCTGACCGTGTCGCTGGACTATTATCGCATCCATCTGGCCAACGCGATCGGGCAGATCGCGCCCAGCAGCACGATCCAGACGCTATGCGAAGCTTCGGGTGGTACTTCGATCTATTGCGCGAATTACCAGCGTCCGCTGCCGTTCAGCGATCACACGACCGCGAACGAGACGACCAGGCTCTTCACTTTCAACCTGAATACTGCCTCCACCAAGACCGAAGGCTGGGACTTTGAGACCAATTATGCCTGGCAGATGTCGGACCTGATGTCGGACTGGAAGGGCTCGTGGAATGCCCGCCTGCTGGCGACCTATGAGCCGATCATCAACAAGTCGGTGCTTATCCCGGGCCAGCCATTCACGCGCTCTCCCGATTCCAGCACCCGCGTCACGACGTTCCTGAACTACAGTCTGAATGACTGGAGCTTCGGTCTTGAAGACGAGTGGGTGTCGGGCTTCAGCCAGGTGGCGGGCCCGATCCTGCCCGCAGGTTCCGCTCAGGCGTCGGCGGGCCTCAACAACTGGGTCAATCCGCACGTGAATTCCTGGAACCAGGTGGACCTGAACATCTCGCGCAACTTCATGATGGGTGGCACGGATTTGACTGGCTATTTCGTGGTCCAGAACCTCCTCAACGCCCAGCCGGCCTATGTGCCCAACGGGACCATCGGTCAGATCTATCCGACCGCCCAAACCGGTCTCAGCGGTTACAGCGTCCAAAGCCCGATGGGCCGCTACTTCACTATCGGCCTCAAGGCCAATCTGTAGTTCTGATCCGCGCGCGCCTCCTTATTGGGGCGCACACGGCAATCGGCCGGCGTCTCTCCCCTGGGGCGCCGGCCTTTTTTCATGGCACGGTCAGGTCGCCGGCTCGCCGGTCGCCTCCACCAGAAGCCGCACGAACTCTTTCATCTGGCCGCCATCGATCCAGCGCACGACCGCAACAATGTCGTGCTGGTAGTCGATGAAGATGACGTTGGAGCCGTCGCCGATGAAGGAGACGCTGTCGGCGCGCGCGTCGGGATACATCTTCTTGCCGGTGTTCAAATACCAATTGCAGTAGCCATAGCCGGGATTGGGGCCGGTGGGCGTGGTCGCCATCTTGACCCAGGCATCGGAGAGGACAGTCTTGCCGGCCCATTTGCCCTTGTTGAGACCCAGAAGGCCCATGCGCGCCTGGTCGCGGGCCGAGATAAACATGCCGCCGCCCCAATGGCCGCCACCGGACACGACATGAATGCGTTTGCCGTCCACCTCGGTCCAGCTGTTTTCATAGCCTTCCCAGTGCCAAGCGTCGGACATGCCGATGGGATCGGCGACATATTGCTTGAGAACCTCCGGCAGCGGCCGCTTCCACAAATGCGTGAGCGCCAGCGCGTTCACCCGCACGTCATTGTACTTCCAGGCCGTGCCCACCGGAGGCGGGCCCTTGGCCAGCTCGCTCCATGGCTTGCCGGGCTCGGGCCGGTCCGCCCACCAGGGCTTGCCCCACATGGTGCCGATCCAGCCGGAATCCTGGCGCAGCATATTGTCCCATGTGATGGGCTGGTTGTGCGGCAGCATGAAATCCGGCGTTGGCCGGACATAGTCGATCACGCGATCGTTGACGTTCTTGATCATGCCGCGATCGACGGCGATGCCCGCCACCGATGACAGGAAGGTCTTGCTGACCGAGAAGGTCATGTCCACCTGATGGGTGTTGCCCCACTCTGCCACGATATAGCCGTGACGAATGATGATGCCGTTGGCAGGGGCGCGCGGCTTCAAGGGGCCGAGCGGCGAGGAGAAGGGCTCGCCCGCGTATTTCAGCGGTACGGAAACGCGCAGGTCGCGGATGTCCACCTTGGCGGCCAGGTCCGGCGGATATTTGGTCTCCGCGGAAATGGCGAAGTCGATCGCCGCTTTCAGCTTGGCGGCGTCGAGATGTTCCTGGGCCGGTGTGTGAGTGGCCCATTGATCGCCCTTGGGCGGGAAGTAATCCGCGGCGGTGGCAGGCGTGAAAGCCAGGATTGCCGCGCCGGAGAGCGCGAAGAATAGAGATCGCATGGTTTCGACCCTCTTTTTTTGGGCGGTCCGGTTTGTACCTCACGCCCTCTTTTTTTGGGAAGCTTCCGGCGCTGGTCGGTCTTTGTCAAATGGCCGAGCGCTTGGAAATGCGGGGTGGGGGCAATAGGCTGGCGCAAAATAGCCGGGGGACCGCCATGTCACTGTCTTTTGACCGCTCCGCGGTGCTGATTGCGGAGAATGCCAACTTTGTCGCGGGCGGGGTGAACAGCAATTTCCGCACCGGCATGGCGGGCGGGCCATTGGTGTTTCAGCGCGGCGAAGGGCCGTATCTGATCGATGCCGATGGCAACCGGCTGATCGACTATTACTGCGGCATGGGCGCGATGATTCTGGGCCATTCGCCAAAAGGCGTTCAGCAGGCGGTCAAGGATCAGGTCGACAAGGGCATCCTTTATGCCGGCCAGTCGGAAATCGAATTCGAGGCCGCGCGAATTCTGTGCGAGCGCATTCCATCCGCCAAACGTCTGCGTTTCGGCTCCTCAGGCTCGGAAGCGGCGCAGGCCGCCTTCCGCCTGGCGCGCGCGGCAACGGGCAAGCGCATCATCCTGAAGTTCGAAGGCCATTATCACGGCTGGTTCGACAATATCCTCTGGTCCACCGCTCCGGGAGAGAATGCCGCCGGTCCGGAAGATGCGCCGGTTCTGGTGGCAGGCAGCAAAGGACAAGATGTCGTCGATGCCGCCGGCCTCGACGTGCTGGGCTGGAACAATCTGGCGCGGCTGGAGGCGCGGCTGGCTAAGGGCGATGTCGCGGGCGTGATCATGGAGCCCGCCATGTGCAACCAGGGCGCGATTGCGCCGGCACAGGGTTTTCTGGAAGGCGCGCTGGCTGCCTGCCGCAAACATGGTGCCATCCTGATCTTCGACGAAGTGATCACCGGCTTCCGGCTGGGGCGGGAAGGCGCACAAAAACGTTTCAACGTGACACCAGATCTTTCGATTTTCGCCAAGGCCGTCGCCAATGGCTTTCCGGTGGCGGCGGTTGTTGGCCGCGCCGACCTGCTGGACATGTTCGCCACCGATGGCGTGCTGCATGGCGGTACTTTCAACGCACAGCCGGTGACCATGGCGGCGATGGTGGCAACGCAAAAGGCGCTGACGCCAGAAGGTTATAAGACGGCCTCGAAACGCGGGGTGCGGCTGCGCGACGGGATTGCCGGCATACTGACAGATGCAGGAATCAAGGCGCAGGTCACCGGCTTCGAGCTGATGTTCCATGTCGGCCTCGGGCTGGACGCGCCCGCGCGCAACTATCGCGACCTGCTCAAGGCCGACAAGCCGCTCTATGTTAAATTCACCCACGCCCTGCTCAAACGCGGCGTGCGGGCGTTGGAACGTGGCGCCTGGTTCGTGTCCTTCGGCCATGACGATGCGGTGATCGATGCCACGCTGGAGGCGGTGCGCGGCGCAGTCAAAGAAGTCGCTTAGCGCCGCTTGAAAAGCAGCCAGGTCAGGGCATGGGCGCTGGAACAGGCCAGCAGCGCCAGGCCGAAAGCAGGCCACATAGCGATCCTGCCCAACAGCACATAGAGGACGAAACAGAAGGTCCCCACTGACGCCAGCCCCATGGTCATGCCGGCGACGGCCTCCTGCACCGCATGGCGGCCATATTGCAGTTGGCTGGAAATGCAGATGATCGAGCCCATCACTGGAAAGGTGGAGAAGATGCCCGACCAGCTGCTGCCCAACCCTCCCGCGAATTGGGTAATCACGACCGTGAGGCCTGCGCCTGCGATCATGCGGGCGGGCTGTCCCCACCAGACATGCTCCCGCTCCTCGTCCGACGGCGGGGCCCGGGGGTAGACGAACTGGGCGCCCACAAAGCTGGCAAACGGCACCACGTCCAGCCAGTGCGATCTTTCGTGCATCTGAATCGCCAGCAGCGCCGCCAAGGTCCAGATCGCAAAGCTGATGGCGGTGGACCAGAACCAGTTCAGGCGCCGGGAACAAAATGCATAGCTCATCGTAAAGGTGAGCCACGGCACCAGACCGAAATAGGCGCCCAGCGCCGCTTGGGAACCAAAGGCCAGGCCGTGATCCAAGGTGACAAATAAAAGTAGCGGCCCGCCCACGATCGGGAAGCCGGCCAGCCAGCCAGCCACACGCGGGCCGTGCAGTCGTTCGACGATGCCGAACAGCAAGAGCCCCAAGGGCACGATGGTCAGTTTCAGGATCAGCAAATCATTTCCCCGTCGCGGCCATGGTGACGGGAATTGGGCGCTACGCCAATGGTGCGCTGCGACGTGGCTTGCAGTCGCCCGGAAAACCGCAGAAGCTTGGTTGAGGATTGGCTGCGTGGCGTGACATGACCAGGGTTTTCATCGCAGGCATTTTTCACGAGACCCATTCCTTTTCCGGCGACACGACCGGGCTGGAAAGTTTCGTCATCCATCGCGGCGACGAGATCCTCAAGCGCCGCGGCGATGCCTCGCAGGTCGATGGTTTCCTTTCGGTGGCCGAACGCGAAGGCTGGGAAGTCGTGCCCAGCGCCATTTATACCGGCGGCGCATCGGGGACCGTGGACCATGCCGTGTTCGAGGCTTTCTGGCACGAGGTCGAACCGGCGCTGAAAAAGGCCCTGTCTGAAGAGCTGGATGCGATCCACCTGTCGCTGCATGGCGCCATGGTCACCAGCGAATGCGACGATCCGGAAGGCGAGCTGATGGCGCGCATTCGCGCCATACCGGGCGCCGAAAATTTGCCGATGTATTGCGTGGGCGATCTGCATGCCACTCTGACACCCAAGATGGGTGATCTCAGCGACTGCATGATCTTCTACCGGGAATGCCCGCACACCGACGCCTTCGACAGCGCGGTTCTCTCGGGCAACTTGCTGGCGCGCCGCCTTAAAACAGGGATCAAGACGAAGCATTTTGTGCTGGTGACGCCCATTGTCTGGCCGCCCACCGGCACTGGCACGCGCGACGGACCCATGCGGGCGCTGGAAGACGCCGCGCGCCGGATCGAGCAGGACGTTCCCGGCACGCTGGCGGCGAATGTCGTTGGCGGTTACGCCTTTTCCGACGTGCCGCATGCCGGCGTCTCCTTCAGCATCATCACCGAAGGCGACGCAGCCGCGGCGCAAGCGGCCTTGCGCTCGCTGGCGCGGATCGCCTGGAACATGCGCCAGGGCGGCATTCCCAAACAGCACGACCTGGACCAAGTGGTGCGTGATTTCAGGCCCGGTAGCAAAGGTCCGGTGCTACTGGTCGAGCCGGCGGACAATATCGGTGGCGGCGCGCCCGGCGACGGCACGGATGTGATGCGGGCGCTGCTGAAATACGACATTCAGGGCGCTGGCGTGGCCATCGCCGATCCGAAAAGCGTGGCTGCACTTCAGGATATTCCCATCGGGGGAAAAATCACTTTGCCCATCGGCGGCAAGGGCAGCCCGCTCGATCCCGGGCCCGTGACCCTGGAAGTCGAACTCGTGTCGCGCAGCGACGGCGTGTTCGAGCTGGAAGACAAGCATTCTCATCTTGTGGGTTCGCTGGGCAAGATCATCCGCATGGGGCCCTGTGCGGTGGTGAAACATGGCGGTCTCACCATCCTGCTCACAAGCAAGAAACTGCCGCCCTTCGATTTGGGCCAATGGCGCAGCCAGGGGATCAACCCCGAAGACCTCAGCATGATCGGCATCAAGGCGGCGGTGGGCCACCGCGTCGCCTATGGCAAGATCGCCTCGGCAGAATTCACCGTCAACACCAGCGGTCCCTGCACTTCCGACATTACCCGTCTGCCCTACAAGCATCTTCGGCGGCCGGTGTTCCCGCTGGACCATCTGCCGATCGAGACGATGGATGCCTGATGCTTGACCGCCGCGCCATTCTGGGGGCGGCAGGTCTGCTTGCCTTTCCCGCCCAGGCCTGGAGCCTGTCGGGCAGGGACCGGATCATCAATGCCATGATGTTCGACGATCCGGCGACCTTGTGTTATCCGCTGAACAACACAAGGATCATTCAGCAGATTTGCGGCAACATCAATGAATCGCTGCTCCTGTTCGATTGGCAATTCCGGCCACATCCCAATCTGGCGCACGCCTTTGAAATCTCGCCGGATGGGCTGGTCTACACCTTCCATCTGCGCAACGACGTATCATGGCATGACGGGGTGAAATTCACCGCGCGCGATGTGGTGTTCAGCTGCGGCGTGATACTGCCCGAGCTCAATCCCAGAAGCCGCAATTCCTTCAGCCATATCGACACCATCACCACACCTGACGCTTACACGGTGGTGGTGCGCCTGAAACAGCCTTTCAATGCCTTTCTTCTGTCATTGATGGCCTCCAGCGCACCCATGATGCCTGCTCACATCTATGAGGGCACGGACTTCCGCACCAATCCTTTCAACTTCAATCCCATCGGTACCGGTCCATTCAAGTTCGCGGAATGGAAGCGCGGGCAATACATCCATCTGGTGCGCAATGAGCATTACTGGCGGCCCGGCCAGCCCGGCATGGACGGCATCTATTACCGTATCTGCCCCACGCCCGAGCAGCGCATGGTGGCGATGGAGACCGGCGCGGTGGATCTTGCCATGGCCGATGACATCGACACGGTGCTGACCTCCCGGCTGAAGGCCAATCCCGACATCGTCACCTTCACCGGCGCCTATAACGGCACCGCCGAGATCTTTGTGATGGAACTGAACCAGCGCCGCTGGCCGTTCAGCGACCGCCGCTTCCGCGCCGCTTTTCTGCATGCCGTGGACCGGCAATTCCTGGTCAAGGCGATCAATTTTGGCATCGGCAAGGTAGCGACCGGCCCGATCCCATCCAGCGCACCTTATTACGATCCCAAGGTTCTGACGCTTTATCCCTATGACCCGGCGCGTGCCCGCGCTTTGCTGGATGAAATGGGACTGAAGGCCGGCCTGGGCGGCGTGCGTCACCGCTTCGGCATCATGCTCACACCGGATGGGGGCGGTGCTTTCACGCGTAGCGCCCAATATGTCAAGCAGGCGCTGTCGGAGGTCGGGCTGGATGTCTTCCTCGAAGCCACCGACTGGCCCACACAGTTGCGCCGCAGCGGCAACTGGGAATTCGACTGCGATACCAATTCCTATGGCGAATATGGCGATCCCGCCATCGGCACTTCGCGCTTCTATCTTTCGTCCAACATCCGCAAGGGCGTGCCGCTCACCAACCTGCAGGGTTACATCAATCCGGAAGTGGACCGGCTGTTCCCCAAGGCCGCCGTTGCGGTCAGCCATCAGGAGGCACAGGCCTGCTACAGCCGGCTGCAGCAGATCCTGACCCATGACGTCGCCATGCTGTGGCTGTATGAGCGCAATCCCGTCTTGTTCTACAACAAACGCCTTGCGGACGTCGTGACCGGCCCCAACGGCCCCAGCGACGGTTTCGGCGCGGCCAGGCTGGCATGATGTCTGGCCTGAAACCGCGCTACGTCGCCATGCGCCTGGTCAAGACGGTGCTGGTCGCCATCGCCGTGGTGGTGCTCAGTTTCTTCCTCATCCGTCTGGCGCCGGGCGATGCCGCCACCGTGATGGCGGGGCAGGCCGGCTATGCCGACGAAGCCTTCATGAAGAGCCTGCGCGCGGAATATGGCCTGGACCAGCCCCTGCCCGTGCAGTTCTGGAAATATGCGGACGCGGTGGCGCATGGCGATCTGGGCACGTCCTATGTGCGACGCCAGCCGGTTTTGGGCGTAATCATGGAGCGGCTGCCCAATACGCTGTTGCTGGATGCCTTTGCGCTGCTGGTCGCGGCGTCGGGCGGGGTGTGGTTGGGGGCGCTGGCGGCGCGCAAGCCCGGTTCGGTCGGCGACAATGCGGTCTCGGTGCTTTCCATGCTGTTCTATGCCGTTCCGCAATTCTGGCTGGGCATGATGATGGTCTTGTTCTTTGCTGTATGGCTGGCGATGTTGCCGCCGTTCGGCATCGAAACCATGGGTGCCGATTATACCGGCCTTGCGCGCATTGGTGACGTGGCCGAACACATGATCCTGCCGGGTCTGACGCTGGCGCTTTATTACATGGCGAGTTATGCGCGGCTGACCCGCGCCGCCATGATCGAGGTATCCGAGCAGGATTTCGTCAAGACCGCCCGCGCCAAGGGCATCAGCGAAAGGCAGGTGGCGCGCCGCCACATCCTGCGCAATGCGCTGATACCACTTGTTACCTATGCCGGCCTGCAGGCCTCGCTCTTGGTCGGCGGCACTGTGCTGATCGAGAATGTCTTTTCCTGGCCGGGCGTGGGCACGCTGGCTTACGAGGCGGTGCAGGGGCGCGACAATCCGCTTCTGCTGGGCATTTTCATCGTCACCGCCATTCTGGTCAGCCTGTTCAATCTTGTGACCGACATCACCTATGCCATCGTCGATCCCAGGGTGGAGCTGGGATGACGAGCTTTGCGCGCAGCTTCTTTTGCCGCCCCATGGCCGCTTTCGGCTTTGCCGTCTTTATCGTCATCCTGGTGATCGCGCTGGCCGCGCCACTGATCTTTGTCCGCGGGCCTTTCACGATTGTGGGCATGCCGCTGCTGGCACCGGGATCGCCAGGGCTTTTTGCGGGCAGCGATGTCCTGGGCCGCGACATGGCGGTGGGCCTGGCCTATGGCGCGCGTATTTCGCTGCTGGTCGGCGTCACTTCGACACTGGGCGCAATCGGGATCGGCGTCCTGCTGGGGGCGACAGCAGGTTATTACGGCGGCATGGTGGATGATCTTCTGATGCGGATCACTGAATTCTTCCAGATCATTCCCACTTTTGTGCTGCTGATGGTACTTGTGGCCTTCATGCAGCCTAGCCTGGGCTCGGCGGTGATCGGCATCGCCCTGATATCCTGGCCGCAAGTTGCGCGGGTGGTGCGCGGTGAATTCCTGTCGCTCAGGGAACGCGAATTTGTCCAGGCGGCGCGGGTGCTGGGCTTGAGCGATGCCCGCATCATCTTCGGCCAGATATTGCCAAATGCGCTGTCACCGATTGTGGTGATCAGTTCCATGATGGTGGGCAATGCCATACTGACCGAGTCGGCCCTGGCCTTTCTGGGGCTGGGCGATCCCAACCTGTTGAGCTGGGGCAGCATGATCGGCGGCTCGCGCTCGGCCATGTGGGTGGCCTGGTGGACCACCGTACTGCCCGGCCTTTGCATCATGGTGACGGTGCTGGCGCTGAATTTCATCGGCGACGGGCTTAACGATGCCCTCAATCCCCGGCGGAGGCGCTGATGCCGCTGGTTCGCATTGAAAATCTCACCGTGGGGCTGCCGCCAGGCGCCGATCGGCCACTGGCCGTGGAAGATGCGAGCCTTCAGGTCGGCCAGAACCAGATCGTCTGCATTGTGGGTGAATCCGGTTCCGGCAAATCGCTCGCCGCCCATGCCGTGATGGGTCTTTTGCCGCGCGGTGTCTCGGCCAGCGGTGGAAAAATCTTTTTCGACGGTGTCGATCTTCTCGAGGAGCCGCCCGAAGCCATGCGCAAGCGGCGGGGCCGCGATATCGCCATGATCTTCCAAGACCCGATGGCAGCGCTCAATCCGGTGGTGGCCATCGGGCACCAGGTGGCCGAGCAGATCAGGGCTCATCGCTCCATGTTCGAAGGCCAGGCGCTGAAGCAGGCGGGCGAGATGCTGGAGCAGATGGGATTGAAGGATGTGGGCGGGCTGCTTAAGGCCTATCCGCATCAGCTTTCAGGGGGCCAGCGCCAGCGGGTGATGATCGCCATGGCGCTGTCGCTCTCACCCAAGCTTCTGATCGCTGACGAGCCGACCACGGCGCTGGATGTGACGACCCAGGCGCAGATCCTTGCGCTGATAAAGCGCATGCAAACCGCGCGGGACATGAGCGTGCTGCTGATCACCCATGATTTCGGCGTGGTGGCCGACATGGCCGATACCGTGTCGGTGATGCGCCATGGCCGTATCGTGGAAAGCGGGGATACGAAAACCGTGCTGGGCAGTCCGGCCCATTCCTACACCCGCGCATTGATTGCTGCTGTGCCGAAAGGTGAATGCCGGCTTGGAGCGGCGCCAGCATCCGCGCCGGTGGTGAAGGTCGACGGTCTTACCAAGCGTTTCCGCCGTGGCGGGCTGTTCTCGCGCGCACCCGCCATCACGGCGCTGGACAATATCGCACTGACCTTGAGCCGGGGCGAGACCTTGGGCGTCGTCGGTGAATCGGGCAGCGGCAAATCCACGCTCGCCCGCTGCGTGATCCGGCTGCTCGACCCCGATGCCGGCCAGGTTCTGCTCGATGGCGCCGACATCGCCCACATGAAAGAGAAAAACCTCAGGCCCCTGCGGCGCCGCATCCAGATGGTGTTCCAGGATCCCTTTTCCTCGCTCAATCCGCGCCAGACCGTGGGCGACATCGTCACCGCCGGCCCCCGCGCCCATGGCGAAGATGCGAAGGTGGCACGCGCGCGTGCCGCCGACATGCTGAGCCTGGTGGGCCTCGGCCCCGAAACCATGCACCGTTTTCCCCACGAGTTTTCCGGCGGCCAGCGCCAGCGAATTGGCGTCGCGCGCGCGCTGATGCTCAAGCCCGATGTGCTGATTGCCGACGAACCGGTATCGGCGCTGGACGTCACGGTGCAGGCCCAGGTGCTGAAGCTGCTGGACGATGTGCGCCGACAGATGAATCTTGCCATGCTGTTTATCACCCATGACATGCGGGTGGCGGCCGAAATCTGTCACCGGGTGATGGTCATGCGCCATGGCCGGATTATGGAATGCGGCCCCACGGCCGAGATTTTTGCCAATCCCGCCACGGATTATACCAAGGCCTTGCTGGCGGCCATTCCGGGCCGCCGGACAAGGTAGACCGGACATTACACGGAGGACCGATGCCCATCGCCCTTGCCGAGTTCAAACAGGAAACCAATACCTTCGTGCCTTTCACCACCACGGTGAAGACCTTCGAGGAACAGTATCTTTATCGCGGCGCAGAGATGCTGACCCGTTTTGGCAAGGCGCGTCTGGAGATACCGGGTGCGCTCGATGCGATCCGCGAGGCGGGTGCGGAGCCCGTGCCGATTCTGGCCACCATGGCGATGGCATCGGGAACTGTGGAGCGCAAAAGTTTCGACCTGTTGATGGGCGAAATCGAGGAACGCTTGAGATCGGCCGGACCGGTGGATGGCGTTTTCCTGGCGTTGCATGGCGCCATGATCATCGAGGACGAGCCCGATGCCGAAGCCGAGATCGTGCGGCGGGTGCGCGCCTTGCTGAAGCCCGGGACGCCGATCGCCGTTTCGCTGGATCTGCATGGGCATATCACCAAAGCCATGCTGCAGCCGGATGTGGCCTATATCGGCTATCGCGAATTCCCCCATATCGACATGTACGAGACGGGATACCGCGCAGGCCGGCTTCTGATTGATTGGGTGAATGGTAAGGTCAACCCGGTGATGGCGCTGTCCAAGCGCCACATGATCCTCAGCCCGGATTCGGCACGCACCACCACGCCGCCCCTGGCCGATATCGTGGCCGAGGGCCGCGCCATGGAAGCGCGCGGCGAGGTGCTGCATGTCTCGCTTTTTCCCGTCCAGCCCTGGATCGACACGCCGGATCTGGGTTTCGCCGCTCTGGTCTGCGCGCAAAGCCAGGAGGCAGCGCAGCAAGCAGCCGACAAGCTGGCCAAAATGGCCTGGGACCGGCGCGCCGAGTTCGAGCCGGTTGTCACGCCGCTGGACGAGATCATCCGTATCGGACTTGCCTCCCCGGGCCTCACGGCGGCCAGCGATGCCGGTGACTCGCCGTCGGGCGGCGGGGCGGGGGACTCAACCGCCGTGCTGAACGCGCTGCTCCAGGCCGGCGCCGACCGGGCAGAGCGCATCACCATCTGCACGATGTGCGATGCCGAAGCTGCGGCCGAAGCGGCGCGCGCCGGGGTCGGCAAGACCGTGACGCTCAAGGTTGGGCACAAGCGCTCCGGCCTGGGTGAGCCGTTGACGGTGACCGGTAAGGTCAAGGTGATCAGTGACGGCAGTTATGTGCTGGAAGGCCCCGGCGGCAACGGCATGGCGGGCGAAATGGGCCTGACCGTGGTGCTGGCGATCGGCAGCATCCGGCTCAACCTGCGTTCCATTCCGCATTTCGAATGGGACTTGGGCATCCATCATTCGGTGGGGCTGGATCCCGCCGGCGCGGCGCTGGTTTTTGTGCGCTCGCCAGCACATTTCCGCGCCTCCTACGCGCCAATCGCGGCACGCATATTCCTGGCCGACACGCCGGGTCCGACCTGCCTGAACATGCGCCGCATCGCCTTCACCAAGGTGACGCGGCCGCTTTATCCCTTGGACTTGGTCAATGACTGAAGCTGGTGCCTGCCCTGCGCCGGCTGCCGTTGCGCCGCATGATGCTTGCGGAAGTCCTTGAGCACCGCGCGCAGGCCGGGCTCGGAAACTTTCGCCGCTGCCTGTTCGAGCGGCACCCAGACGATGCTGCGCTGGCCTTTCTCCGGCCAGTCATCGACCTGTTTCGTCACGGCAAGCGCGAAAACATCGACGCTGACAGGAATGCCGCCGCCTTCACGCCGCTCCTTCAGATAGTGATAGTGGCCGACGGGCTGGATGCCGATCTTGCCAGTGACGCCAGCTTCCTCAAAGGCCTCGCGGGCGGCATTTTCAGCCGGGCTCAGTTCGGGCTCCGGCCAGCCTTTCGGCAAGATCCAGCGTTTTGAGTTGAGGGACGTGACCAGCAGCACTTCCAGGCCGTGCTTGCCCATGCGCCAGCAAAGGGCCGCCACCTGCTTGCCATGCTCACGAAACAGAGCCTCGCTCTTCACTGCGCCCCCAAATCTCGCGTGATTCGCCGGCCCCATATTACGATTCATCCGTCTACGGCCAAAATGCCAAAACCTAACAAGGTAAATGGCGGCCCGTCGGTTCCACGGCCGGTCATGACGGTGCGATTGCAGATGTCAGACCAGGTGCACGGCCCCGGCGAGCAGGGTGAACATCGCGGCGATCAGCCCCGCCGCCGGCATTGTCACAATCCAGGCGACAATGATGTCCTTGGCCACCGTCCAGCGCACCGCCGAAGTGCGCCGCGCCGCGCCCACACCGATGATAGCGCCGGTAATGGTGTGGGTGGTCGAGACGGGAATGCCCATCAGTGTGACACCGAACAAGGTGAGCGCGCCCGCGGTCTCGGCACATACCCCTTGCATCGGCGTGAGATGGGTGATGCGTGAGCCCATGGTGCGCACGATGCGCCAGCCGCCGAACATGGTGCCGAGCGCCATGGCCGCCTGACAGGACAAGACAACCCAGAATGGGACATGGAAGCGTCCGCCTTCCAGGCCATGCGCGAACAAGAGTGCGGCGATGATCCCCATGGTCTTCTGGGCGTCATTGCCGCCATGGCCCAGGCTATAGGCGCTGGCGGAAATGAACTGCAGGTGACGAAAAATCCTGTCCACCCATAAAGGCGTCGCCTTGAGGAACGTCCAGGCCACCAGCAGGACCAGCAGCATCGCAAGGATCAGGCCGGTCAGTGGCGACAAAAGGATCGCCGCGGCGGTCTTGCCCAGGCCCGACCAGACGACGGCCTTGAAGCCGCCTTTGCAGATGCCGGCGCCGACCAGGCCGCCGATCAGGGCATGGGAGGAGGAAGATGGAATTCCCGCCAGCCACGTCACCACATTCCAGGCAATGGCACCCATCAGCGCGCCGAAGATCACCTGATCGTCAATGATCGACGGCGCGACAATGCCGGTGCCGATGGTTGCAGCGACATGCAGGCCGAAGACCAGGAAGGCAACAAAATTGAAGAAGGCCGCCCAGCCCACTGCGTAAACCGGGGACAAAACGCGGGTTGACACGATGGTGGCCACCGAATTGGCAGCGTCGTGCAATCCGTTGAGGAAATCGAATACCAGGGCCACGCCGATCAGGATGGCGATGAGGATCATCGGCCTCAGACCTGTTCTATCACGATGCCGCTGATGCGGTTGGCGACATCCTCGAAACGGTCCACCACCTTCTCCAGATGGTCGTAGATTTCCGCCCCGACGATGAAGGCCATGGCATTGCCGTCCTTGTGGCGCTGATAAAGGGCCCTGATGCCGGCATCGTTGAGGTCGTCGGCCTGTTCCTCCAGGCGGGTTATTTCCTCTGCGATGGCATTGATACGGGTAACATTGCTGCGCAGCGCGCCAAGAAGGCCGACCGCCTCGACCGTCAGCTCGGCGCAGCGCAGGATGATATCGGCCATCTGGCGCATTTGCAGCTGAAAGCTGGTCACCTCGAACAGTGTGATGGCCTTGGCGGTCTTCTTCATCTGGTCGATGGCGTCATCGAGCTGGTTGATCAGCTCCTTCATGTCGCCGCGGTCGAATGGCGTGATGAAGGTGCGCCTCAGTCCCACCAGCACGGCGCGCGTGATGGCATCGGCTCGGTCCTCATGCTGCGCAATGCGCCGGCAGGCCTCGGGCACGCCGGACCCGCCTTCCAGGAGGTCGCGCAGGGCCACCGCACCGTCCACCAGGGTGCGGGCATGATCATTGAATTGCGCGAAGAATTTCTCCTCCCGCGGCATCAATGCCTGGAAAAAACGCAGCACTGGCATCCCCTGATTTTGGCCACTGCTTGTAATGGCGGGATGCGGGGCGTCAAGCGGGGGACGGATCAGGATTATTTTTCAGTATTTTCAAATGATTAGGGGCGCCCCAGGCAGGGCGCCCTCAGCATTTTGACCGGCCTTGTGGTTACTTGTCGTCGGGCAGACCGAAGACGAACAGGGCATAACCGTTCGGCGGCCGGTGGACTTCGCTCAGCATGGTGCCCGGCTTTGCTTCTGGGCTGCCGCCGCCAAGGCCCGTGGTGACGGCGACATACTGCTTGCCGTCCACGCTGAAGCTGACTGGGAAACCTTGCACGGTGGTGCCCAGCCGGGTCTTCCAAAGGGTCTGGCCGTTTCTCACATCCACCGCGCGGAAGACGCGGTCGAAGTCGCCGACAAAGGCGACATTGCCGGCTGTCGAGATCACGCCGGTCAGGAAGGGTGCGCGCTGCTGGAAGGACCAGAGCGGCTTCATGTCGGCGGTACGATAGGCCGACAGCCGTCCCATATTGCCGTCGCTACCCGGCATCTCAAAATAGGCCTGGGAACCGTTGCCCAGCATGAAGACGCAGGATTGCGAAAGCGGGATGATCAGCGTGTCGCTGGGCTGGTGATAGCTGGTCGCCTGCCAGTCATGGCCGCCTTCGGGGCCGGGGCAGGAAGACAGCCACTGGTCCACCTTCTGATCCACGATGTCCTTGCGGTACTCGGGACGGCCGGTCTTGGGATCGATGGACTTCCAGATGTTCTGGAACACCGTCTCCTTGGCGGCGATAAACTTGCCGGTGACGCGGTCCAGCTTCCACAGAATGCCTGCCTTGCCGATGGTCATCAGCGTCTTCTGGTCGCCATGATTGATCAGCACGCGCTCATAGACTTCATCCAGATCGAGCGACTCGCCCGGCCCGTGCTGGAACCACCATTTCATCTTGCCGGTGTCGGGGTCCAGCGCCAGTGTGGAGTTGGCATAGTTGGTGTCACCACTGCTCGAACCGCGCAGGTCGCGCCGCCAGGGCTTGGCCTGGGCGACGCCCCAATAGGTCGTGTTGAGTTCCGGATCGTAGGTGCCCGCAATCCAGGTCTCGGCGCCCTTGCGCTGATTGTCCGGCAGGCTGCCCCAGCTATCGCCGCCGGGATCGCCTTTCAGCGCCACGGTGACGAATTTCCAGTCGCGCTTGCCGGTCTTGGCGTCATAGGCGCTGATATAGCAATGGTCATCGTTGCCGGGCCGCCCGCAATTGGTCATGCCCACAAGGACCTTGCCGTTGATGACGATCACACCGCCTGTCGAGCCGCCGATGCCGGGCTTGTAGTCGACGATATTGGTTTCCCAGATTTTCTCGCCGGTGCGCGCGTCGAGTCCATAAAGCATGCCGTAGGGCGTGTTGACGAAGAGATAGTTGCCCCACAGGCCCAATGCGCGGGTTTCCTCGGTGGAGGGTCCGGGGCCGGGATTGCGCGGCGCCGGACCAATGCGGTTTTCCCAAAGCAGATTGCCGGTCTTGGCGTCCAGCGCCTGGATGGTGTTGCCGGTGCCCCAGACATAGATGATGCCGTTATGCACCATCGGCGTGATCTCCATGGTGCCGTTCTCCGGCATCGACCACATCCATTTGAGCTGGAGCTGGGAAACGTTCGAGGTGTTGATCTGGTTGAGGGGGCTGTAGCTCCAGCCGGCATAGGTGCGGCGGAACATCAGCCAGTCGCCGTCCGGCGGATTGCGCAGCATCTCGTCGGTGACGGGAACGTAGTTCTGGATATTGCCCTTGAGCATCAGGCCGAACTTGGTCGGCAGGCTGAAACGGCCAGGATCCGGCCGGCGCGGCGGCACGCGCGCGCCACCGGCCGCTTGCGCCCCGCCCTGCGCGACGCGGGCCGTGTTCAAGTCCGCCGGCATTTGGCCGTTGGCGATGGAGCCGATGGCCACGGAGCTGGATGGCGTGAAGGCGCTAGCACCCGGCGTGGCGCCATTGGCCCGCAGGATGTAGGCGGTGATGGCGGTATAGGTCGCTTCATCCAGATCGCCGGGATTGCTGGCCGGCATGGTCTTGGCGATCTTGCTGTAAAGGGCGTCGGTGGTGCGGCCTTTCCAGGCGCCCATGAACGCCGTGCCCGTCAAGGCCGGCGCATCATTGGTTCCAGCCATGTCGGCCCGATGGCAAAGAGCACAATTATCAGCGAAAGCCTGGCGGCCGGTTTCAACCTGCCCTTGCGTGAACGGACCGGGCTGGCCCTGGGCGAATGCCACCGTGCCGATCGCGGCGGCGACACAGAAAGCGGCACCGGCCAACAGAAGAGTCTTGTTACCCATATTTATCCTCATTGAATTCGCAAATCGCGCGGAACTGTGTGATCAGCTCTGGGGCGTGTCATATTGCGGAAGGAACCAGTGACCTTGCTCTGGTTCGTCCTGGCCCGCGGTCGGATGCGCTGGAAAGATCCAGCCCCACAATGTGCCCTTGGGGCCCCAGGGCGTATCCGCCGGTGCTTTCTCGCTGTTGAGCTGGATGTAGAGCTTGCCGGTGTGCAGCGCCAGCGCCTGGGCCGGTGTCAGCTTGTACTCACCGGAAATGTCGCCGCTGGTTGCCTTGGGGATATTGAGATCGAAGGCCGCCTTGCCTGGCACCCCGGCAATGGGGCTGATGAGAATATGGCCTTCGGTGGCGTTGGATGGCAGGCCGCGGAAGTGGCCTTTCACGCTCATCGTCTTGCCGTCGGAGGTGATGGTTGCCTCGCCGCGGCCGGCGATGACCTGCTTGGTCTCGTCATCCAGCGGCATGGGGCCGAGATTGACCTGATAGTCCGCCGCGAAAACCGGGCTCGCGACAAGCGCGAACGCCAACGCGAGGGAAACTCGGAACGTCATGGAACAACTCCTTCGAAAATCAGTTGCCGCCGGCGGCCGCGCCTGGCTGGAACCAGTGCAGGTTGTCGGGACGCGGGATATAGGCAAGACGCGTGGATGGACCATCGCCATAGGGCATGGCGCGGTGATAGCGGCCAGTGGGCGCTTCCACGATATCGCCGTCGTTGACGGTGACCAGCTTCTCGCCTTCGACAAGGAATTGCTGCGTGCCTTCGACGATCAGCCACAGTTCGGGGAAGTTGGCGTGGAAGTGGCCCCATTCGGTGTCTGGCGGCGTCGGCACGCCTTTTTGCGAGCGCAGGATGGTGACATAGGTGTGATCGTCGCGAATCCACACGCCGGTCTTCTCGCCGCCTTGAACGATCTGCTTTTCAAAATCGATGAAGGGATGGTTGATTTTGTCGAAGTCGCCATGGCCGGTATAGGTGGCCTGGACGTAAGTCACGCCTTTCACCGGCGTCGGGGTTTCGGTAAGCGGATAATCGGGCGACTCGCCCGCGGGCCGCATCTGGAAACGCAGCACGGGTTCATTGCCCACATTTTCCATGCTGTATTGCAGGCGCTTGGGCACCTGCACCAGGAAGTGCTTGGTGGCGACGAAAGGCTCCTGGCCTTCGATGGTCACCCGCAACGATCCCGATTCCACCACCCAGAAGACGCGGTCATCGGCATAGAACTGGGTCTTGGTCTTTTCGCCCGGCGCCATCGAAATCCATTCGCCGACGAAGTCGCGGCTGGAGAAGACGGGTTGCGTCCAACTGTCCTTGCCCTTGTGCTTGGCCAGCACATCCGCCAGGCGATAGATGAGCCTGTTCGGCGGCACATAGGCCGGCAGCTTGGCGGGCTTGGCGGCCCAAGCGGTGATCGGCTTGGCCGGCGGCCTTGCGGCACGCACCAGGGTGGCCTGGTCGCTGGCTGCCGGTGCGGCGTCCTGTGCCAGGGCCTGTTCGGCCCAAATGAACGCCGCGCCGGATAAGGCAATGGCGGCAGCCGCCATGGGCCAAGTGTTGAATTTCATCTGATCCTCCCGGAGTCCCTCGTTTGAAGGCGCGTTTTTCTCATTATTCTGGGGGAACTGTAGCAGCGGGGCGCGTTTCCGGCCAGCGGCGCAAGGCCGCGTCAAGCGCCCGGAGATGCGCCTTGGGGCGAATGAATTTCGCTCAAAATGTCGTAGGATTTTCGCCGCGCCACTGGATCGAAGATCTGGGCGGTGACCATGATTTCATCTGGGCGGTGGGCGGCGATGAAATTGCTCAAGCCTTCGGCAATTTTGGCTCGATCTCCCACTATGGCGCAGCGTAGCACGCGTTCCAGCATGTCGGCGATGCGCGGCTCCAACGTCGCCTCGTATTCCGCCATGGGCGGCGGCAACTGCCCGGGCCGGCCGGTGCGCAAGTTCACGAAAGCCTGCTGCAATGAAGTAAACAGCAGCGCGGCTTCCTCGTTGGTATCGGCGGCAACGATGTTCAGGCCCAGCATCACATAAGGCGCGTCGAGATAGGCGGACGGCTTGAAATCGCGGCGATAAAGCTGGACCGCGAAATCCAGATCGTCCGGCGCGAAGTGCGAGGCAAAGGCGTAAGGCAGGCCCAGGGCTGCCGCGAGCTGGGCGCCATAATGGCTGGAGCCGAGAATCCACACCGGCACATTGCTGCCCTCGCCGGGAATGGCGCGCACCGCCTGGCCCGGCATGGCGGGCCGGAGATAAGCCAGCAGCTCCTGCACATCCTGGGGGAAATTGTCGAGATTGCCTTCCAGTGTCCGCCTGAGCGCAAGCGCGGTGCGTGGATCGGTTCCGGGCGCGCGCCCGATGCCAAGATCGATGCGGCCGGGAAACAGCGCGGCCAGCGTGCCGAACTGTTCGGCGATCACGAGGGGCGCATGGTTGGGCAGCATGATGCCGCCGGCGCCGACACGAATGGTACTGGTCTGCGCCGCGACATGGCCGATCGCTACGGCGGTGGCGGCACTAGCGATGCCGGGCATGTTGTGATGTTCCGCCAGCCAGTAGCGGCGATAGCCGAGCCGCTCGCAACGCCGAGCCAGCTCCACGCTTTCGTGCAATGCGTGGGTGGCATCGCCGCCCTGCTTGATGGGCGAAAGATCCAGGACGGAAAGCGGAACCATGGGCGAAACATGACCTTTCGCGCAATGCTTTCAAGGGCGCCCGCCACATTTCCGGCACGATTGGCTGCCACAAGCCGTGCCCAGGGGCCACACGGAGCCGCGCGACTTGCGCGCGGCGTTGGCGAAGGATCACGAACATGCATCGCAGGCATCTGCTCGCCGGCGCGGCCGCGCTGACGCTTCCATTTGCTTATTCGGCCCATGCGGCGGCCAATCCGGCAGAGGAATTTGTCGGCACCAATATCCAGACCGGGTTCGACATCCTCAACGACCGCAGCCTGAGCAGCCAGGAGCGCGGTAGCCACTTTGCGTCTTTCCTTCTGGGTCTCACCGACCTCAGGCGCGTGGCGCAGTTTCTGCTGGGGCGTTATGCGGCACAGGCTTCGCCGGCGGATCTCGATGCTTATGTCGCTGCCTATCAGGACTATGTTCTGTCGGTGTATCAATCCTATTTCGCACGCTATGCCGGACAGACCCTCCACGTGCGCGCCTCGCGTGAACGCGCGCCGGGCGACTATATCGTCAACACCGACTCGGTGGGCGGCGGCCAGCCGATGCAGATCGATTTCCGCGTGCGCACGGACGGTCCAAAGCCGTTGCTGGTGGATTTCGCCGTGGAGGGCGTTTGGCTGTCGCTGGCGGAACGCGATCAGTTCATCTCGGTGCTTGCGCAAAACAATGGCGATATCAAAGCCTTGACTGCGCATCTGCGCGCTCTCGAGCAGCGCTGAGCTGTTGCGGAACCCGTGTTCCGAAAAGTTGCAACTTGATATTTTGCAACAGGCCCGCTATTTGCGCAGGTGCTGGGGTGCATGGGCCGCGCGAAACATTCCTGTTCCCGCGTCCGCGTAAAAAAAGTTCTGAGCATCCGAAATACGGTTCCGCTTTTCGTCCTCAGATTCGCATGGGAGCAGCTGTGTCCAAACCTGTATCTATTGCTGCCGAAAAGCCATCACCCCGCGGGTTCTTTCGCACCCTGCTCTTCGGCAGTCTTTGCGTCATCACGGCCCTTGTGGCGCAACACGGCAATGTCGCGGTCACCCGGCATAATGGCGAAGCCGTCGTGCGCCATTCGATCCTTGTGCGGCTGATCGCCGATCCTAGACCGGTTCAGCCTTCGGCCTATGACGAAGAATCCACCATGAAACCGGCGCAACTGATGAACCGCTGGGACGGCATCATCGCGGAAGCGTCAAAGCGGTTCCACGTGCCCAAGGACTGGATCCGCGCCGTGATGGCCCGCGAAAGCGGTGGCCGCACCATGCTGGGCGAGGGCAAGCCCATCGTCTCGAGCGCCGGCGCGATGGGGCTGATGCAAGTGTTGCCCGAGACCTATGACGAGATGGCGGCCGTGCACAAGCTGGGGTCCAATCCGTTCGACGCCCGCGACAATGTCATGGCGGGCGCCGCCTATCTGGGCTGGCTGCATCGCAAATATGGCTATCCGGCGATGTTTGCGGCCTACAATGCCGGGCCCGCAAGACTGGAAGACCATCTGGACCATGGCGCGCAGCTCCCGGCGGAAACCCGCACCTATATCGGCGACATTGCCAAAACGCTGCATGGTGGAAAGGGCCGGTCGGACCTGGTCACCTTTACCCAGCCTGATGGACAGACTGTGAAGATCGATCCCGCCCAGATTGTTACCGTCCGCGCACCGCTGCCGGGTGAATTTGCCGAGAATGTCAAATCGGTACTGACGCTTGATCATCACAGGCAGCAGGGCATCTGCGAAGATGTTGCCGCCGCCCAGGCTGCGATCGGCCAGCACGCCGTCTAGCTTAAGCCGCTTTGCTGGGTAATATCTCTTCCGGATTTTTGGGAGAGTTCTCTCATGCGCGGCAAGCCCGGTTCCGGTGCCATGGTCCTAGGTTGGGCCGTGCCCGTCATGGTCATGGCGGCTCCGGCCCAGGCGGCCAGTCCCTTCGCCACCGCCAGCACGCTTCCCTATCAGGCGCCGCGTTTCGACATCATCAAGGATGGCGACTATCAGCCAGCCTTCGAGCAGGGGATGAAGGAACAGATTGCCGAGATCGAGCAGATCGCAGGCAATAAGGCGGCGCCGACTTTCGACAACACCATCGCAGCAATGGAGCGGTCCGGCCGCATGCTGGACCGGGTGAACAATACCTTCTTCGGCGTGGTGCAGGCCAACACCGATCCTGTCCTGGACAAGGTGCAAAGCGTCGAAGCGCCCAAGCTTGCCGCCCATAGCGACGCTATCTTCCTCAATCCCGCTCTCTTTGCGCGCGTGAAGACGCTCTACGACACAAGGGCCAGCCTCAAGCTGGATGCGGAAGCGCTCCAGGTGCTGACACTTTACTACAAGCAATTCGTGCATGCCGGCGCGCTCCTGTCCGACAAGGACAAGACAAAGCTGAAGGCTATCAACAAGGAAGATGCCAGCCTGGAAACCCAGTTCCAGCAGAAGCTGATCGCCGCCGCAAAGGCCGGCGCACTGGTGCTGGACGACAAGTCTGGGCTTGCTGGCCTGTCCGATGTCGAAATCGCCAGCACCGTGGAAGCGGCCAAGGGCCGCGGGCTGAAGGGAAAGTATGTCATCCCCTTGCAGAACACCACTCAGCAGCCGCTGCTGACATCGCTGGCGGACCGTGCGGTGCGCGAAAAGCTGTTCGACAATGGCTGGACGCGGGCGGAAAAAGGCGATGCCAACGACACGCGCGCCATTATTGCACGGCTTGCGGTCATCCGCGCGCAAAAGGCGAAACTGCTCGGTTATCCCAATTATGCCGCCTACGTGCTCTACGACCAGATGGCCGACACGCCGGACAAGGTGGAGAAATTCCTTGGCCAACTGGTCGGTCCCACGCGTGCCAAGGCGGCCGATGAGGCGCGCCTGATCCAGGGGGCCATCGACAAGGATGGCAAGCAATTCGACCTGAAGCCGTGGGACTGGCAGCGTTACGCAGAACGCGTGCGCAAGGAGCGCTACGACCTGGATGAGAATGCGCTAAAGCCCTACTTCGAAATCCACAAGGTGCTGACCGACGGCGTCTTTTATGCCGCCAACAAGCTTTACGGCCTCACCTTCAAGCAGCGCGATGACATTCCGGTCTACCAGCCGGACGTGATGGTCTATGAAGTGTTCGAGCAGGACGGCTCGTCCCTGGGGCTAATCTATTTCGACTATTACAAGCGCGACAACAAGAATGGTGGCGCCTGGATGAGCAATTTCGTCGGGCAGTCGAAGCTGCTCGGCACCAAGCCGGTGATCTACAATGTCGCCAATTTCACCAAGCCCGCGCCCGGTCAGCCGGCACTGCTCAGCTTCGACGACGTCAGCACCATGTTCCATGAATTCGGCCATGCCTTGCACGGCCTATTTGCCAGCCAGACTTATCCGCTGGTGTCGGGCACCAGCGTGGCGCGCGACTTTGTCGAGTTTCCCTCCCAGTTCAACGAACACTGGGCGCTCTATCCCGAGGTGCTCAGGCACTATGCGATGAACTATCAGACTGGTGCGCCGATCCCGCAAGGACTGGTGGACAAGATCAAGGCGTCAGAAACCTGGGGCCAGGGCTATTCGCTGGGAGAATTGCTGGCCGCCTCCGAGCTGGACATGAAGTGGCATACCTTGCCGGTGGACGCGCCCAAACAGAATGTGGATGCATTCGAGACCAAGGCGCTCAAGGACAGCGGCACGGATTTTCCCAACGTGCCGACGCGGTACCGCTCAAGCTATTTCCTGCACATCTGGGCCAACGGCTATGCTAGCGGCTATTACGCCTATCAATGGACGGTGATGCTGGATGACGACGCCTATGCCTGGTTCACCGCCCATGGCGGACTGACCCGGGCCAATGGCAAGCGCTTCCGCGACATGATCCTGTCAAAAGGCCATACGCTGGATTATGGCCCCATGTTCCGGGCCTTTTATGGCAAGGACCCCGACATCGGCCCGATGCTGGAGCATCGCGGACTCAAACCTCTTCCCAAATAACTTCGCCGTCGGGCCTATTTGTCCGTCTTGTTGCCCGTCTTGGGCTTTTTCGGGACTTTCTTGCCTTCCGCGCGGGCCTCCGACAGGCCGATGGCGATGGCCTGCTTGCGGCTTTTCACCTTGCCGCCCTTGCCGCCGGGACCGCTTCTGAGCGTGCCCTTCTTGCGCTCATGCATCGCCCTTTCGACTTTCCTCTGGGCTCCCTTGGAATATTTTCGTGCCATGATTTTTCCTTGTTTCGGTATCCGGCTCCGGCCATGTAACCCCTTAGCCCAAATTTCGGTTCCGGACGGAACGGCACGACTGCAGCGGTGTTGCCTCACCGATATAGTGCATCCGGAGTTGCGCCATGATCATCACTTTGTCCCGCCTTTATGATGACGGCGTCCGTGCGCGGAGGGTGGTCGACGAACTCAAGGCCGCGGGACTGCCTTGCGACGATATCGGCATCATTGCCTCTTCGCGCCGCACGCGGGCGGCAAATGCGGGTCCGGACCGCGATGGCGACGATGATCATGGCCACACTATCAATCGCAGTGCCGGCATTGGCGCAGCCCTGGGAGGCGCTGCCGGCCTGCTTGCGGGTTTGGGCGCATTTATACTGCCGGGTGTTGGCGGCGTCGTGGCCGCCGGGTGGCTTGCCAGCGCGCTCGCCGGCGCGGTCGCGGGCGGAGCGGCCGGTGGCGTCGTGGGCGCGCTGATCGAGGCGGGCGTCAGCGAAGACGATGCCCCAGGCTATGCCGAAGGCGTGCGCCGCGGCGGCACGCTGGTGACAGTCCGGGTGATGTCGGCGGACCG
Organism: Rhizomicrobium sp.; assembly: GCA_035512055.1. Lineage (GTDB taxonomy): Bacteria > Pseudomonadota > Alphaproteobacteria > Micropepsales > Micropepsaceae > Rhizomicrobium. Next base: position 32,828 of record DATKEP010000019.1, read on the forward strand.
GGAATTCTTCGAGGATATTCTCACAGGACGTGAGGCGCGCCGGCCGCATGGCGGAATTGAACCCGCGGCCGTGCCGGCTGAGTTGCGTGAACTCGACATGCTGGAAAACAAGTGGTCGTGACGGACCGACGCTGGGTCCTGTTCGACAAGACGTGACCGCCCTTGTAGAAACCGCCCATGAGCGAGGCGGCTTTCATTGCGGGCGACTGGGGCACCAGCCGTTTGCGGCTTTATCTTTGCGATGCGCGCGGGTCCGTGCTGGCGCGGGGCGAGGGCGAAGGCGCCGCCGTGCCCGATTGCGCCGGCCGTTTTGCGGCCGCCGTTGCGGCCTGGGACAAGGCGCATGGCATTCTGCCCGCAGTTCTGGGTGGCATGGTGGGTTCGACCATCGGCTGGAAGGAAGTTCCATATCTGCGCTGCCCGGCCAAACCGCAGGCGATTGCCGGCGCGGCGCTGCACATTGATGCGGGCGGCCGCGCCGTCGCCATCCTGCCCGGTCTCTCCTGCACGGGAAGGACCGGCGCGCCTGATGTGATGCGGGGCGAGGAGACCCAGATATTGGGCGCGCTTCGGCTTCATCCCGCGTTGGCCAGGGGCCGTCATCTTTTCTGCCTGCCCGGCACCCATGCCAAATGGGTCGCGGTGGAAGGCGGGGCGGTGTTGGATTTCCAGACCGCGCTTTCCGGCGAGTTGTTCGAACTGCTGCGCCGGCACAGTGTTCTGGCGCGCGATGGCGGCGAGGTCGACAGCGACAGTCCCGCGCTGGCGGGCGGACTGGATCTGGTCCGTGCCAATCCCGACGCCGATCTCCTGCATCTTCTGTTCAGCACCCGCGCCCGGGTGGTCACAGGTCAAATGGCCAAAAGCGATGCCGCCTCCTATCTCTCGGGACTGGTGCTGGGCAAGGACATCGCAACCGCGCTCAAGCTGTTCGATCGCGATGGTCCGGTACAGATGATCTGCACGCCACAGCTTGCCGCGCTTTATGGCCGCGTCCTCAATGCCTATGATGTGCCCCTCGAAGTTATCGACGGCGATGCCGCGGCCCTGGCGGGCCTGGTTCATGCCCATGCGGAAATTTTTTCATGACCGATCTGCTGACCGAATTGCCGCTGGTGGCGATTTTGCGCGGCGTGACACCGGCACGCATCGAAGGCGTGGCAGCAACCCTGTTCGAGGCCGGCATCCGCACCATCGAAGTACCCTTGAATTCGCCGGAGCCGTTCCGGAGCATTGAAATCCTGGCCAAGGCTTACGGCGAACGTTGCCTGACCGGCGCGGGCACGGTGCTGGAGCCCGCCGATGTGGACCGCGTGGCCGGTGCTGGCGGCAGGCTGCTGGTCACGCCCAACACCAACCCGGCGGTCATCAGACGCGGCGTGGAAAAAAATCTGGTCGTGATGCCTGGCTTCTACACGCCCAGCGAGGCTTTCGCGGCGATTGCGGCGGGTGCGCGCACGCTGAAGCTTTTCCCGGCAGCCACCGCCGGCACAGCGCATCTAAAGGCGCTTTTGGCAGTCTTGCCGAAAGACGTGCCCGTCTATGCCGTGGGCGGGGTCGGCGCCGGCAATATGAAGGAATGGCGCAGGGCGGGCGCTGCCGGTTTCGGCATGGGCGCGGACCTGTTCAAGCCCGACTACAGCGACGATGAAATTGCGGCGCGCGCGCGCCAAAGCGTGGCGGCTTTTAGGGCTGCGGGCTAG
>DATKEP010000020.1:0-43285 GCA_035512055.1 Rhizomicrobium sp.
ACGCCCTTGGCGCCCTTCATCGTGACATCGTCAAGCAGCGGATTGGAGATTGCCATATCCGCGGCCCGCATGGCGCGGTCTTCGCCTTCCGCCTCGCCGGTGCCCATCATCGCCTTGCCCATCTCGCTGATCACCGACTTGATGTCGGCGAAATCCAGGTTGATCAGGCCGGGCATCACGATCAGGTCGGTGACGCCGCGCACGCCCGCATGCAAAACCTCGTCGGCCATGGCGAAGGCCTGCGCCATGGTGGTGCGGTCATTGGCGACCCGGAACAGATTCTGGTTGGGGATTACGATCAGGGTATGAACGAATTGCTGCAGCTCGGCGATGCCGCGTTCGGCCACCCGCATACGGCGGTCGCCTTCCAGCGCGAAAGGCTTGGTCACCACGCCCACGGTAAGGATGCCCGCCTCGCGCACGGCGCGCGCGATCACGGGTGCCGCGCCTGTGCCGGTGCCGCCGCCCATGCCGGCGGCGATGAAGACCATGTGCGCGCCCGAAAGCTGCTCCATGATCTCATTGAGCGATTCTTCCGCCCCGGCGCGGCCGACATCCGGCTGGGCGCCCGCGCCCAATCCTTCGGTGGTGTTGACGCCAAGTTGGATGCGCCGGCTGCACTTGGACTGCGCCAGGGCCTGCGCATCGGTATTGGCGACGACGAAATCGACGCCTTCGAGCCCCGCCTCGATCATGTTGTTGACGGCATTTCCGCCGGCGCCACCCACGCCCAGCACGGTGATCCGGGGGCGCAGTTCCTTCGTCTCGGGGGCTTTTAGGTTGATCGCCATTTAAACTCTCCTCATGTTGGTCGCACCGGTCTCCGCCGACGCTCCTGACTTGTTTCGATCACCTTGCGGCACACCAAAATTCCCAACTGATTCGCTGTTGTATTGTTGAATCATTAGAGCCATCTGCGCGTCAACCGGCTGAGCCAGCTTTCCTTGCGGGAAGAGGCTTGGCCCATGGCGATATCGGGGTTCAAAAGTTCGGGCGGCATGGTCGCGCCGGCCATCAGAAGACCGATGGCGCTGGCATAGTCCGGTCCGGCCGAAGCCGCTGCCAAGCCTGGGAACACGCCAGGCCTACCGATTCGCACCTGCTTGTTGAGAATCCGAGCGGCCAATTCGCGCGTGCCGGCAAGCTGGCAGGCGCCTCCCGTGAGCACCGCGCGCCGTCCAGCCGCCAAATCGAATCCCGATGCCTTCAGGCGGGTCTGGACCTCGCCGAAAATCTCTTCCAGGCGCGCCTGGATGATGCGGGTGAGCATGGAACGCGGCAGGCGCAGGGCGGAATCGTCGCCCTCCTCCCCCATCTGCGCCACCGAGACCACATCGGCGCCGCCATCCATCTCGCCAATGGCCGCGCCGTAGAGCGTCTTGGTACGCTCGGCGGCGGCGATTGGCGCCGCCAACATCCTGGCAATGTCATGGGTGACGGCAAAACCGCCCACCGGCACAACATCGGCATGGACCAGATGGCCTTCCAGGAAGACGGCGATGGAAGTGGTGCCGCCGCCCATGTCGATCACGGTGGCCCCGACCTGCTTTTCATCCTCGGTGAGGGTGGAAAGGCCGGACGCATAGGCCCCGAACAGGTTGCCGACCACGTGGAGATGGCAGCGTTCCACGGCCAGCTTGAGGTTCTGCAGGGGCGAAGGCTTGACCGCCACGGCATGCATGGCCACGCCGATGCGCTGGCAGAACATGCCCAGTGGATTCTTCACCCCGCGCGCCTCGTCCACCACATAGGCGGTGGGTGCGGACTGGATGATCTCATGGCCGTCCAGCTTGGCGCGCGTGCGGCCGTCCGCCAGAAGCAGGCGCAGATGTTCGTCGGAAATGAGCGCCCCATCCAGCGACAGGACCGCCCGGCTGGTCACCGACACCGGCTGCCCGCAATTGACGCTAATCAGCACATTCTGGATGCGGGAGTCGGCCATGTTTTCGGCCGCCGCCACGCAGTCGCGGATGGATTCTTCGGCCAGTTCCAGGCTGGTCACAGTGCCCGCCTTGAGGCCTGAGGATTCGCGCAAGGCGCTGCCCAGGATCTTCAGCGAGCCGGATTCCGCCTGGCCGATGACGCAGACGATCTTGGAGGTGCCGACGTCCAGCGCCGACACCAGGCCGGTACGATAGGCGGGGATTTCGTTGTTCACGCGCAAGCGGACCGTCTGATTCATGTCTCTTTGCCCCTCTCAACGTCCTTCTTCTCGCCGCCCTTGAGCAAGAAGAAATAATGCGTCGGCGATCGGAGATCGATTTCGGTGACATCGCGCTCCAGGATGCCGTTATCGATGATCAGATGCTCGAGCGAATCCAGCTCCTTCGGCCAGCCGCTTTCCGGCAGTTCGACCGTAACCCCGTCATCCAGGATCAAGTTCCAGCGCCGCTCGGATACGCGCGCATAAGCGGCGATGCGCGCGGCAACGGCACGATGGGCCTGGACCGCATCCACCAGATCGGCAGCGGCCGGCGGTGCGCCGCCACCAACCAGCTTGGGCAGGTGACGGAACTTCTCCACGTCACGGCTGGTGATCACCTTGCCGCTGCGCTCGACCACAACGATCGGTGCATCGCCGTGGGCATCGGCAGGCGGTTGCCAAAGCGCGAAGGGCCGCTTTTCCACCAGCGTCACGAAGATCGCATCGGGATAGCGGCGATGGATTTCGGCGGAGGAGATCCAGTCCAACGACGCAAGGCGCCGTTGCGCACTCCACAAGTCGGCGGCGAAGATGCTCTGTCCCGGCTGCATGCCCAGCACTTCCAGAATCTGGCGATAGGGCGTGCGGCGGTTGCCGGTGATATGGATTTCGGAGATGCCGAAGCCGGCATCGGCAGCAACCGTGTCCAGCCCGCGTCCGATGGCATGGAATCCCCGGCCGATCACACCACTGGCGAACAAGGCTGCGATCAGCACAAGGACCAGCACCATCCCGCACAAGGTGACGATCGGGCGCCTGAAAAATGGGGCAAACCGCGCCGCCACGCCTGCAAAAATCCCCTGTTTGCTGCCTTTGCGAGCCGAACCGGGCTGCACCTCCGGCATCTCGCGCTTGCCCCGGCCGGAAGGGCGCACCGCCTGGCCGCGGGCGGGCCTGCGGGGCTTGCGTTCCACAATCACCGATCGCATGACGCATCCTCCACGATCCAGCGGCAAAGTTTTGCATAGGACATGCCGAGATAAGCGGCCTGTTCGGGCACCAGCGACGTCGGCGTCATGCCCGGCTGGGTATTGGTTTCGAGCAGGATCATGCGATGTTTTGCGGCCGTGTCGTCATAACGGAAATCGGTGCGGGTGACACCGCGACAGCCCAGCGCCTTGTGGGCCGCGACCGCCAGCGTCATCGCTTCGTCGGCTGCTTTCTGCGGGATTTGTGCCGGCAAGATATGCTTGGAACCGCCAGGGGCGTATTTGGCCTCGTAATCGTAAAACGCAAGCTCCGTGGTGATTTCGGTCACGCCAAGAGCACGGTCGCCCATGACCGAAACCGTGAGTTCGCGGCCGGGCACGAATTCCTCCACCATCATCTCGTTGGAAAGCTTCCAGCTCTCGCTGCCCAGTTCGGCGGGCGGGCGGTTGTCGCCTTTGCGGATGATGAAGATGCCGACCGAAGACCCTTCGTTGACAGGTTTGACCACGTAAGGCGGTTCCATCAGATGGGCGGCGGCCGCTTCGCGCCGGTCCACCACAAAGGACTTGACCACCGGAAGACCTGCGGCCCGATAGACATCTTTGGTGCGCTCCTTGTGCATGGCAAGCGCCGAAGACAGCACGCCCGAATGGGTATAAGGGATTCGCATCAGTTCCAGCAGCCCCTGAACCGTGCCGTCTTCGCCGAAGCGGCCATGCAGCGCATTGAACACCGCGTCCGGCTTGGCTTCGTAGAGTTGCTGGCCGGGATTTTCGCCAGGATCCAGCGGCTCGGCGTCGAATCCTTCCTCGCGCAGTGCCTTGACCACGCCGCGGCCGGAAGAGAGCGAGACTTCCCGCTCGGCGGAACGGCCGCCCATCAGCACGGCGATCTTGCGGTAGCCCGTCATGGAACGCCCACCCGCTTGATTTCCCATTCCAGCGCGATGCCGGAATTTTCCTTCACGCGGCGGCGCACTTCCTCGCCCAGCGCTTCCAGGTCGGCCGCGGTGGCATCTGCCGTATTGATCAGGAAATTGGTATGCTTCGGGCTGACCTGGGCGCCGCCGACCATCAGGCCGCGGCAACCGGCTTCGTCGATCAACTGCCAGGCCTTTTGGCCCGGCGGATTCTTGAAGGTCGAGCCGCCGGTTTTCGACTTGATCGGCTGGCTGGCTTCGCGGGTTCCCGACAGTTCGTCCATGCGGGCGCGAATGGCCGAAGGTTCATCGCGCGTGCCTTCGAACAGGGCTTCGACAAAGATCAGATCTTCGCCGGCCCCGCGCGCCTTGCGGTATTCGAAATCCATTGCGGCGCTAGAAAGCCTGATTTCATTGCCGTTTCCGTCAATCGCAGTGGCTTCGACGAAGATGTCCTTGATCTCCCGTCCATAGCAGCCGGCATTCATCCTCAATGCCCCGCCGATGGTGCCAGGCACGCCGCGCAGGAATTCGAGCCCCGCGATGCCGGCATCGGCCGCGGCACGCGCCACCACCCCGTCCAGCGCCGCCGCTCCCGCGCGCACGCGCGTTCCAATCGTTTCGATCTTGCCGAAAGCCGAAGACAGGCGCACGACGACGCCGGGAATGCCGCCATCGCGCACCAGAAGATTGGAGCCCACGCCGATTACCGATATGCGTAGGTCGGCCGGCCGCGCGGCGATGAAACCCGCGAGATCATCAATATCGGCCGGCCGGAACAGAACCTCGGCGGGGCCTCCGGCGCGGAACCACACCAGGTCCTTGAGCGGTGCATCACGGGTGAGCGTGCCGCGCACGGGGGGAAGCATGTCGCAGGGACGCGTCATCATCACGTGAGCGCCTCCAGCTTTTTGGGAAGGTTGTTCATCCAGGTCGTGATGGAGCCCGCGCCAGTGCCGACGATGGCCGCGCCCGGCTTGACATAAGGCGCCACCGCGGCGGCGAGATCGTCCTCACCGTCAATGGTGATCACATTGCGGTGGCCATGGGCGCGCAGCGCCTCGGCATAAGTATCGCGGTTTATGCCTTCGATCGGTGCTTCGCCGGCGGTGTAAACCGGCGCGATCACAGCCACGTCCGCATCATTCAGGCAGGTGGCAAATTGCTCGAACGTGTCGCGCAGACGGGTAAAGCGATGCGGCTGCACCACCGCGACGATCGGTCCCTTATAGGCCTGGCGCGCCGCGCGCAGGGCGGCCGCGATCTTGAACGGATTGTGGGCATAATCGTCGATGATGGCTGCGCCATTCACCTCGCCGACCTTGGTGAAACGGCGGCCGACGCCGCGGAACTCGCCAAGCCCCTTGCGGATCACCTCATCCTTCACACCCAACTCGCGCGCCACAACGATGGCGGCCATGGCGTTCTGGACATTGTGCTCGCCCGGCATGGGCAGGCGCATGCCGTCCAGCCGCGTTTCCGTTCCCGTGCGGCGGTCGGTGAAGAGGCAATCGAAACGTGAAGCGCCTTCCGAGAAACTCACATTGACGGCGCGCGCATCGGCTTGGGGGCTCAAGCCATAGGTGACGATGCGGCGGTCGGTAATGCGGCCGACCATGGCCTGGACTTCCGGATGGTCGATGCACAGAACGGCAAAACCATAGAAAGGCACATTCTCGACAAAGCGCTGGAAGGCATCCCGCATGTTCTCGAAAGTACCGTAGAAATCCAGATGGTCGGGATCGACGTTGGTCACCACCGCGACAGTGGCGGGCAGCCGCAGGAAGGTGCCGTCGCTTTCATCGGCTTCCACCACCACCCACTCGCCCGCACCCAGCCGCGCATTGGTGCCATAGGCATTGATGATGCCGCCATTGACCACCGTGGGATCCATGCCGCCCGCATCCAGGAGCGAGGCAACCAGGGTCGTGGTGGTCGTCTTGCCATTGGTCCCGGCAATCGCGATGCAGGAGCGCAACCGCATGATCTCGGCCAGCATTTCGGCACGGCGAACCAGGGGAAGCGAGAGGGCGCGCGCGGCATCGAACTCGACATTGCCGGGCTTGACCGCCGAGGAATAGACTACGACATGGGCGCCATTCAGATTGTCGGCATTGTGGCCGATATGGACCGTGATGCCCATGGCGCGCAGCCGTTTGACATTGGCATTCTCGGCCGCGTCGCTGCCCTGAACGCGATAGCCCAGATTGTGCATGATCTCGGCAATGCCGCTCATGCCGATGCCGCCGATGCCGATGAAATGGATGGCGCCGATATCGAGCGGAACCCGCGTGGTCACCTGCTTGTGCGCTTGCGGAGCCATCAGGCGGCCTCTTTCCGGTCTGATGAGAGGGCAAGTTCGTCGACCACATCGGCGAGCTTTCGCGCTGCATTCGGCGTGGCCAGGGCATGGGCACGCGCCGCCCGCCGCGCCAGCCCAAGCGGATCGGCGAAGATCTTGCCCAGCATCTGGGCCAAAACATCCGGGGTCAGTGCAGCTTGCGGCACGCACCAGCCGGCATCGGCTGTCGACAGGATTTCCGCATTGGGTGTCTGGTTGTCGTCGAGCGCGCCGGGCAAGGGCACCAGTATCGCCGGACGTCCGATTGCCATCAGCTCCGCCACCGTGCCGGCGCCGGAGCGGGCGATCACCAGCTGCGCTTCCGCCATGCGCTGGGGAAGGTCGGTAAAGAAGGTTTCGAGCTGACAGCGAATTTCGGCATTGGCATAGATCTGGCGAACCTTCTCGATGTCTTCGGGGCGGCATTGCTGCACCACCGACAGGCGAATCTTGATGTCATGCGGAAGGCGGGTCAGCGCCGCGGGCACGATCTCGCTCAAGGCGCGCGCGCCTTGGCTGCCGCCGAACACCAGCAGCCGTATCGGACCGGGGGTTTCCGGTAAATTATAAGGCGCGCCCCACAGCGCTTCGACTTCGGGGCGCAAGGGATTGCCGGTCAGGACGATCTTGGAACTGTCGCGCGGCCCAAAGCGGGCGATGGGAAAAGCCGCAGCCACCTTCCGCACCCGGTTCATCACCAGCCGGTTGGCTCGGCCCACCACCGCATTCTGCTCGATGATGCCGGTGGGAAAGCCCGCGAAGTTGGCCGCCAACATCACAGGTACCGACGGATAACCGCCAAAGCCGATCACTGCGGCAGGCTTGAGCCTGAGCAGCTTGGCCAGTGCCACGACGAAGCCGGCCGCGATCTTGAATGGTGCCGTGATGGCATTGAAGGGTGAGGACGGAACGGTCTCGATCTTCGCTTTGGGGAAGGCCGTCGCGTAATTGGCAAAGCGGGCGTCCGTCATCACAACGATATCGCGGCCGCGCCGGGTCAACTCGCTGGCGAGCGCCTGCGCCGGGAACAGGTGACCGCCAGTGCCGCCCGCGGATAGCACGACAATGCTCATGCCACGCTTCCCATGAAGAAGCTGGGATCGTCGCGCGTGGTGAGCCGGATCTGGGGTCGTTGCCGGGTGACGGCCAGTGCGAAGCCCATGGTCAATGCCACCGCAAACAAGGACGAGCCGCCATAGGAAATGAACGGAAGAGTCATGCCCTTGGCGGGCAACAGCGACACGGCCACGCCCATGTTGATGAAGGCCTGCACGGCTGTGACCACTGCGAGGCCTGCGCCCGCCAACTGCGCGAATGGCTCGCGGCTGGCGGCCGCGCGCAGCAGCAGCCGCACCGTGAGCACGCAGAATAAGAGCGCGATCAGGCCGCAAAGCAGGAAGCCGAACTCCTCACCCGCCACCGCAAAGATGAAGTCGGAATGGGCATCGGGGATGCGATATTTGATCGTGCCCGCACCTGGGCCTACGCCGCCCAGGCCGCCATGGGCAAAAGCCTTGAGCGCCAGGCCCGCCTGATAGCCGGTATCGGATTCGCTAAGAAATTGTTCGACCCGGTGGTGCACATGCGGGAAGAGCTCGTAAGCCGCGAAGCCCAGCACGGCCAGCACGCCCACGCCGATACCGACCCAGAGAAAATTGAGGCCCCAGAAGAACAGCATGGCGCCCCACAGACACAGCAACAGGCCGGTCTGGCCCACATCCGGCTGCTTGGTAAGGATGACGAGGGCCGGCGCGATCAGCAGGAAAGTAACCACCGGCTTTGGGATCGCCAGCGGATGGCGGTCGGCCAGCACTGCGGCAGCCAGGATGGCGAAGCTGGGCTTCAGGAATTCCGAAGGCTGGAGCGCCAACGGTCCCAGATCCAGTTCGCGGCGTGCGCCCAGGACATCGGCGCCCACGAAGAGCACAAGAAAGGATCCAATCAGGGCACAGGCGAAAGTCACCGCCGCCAGAATCCGGATCTGGCGCGGAGGCAACAGAGACACGCCGCACAGGATGCCAACAGCGATGGCGGCAAATACCACCTGGCGCAGGGTGTAGCGAAAGTCGCCCGCCGTCAGCGGTCCGCCGGTGATGGCCGGGCTGGCGGCAAAAGCCAGCATCAGGCCGATGCCGGTCAAAGCCAGCATGCAGAACAGGGCCAGGCGATCCACGGTAAACCACCAGTTGGAAAAGCCGCTTTTATCCGAACGGTTCATGATGCGGCTCTCACATGTTTCGGCAGCCTGGCAACGAGGTTGCGAAAGGCATCGCCCCGCTGCTCGAAATCCTTGAACTGGTCGTAGGACGCGCAGGCCGGCGACAGAAGCACGACCGGCGCTTCGGCGGCGGAAGCTGTGGCGTCGGCCGCGGCACTGGTCACTGCTGCGTCCAAGGTGCCCGACATTTCGTACAGCGCCTTGCCGTCCAGCGTGCGCGCAAACTGACTGGCGGCCTCGCCGATCAGATAGGCCTTGCGGATCCGGGGAAAGTAGGTGGCGAGCGAAGTGATACCGCCTTCCTTGGGCTTGCCGCCGGCGATCCAGAATATGTCGGGATAGACGGCGAGTGCCCGCGCCGTGGCATCGGCATTGGTGGCCTTGGAATCATTGATGAATACGGTATTGCCGATATGGCCGACATCCTCCATGCGATGGGCCAGGCCCGGGAAGCTTGCAATTGCCGCCGCTACTGCCTTGGTATCGGAGACCAATGGCCTGACCGCGGCATAGGCCAGCGCCGCATTCTGCCAATTGTGCGCACCCGGAAGATGCGTGGCTGCCTCCATGTCCATCACTTTGACAGCCCGTCCGCCAAGGGCGTCGTAAAGCGCGCCGTCCACGACGAAAATGCCGCGGCCCAAGACTTTGCCCACCGACACGGGGTGGGCCTGGGCCCCGCCCGCGGCCGCGATCTGGGTGAAAATGGCTGCGGAATATTCATCATCCACGCCGACCGCAATCTGGCCGTCTTTTGCCGTCTGGCGCAGCAGGCGCGCCTTGATCGCGGCATAATTCTGCATGCTGCCATGACGGTCGATGTGGTCAGGAGACAGGTTGGAGAGAAGCGCAACGTCGGGCACGAGGTCCGGCGCTAGATCGATCTGGAAGCTGGACATTTCCAATACGTAAATGGTCTTGGCCGAAGGCGGAGAGAGTTCCAGCACCGACTTGCCGATATTGCCGCCGATCTGGGCGTCGAAGCCGCACTGACTCAATATGTGCCCCACCAGGGCGGTTGTAGTGGATTTGCCGTTGGTTCCGGTGATGGCGATCACAGGCGACCTGCCGGGAAGGTCGCGGTTGGCACGCACCTCGCGGGCGAACAACTCGACATCGCCGATCACGGGAACCTGTGCGCGGGAAGCATGCTCGACCACGCCATGGGGCTTGGGATGCGTCAGCGGCACGCCCGGCGAAAGGACCAGGGCGGCGATCTTCTCCCATGGCCACTCCCGCCAGGGCATGATTTCCGCGCCCTGCTGGCCACCCTGGTCGCGCGCCGTGCTGGAATCGTCCCAGGCAATCACCGTCGTGCCGCCGGCGACAAGCGCGCGCACGGCGCCAAGCCCCGTGCGGGCGAGGCCGAATACGGCGACGGTCCTGTTGGCAAAGGCTTTGGCGGCGATCATGGCCTCAACGCAGTTTCAGGGTGGCAAGACCGAGCAGGGCCAGCACCACCGCAACGATCCAGAAGCGGATTACGATGGTGGGTTCGGTCCAGCCTAGCTGTTCATAATGATGGTGAATGGGTGCCATCTTGAAGACGCGCTTGCCGGTGAGCTTGAAGGAGACCACCTGCACAACCACCGACACCGTTTCGAGCACGAAGAGGCCGCCCACCAGGCCAAGCACGATCTCATGCTTGACAGCGACAGCGACCACGCCCAATGCGCCGCCCAAAGGCAGCGAACCGGTATCGCCCATGAAGATCGCGGCCGGCGGCGCGTTGTACCAGAGAAAGCCGAGGCCGGCGCCCACCAGCGCCGCCAGGAACACAGCCAGTTCGCCGGAATATTCGATATAGGGAATCTGCAGATAAGCCGAGAATTTCTCGTTACCCACCAGATAGACGATCAAGGTGAAGGTGGCGGCCGCGATCATCACTGGCACGATGGCGAGCCCGTCCAATCCGTCGGTGAAGTTCACGGCATTGGCGGCACCGGCGATGACGAAGACGCCGACCACGACAAAAAACCCGCCCAGCGGGATCAGCGCCGTCTTGACGAATGGCACCGCCAGCACGCCCGACAGGGTCGGGATTTCCGCCTGCATGATCAGCCAGGTCCCCAGGGCGGCGACCACGAACTCGATCATCAGCCGTGCGCGGCCCGATAGGCCGTCGGAGGTGCGCTTGGTCACCTTATAATAGTCATCGAGGAAGCCCAGCATCCCGTAGGTCGTGGTGATCATCAGCGCTATCCAGACATAGCGGTTGGAGAGGCTGGCCCATAACAGGGTCGAGGCTACCCAAGGAATCAGGATCAGAAGACCACCCATCGTCGGCGTGCCGGCCTTTTCAAGGATGTGTCGCTGCGGACCATCGGTGCGGATGGGTTGTCCCTTGCCCTGTTTCACCTTGAGCCAGCGGATCAGCATGGGATTGATCAGAAAGGCGATCAGGATCGCCGTCACCACCGCTGCGCCCGAGCGGAACGTCAAGTACCGGAACAATCGGAAAAAGGCGAGCTGGTCGGTATGGGTGAGCAGGGACAGATAATAAAGCATCAGGCTCCCTTCTCTTTGAGAGCGTCGATGACGACGGACATGCGGGCGCCGTTTGAGCCTTTGACCAGCACAGTGTCGCCCGGCTTCAGTGCCGCCAGCAGCCTGGGCACAAGCGCGGTGGAAGTTTCGGCATAGGCGCCGCGGACATCGTCCGGCAAATTCTCCCACAAGACCTTCATCCGCGTGCCGCAGGCGAAGACCAGGCCCACATTGTTGGCGGCGATGGGTTGGGCGAGACCAGCATGATGGACAACGCCGCCCTCGCCCATTTCCAGCATGTCGCCCAGGACCGCGATCTTCCGGCCTGATGCACCACCAAGCAGCGCAAGCGCGGCCGCCATGGAGGCTGGATTGGCATTATAGCTTTCGTCGATGACGGCGATGCCACCCGCCTCGAAGCGCGCGCCACGGCCTTTGAGGGCGGTGAAATTCTTCAGCGCTGCGGCAGCGTTGAGGACATCGCCCTCCAGCAGTGCCACGGCGGTCAGGGCGCCCACCACATTCTGGGCGATATGGGCGCCCGGCGCGCCGACAAGACAGTCAACCGCCCGGCCCAATATGTTGGCCTTGACCCGCATGCCTCCGCCATCGCGCGCGAAGGACAGAAGCTTTGCCTCTCCGGTGATGCCGAAACCGACAATGTTGGAGACATGCGCCTGGCGGGCGCGGGCCTTCAGGCGCTCGGCATAGGGACTGTCGGCCGGAATCAGTGCCGCGCCGCCGGGCAAAAGGCCCTCGAAGATCTCCGATTTGGCGTCGGCGATGGATTCACAATTGCCGAAGAATTCGAGATGCGCTGGCGCGATGGTCGTGATCATCGCCACATGCGGCCGCACGAAGGAGGCGAGATTGCGAATTTCGCCGAAATGATTCATGCCGATTTCGAAAATTCCGTATTCGGCATCGCGCGGCAGAGACGCCAGCGATAGGGGCACGCCCCAGTGATTGTTGTGGCTTGAAGCGCTGGCATGGGTACGGCCCAGGGCATTGAAGGCAAGCCGCAGGATTTCCTTGGTGGTGGTCTTGCCGGCACTGCCGGTCACGCCAAGAATCCTGGCATTGCTGCGGGCACGCGCGGCACGCGCCAGATCTTCCAGCCCGCGCTGGGTGTGGCCCACCGTGAGCAGCGGACCGGTGACGCCATCCGGCGCGTGGGTGACCAGCGCGGCGCCCGCCCGCGCATCAAACGCGGCGCGCACGAAATCATGACCATCGCGATGCTCGCCCTTGAGCGCCACGAACAAATCGCCTTCCTTGAGCGTGCGCGTATCGATGGAAAGCCCGTCCGCGCTGAAGCCTTGGGTGGACTGGCCCAGCGTGGCGGCTTCGGCTTCCTGATGGGTCCACAGGCTCATGCCGCGCACCCTCCAAGGGCCGTGGCAGCGGCGATCGCCTGTTCGCGGTCGGAGAAGGGATAGACCTCGCCGTTGATATATTGGCCGGTCTCATGGCCCTTGCCGGCCAGGATCAGCACATCGCCGGTCTTCATTGCGGCGACTGCAGCGCGGATTGCCTCGGCACGGTCACCGATCTCGCGGGCGCCCGGCGCCGCCGCCAGAATTTCGCGGCGGATGGTGGCGGCATCCTCGGTGCGGGGATTGTCGTCGGTGACGATCACGTCGTCGGCCAGCCTGACGGCGATGGCGCCCATCAGCGGCCGCTTGCCCTTGTCGCGGTCGCCGCCGCAGCCGAATACGACATGCAGGCGATTTGCGGTATGCGGGCGCAGCGCCTCCAGCACTTTTTCAAGTGAATCGGGCGTGTGGGCATAGTCGACATAGATGGGCGCGCCATTGGCGGCAAAGGCGACCTTCTCCATCCGGCCCGGCGCGCCTTTCAGGCCTTCCAGCGCCTTGAACACCTTGGCGGCATCTTCGCCAAGACCGATCGCAAGCCCCGCAGCGACCAGCGCATTGGAGGCCTGGAATTCCCCCGCCTGGGGCAGCTCGATGTAAAAAATCCGTTTCTGGTAGTGCAGCGTCAGCGCCTGGGCGCCGCCCTGGTCCTCGCGGCGGTCAAGGTGGATCGTGTCGCCTTTGCGGCCGACAGTGATCAGCCTCAGGCCCCGCGCTTTCGCCGCGTCGATGAAATGGCCGGCATGTTCGGCATCGGCATTGACTACCGCAACACCGCCATCCTGTACGACCTCCGTGAACAGGCGCAGCTTGGCGGCGAGGTAATCCTCGAAGGTCGGGTGATAATCCATATGGTCGCGGGTGATATTGGTGAAGCCACAACCGGAAATCCTCACCCCGTCCAGCCGATGCTGATCGAGCCCGTGACTGGAGGCCTCAATCGCCAGATGGTCCACGCCCTCCTGCTTCAGCTGTGACAGCAGCTCGTGAATTTCGACCGGGTCTGGCGTGGTGTGGGACAAGGGCATCTCGCCATTGGGACCGATCACGCCCACCGTGCCGAGGCTTGCAGCGGGCTTGCCTAGCGCCGTCCAGATTTCGCGAAGGAAGGCAACGATGGAGGACTTGCCCTTGGTGCCGGTGACGGCGGCGACGATTTCCGGTTGGCCGGGAAAAAATGCGCTCGCCAGCCGGGCGAGGCCTGCCCGCGGATTTTCATCGGCAATGAAGCGCACGCCCAGCGCCTGAACTTCGCCGGCCAGCGCCGGCGCGCCCAACACGGCCACGGCGCCGCGTGCCACCGCATCCTGGACGAAGCGCGCGCCGTCCGTCTTCGTGCCCGAAAGGGCGGCGAAGAGATAACCCGGCTTGACCTTGCGGCTGTCGCTGGCCAGCCCCTTGAGGCCCAGGCCCTCGAATTCCTTGCTACCCAACATACCGGCAATGCTTTTCGTATGACCCATCATCGATCCGGAATGTGGCGTCATTAGGTGCCACCCGAGGCAAGTTTGGTCGGTGGCGCAGTGTTGGGCACGCCTAGAAGAGGCGCGATGCGCTGGATCACGCGGCCCACGGCCGGCGCGGCGGTCCAGCCTGCCAGCGCGAAGCCGGCGGTCTCCTTGGTGCCGTGCGGCTGGTCCAGCAGGATGAACACCAGATAGCGCGGATTGTGCACAGGGAAGACGCCGCAGAAGCTGGTGCGCAGGGCATGGGGGATATAGTGGCCATGAGGCCCCGGCACCTGTGCCGAGCCGGTCTTGCCGCCGACGTCATAGCCCGGAATGTCGGCCTTCTTGCCCGAGCCATCGGTCACGACATAGCGCAGCAGCTCGCGCATCTGGAGCGAGGTATCCTGCTTGATCACCTGCTCGCCGCGCAGGTCCGTGGCGGACTGCTTGAGGAAAGTCGGTGTGATGCGCCGGCCGCCATTGACCACTTCGGCTGCGGCGGTGACGAATGACAATGGCGCCACCGAGATGCCCTGGCCAAAGCCGATAGTGGCAGTCTGGATCTGCCCCCAGTCCGCGCCTGGATAAAGCGGCCGGGCTGTTTCAGGCAATTCAGCCTTGACCGGCTTGAGCAGGCCCATATTGGCCAGGAATTCGTGCTGGCGGACGGGACCCGAGCGCAATGCGATCTGGGCGGTACCGATGTTGGAGGATTGGGCCAGGATGTCGCGCGCGGCAAGCGTTGCCGGCATGTGTTCGGCTTCGTGAATGGTGTGGGTGCCAAGCTTGAGGCCTTGGCCGATCTGGAAGACCTCATCCAGGCTCTTCAGGGTGTGGTCCTCGAGCGCCAGCGAGAAGCTGAAAATCTTGAACACCGAACCCAGCTCGTAGACATCCTGGGCCACGATGTTGCGGCTGGAGTCGCCCGCGGACTCGTGGCGCTGGTTGGGATCGAAGTCGGGCAGCGACACCATCGCCAGCACTTCGCCGGTATTGACGTCCATCACGATCCCGCCGGCGGCGTGCGCGGTGAAGGTCTGGCGCGCTGTCTCGACTTCGTGCTCCAGGATGTACTGCACTCGCATATCGATCGAGGTGACGACCTTACCGCCGGTGGCAGCGGCACGGATTTCCTTCTCCAGCCCCAACTCCAGCCCGCTGACGCCATGATTGTCCGGGTCGGTCATGCCCACCACCTGGGCGGCGATGCGGCCGTCCGGATAGTAGCGTTTGCCGCCCGGCTCGAATTCGAGCCCCGGCAGACCCAGATGCATCACCCTGGCCTGGGTGTCCGGCGTGATCTGGCGCGCCACCAGCACGTAAGGATGTTTGCTGTTGTCAAAGGCCGCGAGCAGCCTGTGCTCGTCCGCAGCCGTGGCCTGAGCGAGATCATGCGCGGCTTCGCGCTTGTCCCAGAAGGTGGCGGGACGGGCATAGAGATCATTGACTGGCAGGTCACGCGCCAGAAGCTCGCCATTGCGGTCGATAAGATCGGCGCGGGTGACGGTTTCCGTCGGCGCACGTCCGGTGTCGAGTGACTTGAGCAGGGTGACATCGACAAGACGGATTCCCACCAACGCAAAAGCGGCCACACACAAGACCGCTCCGATGACAATGCGCCGCTGAAATACCGTCGATGCCTCGCTCATATCCTCACATGCCGGAATCGGGTGCTGCCGGCGTGGCGGGCACCTCGGCGCTCGCATTATGCACGGGCGTATTGTTGAGGGGCGCGGCATCGGCCCCGCGTCGCGGCAGCTGGTCGAAGGAGGACAGCTGCGCCGATGCATTGTCCGCCATGCCCAGTCGCGACTGCGCCAGTTGCTGGATCCGCTCCGGCGAGGCCACATGCTGCCATTCGGTCTCCAGCACGCCAATGGCGCTGTGTTCGCGCGTGATCTGGGCATTGACCTGGTTCAGCTGCATGTGCGCCACCCGCGACTTTTCCGAGACGTGGTAGAGCGCCAGGATCGAAAGCCCCATCAGCGCCACGCAGAAGAAATTCAGGATCCGGACCATGATCGAACTCCTATGCCGCCAGTTTCAGGCCGGCGCGCAGCTTGGCGGACCGCGCCCTTGGGTTGGATGCGACTTCGTCCGCCGATGGGGTCATCGGGCGGGTGGTGAGAAGTTTGAACGCGGGTTTGTTTCCAGGTGCCGCCGGCGCATGACGCGAGGCGCGCGGCGCCGAGATCGAGCGTTCGGACAGGAAATGCTTGACCATGCGGTCTTCCAGGCTGTGGAACGACACGACCACCAGCCGGCCGTGCGGGCTGAGAATCTTAAGCGCCGACTCCAGGCCGCGTTCCAGCTCGCCAAGCTCGTCATTCACATGGATGCGCAGGGCCTGGAAGGTGCGGGTTGCCGGATGGATGGCCAGGCGCAGCGCGGCGGGGCCTTGCGCATTGGAAACGATCGCCGCCAATTGCGCGGTGCTGCTGACGGGACGCGCGGCAATGATGGCGCGGGAAATGCGACGCGCATTCTTTTCCTCGCCATAGCGCGCGATGATTTGCGTGAGCGTGTGCTCGTCCGCACCGTTCACCACATCGGCCGCACTTTCGCCTGACAGGCTCATGCGCATGTCGAGCGGGCCATCTTCGCGAAAGGAAAATCCGCGCGACGGCTGGTCGAACTGGAAGGACGACACGCCCAGGTCCAATACGACTCCATCGATTGCTTTGGCGTCGCTTTCGCGGGTGAGTTCGTGCATGCGCGAAAATTCGCCCTGAACCAGGGTCAAGCGGCCGCCGAAGCGTTCCACCAGCGCCTTCCCGCGCGCAATCGCTTCGGGATCGCGGTCGATTCCTAGCACGCGGCAATCGGCCGCTTCCAGGATGGCGCTGGCATAACCGCCGCCGCCAAAGGTGCCATCGACATAGCGCGCGCCATCGCGGGGCGCGAGCATCTCAAGCACTTCCTTCAGCATCACGGGAAGATGCCCGCTCATGACGCCTCCCCGCCGCGCGCGCGTTCCATGCGCGCTTTCAGCCGCGCAATCGCTTCGGCCTCGATGGGAGCGTAACGGTCAGCGTCCCAGATCTGGAATTTCTGTGCCTTGCCGACAAAGACGATTTTGTCCTTGAGGCCGGCATGTGCGATCATCATGTCCGGAAGGCGTACGCGGCCATTTTCGTCGATCGGCAGCGACTGGGTGCGCGCGATCAGCGCGGTGGCTTCGTCGTCGAAACTGGGCGAGAAGAACGGGTCCTGTGTCGCAAGCCGCGCATTGACCGCGTCGAGCAGCGACTGGCCGAAAGCTTCGAGCGCCGGATCGACGAAACTTGGGCAGACAAAAACGCCGTTGGTGCTCTGGGCAACGAGCAGATGGCGATAGCTTGCGGGAACGCAGACCCGCCCCTTGCTGTCGAGCGAGCCAGGCACCGTCGAAATAAACGGCTGGACCAACCCGATCATCCTCGTCGCATACCCCCCTGGCCCCGGTGACCTGGGCCGGCCGGGGCTCGGCCGTTATTCAGGCGGGCCCATAGGCCCCTTGGGACAACATGGGATAACATGGGATGAACTGGGCCGTCAAACCAAAAAACGCAAATATTTGAGGGGCTTGGCTGGTATTCGCAGCTCCGCGCCCCGCTAGGGGTGGAGTCCCGCGGAACAATTAACGAACATGGTAATAATGTGGTGATGCCCGTAAACAAGCCGTTAACGATTGAAGGAGAGATGCAGCCATTGATTGCACTCTCCAAGATCTCTCCCGGCGTAGCCGGGCGCACAACCGCAAGGTGATTCGGCGGGCTGGACACGAGGCCCCCGCGCCGCTTTTCTCGCCCTCGTCAAACGGAGGACGGCATGAAGATCGGATTTATCGGCCTGGGGCGCATGGGCGGTCACGTCGCGGCGAACCTGCTGAAGGCGGGTCATCAGGTGACGCTGTGGAATCGCAGCCAGGCGCCTGTGCAGGCGCTGATCGCCAAAGGTGCTGCCGCCGCCAATTCGCCCGAAGAGGCGGTGCAAGGCGACGCCGTGTTCTCGATGCTGTCCAACGACCAAGTGATGCGCGAGATGGGCCTTGCCGGGCCGCTGCTGGAAAAAGCCGCGAAAGGACTGATCCATGTGAATCTGGCGACCATTTCCGTCGCCTTTGCCAAGGAATTGTCGGCCGCCCATCACAAGGCGGGGCTGTCCTACATCTCCGCGCCCGTGTTCGGCCGGCCCGAGATGGCGGAATCGGCGCAGCTGGTGCTGGTGGCCGGGGGCGATGCGGAGGCGCTCAGGACCATGCAGCCGATGTTTGACAAAATCGGCGCTCGCACCGTGGCGATGGACGCGCCCGAGAAAGCCAATCTGTTCAAGATCGCCGGCAATTTCATGATCGCGAGCGAACTCGAATCCATCGGCGAGGCCTTTGCCTTGCTTCGCAAGGGTGGCGTCGATCCCAGCCTATTTCATGACGTGTTGAGCGGGCGGTTGTTCACCGGCGCGGTGTTCAAGAGCTATGGCACCATGATCCTGAACCGGACCTATGAGCCTGCGGGCTTTGCCCTGACCTTGGGATTGAAGGACGTCAATCTGGCGCGTTCAGCCGCCGAAGGACTGGGTGTCGGCATGCCGACTGCAGAACTCCTGAAAAAGCATTATGACGAAGCGGTCGCCTGGGGCTGGCAGGATCGCGACTGGGCCGCGATCGGCGAGGTGCCGGCTAAGAAGGCAGGCGTGTGAGGCTCGAGCGCTTCATCGACGCGCAGGCGCCCATTTATGCGCAGGCGGTGGGTGAATTGCGCGCCGGCCAGAAGCAAAGCCACTGGATGTGGTTCATCTTCCCGCAAATCGTTGGCCTGGGACAAAGCCCGATGTCGCGCGCCTATGCCATTCAGTCGCTGGACGAGGCGCTCGCCTATATGGCCCATCCTGTTCTGGGAACGCGCCTGCGCGAATGCTGTCAGGTGCTGATGAATCTGAGGAACAAGACAGCACATGACATTTTCGGCTCGATCGACGCAATGAAGCTCCGTTCCTGCCTCACGCTTTTCGCGGAGGCCGATCCGGAAGACGTGGTGTTCTACAATCTGCTGGAGAAATATTTCGACGGTGACGCCGATGAGGCGACACTGGAGATTTTAGCGGGGCACGAATAGCACCTTGATGAACGCGAGCGCCGCACATTGCGGCGCGACCGGCAGCATCCATCGGCTCTCTTCCCCCTCATGGCGAGCCGATGGAGGACGAAGTTGGGTCCCGGCTCGCGCATCGCGGCGCTCGCGCGCCGCTCGCTGGCGGGGATGACAGATTATGGTGTCAGATGGCCTGTAAGCCGGGTTCTGTACCGCATTCGCGGCAGTGACCATTCCTCTGGGATGGGTGTTACCACCCACCTCGCGCGACCGACCCGGACGGCGATGCGGAAAACATCACGTGCCGTCCCTATTTGGTCTTGCTCCCGGTGGGGCTTGCCTTGCCGCCTCTGTTGCCAGAGACGCGGTGCGCTCTTACCGCACCATTTCAACCTTGCCGCGGCTTTAGGCCGGTAGGCGGTGTCATTTCTGTGGCGCTATCCCTGGGGTCGCCCCCGCCGGACGTTATCCGGCACCGTCTTTCCGTGGAGCCCGGACTTTCCTCGACCCTCTTGCGAGACCCGCGGTCACCCGGCCATCTGACCGGCGCCTTATACGCCGGGCGCCGTCAACAGGAAAGCCAACAGTCCGGCACACTCGCTATCCCATTGGCCGTCCAGTCTTCGGGGGCGGAAATGACGCTGGAAGGCGGTGACTACGCTTTCCTGGGGCGCGTTCGGGTCATAGCCGTAGCGTTGGAGCGCTTCGGGCCCAACACTGCTGGCGATGGATTGCGGCCACAGTCCGATGCCAGACTTAGCCAGCCGCGCCCAGGGGAAAAGTTCGCCCGGGTCCTCCTTGCGTGCCGGGGCCACGTCGCTGTGGCCCAACACGCGCGCCGAAGGAATGGGATGGCGCAGAAGAATTCCGTGACAGAGGGTGATCAGCGCCTCGACCTGGGCGTAAGAAAAATCGCGATAGCCGAATTCGTGCCCGGGATTGACCAGCTCGATGCCTATGGATCGCGCATTGATGTCGCTGGCGCCCGCCCAGGCAGAAACGCCCGCATGCCAGGCCCGGCGCGCCTCCGGAACATGGGCATAAACCGTGCCGTCTTCATCGATTGTGTAATGCGCCGACACTTTGGCGGCCGGATCGCACAGCCGATCCAGCGCGGCTTTGGCCGTTTGCATGCCCGTATAATGCAGCACCAGCATGTCAACCGCGGCGCCGCCGCGATCGTCATGATTGGGCGAAGGCATGTCTACCCGCTTCATGCAATGCCCCGTTCGTCGCGGATCTTTTCATAGGCGCCGTTTATGGCCGCCAGCTTGTCGGTGGCCAGCTTAATGAATTCGGGGGGCACGCCGCGGGCGATCAGGCTGTCGGGATGGTTTTCGCGCACGAGACGGCGATAGGTGTGGCGGATCTCCTCGTCGCCGGCGGCATAGGATACACCGAGAATCACATACGGGTCGGTCAATTCCGGCGCGAAATGGCTGGCGCGAATGCGGCGATATTCATTGGGCGCGAACCCGAAGATTTCCGCCACCCGTTCCAGAAACTGCGCCTCGCAGGGATGAAGCACACCATCGGACTTGGCGATTTCGAACAGCGTGTCCAGTACGTCTTCCAGCACGGCCGGATTGTCACGGAACAGGCTGGCGATCTGGCCGGCATAATGCTCGAAGCCGGCAATATCCTGGCGCGCCAGATTGAAGACGCGCCGCACATTGGCTTCTTCCTCCGCAGGCACGGCGAAGACCTGGCGGAAGATTTCGAATTCCTGTTCGGTGGCGACGCCATCGGCCTTGGCCATCTTGCCGGCCAGCGCGACCACGGCGATGGTGAAAGTGACGCCAGGATCTGCGTTACGGTCGAGGATGAAATGTCCCGCCAGCGCGCCGACCAGCGCGCCGACCGGGCCGCCGACAAACAATCCTGCGGCGGCACCACTGACTTTACCCCAAACTGACATTTCTCACGCTGCAGTAGATTCGCGCGGATTGTAATTCAAAAGCGGCGCAAGCCAACGTTCGGCTTCGTGCATGGTCCACCCCTTGCGGACAGCGTAATCTGCCACCTGGTCGCGCTCGATCTTGCCCACACCGAAATAGCGGCTATCCGGATGGGCATAATAGAAGCCCGACACCGATGACCCCGGCCACATGGCATAGCTTTCGGTCAGGCGCACGCCGATCTTGTCGGTCGCATCCAGCAGCTTGAACAAGGTGGCTTTTTCGGAATGTTCCGGCTGGGCGGGATAGCCAGGCGCTGGACGGATGCCGGCATAAGCCTCCTTGATCAATTCGTCATTGCTGAACCGCTCGTCCGCCGCATAGCCCCAATAGTCCTTGCGTACCTTCTCGTGCAGCGCTTCGGCAAAGGCTTCCGCCAGGCGGTCGGCCAGCGCGCGCAGCAGGATGGCCGAGTAATCGTCCTTGGCCGCCTCGAACGCCTTGATGTGCGCCTCCTCGCCGATGCCAGCGGTGACGACAAAGCCGCCGATATAATCATCGGTGCCTTTGGGCGCGACGAAGTCCGAAAGCGCCAGATTGGGCCTGCCCTGCTCACGCACCATCTGCTGGCGCAGCGTGTGCAAAGTCGCGATTGGGAATTTTCGGGCCTTGTCGCCAAAGACGAGAATATCATCGTCCGCGCTGTTGGCCGGCCAGAAGCCGATCACAGCGCGGGCGGTCAGCCATTTCTCGTCCACCATCTTCTTCAGCATTTTTTGAGCATCGTTGAACAGGTCGGTCGCGGCCTTGCCCACTTTGTCGTCCGTCAGGATTGCGGGGTAGGGTCCGGCCAGTTCCCAGGTCTGGAAGAAGGGCGTCCAGTCGATGTATCTGGTGAGCTCCTTCAAGTCGTAATCGCTGAATATGCGAGTGCCAAGGAATTTCGGCGCCGGCGCGACTTTCCCAAAATCCGGCCTGGCACGATTGGCGCGCGCCTCGGCCAGGCTGAGCCGCCGCGCGGTCCCGCGCTGGCTGGCATGGTTCCTGGCAATGTTTTGATACTCCGCGCGCACTTCTGCCGCATAGGCCGCGCCATTGTCCTTGCTGAGAAGGCTGGAAGCCACGCCCACCGCGCGGCTGGCATCGGTGACATAGACGGTCTGGCCACGCTGGTAAGCGGGGTTAATCTTGACCGCGGTATGCACTTTGGATGTCGTGGCGCCGCCGATCAAAAGCGGAATGGAAAATCCCTGGCGCTCCATCTCGCTGGCCACAGTCACCATCTCGTCGAGCGAAGGCGTGATCAGGCCCGATAGGCCGATCACATGGGCTTTATGCTCTAGCGCCGCGTCCAGAATCTTCTGGGTCGGCGTCATGACGCCCAGATCGATGACTTCATAGCCGTTGCATTGAAGCACGACGCCCACGATATTCTTGCCGATATCGTGAACGTCGCCCTTGACCGTGGCCATCACGATCCGGCCGGCGGTTTCCTTCGCGGCCGATTTGTCCTCTTCCATAAAAGGCAGAAGATAGGCCACCGCCTTCTTCATCACCCGGGCGGACTTGACCACCTGAGGCAGGAACATCTTACCCGACCCGAACAGGTCACCCACCACATTCATGCCCGCCATCAGCGGGCCTTCGATTACGTCCAGCGGCCGGTTGGCAGATTTGCGCGCTTCTTCCGTATCCTCCACGATGAAGGCGTCTATCCCGTGCACCATGGCGTGGGTGATGCGGTCATTGACCGCCGCATTGCGCCAGGCCGCGTCTTCAACTGCGGCAGTGGCGCCATCGCCCTTATACTGCTGTGCCAGTTCCAGCAGCCTTTCGGTCGCATCCTCGCGACGGTTGAACAGCACATCTTCGATGCCTTCGCGCAAGGGCGTGGGAATATCCTGATAGACGGATAGCTGGCCGGCATTGACGATGCCCATATCCATCCCCGCCTTGATGGCATGGAACAGGAACACCGAATGCATCGCCTCGCGCACCTTTTCATTGCCGCGGAACGAGAAGGAGAAGTTGGAGACGCCGCCCGAGATATGGCAATGCGGGTTTTCGCGGCGAATGACTTGGGCGGCCTCGATGAAGGCCTTGCCATATTCGTTATGCTCTTCCAGGCCTGTGGCCACGGCGAAGATGTTGGGATCGAAGATGATGTCTTCCGGCGGGAAACCAACACGGTTGACCAGGATGTCGTAGGCGCGCTTGCAGATCTCGGTCTTGCGCGCGCGTATGTCGGCCTGGCCCGTTTCGTCGAAGGCCATCACCACCACCGCGGCGCCGAACCGGCGCACCTCGCGGGCTCGATCAATGAATGCCTCCTCGCCTTCCTTGAGCGAGATGGAATTGACCACCGCCTTGCCCTGGCAGCATTTGAGGCCAGCCTGGATCACGCTCCATTTGGAACTGTCGATCATCAGCGGCACCTTGGAGATATCGGGCTCGCCGGCGATCAGGTTCACGAATCGCGCCATGGCCGCCTCGGAGTCGATCAGCCCCTCATCCATGTTGATGTCGACGATCTGGGCACCGTTCTCCACCTGCTGGCGCGCGACCTCCAGCGCCTGCTCGTAATCATTGGCCGCGATCAGTTTCCGGAATTTGGCCGAGCCGGTGATGTTGGTGCGCTCGCCGACATTGATGAAGTTCAGGTCCGGCGTCAGCGTGAAAGGCTCGAGCCCCGACAGCCGCATATATTTGGGCTTTTCGGGAATCCGGCGCGGCGGCACGTCCGAGATCGCCTTGCCGAACGCGGCGATGTGCTCGGGCCTGGTGCCGCAGCAGCCGCCCACGATATTGACCAGGCCGGAGCGGGCGAATTCCCCGATCATCTCCGCCATGATTTCCGGCGTCTCGTCATAGCCGCCGAATTCGTTGGGCAGGCCGGCATTGGGATGGGCCGACACCAGCGTGTCGCAGGCGCCCGACAGTTCGGCGATATAGGGCCGCAGTTCCTTGGCGCCAAGCGCGCAATTCAATCCGATGGCGAAAGGATCGGCATGGCGCACCGAGTGCCAAAAGGCGGTCGGCGTCTGGCCCGTAAGCGTGCGGCCGGAAAGGTCGGTGATAGTGCCGGAAATCCACACCGGCAGGCGCGAGCCCGTTTCCGCGAACACTTCCTCGATGGCATAGATCGCGGCCTTGCAGTTGAGCGTATCGAACACCGTCTCGATCATCAGGACATCGGCGCCGCCCTTGATTAACCCGCGCGCGGCTTCGCGATAGGTGTCACGCAAGGCGTCGAATGTGATGTTGCGGAAGGCCGGGTCGTTGACGTCCGGCGAAATGGATGCGGTGCGATTGGCGGGCCCCAACACACCGGCGACCAGGCGCGGACGCTCGGCAGTCGAATATTCATCGCAGAGCTCGCGCGCCAGCCGCGCGCCCGCCTCGTTCAGCTCACCCACCAAGTGACCCAGGCCATAATCCTCTTGGCTGGTGAAGTTGGAATTGAACGTGTTGGTCTCGATGAAGTCGACGCCGGCTTCCAGATATTGGCGGCCAATGGTCTGGATGATCTCCGGCTTGGTCAGGGTGAGAAGATCGTTATTGCCTTTCAGCTCCGAAGGATGATTGCCGAAGCGCTGGCCGCGAAAATCCTCTTCCCCGAGCTTGTACCCTTGGATCATCACGCCCCAGGAACCATCCAGCAGCAGGAGTCGCTGTCTCGCCTCCTGCTTCATCCACCGAATGCGGGCTTCACGCCCCCCTCGCACTTCAAAAGTCATGTCAAATCCTTGGGACGAATACCGAGAATGCGGCAAGCCGCATAGGTCAAATTGGCCTGGTTGAGGGTGTAGAAATGAAATTGTCCGAAGCCGCGCGCCCGCAATTGCTGGACCTGGTCGGCCAACACGGCGGCAGCCACGATGCGGCGCGTCTCCACATCTTCATCCAGCCCGTCATAAGCCTTGGCCAGCCAGGCGGGAATCGAGGCGCCGGCCTTGGCTGACATTCGGGCCACGCCCTTGAAATTGGTGGTGGGCATGACA
Organism: Rhizomicrobium sp.; assembly: GCA_035512055.1. Classification (GTDB taxonomy): domain Bacteria; phylum Pseudomonadota; class Alphaproteobacteria; order Micropepsales; family Micropepsaceae; genus Rhizomicrobium. Next base: position 24,894 of record DATKEP010000020.1, read on the forward strand.
CCGGGCACAATGGGAATGGTGATGCCTGCGCGGCCTGCATCGTCGCGGAACCGCGCCGTCACGTCATTGTCGAAACAGAACTGTCCCAGCGCGCGGCTGGCGCCTGCGTCCATCTTGGCCTTGAGTAGTTCGATATCATGGCCGTGGCTGGGCGAATCCGGATGGCGCTCGGGATAGAAAGAGACGCTGATCTCGAACGGCGCGATCTTCTTGATCCCCGCGATCAGTTCCGGAGTAGATTTATAGCCGTCGGGATGCGGGCAATAGGGACCATCCATGCCGGGCATGTCGCCGCGCAGCGCCACGATGTGGCGGATGCCGGCGTCCCAATAGCCCTGCACGATTTCGTCGATTTCGGCCCTGGACGCCGCCACGCAAGTGAGATGCGCGGCCGGTTTCAGGCTGGTCTCTTCCACAATGCGCTTGACGGTCGCATGGGTGCGCTCGCGCGTGGAGCCGCCCGCGCCATAGGTGACCGAGACAAAGGCGGGCGTCAGCGGCTCGAGACGCCTGATCGCCTGCCACAGCTGGGCTTCCGCCTCCGCGGTTTTGGGTGGCGAGAATTCGAACGAGACCTGGAGTGGGCCGGGATCGGTGATCAATTTGGCGAGGGTCATGCTGCTTCTTTTTTGACGCGGGCTTTTGCCGCAGCCAGCCATAATTTGACGGTGAGTTTTTCTCCCGCCGCGCGGGGCGCTATGGTCTCGCTCCCGACGCTGGCGAGACCCGCGGCGGAAAACCAGCCATCCACCTCGCGGTCGGAAAAGCCCAGACGGCGATGGGCGAATTCATCGCGCAGGAATTCGAGCTTGTGGGGCGCGAAATCCGCAATCAGCAGGCGCGCACCCGGCGCCATCACGCGGGCAGCCTCCGCGACCGCCGCGCCCGGATCGTCGAGATAGTGCAGCACCTGGTGAAACAGGACCACGTCGAATCCCGCACCGCCCGCGCCATTGGGGAAAGGGAGGCGATAGGTATCGGCCAGCCGCACCTGGGCGTTCTGAAGGTTGCCGCGCAGCAGCCGGTCGCGGGCGATCGACAGCATGTCGGGGCTGACGTCAATGCCAACGGCGCGCCTGGCATGGGGCGCGATCAATTCCAGCATGCGGCCGGTTCCAGTGCCGGCATCCAGGAAATTCTCGATTCTGTGCGCCGTAAGATGCCTCGCAATTGCCATTTCCACGTCTTTTTCCGGGGCATGCAGGGCGCGGATACGCTCCCACTCCGCGGCATTGGCCCTGAAATAGGCGGCGGCAAGCGCGGCGCGGGCCTCGCGCACATGGGCAAGCCGGGCCTTGTCGGCCTCCTGGGCCGCGGGATCGGCCAGCGCCGCGATCGCCGCGCCCAATTCAGCCCCGGTTCCGCGATCCGCAGCGCGGCAGAACACCCAGCTTCCTTCCTTGAACCGTTCCACCAGCCCTGCCTCGCCCAGAAGTTTCAGATGGCGGGAGACACGCGGCTGGGACTGGCCCACAATCTCGATCAGTTCGCTGACCGTGAGTTCGGCCTGGCGCAGCAGCAGGAGCAGGCGCAACCGGGTCGGGTCGCCCGCGGCGCGCAGCATGGAAACCAGCTTGTCCAAGGGTTCATCTTACATATAAACATATCTTTATATGCTCAAGGACGGCGGCATCGCAAGGGGCTGGACTTCTGCCCCCGAAAACCGGCAGAAACCGGACAAAATGGCCGGGTGGCAAGGGGTTATGCGGGGATTTCGGGCACTGTTTCCGGTGTTGATCGGGCTGATCATATGCCAGGCCCTAGCCGGCTGCGCTACCGCCCCGCCCTCGGCCGAGGCGTTGGCCAACAATGACCCTTATGAACAGACCAACCGCGACTTGCTGAAGCTCAACGGCAAGATCGACAAATATTTCGTCATCCCCACCGTCGGTGTTTATTTCCTGCTGGTTCCCGAACGGGGGCGCCGGGGGGTGCACAACTTCCTTGGAAATGTCTCCCTACCCACCATTTTTGTGAACGACATGTTGCAGGGTGAAGTCAGCCGCGCCGGCAAGAGCATTTGGCGGCTGGTGATCAATTCCACCCTGGGTTTGGGGGGATTTCTGGATCCGGCCAGCAAAATCGGCATTCCCGGCCATGGCGAGGATTTCGGCCAGACCCTGGCGGTCTGGGGCGTGGGCGAAGGCCCATATCTGATATTGCCGTTCCTGGGACCTTCCAATCCGCGTGACGCCGGGGGCTTGGCCGTTGACTTGGCCTTGGACCCCACAAATCAGATTCATTTCAAGCAGCACATCTGGTGGGATGCGGGCCGGGTCTACTTCACCTTGCTGGATTTGCGGGGCCAGACCTACCAGACGATCCAGGGTATTCAGCGCAGTTCCGTGGATTATTATTCATCCCTGCGCAGCCTGTACCGTCAGATGCGGGCCCAGGAAATACGCAACGGCCGCGCGCCCGGTCAGGACCTCCCTGATTTTTGATGGAAAATCCGCCGCCATGCCGCCTTGAACTTGCCATGCCAAACCGCGAACATTGTCTCCAACAGGAAAGAAGACCGATGCGCCTTTCGAAGCCCATGATGCGCCGCACCTTTCTAATGGCGGCGGCTTTCGCCGTAAGCCCCCTGCTGGCGGGTCAGGCCCTGGCCGTACCCAACGTGGCGGAAAGTTTCGTGGACGAGAACATCCACAAGGGCCTGGACATATTGAAGGACAAGCGCCTTTCCAGCGTGCAGCGCCGTGACCAGTTCGAAGGCCTGCTGCTGTCGCTTGTGGATGTGCGCCGCATAGCGCTGTTCACGCTGGGTCAGTATCGCCGCACCGCCGCGCCCGATGACGTGGAAGCCTTTGTGGCGGCATTCAAGAATTACGCGACCGCCGAATACCAGTCCTATTTCTCCAAATACACCAACCAGAGCCTGAAGGTCATTGGTTCCACCGAGCGTACGCCAACAGACTTCATTGTCCAGACCCAGCTGATCGAACCCGACAGCAATCAGCCGCCGGCGGAAGTGGACTTCCGGGTGCGCACCGACACCGGCAAGCCCGTGCTGGTGGATTTGGCCTACCAGGGTATCTGGCTGTCCCTGGAACAGCGCGATCAGTTTGTCTCCTTCCTGGGCCAGAACAACGGCAATGTCAGAAGCCTTGTCGCCCACTTGAGCGATCTGGCCGTCAATCTAGCCAAGCCGCCGAACTAGCGGTCGTCCCAGATCGCCAGACAGAAAAGCATCAGGATGATCGCCGGGCCCGTTTTGACCATCGCGCCCAGGGGCTCCGCCCACAGATCGGGCGTAACGACAGCCGCGCAGAGCATATAGCCGACCGACAGGATTATACCCGCGATCAGCCCCGCGCGGCTGCTGCGGCGGAACGCGATCGCCACGCCGACCGAAATATCCAGAAAACTGCTGACGAGGGTGACGTCTTGCGCCAGGCTGAAGCCAATGCCGTGATCGAGCAGGATCTGGCGCGCGGGCGCGAAGGCAACCGTCAGTGCGATGGTACCGGATGCGCACCAGAAGATCACCAGCACCAGCAGCGCCAGCGCCTTCAAGAGATAGAGCCGCGCGAACCATGTCTCCTGAACCGTGGCAGGCAAGGCCTGGATGGCCGCGCGCAAGGAAAGCGGCTGGATGCCGGTCGCCGCCATCCACTCGGCGGGATTTCCCGTCACGCCACGGCGCATTTCCGTCAGCGTCGTGCTGCGGACCGGTGGCCGCCATCCCAGGACAGATGCAAGATCACCCACAACGGCCCCAAGCGTCATCAGCCAGCCAGGCAATGTCATCTTCGCGGCAGGGCCGCCCTGCCGGTTGCGGAATCGTGTCACGGCATCGGCAACGGTTCCGGGAAATTCTTCCATCACGTCCCAAATGGCGCGCCAATCCATTTCCCCTTGCAGCCGATGCAATGCGATGTAAGCGACAGTCTCGCAGATATCCGAAATCGCCGTGGCGGCGAAAGGCACGCCGCCGTCCCGTCGCGGCAGGTCGAAAGGCATGGCGGCCAAGGCACGGACCAGGGCGCTGCCGCCATAGGCACCTGTCGCGACGACAAAGCCCGGCCGCAGGATGACAAAAGGCGCGCCGCTTGCGGCGATCGCGGCTTCGCCCCGGCGCTTGCTTTGGCTAAAAGCGGTCGGCTCAATTCCGGCGCCATCCGGCACCGAAAGATGGATCAGCAGCTTTTGCGGCAGCCTTGCGCAAGCGGCGGCCAGCTTGGCCGCGAAAGCACGATGCAGTCGATCCGTATCAGGCCCCTGCAGCACGCCGATGGCATTGACCACGATATCCGCACCATCGAGCAACTCTGTCAGCTGGCCATCGGACAGGGATGTGACATTTGCCTGAACTGCCGCCTCGCCAAGGGCGGCGCGCTGGGCTTTCGTGAAACGCCGTGCCATGCCGCGGACAGTGAAGCCGCGCCGCCTCAAATCGGTCGCCAATGCATTTCCAATAAGTCCATTGGCGCCAAGGATCGCGACCGCCAGCATCAGAAGAGCACCGGCTTTGCGATCATCAGATAGAGGATCACCAGAACCGCGCCGAATCCCGGAATGCCGAACAGAAACCAGGTGCGAAAAAGGCGATAATACGCCGCCGGCAACACCTTACCGGCCTGCGTTGCCGCCAACGCAAGATCGCGCATCCGAGCCTGCATCCACACGACCGGCAGCCAGAAGGCGCCTGCGATGAGATAGAGGATCAGCGATACCACTATCCAGCTTTGGGCGAAGGCGGCCCCGGTCTCACGCATCAGAAGCCAGCCTGTGAGAGGCTGCAGGACGACCGCCGTGGCGGTGAAGATCAGGTCGGCAATCACAACCACGCGCGCGGTGCGTCCGATGAAGGCCGCGTCACCGCTCCGGTGCGCCATCAGCATGAAAAAGGCGATGCCGCTGCCGGTACCGAGTATGACGGTGGCACCCACCACATGCGCGAATTTCAGCAGCGTATAGATCAGACTCTCGCAAATCTCTTATATTTGATCCTGTGCGGCTGGTCGGCATCGATGCCAAGCCGCCGCTTCTTGTCGGCTTCATAGTCCTGGAAATTGCCTTCGAACCATTCGACATGGCTGTCGCCTTCGAAGGCCAGCATGTGGGTGGCGATGCGGTCCAGGAACCAGCGGTCATGGCTGATGATCATGGCGCAGCCGGCAAAATCCTCCAGGGCGGTCTCCAGCGCGCGCAGCGTATCCACATCGAGGTCATTGGTGGGCTCGTCAAGCAGCAGGAGATTGGCGCCCGATTTCAGCATCTTGGCCAGATGTACACGGTTGCGCTCGCCGCCCGACAGCTGGCCGACCTTCTTCTGCTGGTCGCCCCCCTTGAAGGCAAACGCCCCGACATAGGCCCTGGAATTGATCCGGGTCTTGCCGAACTCGATGATGTCGGTGCCGCCGGAAATCTCTTCCCACACCGTCTTGTTGGCATCGAGTGCATCGCGCGACTGGTCGACATAGCCCATCTGCACCGTGGGACCGATGCGCAATTCTCCCGCATCGGGCTTCTCCTGTCCCGTTAGCATGCGAAACAGCGTCGTCTTGCCGGCGCCATTGGGTCCGATCACACCGACGATGCCGCCGGGCGGCAGCTTGAAGTTCACGCCCTCATAGAGCAGCCGGTCGCCATAGCCCTTGGCCAGACCCTCGGCCTCCACCACGACACTGCCCAGCCGCTCGGCGATGGGGATCATGATGGTGGCGGTCTGCTGGCGCTGCTCCTGGCTCTTGGCGACCAGTTCCTCGTAGCGGTTGATGCGGGCCTGGCTCTTGGCATGGCGCGCCTTGGGGCTTTGTGCAATCCATTCGCGTTCGCGCGCGATGGTGCGCTGCTGGGCTGCTTCCTCGTTGGATTCCTGCTTGAGCCGCTTTTCCTGGATGCCCAGGAAGGAGGAGTAGTTGCCCTCATGCGGAATGCCACGGCCGCGGTCGAGTTCCAGGATCCAGCTCGTGACATTGTCCAGGAAATAGCGGTCGTGGGTGACCAGGATAACGCAGCCTTTATATTCGCGCAGCGTCAGTTCCAGCCAGGCCACCGATTCCGCGTCCAGGTGGTTGGTGGGTTCGTCGAGCAGAAGGATGTCGGGCGCATCCAGCAATAGCTTGCAGAGCGCCACGCGGCGGCGCTCGCCGCCTGAGAGCGTTTCCACATTGGCGTCGCCATCCGGGCAGCGCAGCGCATCCATCGCCTGCTCGACCTGACTGTCCAGGTCCCACAGGCCCTGCGCCTCGATCTCGTCCTGGAGCTTGGCCATCTCGTCGGCCGTCTCGTCGGAATAATTCGCCGCGATTTCGTTGAATCGGTCCACCAGCGCCTTCTTCTTGGCGACGCCTTCCATCACATTGTCGCGGACGTTCTTGGAAGCGTCGAGCTGCGGCTCCTGCGACAGGTAGCCGGTGCGCACGCCATCGGCGGCCCAGGCCTCGCCGGTGAAGTCCTTGTCCAGCCCCGCCATGATCTTCATCAGGGTGGACTTGCCCGCGCCATTGACGCCGACGATGCCGATCTTGGCGCCCGGATAGAAGGAGAGCCAGATGTCCTTCAGAACCTGCTTGCCGCCGGGATAGGTCTTGGAGAGACCCTTCATCACATAAACAAATTGCGGCCCGGCCATGCTGGGTTCCCTTTTTGAAGCGGAGGTGGAAAGTCGTGCGGGTTCTAGAGCATGTTGGGACCGGATGGAACCAACTTGCTCTGGCCCAGCAGCGCCGGCCTTTGGAAGTGCTCGCCGATGCTCCCTAGAACTTGATCTTCGCCCGGCTGAGCAGCGAGACAGAGGTCGCGCCGGGCTGGCCCTGGAAATTGGTCTGATAGGCGGCGTTAGTCTGAAGTGCCACCGCGCCGTCCAGGAAATTCGTGACATAGCCCAGCTGGATGTCGCTTTCGGTGGCACGGCCCACATTCAGCCCCTGGGCCACGACCAACGGCGGCAGATCGCCGGACGCGGTAAGGCCCGTGGCAAAGCTGCCGGCCATGCTGGGCGCGGGGCGCGAGAAACTCAGGCCCAGCGCGTCATCCCCGAACAGGCCCTGCTTGGCTATGGCGAAGGAATAGGCTTGCTCGTGCAGGTTCGTCGCGCCTGCCCCGTCGCGCTGATCAAGCTGTGTCAGGCCTTCACTGAAGGAGGCCGTGGTCACCCAGCCTTGGCCGATATCCATATGCGCGGAGACGCCAAGCGCTTGCGTCGCAGCCCTGGGCGAGATGGCGGCGACATTGCCGAAGCCCAGCGGCACGCCGGAACGCTCGGAGGTGATTGCGGTGACGTCCAGACCCAATGCACTCGAAACATCCCAAGAAATCCCGCCCAGCAGCGATTTGCTTTGGCTGGCGTCATACGTAAGTGCCAGCGGTCCGGGCGGCGCCGCGGAATCGAAGCTGAACCGATCCAGTCTCTCGCTGTTGAGCGAAATGCCGGCGCGCAGGCGAAAATTATCCGCCGGCACAAAGGTGAAGCCGCTATAGCGGCCGCCATTGGCCAATGACAGATAAGGTGCGGACACCGCCGACAGGAAAGGTTGGGCCAAGCCGTCATAGCCAAGGAAGCGCTGCGCCACATCCAGACCGCGGCCGGAGTCGAGCGCAAGGTTCGATGACAACAGCGTGCTGGTGGCATAGCTTGAACTGCCCGTGCCAATCGACAGACCATTGACGGTGAGCGGCCCGGCCAGACTGTTCTGCAAACTGCCATCCGCAATGCCGGGCGCGGAAAGTTCATAAGCGGAGAGAGCTTTCGCGGTGCTGAAGGACTCGAGGCTTAGCGACTGGTCCGCAGCCAAAGCTGCGCGCGCGAACAGGGGCAAGGCCGCGACACAAGCGACGGCCAACCCCGCGGCAACGACAGCAGCGCGCCCGGACCTATTCATCTTCATTCCCCTTGACGGGGGCCCCTCTGCTACTGCCAAGAAAATACCAGACGGGTCGTTCCGAATCCAAACGAAACGGCGGGATTTGTGAGGCTTTTCCGCCACAGGTGCGGCCGGGAAGGCTGGCAGGGTTGCTGCTTGGCCCAGTCGGATTACAATTGTATCGGGTTTACCCCCCAGACAGACAATAGGACGCAATAAAATTGCGCGGCGGTCTGCTGCGCCAGATGCTAGGTTGCCATATGGCAAACAAATCAGTTCAACGGCCGACCAAGGTCGCGTTAGCCCAGACAGCCTCGGAACAGCGCGACATGCTGATCAAAGAGATCGTTGCTAAAGAGCGCGCGGATACAGACGCAAAGACGGCTCGGCTGAAAGCCTTGCGGCTAGCCCGCGATGCTGAAGTGGCAGCCCAGCCAAAGCCCGAGCCTAAGCGAAAACGCTAGTCGGGCTGAATTTCGTCACACCGATTACAGACGATTATTGGGTCGCCGGATTCTGTGCGCCCGATTCATTTTTTGCAGCTGGGCCGCTGGCCGGCGGGCCAGGCCTTCCCAGCCATGGGCCGGGGACCGGTGCCCTCGCTTCTGCCGCGACCGGCCTTAGGCGGCACTGACTGCTGTGCCGGCCGTGCCGTCACGCCGTGACGGGGAGATATCTGCCAGGATGCGCTTGAGTTCGTCCGGCTGGAACGGTTTCTGTAGCACTGGACTTGAACGATGGCGCTCGGGAATGCCGCGCTCGCCATAGCCGGTGGCAAAGACGAAGGGGATGCCGCGCGCCGCCAGCACGTCGGCGAAATCGAAGACGTTGCGGCCATTGATATGCACATCAAGCACCGCAATGTCATAGTCCGGCTGGCGCAGCATCGCATCGTCGAGCTGGGTGACCACGCCGGCCACCTGATAGCCAAATTCGTCCAGGACATCTTCCAGGAACAAGGCGACGACGATCTCGTCTTCCACGATCAGCACGCGTGGCTTTGCGCTCTTTCCGCTCACGCCATCACCCTCGCCACCATTCACGTCAGTTTCATGTCCCATTTGCAGACCAGACCTTCGGGCCGGAAATCCAGCATTACCCTGCCGCAAAGTTCCCGCTCCATGCCATGCTCGATCAATCTGAGGCCGAAGCCGCGATGGGCGGGCGTCGTGACAGGTGGCCCGCCATTTTCTTCCCAAGTGAAGCTCAGCGTCTTGCCGTCCGGCAGGATCACCCAACGCACACTGACCGCGCCGGTTGCATTCGACAGCGCGCCATATTTGGCGGCATTGGTGGCCAACTCATGGAATGCCATTCCCAGCGCCAGCGCGCGCTTGGGCGTGAGATGGACAGGCGGTCCCTCGACCTGGAAGCGCGCATGCTCGTCCTCGCGCCAGGGCCGTAGCGCGCGGCGGGTCACGCCTTCCAGCGATGCGCCCTCCCAATTGTCCATTGTGAGCAGATCGTGCTGGCTGGACAGGGCGAACAGGCGCGCCAGGAACGCGTCGCGCGCGCAGGGATCCATGCCCTTCATCGTCTGGACCGCCATCGCCTGCACCGTTGCCAGCGTGTTCTTCACCCGGTGATTCAATTCGTCCAGCAGCAGATTCTGGTGGCGCTCGATCCGGCGGCGATGTTCGATCTCCACCGCCAGGCTGTCGGCCGATTTGGCGCGCTCGCGCTCGGCTTCAAAGGATTCGATATTGACAATTGCGGAGGCGATCTGCCGCGCCACCAGGGCGGCGAAATTCTCGAAACTGTCATCGCCGCGGCGGCGATATCGATTGACGGCCAGGATCAGCACGCCGCGCGGCGCGGTGTCGGCACTGGTGGCAAGCGGCAGAAGCAGAGCCTCGTCGGGGGCATCGGGCCAGGGACCCCTGGGAAGTGGACCGAACTTCTCCGCAAGCTGGGTGACCAGGCGCCTGGAACAGCCGCGCATGACCTCGCTCACGGGCCAGGGCGTGTTGCCCTCGAGCGCAATGACGTCCGGCGCGGCATTATGGCCGGGGGCAATGCCGGTGGCGCCGCGCAAGGTGGCACGCGCGCCATCGTCCTCGAAGCGGTAGATCAGGCCAAACGGCATGTCGCGCGGATCGGTCGCCAGCGCATGGGCCGAAAGCGAATAGACCTCACCGACGGTATCGGCATCCCAGGTGCGTGAGGCCAGCTCGCGCAGGAGCGCCAGCCGCCTGGCCCCGATCACCCTATCGGTATCGTCGGAATTGGCGCAGACAAGGCCGCCGATACTGCCGTCTTCCTCCGGCACTGGCGAAAAGGAGAAGGTGTAATAGGTCTCTTCGTCATAGCCGTGGCGATGCATGATCAGCATCTCGGCTTCCGAATAGCTGGCTTCCCCCGCTTGGGCTGCCCGGATGCGATCTTTGATCTGGTCCCAGATCTCGGACCAGACAAGGCGGGCGGGCCGGCCCAGGGCGCCGGGGTGCTTGCCGCCTATGATCGGCAAATAGGCATCATTGTAGAAATTGATCAGCTGGGGCCCCCACCACACCCACATGGGCTGGCGCGACGCCAGCATGATGCGCAGGCAGGTCCTGAGCGTCCGCGGCCAGCTGTCCGGTGGCCCGAGCGGGGTGGCCGCCCAGTTGAAAGCCCGGATGGCCGCGCCCATCTCTCCACCACCGGCAAGGAATTCCGGGCTGGACCAATATTGGGGCGATTTGATTTGGATGATGTTCATGTCCAGCCGCAGAACCAGCGCACTTCGCCGGCCATGAACCTGAACGCCGCAGGATGTGCGAGGTTCCAAATCGAACGGATTGGCTGGAATATTGCCGGCCTTGCCCGGGAACCCGGGTCGGGCCCCGCGGTTATCGCTAACGCCGTCGCAATTCTGGGACGGGGGCCGCATAACCTTCCTGCCGGACTGTCGAACGGAGCTTCATGAAAGTCGCCCACCAGCCTTCCGCGAGCATGGCCCAAGCCTATGCGCAGGTACGCGCCCATACAGAAAATCTGGCCCGGCCCCTGTCGGCGGAAGACTGTCTTTTGCAGTCCATGCCGGATGCCAGCCCGGTCAAATGGCACCTCGCACATACCAGCTGGTTCTTCGAGAGTGTGGTGCTGGCGAGGTTCGCCGGCTACCGGCCGTTCGATCCGCGTTTCGCCTATCTGTTCAATTCCTATTACGAGGCGCTTGGCCCGCGCCATCCCCGGCCCCGCCGCGGCCATCTCTCCCGGCCCAGTCTGGACGAGGTTTATGCCTTTCGTGCGCATGTCGACGCCGCCATGCTGGAGGCTTCGGCCGACGAGACGTTGGGCGAGCTGATCACGCTTGGCCTCCATCACGAGCAGCAGCATCAGGAACTGATCCTCACCGACATCAAGCATGCCTTTTTCGCGAACCCGCTCCTGCCGGCCTATCGCGGCGAGGGGCCGGACGTTTGCGCCGCCGAGCCGCTGGAAGTTCTCTCCGTCCCCGGCGGCGTGGCGCTGGTTGGGCATGACGGCGCGGGCTTTGCCTTCGACAATGAATGTCCGCGTCACCAGGTCCTGATGAATCCGTTTCGTATCGCCTCGCGCCCGGTCAGCAATGCGGAATTCAAGGCATTCATCGCCGATGGTGGCTATCGCCGCCCGGAATTCTGGCTGTCGGATGGCTGGGCGCACGTGCAGGAAGAAAATTGGGAAGCACCGCTTTATTGGCTAAAGGACGATGATGGCAGCGCCAAGGACAATGCATTCACCCTCTCCGGTGTGCAGCCCCTCGATCCGAATGCCCCCGTTGAGCATGTGAGCTTCTATGAAGCGGCCGCCTTTGCCGCCTGGGCCGGCGCAAGGCTGCCGACGGAGTTTGAATGGGAGGTCGCCAGTCCCTTGTTCGCTCATGGGCGGGTATGGGAATGGACCCGATCGAGCTACGATCCCTATCCGGGCTTCAAGCCGTTTAGCGGCGTGGCCGCGGAATATAACGGCAAGTTCATGGTCGGACAGATGGTGTTGCGCGGTGGATCGAGCGCGACGCCGCACGGCCATATACGCCCGACTTACCGCAACTTCTTCCCGCCGCATGCGCGCTGGCAATTTTCCGGAATCCGGCTGGCGGAGGATGCATGAGCGCGCCTGCATTATTTGAGGAGGTTTGATGGACTCTTCCCTCGCGCGCCTTCAATCCTTCGCCTCACCCGAAGACGAAGGCTTCGCCGGCAGCCTGGCGGCGGGCCTGGCGCGGACGCCCAAGGAAATTGCCTGCAAATATTTCTATGACGCGGCAGGCTCGCGCCTGTTCGAGCAAATCTGCGAGCTGCCGGAATATTACCAGACCCGCACCGAGATGACGCTTCTTGGCCGTCATGCGGAGGAGATTGCCGCGCTGATGGGCGAGAATGTCGAATTGGTGGAATTCGGCGCGGGTTCATTGCGCAAGGTGCGCATACTGCTCGATGCCGTGCAGAATATCGGCACCTATACGCCGCTGGACATCTCAGGTGAATATCTGGGCGAGGTCGTGCGCGCGCTGGCGGCCGACTATCCGGCGCTGAACTTGCGTCCCCTGATCGGGGATTTCACCGGCGCGCTCGATATCCCGCCGCTGCCGGGCCATCCGCGGCGGGCAGGCTTTTTCCCCGGCTCGACCATCGGCAATTTCAGGCCCGACGCGGCCGCAGCGCTGTTGCGGCGCATGCGCGCAGGCCTGAACGGTGGGGGACTTCTTGTCGGCGTGGACCTGGTCAAGAATCCGGCGCGGCTGCACGCCGCCTATAACGATGCGGCGGGCGTCACCGCCCTGTTCAACAAGAATTTGATGGTCAGGGCCAATCGCGAGCTGGGCGCGGACTTCGACACGGATTCCTTTGCCCATTATGCGCCCTACAATGCCGGCGCCCATCGCATCGAAATGTATCTGGTCAGCCTGAAGCGGCAGAGCGTCACAGTCGGCGGCCAGCGTTTCGACTTCGTGGCGGGCGAGCCTGTGCACACCGAAGACAGCCATAAATACACGATCGAAAGCTTCCGCGAGATGACGGCCCGCGCGGGCTTCATTCCGCGCGCGGTCTGGACCGACGAAGAGCGGCTTTTCTCGGTGCATTGGCTGGAGCAGCGCTAGGGAACGCTCGAAATTCGGCACCTGCCGGGAAATTACCCTTGCGAGCTGCCCGTGATTCGGTTGACTCGGACAGCGAAATTCATCCAGCATGGACCCGCCGACTGCTGGAAAATGTCGGGCTGGGAGGAATGAATGCGCAAATATGCAATGGTTGCCGCGGCGCTCGCTTTGGCTTCCGCTTCGGTGATTCTGGCTTCACCGGCGACAAGCGCGGATGCGCCCACAGTTGTGCGCAAAGTGCTGGGGCAGCAGGATGCGCCCGCAGGCAATACTGTGTCGCTTGTGCAGGTGACGATTCCGGTCGGTGGCCGCGAGGGCAAGCATACTCATCCTGGACCGCTGATCGTCCATGTGATTTCGGGTGCGTTTTCTCTGGATTATGAAGGCAAGCCAAACATCACCTATTCAGCCGGCGAGACTTTCATGGTCGAGCCCGGCCATGTTCATGAAGGCATCAACCAGGGCACGGTGCCCGCCGTTGGCATCGCAACGCTTGTGACGCCCAAGGGTGAGCCGCTGACCAAGCAGCAGTAAGGCCGGCGACCGGTTGATCACCATCCAGGCCCGCGATCTTAGGGAGGGCGAATCCGTCGCGCCGTGCACGCTCGTCGGCGATGCCCAGAATCGATAGACGTCGAGGCAAGACCGGACCCTGATCCCCATTATGTGGGCGAGCGCGTAGAAAGACAGGTTAAGGCTCGCGGCCAAGCGGGCCAAGCTGCATCGCTTGCGCGCGCGCAGTTGGGAGCAGAGCGCCGAATGCAAGCCGCTCGGGCCGGAGGGGTTCATGTGGTTACTCTTCGCATTCTCCGGTCCGCTTTTGTGGGCGGCATCCACCCACATCGACAAATTCCTGGTCGACAGATATTTCCAGCACAGCGACACCACGGTCCTGATGGTGTTCACCGCTCTTCTGGGCGTGGCCGCGCTTCCGGTGATTTGGCTGTTCGAGCCGAGAGTTCTGGCGCTGCCGTGGCTGGCCACGATCGTCATGACCGTGTCCGGCATTCTTTATATGGGCGCCATGCTTTTCTATCTGCGCGCCATCCAGACGGAAGAGGCCTCCGTCGTCGCACCGCTCTTCCAGGCCAATACGCTTTTCACATTCCTGCTGGGCCTGCTGCTGCTGCATGAACTGCCGCGCTGGTCGCAGCTGCTGGGCGCGGGCCTGGTCGTGCTGGGGGCAATCGGTCTGTCGCTCGACAGGAACCTGCATCTAGGCCACTTCAAGCCTCGGCTGGTGCTGCTGATGGTGTCGGCCACGTTTACCGTGGCCCTGTCGAGCGTGGTTTTCAAATTCTTTGCCGTGCACGACGAGTTCTGGAGCACGACATTCTGGACCTTTGTCGGCGAAGGGTTGTTCGGCGGCGCGATCCTGGTGGTGCCAGATTACCGGCGGCAGTTCCTCTACCTATTCAGGCGTAATCCCGGTGCGGTGATTGGCGTCAACGCCGCCAATGAACTGATCAATCTGGGTGGCGGACTCGGCGTGCGCTACGCCTCGCTGCTGGCCCCGGTCGGGTTGGTATCGGCCGTCTCCGCGACGACGACCTTTTTCGTCTTCCTGTTCGCCATCCTGCTGACCCTGTTTTTCCCCAGGCTGGGACGGGAGGATTTGTCGGCGCGAAACGTCATCCAGAAGGCGGCAGGCGGTCTCTTGATCATGGCCGGAGTGGTCTTGATCGAGGTCCAGGGCGGCGGGACGACGCACTGAATCTCCTTGCTCCGCCGGGTCAGACATGTGTCACTGGCCTCACAAAAAAATCTGGGGAGACACATGCGGAAATACGGAATCATCCTTGCTTTATCGGGACTTGGCCTAGGCGCCCTGGCACTGGGCACGACCGCATTTGCTGCCGAAAGTGGCGTGCCGATCTGGGCCTATCCGGTGCCCCAGCTGGTGCCCGCAGCCGCCAAGCCGGACAATACGATCCAGAAGGGGGTGCCGGGTTCCAAGGTCCATTTCACCGAAGCCGGCGTCAACGACCGCTTCAATGTGCCCGACTGGTTCCCAGGCGATCATCCCCCGCTGCCACAGGTCGTAGGCCATGGCAAACCGCCCAATGTTTTCGCGTGCGGCTATTGCCACCTGCCCAACGGCCAGGGTCGGCCCGAGAACGCGCCGCTGGCCGGCCAGCCCGCCCAGTACATCATCGAGCAGGTGATGGAGATGAAGGCGGGGCGCCGCAACACATCCTCGCCCACCATGGGCTCGATCAAGGCCATGTATCAGGTCGCCGCCGCGGCCTCGCCCGAAGACGTGAAGGTGGCGGCGGATTATTTCTCCAAGCTGAAATACAAGAAGTGGATCAGGGTGGTCGAAACCGACACCGTGCCCAAGTTCGAGATCTCCAGTCACAATATGCTCGTGAAGGCGAGTGGCGGCGGCAAGGAACCCATCGGCAACCGCATCGTCGAGATGCCCGAGAATCTGGATCTGGTCGAACTGCGTGATCCCAATTCCGGTTTTGTCGCCTATGTACCCAAGGGCGCCGTCGCACGCGGGCGAAAGCTGGTGGAAAGCGGCAATGGGGCGTTCCCCTGCGCATCCTGCCATGGCGCGAACCTGAAGGGCGACGGCAATGTGCCCGCCCTGGCCGGGCGCTCGCCGTCAACCATCGTGCGCCAACTGTACGATATCCAGCACGGCAAGCGCGGCGGTCCGGCGGTCGATCCGATGAAACCGGAAGTCGCCAATATGACGGACGAGAACAGGGTGGACATCGCCGCCTATCTGGCGTCGCTCAAACCCTAGTATCGCAAAAAAGTTCGGGAGAGAGAGCTTCATGCATACCACCCGTCGTTCGTTCCTGATGGCGTCGGCCGCGGCACTCGCGCTGCCGCCGCTTGAGGCGTTTGCGGCCGACAGCGCCATCACCATTGCCACCCCGATGGATCCGCCGGAATGGGCGCTGCTGGAGCGCGAGTTGCTGCACGCTCACTCTGCTGCCTGCATCAAATTCTTCCGCCGCTATTTCGATCCGTCCAATGGCTGGCTTGAGACAACGGTGCGCTATGGCGGCGACGACGGTCCCGACGACGCCATCGAGAATGTAAACGATTGGCCACATGTCTATGCACTTGGCGGCGATGACGGTCTCAAGCAGATGTACGAAAGGGCCTATGAAGGCCATGTCCAGCAATACAGCGCCGCCAAGACCACCAATGTGCCGATCGCCAAGAACGGCATGTACTACAAGGAATTCCCCAGCCAGTTCGACTGGCAGCACAATGGCGAGGGCCTGACCGTCTTCAACCTGATGCCGCTGGGCGATCCCTACAGCCGGCGCTACCGCGATCGGGTGAAGCGCTTCTCGGGCTTCTATATGGACGAGGACCCCGGCGCGCCCAATTACGATCCCAAGCTCAAGCTGATCAAAAGCCTGATGAATGGCAGCCGCGGCCCGATGCTGCGCAAGGCGACCGCCCTGGATTGGACCGGCGATCCCATCGACGTAAAGGACCGCTTCCCGTCGCTCGGCCATGGCGAAGGCGGCTATGACGAAATGCTGTCGCATTTCAGGGAGTATGGCGATGTCGTGGGCGACCATCCGCTGAATCTGGTGGCGACCACGCTTCCGACCAACGCCTACATGCTGACGCATGAGCAGAAATACAAAGACTGGGTGTTGGGCTATTGCGATGCCTGGCTCCAGCGCATCAAGGACAATGACGGCATCATCCCGTCCAATATTGGGTTGGACGGCAAGATCGGAGGCGCCACCGGCGGCAAGTGGTGGGGCGGCTGTTACGGCTGGGGCTTCTCGCCCACCGTGCCGATGACCGGCAAGCGCGATGACAGGAACCGCGTGCCGCGCAGCTTTGTCGGCTTCATGAATGCCTATCTGCTGTCGAAAGGCGACGACAAATACATGGAAGGCTGGCGCACCACCGCCGACAAGATCGACGCCCAGGCCAAGACCGTGGACGGCAAGCTCTCCACGCCCACCATGCGCGGGGATGACGGCTGGTACGGCTACAAGCCCGGCAAGTACCGCTTCAATTTCCTGGAGATGTATCATCTCACCATGAAGCCGTCGGACCGCGCGCGCTGCGAGGAGACGGAATGGTATGACTTTCTGGAAGGCAAGAATCCGGGCTATCCGGTGAAGGCACTGCGTGCAGGGCTGGCGCGCATTCGCCATCAGATGGAAATCGTGGATGATGACAATACCGCCCCCGACATGCGCCTGGCCGATTCCGCGCTGGACTACAACCCCGCGACCGTGACGCCGCTGACCCAGCTGATCGAGGCCGGGCTTTATATCCAGCATCCCGGCTGGGCCAAGACCACACCGGGGCAGGGCGGATCGCTCCTGTTCTGCCGCCTGCGCTATTTCGATCCCGTGCGCCGGCGGGCCGGCCTGCCGCAGGATGTAGCGGCGCTGGTCGACAGCTGGGGGACCGAAAGCCTGACCGTGACCCTGGTAAATATCAGCCCCAGCGTGGCGCGCAGCGTCATCGTGCAGGGCGGCGCCTATGGCGAGCACCAGATCGAAAGCGTATCGGATGGCAAGACCGCGACCGAGGTGAACGCGCAAACTTTCCCGATACGCCTAGCGCCGGGCTGCGGGGCGAAGCTGACACTCAAGATGAAGCGTTTCGCCAATGACCCGACCCTGTCGATGCCCTGGGAATCGACTGTGCCGGATCTGGGCAATCCGCCCGAGATTGCCAAATACCTACACAAATCGAGCGGCGTGCCCTGACGGCGCTGCCGCTTGCCAAGCGGCCCAAACCGGCGTTTGCTTCCCTTATAAAGACAAGAATTTGGGGAAACATGCGTCCGGTTTTGCTGCCTGCCGTGCTTTTCTGTCTCGCAATAGGGCCTGCTGCGGCGGCTGAAATCCGGGTAATCAGCCCCGGCGTGATCTCCAATTCCGGCCTTTCCGATGTCGCCGCCGCCTTCGAGAAGAAGACCGGCATCAAGGTGACGATCCAGGTGGACGGGATGGGCACGATCATGAACGACACGCGCACGCAGACGCCCGCCGCTGATGTGGTGATGCTGCCGATGGACCTGATGGCGGCCATGGCGCTGTCGGGCGGACTCAAACCGGAGGGCTTCACGCCGCTGGGCCGGGTCGAGATCGGGCTGTTCGCCAAACCGGGCTTCAACACCCATCCCGACATTTCCACTGTGCCCGCCTTCGCGGCGGCGATGAAGACGGCTTCGGCGGTGTTCTTTTCCGATCCCGTCAGCGGCAGCATGCAGGCTAGCATGAGCGACCGCATGCTGAAGCGCCCGGAATTTGCCGGCGTGCATGGCGTGCCGGTGAAAGGCGATGCGGAGCCCGCGCTCAAGCGCGGCGATGGCGATGACCATGCCATGGGGCTGGGCCTGATCCATGGCACGCATTCGCCCGCCAACACGCCGACCGAAAATCCCTATCTGATCGGCATGCTTCCCGCGGAACTAGGAATGCATATGGACATGGCAACCGCCATCTCCGCGCGCAGCACCGACACAAAAGACGCCGCCGCGTTCATCCAGTTCGCTATCTCGCCGG
>DATKEP010000021.1:0-79412 GCA_035512055.1 Rhizomicrobium sp.
CAGCTTGCCGTCCGTACCCACTTCGCGGGCCACGCGCGTCACTTCCGAGGCAAAGGCGTTGAGCTGATCCACCATCGTGTTGATGGTCTGCTTCAGCTGCAGAATCTCGCCCGACACATTGACAGTTATCTTCTTGGAGAGGTCGCCATTGGCCACGGCGGTGGCGACTTCGGCGATATTGCGCACCTGCGCCGTCAGGTTCGACGCCATGGAATTGACCGAGTCGGTCAGGTCGTTCCAGGTGCCGGCCACGCCGCGCACAACGGCCTGGCCACCCAGCTTACCTTCCGTGCCCACTTCACGCGCCACGCGCGTCACCTCCGAGGCAAAGGCGTTGAGCTGGTCCACGGTGGTGTTGATGGTTTCCTTGAGCTGAAGGATTTCGCCCTTCACATCCACGGTGATTTTCTTGGACAGGTCGCCATTGGCAATGGCCGTGGAAACCTCGGCGATATTACGCACCTGAGCCGTGAGATTCGACGCCATCGAATTCACGCTGTCGGTCAGGTCTTTCCAAGTGCCCGCCACGCCCAGCACATTTGCCTGGCCGCCAAGTCGCCCGTCAGTGCCCACCTCGCGCGCCACGCGCGTCACTTCCGATGCGAAAGCATTGAGCTGGTCCACCATCGTGTTGACGGTTTCCTTGAGCTGCAGGATTTCGCCCGACACATTGACGGTAATCTTCTTGGACAGGTCCCCGCCGGCGATCGCGGTCGCTACTTCCGCGATGTTTCGGACCTGTGCCGTCAGGTTCGAAGCCATGAAATTGACATTGTCGGTCAGGTCCTTCCAGGTGCCTGCTACGCCGGGAACCTGCGCCTGGCCGCCCAGCTTGCCCTCCGTGCCCACTTCGCGCGCCACGCGCGTCACTTCTGAAGCAAAGGCATTGAGCTGGTCCACCATGGTGTTGATGGTGTCTTTCAACTCCAGGATCTCGCCCTTAACGTCCACCGTGATCTTGCGCGACAGGTCGCCGCGCGCCACTGCCGTCGTCACCTGCGCAATGTTGCGCACCTGATCGGTCAGGTTGCCACACATGGCGTTGACCGAGTCCGTCAGGTCTTTCCAAGTACCCGCCACGCCAGGCACCAATGCCTGGCCGCCCAGTTTGCCTTCCGTGCCCACCTCGCGTGCCACGCGCGTCACTTCCGAAGCGAAGGATCGCAGCTGGTCCACCATGGTGTTGATGGCTTCCTTGAGCTGCAGGATTTCACCGCGCACGTCCACGGTGATCTTCTTGGACAGGTCGCCATTGGCCACGGCGATCGTGACCTCGGCAATGCTTCGTACCTGGCTCGTCAGGTTGGAAGCCATGGAGTTTACGTTTTCGGTGAGGTCCTTCCACACGCCGGTCACTTCGGTGACCTTGGCCTGACCACCCAGCTTGCCTTCGGTGCCCACTTCACGCGCCACGCGCGTCACCTCCGACGTGAACACGCTGAGCTGCTTGATCATGGTATTGACGATGTTGGCCGAACGCAGGAACTCACCCTTCAGCGGCCGGCCATCGACATCCAGATTCACGGTCTGCAGCAGATCGCCCTTGGCGACGGCGGCAATCGCGCGCGTCACCTCGGCGGTAGGCCACAGCAGGTCATCGATCAGTGTGTTGACCGAACTCTCCATTTCACCCCAGGCGCCTTTGCCCGAGCCGATAGTGACGCGCTGGCGCGTCTTGCCCTGCTTGCCGACCACATCGCCGACACGCTCCAACTGTTTTGCCATCCGTTGATTGGTGGAGACGATGTCGTTGAATGTGTCGGCGATCTTGCCGGCAATTCCCGTCTGGTGGCCGGGCAGCCGGACCGAAAAGTCACCCGCCTGCACAGCCTGGAGGGCGGCCAAAAGCTGTTCGAGCGCAAGTGGGGCCAAGGCATCGGATTCGGCGTGGCCATTCAGCTTTGGAATTGAGGTAGCAGCCTTTACCGCCTGGCCAATGCTGTCAGGTGCAATGCGTTCGCGTCTCATGATGCCCCTTCATTATCAATGCCCCTTCAATATCAAATTGGCGATGGGGGACACCAGCCGCCGCTCGTACCAAAGCCATTGTTCCGCTTTGGAAACTCGGCGCCAGATCAAGCCCCCCAAGGCCAATGGAACCCTGCAACTCAGAAGGCCAACGCCGAGGCCGGTCGAAAGTTCCAGCCTAAATGATGGGCATTGAGAATTTTAGAGTTAACCGGGCGGACCCGGTTGTTGAGGGGTGTTCTTGGGTACGCTTTCGCGCCGGGTGGCCGAGAGCCACGTCCGGGCCGAGCCAGGGTCTAAAGCGCAATTAGATTTTGATAGAATCCAATCGTGGATAGTTCGAACCTTGTGCCTCAACTCCTGGCTGCGGGCGCCATGCCGGCTAAACCTTTTCCAGAGTCAGATATCAATCCGGCAGCCCAAAGGTCAGCACATGAGTCGCCGCTGTGACAGCGATGAACTCCTTGCCTCCTGCCATATAGGCCATCGGTGAAGAGTTGACCGGCCCGTTGACACGCAGATGCCAAAGCGGCTTTCCGGTTTTCTCATCCAGCGCCAGGAGCTGTCCTTCGGCGCTGGCGGCGAAGACAAAGCTGCCCGCCGTGCCGATCAGTCCGGACGACAGGCCGACACGCGCCATGGGAAATTTCCAGACAATGTTGCCGGTCTTGGCGTCGATCGCCTCGATACCCTGGTCCGACTCAGCCGACACAGGCCCACTGCCGACGCCGCGACCCAGGAACTGCTTGCCCTTCTCGTAGGTCACCGGCGCGCTTTGGGCAAAGCCTTGCGAAGAGACATATTCCAGAATGAATAGCCCGTTCTTGGCGTCATAGCTGGGCGCCTGGAAATTGGTGCCGCCCACCGCCGGGAACACGACCACGCCATCACGCGTGGCCACCGTCGCAGGATTGACCATCGGCCGGCCCTTGCTGTCGAAGCCACTGTTCCAGTTGGTGCGCACAAACGGCTTGGCCCGCAGCAAATGGCCATTGCTTGCGTCCAGCACATAGAAATAGCCATTGCGGTCGGCATGCAGGATCACCTTGCGCGGCTTGCCGTCCACAACCAGATCGGTGAGCACATAATCCTCGGTCGAATCCCAGTCATGATCGTCATTGGGCGTGAACTGGTAGTGCCATTTGATCGCGCCGGTGTTGGGATCGATCGCCAGCACACTGTCGCTGTAGAGATTGTCGCCCTTGCGGTTTTCGGCATTGTAATCGGGTGCGGGATTGCCTGTGCCCCATATCAATAGATGCTGGTCCGCATCATAGCTGCCGGTCAGCCAAGTTGGTGCGCCGCCGGTTTTCCAGCTGTCGCCTGCCCAGCTCTCGTTGCCTTCCTCGCCTGGCCCCGGAATCGTATAGGTGCGCCACAGCCGCTTGCCGGTCACCGGATCATAGGCGTCTAGATACCCTCGCACGCCAAGCTCACCACCCGACATGCCCATGATGATCTTGCCGTCCACCGCCAGCGGCGCGCCGGTCAATTGATAGCCCGACAGCGTGTCGTCGGTGCGAGTCTCCCACAATTCACGGCCGGTATGGGCATCGATCGCAATCAGAAGATCATCCAGGGTGCCGACGAACACGCGGCCATCCAGGACGGCGACGCCCTTGTTGTTGGGATTGTTCTGATAGGGATTCTTGATGTCCTGCTTGCGGTGAAAGGCCCATATCTCAAGCCCTGTGCGCGCGTCATACGCGAAGACATCGCCCGAACCGCCCGCAACATACATGATACCGTCCACGACCAGCGGCGTGGACTCGGTCGTATAGGTGCCGGTCAGGGGCGCGATCCATTTGACTTGCAGTTGGTTCACATTGGCAGCGGTGATCTGGTCCAGGTTGCTGAAATGAGTGCCCTGATAATCCCCCCAATAGGTGGTCCAGTCGCCCGGCTTGGGATGAACGATCCCGGGATAGGAAAGAACAGGAGCCGGATTCGTTTTCGCCGTCGCGGCCAGGTCGCGCTTCTTGTGCCCGGCCAGATAGGCCACCACATTGTCGATTTCGGCGGGCGAAAACCGGGTCTCGACATCGCCAGGCCAGGCATTGCCGGCCGGCGTCACTTTTTTCACATCCTTCTTGTCGAAAAGGAACCAGTGGCCGCCGGTGGATTCCAGCTGGAGGTAGAAAGCATCTTCATTGCGTACCAGCCCATGCACGGATTTGCCGTCAGCCGCGACCACATCGACAAAATGCGGCACCGGTCCGCGGCCACGGCGGATCTGGTGCGTCACGCCGATCTTGATCGCGCCGGCCGGCTTGAGACCTTCCGCAGAAAGATCGCTGGCGAGATCGGCTCCGCGCCCGTCAACTTCATGACAGGCCGTGCAGCCGCCCTTGCCGAAAAAGACCTGCTCGCCCGCCTTTGCGTCTCCCGAGATCGTGCCAGGTCCGCCCAGCTGCCCTGACAGGCTTTTGATGTAAGTGACCAGCCGCCAGACATCGTCGGATGGCAAAGCAGAGAAGGACGGCATTTGCGTGCCGGGTACGCCGCCCTTGATGGTGGCAAAGACCTCATTGTCGCCGCCGCCGTGCTGGAAAACGCCATTAGCCAGCGCGGGCCCGCGACCGCCCGTGGCGCCCGCACCGTGACAGCCGGAACAGGTATGATCGAACAAGGCCGCACCCTGGGCCACGGCCTCGGGACGACTGGCGAAAGGATTGTTGGCGACATCGGCCTGCTGGGGCGCTGGCGTCTGCGCCGAAAGCCCCGTCAGCATGGCGCAGCTGAGCGCGACGCACGCCGCTGCCGCTATCACAATCCTCATATCCGTCCCCAGTTGGATCCCGCTTGAAGCATCAGTGCATACCAGCCGGGTGCATGTTCGTGTAGGGGGCGGCCAGTGTCAGCAACAGGCGCGAACCGGCCGTGAAGTCGCCCGGATGATCTTGGAATACGCCAATTTGGGGTTTAGACATAAGGGCTCCTTCGCGGAAGGCGACATATATCGTAGTACGATATATTCCAACGCGTCGTCCGGAAAGTCCCTGCTTGTCCCTGACACGTAAGCCATTGACGGATACGGACTATCGGAACCTCGCGGAATTCCGCTACCTGCTGCGCCAATTCCTGGCCTTCAGCGAGGATGCCGCGCGTCGAGCCAGCCTGTCGCCGCAGCAACATCAGGCGCTGCTGGCGATAAAGGGTTCGGGCGGTCGTTTGACGGTGGGAGAGCTCGCTGTGCGGCTTGCAATAAAGCCCAACAGCGCGGTGGGCCTGGCCGATCGCCTTGTCGAGTCGGAGCTCGTATTGCGCCAGACCGGCAGCAAGGATCGTCGAAAGGTCGAGCTGACGTTGACAGCCATTGCCAGCCGCAAGCTGGCAGACCTGTCTCAATCCCATCGCACCGAGCTCAGGCGCTTGACCCCAATGCTGGCTCCGTTACTCAAGAATTGGGGCAAGGATTAACGCGGTTGCAACGCGTTGATCAGCGCAAGACCCTTTTCGATTTTCGCCGCAAACCGCGCACGAGTCTGATTTATCCGCTCGGCTCGCGCGACGGGCGAGAACGCCAGTTGCTCTGGCGCCTTGGAATAGCGGGTCAGGACGGGGCTTTTCACGAGGCGATCGGCAATCGGCGGCAGATCGAAGTGCCGCAGCACCTGGGCCAGATTGCCTTCCAGGTCCACCAGCAGCATCTCGAAATCGAGCAGCAACACGCGCGGACCTCCAGCCGCCCTCGCCTGTTGCTGATTGTTATGTTCCACCATCCAGGCGATGGCGGCCAGCTCGCCAGCCGTACTGCCCTGAGGAATCTTGCGTCCCAATTTCGCGAGCAATCGCCCGTGCCGTACTGCCTCGAAGATTTTGAGGTCCGCCGGGCCCGAAATCGCGGCCAGATTCGCGGCAATATAGGCCTCCGCCGGAAGTCCGAGATACACGGCCTTGATGTCCGGTGCAGCATTAAGGATGTCCGGAGCGATGCGCCCGGTGATGCTGGTGGCCTTGAGCACCACGGTTCGCGTGACCTCGAAACCGCGCGACCACAAACGCAGAAATGTCAACCTGATCTTTTGTCAGGAGACGGGAATTCTAGCAGCATGCGCCGACACTATAGCCGGTCTTTCAGGCGGCAAGGGCTAAAGGCTTTAAGCCCATCGTGATGGGCTTGGCGGGTGGCTTCTTTAACCGTGGTTCATGAAAAAACCGTCGCTGGACAGGAGACTTTGAACCGCCCAAAGCTGAGCCCGCACCAATGCCGATTCCCCCACCCATTCAATGTCCCGCAGCTCTCATCTTGTCGTCGCCGCAACCCTGCTTTTCGGGCCTGATGCGGCATTCGCCCAGGCCCGGCCCATGTCGGTCTACTTCGAGGCCTGCGAAGTGCAGCGGCTGAACGATGCCATCGCGGCCGCGCTCACCCAACCGCCTTTTGTTCTCCAGACAAGAAACATGCCCGGTACCCTGGTCGTCACGATTCCGGACAAGGTCACCGTCGAGCACAAAATGTCCGGCACGATCTGGACCTTCACCGTCGCCTTCAGGCGCAATGGCGATTCGCTTGGCCAAAGCGTGGAAAGCTGCAACGAAAACAAGCCGACCGACTGCACCGATCAGCTTGTCAGCGACGTTAAATCCGCCGCGGGCATGGGTCCCTGAAGGTCAGCGAGCCTTGCGTTTCGCTGCCGTGTGCCCGGAGCTCCTGACCTTGAGGCTTTTCTTCAAGGCCTGCATCAGGTCGATGACATTGTCTTCTTCCACGGGCTCGGCCGTAACGAGCTTTTCACCCTTTTCCTTGCGGCGTATCAGGTCGCGTAACGCATTTTCGTAACGGTCTTGGAATTCTTCAGGCTGGAAGGGCCCTTTCTGCTGCTCGATGATCTTGCGGGCAATCTCCACCATCTGCTTGGGCGGATGCGCGGCCGGAATATCCTCGAACGCATCGTCGGGCTGCACGACTTCGTCACCCATCCGCAAGGTGTAAGCGATGATCCCTTTGTCGCGGGGTTCCAGCGCAACCAGCCGTTCGCGACCATGCATCACAACACGGCCCAACGCGATGCGCCCGGTTTCGGCGAGTGCCTCGCGGATCACGCTATAGGCTTCCATACCGGCTTTTTCTCCAGGCAAGAGATAGTAGGGCACGTTCCAGTAAAGCCTGTCGATGTCGTTTGCATCCACGAACCGTTCGATCTCGATATTCTTGGTGGTCTCGAGCCGGACCGCTCCCAGTTCCTCGTTGCTGAGTACGACATAGTGGTTCTTCGAAATCTCATAGCCCTTCACCAGGTCCGAACGCTGCACCGGTCCCGTATCCGGATCGGTGGGGATCATGCGGATGCGGTTGTTGGTCTCGGGATTCAAAAGGTGGAATGACACATCGCTTGAACGATCTGTTGCGCCATAAAGCGCCACGGGACAAGAGACCAGCGACAGCTTGAGATTGCCCTGCCAAATGGGACGGCTCGACAGGTGTGGCTCGTTGGAATTTGCCGGCCTGTGATGGCCACGCACCAGGGCGGCGCGGTGGCCGGAGGCCTTGCGGCTGACAGATGTCTTCGTTCTTGCTGTCTTTTTTGCGGCCATTGGAATTTTTCCCTGAAATAGCTGGAACGGAAACGCGCCCGAAGGAACTATGTTTCCGGGAGGGATAGCTTGATGGTTAGTCGCAAAACGACCGCGAAAAAATCCGCCCCATCTGCCGGCAAGCCAAGAGGCTCGCCGGCGGAAAAACTCGCCAAATACCGGTCGATGCGCGACTTTTCGGTGACGGCGGAACCCAGCGGCCGACGCACTGTGGCGGCGGGAAAGAAGCTGCGCTTTGTGATCCAGAAGCACGCGGCCACGCGTCTGCATTACGATTTCCGCCTGGAATGGGGAGGCACGTTCAAGAGCTGGGCGGTAACCCGCGGGCCTTCGCTCGACCCCGCCGACAAGAGGCTGGCCGTGGAGGTGGAAGACCATCCCCTGGACTATGGCGATTTCGAAGGCACCATTCCGAAGGGCCAGTATGGCGGCGGAACGGTCATGCTGTGGGACCGCGGCACCTGGGAGCCGGAAGGCGACGCCGGGAAGATGCTGGCCAAAGGCGATCTCAAATTCACGCTGGACGGCGAGAAACTGCATGGCGGCTGGGTTCTGGTACGAATGAAGAGCGACAAATTTGGCGGCAAGCGCACCAACTGGCTTCTGATCAAGCACCGGGACAAATTCGCGCGCGACAAGAATGCCGACGCCATCCTGAACAAGGATCATTCGGTCGCGTCAGGCCGTGCCATGGAGGCAATCGAAGCAGGCACCGGCAAAGACCCCAAGCCCTTCATCCGTGCCAAGGCATTCCGCGCGAATGCTATCTGGGTGAGCCGCGGTTCGCGTAGCGAACGAGCAGATCCAGTGGATCAGCGAGAGCGGCGAACGCCGCGAGCCAAAGCGAGCGGCCGGAAGGGCCACAAGGGTGATAATGAAATCGAGCTCGAACCTGCCGCTAAAGCGAAAAGAATTTCAAAATTACCTCACTTCTTCGAACCCCAGCTCGCGCAGCTGGTGGAGCAGCCGCCTTCCGGTCCAGGCTGGGTGCACGAAGTCAAGTTTGACGGCTATCGCATGCAGTTGCACGTCGAAAAAGGCAAGGCAAGGCTGCTGACGCGGAAGGGACTGAACTGGACGCCGAAGTTCTCCGCCATCGCCAGGGCGGCGGTGAAGCTTCCCGATTGCATTCTGGACGGCGAGGTCTGCGCCCTGGACCATAATGGCGCGCCGGATTTCGCCGCGCTGCAGGCCGCGCTGTCCGAAGGAAAATCAGAATCGCTGATCTTCTTTGCCTTCGATCTTTTGGCCGCGGGTGGCGAAGACTTGCGCCCCCTGCCCCTTTCTGCCCGGAAACCGCGCCTGGCCGAATTGCTGAAGACCATAAGGAAAGAGCCTCATCTGCGCTTTGTCGAGCATTTCTCCAGCGGCGGCGAAGCCGTGCTGCAATCGGCCTGTCGGATGAATCTGGAAGGCATTGTCTCCAAGCGGCTGGATGCACCTTACACCGCAGGCCGTGGCGATAGCTGGACCAAGTCCAAATGCCGCGCCGGGCATGAGGTGGTAATTGGCGGTTGGAGCACTACCGACGGCAAATTTCGATCCCTGCTCGCCGGCGTCAATCGCGACGGTCACTTGGTCTACGTCGGCAGGGTCGGCACCGGCTATTCCGCCAACAAATTAAAACAGCTGACGCCGCGCCTGAAGGAAATGGCGGCAGAAAAGTCGTCATTCGCGGGCAAGAACGCGCCCAAGCAGGAGAGCGGCGTCCATTGGCTCAAGCCGGAGCTGGTAGCGGAAATCGAATTTGCCGGCTGGACTAGCGACGGCATGGTGCGCCAGGCTGCCTTCAAGGGTCTGCGTGCCGACAAGCCTGCAAAGTATGTGCAAGCAGAGACACCGAAAATGCGCAAGACATTGGCCGAGCCCGGGGCGAAAAAGGGCAAGTTGGAAAGCATGGTGATGAACGTCCCCATCACCCATCCCGACAAGGCGTTGTGGCCAAATGCGGGTGACCGCAAGCCGGTGACCAAGCTTGATCTTGCGCAATATTTCGAAGCCGTCGGCGAGTGGATGCTGCCCCACATCAAGGGCCGGCCCTGCTCGCTGGTCCGCGCCCCCGACGGGATCACAGCCAAGGAGCGCTTTTTCCAACGCCATGCCGGTCCCGGCCAGTCCAATCTGTTCACCCAGGTGAAAGTGTCAGGCGACAGGAACCCTTATCTGCAAATCGATTGCATCGAGGCGCTGGCCGCCCTCGCCCAGGCCGGTGGCCTCGAACTGCATCCCTGGAATTGCGCGCCCGGCAAACCGGATGTGCCAGGGCGCTTCGTATTCGATCTCGATCCCTCGCCCGGACTGGATTTCGATGATGTCGTAGCGGCGGCAAAGGAATTGAAAGAACGGCTGGATGATCTCGGCCTGGTACCGTTCGTCAAGACCACCGGCGGCAAAGGCATCCATGTGGTGACGCCCTTCGACGCCGGCAAGACCATTGGTTGGCCGGAAGCAAAATCCATTGCGCGCGAAATTTGCGCCCGGATGGCGGCCGACAGCCCGGACAAATATTTGATCAACATGTCCAAGGCCAAGCGCACGGGTAAGATCTTTCTCGACTATCTGCGCAACGACCGCATGTCCACAGCAGTGGCGCCTCTCTCTCCCCGCGCGCGCGACGGCGCTACGGTCTCCATGCCGCTGGAATGGAGCGCAGTGAAGAAGGGCCTTGATCCAAACCGCTTCACGGTGCGCACCGCGCCCGCGCTGATTGCCAAAGGCACGGCGTGGAAGGACTATGCCAAGGCCGAAAGGCCACTTCTGCCGGTACTGAAGAAATTGGCGGCCAGCTAACCGCGTTTCCACACTGCGAAATAGGGCTGGTTCGACAAGGTGGCATTGAAGCCCGGATAAAGCGCGACCTGCACGCCCTTCTCCAGCACAAAATAATATTGCAGCGGATAGGGCGAATTCGTGTAGACGGCGGGAATGGCGGCACGGAACGTGTCACCCTCCTGCGACATGGCCATGGATTGCCAGCGTTCGCCATGATTGACGTGGCGATAGAATAGCCGCGCCGTTGCATCGCCCACGCCATTCAGCACGACGGGCAGATCCGCGCCCGGCGCAAAGCGCTCCGGCGCAATATGGTGCGCCCGGGTCGTCAGCCGCGGCAGTGGTGGAGGCGGATCGGCGCTTTCAGAACCAGGCTCGGCCGCGATGGCCGCCTTCATCGCTGCCAGATCGGAATCGATAGAAGCGAGCCGGTCGGCCCAATGGCCCCGGCGCTGCGGAATCTCGCCATAGGAAACATCGGCGGCATAAACGGTCTTGGCGCGTTCCGCCATTTTTGCCCAGACCTCGCGCGCCTGTTGATAGCTTTCGATTGCACGCGCGCCATCGTCGCGGCTCTTGGCCTTCTGCCATAGCGTGAAACGGACGCCGGCACGCAACTTCGCGGCAAAGAAGCGGGCGATTGCGGCCTGGATTGCGACGTCTTCCACCAAACCGCGCGCTTGCCCATCCTTCGGCGCGCCCAGTGCGGTCAACGCCGCTTCTGCCTCGCCCGCCAACCGGTCCAGCCAGTCGGCAACCTCTGTCGGCTGGTATTTGGCATTGGCGCGGCCGGCCAACAGATCATCCGCATGCTCACGGATGCTGGCAAAAAGCTGCGGGTCAAGCGGACTGACATTGGTGAAAACGCGGGGGCTGGGCGTGTCGGTGTAAGGCACAAAGCCCTTGTCACTGACGATCGGCTGGTTGGTGTACATCTCGTACCATAGCGCATGGTTCGAGGCCGAAGGCAGATGCGCGCTGGTCAGAAGCGGCAGCACCCGGCTGGCGGCGGCAAGCGCGCGCTCGGCCTGATCGGCCCGATCGCCGAATTTGCGCTTCAGGCTCATTCGCCAGCTTTCGGGCGTGGCGTCCGGATTGTAGATGAGCCGACCCCACAGCCGGTAACTCTCTACGAATTTGCGCCAGTCTTTCGCCTCGTCGGCGCCAAGATAAGCGTTGCGGCCACCCGGATGGCCCGAACCCTCGCGTCCCTTGAAGGTCAGGGGCTCGCAAATCTCCACGCCAGACGCGCCGCAGAAATTTGCCGCCCGTCCCAGCGCGGATGCCCAGGCCGGGTCGGCAGACAACAGGTGCTTCTGCGTGCCCGGCCACAGCCGATAGAGAATGCCGTGGCTGCGGCCCTCCTGATAAAGATCGGCATAACCGTAGCGGGTGAAGCGCCGTTCACCGTTGGAAACATTGAACACGCCCTGCTCCATGCGTCCGGGCGTGGGGATTTCCAGCTCGCGGATGTCGGCTTGGTGATAGCCCAGGCTCTGGTGCTCGGCGGAGAATTTGGGCCCGACCTTCACCGGCTGGCCGGTCCTCACCGCCATGTCGATCATGATCTGGTTGATGCCCTTGGCATGCATCTCGATCTCGATTTTGCGGCCCGCGCCGGCAATCGCCTCGAACAGCGTCTGCCAGAAATCGTAAGTTCCTTCTGGCACGCCGCTCTCGCCATGAACGCGCAGCGTGATTCCAGTGATCTCGGGACATTCCTTGAGCAGGACGGCCAGCGCGTCGCGGCTGTAGGCAGCGCCTTTCTTCCAGTCCGCCTTTCCCTGCGCATCGTTCAAGCCGCCAATCACATGGTCGGAATGGGGACTATCGGTCCAGGCCCAGGCATGGGTCCAAAGCCCAAGCTGGAAATCCAGTCCGCGCGCGCCTGTTTCGCGCGCGATGAACTTCAAGGTTTCGAGATTTTTCTTGCGCTCGCCCGGCTGCAGCGCCGGCGTGATCGTGACCTTATAACCCGGCACCTCGACCAGATAGGGATAGGGGAAATGCAGATAGTCGCCCGTGACGCCTTTGGGAAAATCATAGCCGAAACCCAGCGCAAAATTGAACCGGTTGAACCGTGCCGCCACCAGCATGTCGAGATAGGCGCGCCAACCCTCACGGTCGTAGAACCAGGCCTTGTCCTCGATCTCGCTCAGGAACGGGCGCGCCACGCTGCGCACCTGGTTGGGCGAACTTTCCTGGATGTGCTCATCAAGATGCAGCGCCACCGGCCCGCCGAACTCTACCCGTTCCGCAAGTTCGTGCAGGCCGTAGACAAAGCCGCGCACATCCATGGCCGAAACCAGCAGCGCCGGATGATCCTCAACTTTTCCCGGCACCAGCCTGAGCGAGTCCGGCGAGCCCCAATCCGCGGGGGCAGCCGCAAAATTCGCCACCAGGGGTGAGCGTGGCGTGGCAACGACGATCAGAAGGCCTTTGGCGTTTTTGACGTCCTGGATGACGTGCAACTCTGCGCTGTGCGCCTTGAGCGCCGCGCCCAATTTTCTGCCCGCCAACGACACCGGTCCGGCGCCCGATTGATCCAGCAGCGACACATCGCCGGACGCCGCCCAGGCCGGCGTGATCGCAGCTGCGGGCGCTGCGCCCGCGAGCTTGAGAAAACTGCGGCGCCGTAAATGAGAAGGTTTGTTCTCCATGATGATCTCCCCGCCGCACGGCAAGACTATCCGCACGCCAGCCCTCGCGCTACAAGGGCCCAATGACACGAGCTGCCTTTGCCGGATTGATATTGCTGTGCAGCGCGGCCCAGGCCGCGCCCGCACATCAGGACTGGGTGATTTCGCACCAGCCCGATCGGTTCATGGACCGGGTACTGATGGAGGCCTGGTCCGATGCCGACAAAGGTCCTGCCCGCATGGAACTTTATTGCGATACCGAGAACGGCTTCAGGGTCATGTTCATGCCCCATCGCGCCCTGCTCCCCGAAGGACCAAGCCAGGTAACCCTGACCATCGATTCCACAAATCCCGTCATTCTCAATGCCGATGCCTTTGGCGACGACAATACCGATGTCGTGACCGTCTATGACACCGTCAAGGTCCAGCGCGCACTGGCCACGGCCCATCGCGTGATCGCGCATTTCCTGGGTGGCGGCGGCAAAAGCGGCGACGACACTTTCACTTTCGGCGATCTGGCGGCCCAGCGCGATACATTGATGAAAGTCTGTCCGCTTAAATAAGTCCATGGAGCGCGACCTGCGGCCACAGGCGCTAAATTAACAAGGATAACCCCAGGCAAATAAAAAGCCCCATCACCGAAATGATGGTCTCCAGGACCGACCAGGTTTTGAACACATTGGGCAGGCTCATGCCCATATACTCTTTTA
Organism: Rhizomicrobium sp.; assembly: GCA_035512055.1. Lineage (GTDB taxonomy): Bacteria > Pseudomonadota > Alphaproteobacteria > Micropepsales > Micropepsaceae > Rhizomicrobium. Next base: position 13,628 of record DATKEP010000021.1, read on the forward strand.
CCAGCCAAAAGCCCGCATCATTGATGTGGGAGAAGAACAGCGAACCCGAGCCGATGGACAGCGCCATCAGCGCCGGGCTCAAGCTGGGATTGGTGGTCACGGTGGCCGCCATAAGTCCGGATGCGGTGACAATGGCGACCGTTGCCGAACCGGTGGCGAGCCGCAGGATAACGGCGGTGAACCATGCCAGCAGCAGTGGAGACAGGTTGACCAGCTGTGAAGCGTGCGCGATCACCGCGCCTAGGCCGACGTCTATCAGCATCTGTTTCAGGGCGCCGCCGGCGCCGATGATCAGCATTATGGAGGAAATTGGTGGCAACGCATCGCCAAGTAGACGCCCGACAGTGCGCGTGTCCTTGCCAATGCCGAAGCCGAAGGTGAATGCAGAAAGGATCACCGCCAGCAGCAACGCCACCATTGGGTTGCCGATGAAGTCGGACACCATCCGCGCCGGCTGCTGAAGGGGCAGCAAGAGATCGGCTGCCGCCTTGGCCAGCATCAGGAATATGGGAAACAGAATGGTGAGGATGGTGACGGCGATGCCGGGGGGGCGATACTTGTCGTCGCGGTGGGTCAGGCGCTCCGCCAGATCTGCGGGCGGCGAAGAGGACGCGCGCGGCGCAATCCAGTAGCTGTAAAGCGGCCCCGCCACGACCGCGATCGGAATGGACATCAACAGGCCAAGGATCAAGGTCACACCCAAATCCGCTTTCATGGCATCGATCGCCACCATCGGGCCCGGATGTGGCGGCACCAATGCATGCAGCACCGAGAGGCCAGCGAAAACCGGCAGGCCCGCCAGCAGATAGGCGTTGCCTTTGAGCCCGCCGGGATCCTTGGCGATGCGCGCGCCGACATTCAGGATGATGGGCATCATCAGCACCACACCAGCCTCGAAGAACAGCGGCAGCCCCAGGATCATGGCCACGGCACACATGGTCCAGGGCACCATCCGCGTTCCACCCACGCTCAGAAGCGCGTTGGAGACCCGCTCGGCGCCCCCTGAACTGGCGAGCATCTGTCCGAACATGGCACCCAGCGCCAAGAGAACGCCGACATTGGCCAGCGTGTCGCCAAAACCGACGCGAAAGCTCTTCAGGACCTGGTCGGCTGGCGCGCCGGCCCACAGGCCCAGCACCAGCGCGCCCACGACCAGGGCTGGAAACGGATGTACGCGCGCGCGCGCAATTGCGACCACCACCGCCAGAATGACAGCAACGGCGATGGCAAGCAGATATAAATCGTGTTGCGACATTGTCCCCCCGGACACGACTCAGCCGGGTGTCCCCGGCTCTGCTTGTTACGCTAACACAATAGTTGCGGCGCCAAAGGGACAGACAATCTGAGATTGTGCAGGGGATCGGCCGCGTCCGCGATGGCTTTGTACGCCGGGACCGCCTGGCTTTTCTTGTGAGCGAAGCGAATTGGAAATGCTGGCGTCTCCACGAAGGCGGGGACCCACTTAGCCTCTGCCCCTGTAGGAAGAAACAGCCGTGTCTGGCAGCCACACGTCCGGCGGCAACTTGCCTGACTGCCAGAACACATCGATGGGCATGCCACCGCGCGGGTACCAATAACCGGCCACCCGGATGAATTTGGGCTTGATCGCCGCCTTGATTCGCTTTCCGATTTTTAATGTGCAGTCTTCATGGAAGCCGCCGACGTTGCGGAAGCTCGCCAGGAACAACTTCAGCGATTTGGATTCGACGATGGCTCCGGCGGGAACGTAATCGATCACAAAATGCGCGAAATCAGGCTGACCCGTGATCGGGCAGAGCGTGGTAAACTCCGGTGCGGTGAAGCGCACCACATAATCGCTGTCCCGGTGCGGATTGGGCACGGCATCGAGCGTTGCCTGTTCCGGTGAGGCCGGAAACGCGACCGGGCGTCCAAGTTGCAACCTTTTTTTAGCCATCACGTCGCTCTTCATAGACACAAGTCTGGCCGTAGGACGGTCGGCGCAGTTTCACCCGCGCCACTTCCGGCAGCGCCTCCTTGGCGCGCACGTATATATACTTGGCAAGGTTCTCCAGCGTCGGCAGACCCAATCCCTCGATCTCATTCAACAGCCGGTGGTCGAGGGTTTCACGAATGGCCTTGAGCGCCCGGTCCACCTCGCCGAAATCGCGCAGGAACCCGGTCGCCTGATTGGGTTCGCCACGCAAGGTGACCTCCGCATAAAAGGAATGGCCGTGCAGGCGGCGGTTTTCCGGCGTGCCATTGCCCAGATAATGGGCCGCGTCAAAACCGAATTCCTGTGAAATCTCGATCATTCGCGGGCATATCGGCCTTTGGGCCTGCAAGGTCAAGGACCGGTCAAGGATTAAAACGCAAAGCCCTTGTCAGCGCCCGCCAGCCGGCCCGACAATGGCGCCATGCGCAATCCTTCTTTCGTCCGCCGCCTGGTCAACTGGCTGATGGAGCCCCTGGCCGCCATCCTGCTCACGGTCTGTGCCACCACGGCCGTCGCCCAGCCTTTCTATATTCCGTCAGGCTCCATGGAGCCGACACTGCAGATCGGCGACGCGCTTCTGGGAAGCAAATTTGCCTATGGCTACAGCCGCTGGTCCCTGCCCTATGGCCTGGGTCCCGCCTCCGCCACTCGCCTGTTCGGAAGAATGCCGGCGCGCGGCGATATCGTGATTTTCCGCAAGCCCGGTGACACCGGCACCATCCTGATAAAGCGGGTCATCGGCCTTCCCGGCGATCGCATCCAGATGGTGCATGGGCGCCTGGTGATCAACGGCCGGCAATTGCCGCTTGAAACTGCCGGAACCGGCAAAGTGGAAGATTCCCGCGGCCAGTTGAAAGAGATCGGCAAGTTCATGGAAACTTTGCCGGGCGGCGTGCGCCACACGATCTTTAAGGCCGGATGGTACGGTCCGCTGGACGACACGCAGGTTTACCGTGTGCCCGCCAACGCGATTTTCGCCATGGGCGACAATCGCGACAACTCCCTGGACAGCCGCGTGCCACAAGCCGAAGGCGGGGTCGGTTACGTGCCGGCAGAAAATCTGATGGCACGTGCCGACGTGATGCTGGGCTCCTATGACTTCCTGAATGCCCGCTCTCCGGCGAACTGGTTCGGACAACTCAGGCTGTCCCGTTTTCTGCGGCTGATCTGAGACGGGAACCCCGTGTGACACTTGGCGCGGGGGTCATTATTGCGTAGCCGTTATCCCCCATGCTAACTGGCACCCGCGCTTGCGGGGCGACTCGCGTCAGCGCATAAAACAATAGCTAATTCAATAGCTTAGTCAACAATCAGCCGGCGGATTGGCGTGTGCTCGCGCCGCAGGGGCCGCAAATGAGGATCACGAGTGGCAAAGGATTCGGCCGAAGGCGGAGTGGCAAAGCGTTACGCCCACGCCCTGTTTGAACTGGCCCAGGATACGGGTTCGGTGGACCAGGTGAGCGCCGATCTGGCGAGCCTGCGCCGGGCCATGGAGACAAGCGCCGATTTGCGGCGTTTGGTGCGTTCGCCGGTCTTCAGTGCAGAAGACCAGGCCAAGGCGCTCAAGGCTGTCCTGGACAAGATGGGTGCCAATGCGCTGACCGCGAAATTCGTGCTGCTGCTTGCCCAGAAGCGCCGCCTGCCGGTCCTGACCCAAATCATCCAGGCGTATGAGCATCTGATCGCTGCCTCGCGCGGAGAGACTGAGGCGGAAGTCACCGCTGCGCGCAGCTTGAGCGACGCGGAGATCGCCGAACTCAAATCCGTTCTCAAGGCCCGGCTGGGCAAGGAGCCCCGCCTTAATTCCAAAGTCGATCCAACCTTGCTCGGCGGTCTCGTCGTCAAGGTCGGTTCGCGCATGATCGATTCTTCCCTTCGCACCAAGCTGGATGGCCTGCGTCAGGCCATGAAGGGTCAGTAGGAAAGGAACTGTAACGATGGATATCCAACCCGCCGAAATCTCCGCTATCCTCAAGCGCGAGATCCGGAATTTCGGCGCCGAAGCGCAGGTCAGCGAAGTTGGCGAAGTGCTTTCCGTGGGCGACGGCATCGCCCGCGTGCATGGCCTCGACAATGTCCAGGCCGGCGAGATGGTCGAGTTTCCCGGCGGCATCAAGGGCATGGCGCTTAATCTCGAGACCGACAATGTCGGTGTGGTGATTTTCGGCAACGACTCCACCATCAAGGAAGGCGATGTCGTCAAGCGCACCGGCGCGATCGTGGAAGTGCCCGTGGGCAAAGGCCTGCTCGGCCGCGTCGTTGATCCGCTGGGCAATCCCATCGACGGCAAAGGCGACCTGACCAATGTGGCGGAGAGGCGGCGCGTGGACGTGAAGGCGCCTGGCATCATTCCGCGCAAATCGGTGCACGAACCGGTGCAGACCGGGCTGAAGGCCATCGACACGCTGATCCCGATCGGTCGCGGCCAGCGCGAACTGATCATCGGCGACCGCCAGACCGGCAAGACCGCGGTGGCGATCGATACGATCATCAACCAGAAGGCCGTCAACGCCGGCACCGACGAGAAGGTCAAGCTCTATTGCATCTATGTCGCTATCGGCCAGAAGCGTTCAACCGTGGCGCAGATCGTCAAGACGCTGGCCGATGCGGGCGCGCTCGACTACACCATCGTGGTCGCCGCCACCGCATCCGAGCCGGCGCCGCTTCAGTTCCTGGCACCGTTTGCCGGCTGCGCCATGGGCGAGTGGTTCCGCGACAATGGTATGCACGCCCTGATCATCTACGATGATCTTTCCAAGCAGGCCGTCGCCTATCGCCAGATGTCGCTCTTGCTGCGCCGTCCGCCGGGCCGTGAAGCCTATCCGGGCGACGTGTTCTATCTGCATTCCCGCCTCTTGGAGCGGGCCGCCAAGCTCAACGAAGACAATGGTGCGGGCTCGCTGACTGCGCTTCCCATCATCGAAACCCAGGCCAATGACGTCTCGGCCTACATCCCGACCAACGTGATCTCGATCACCGACGGCCAGATCTTCCTGGAGACCGACCTCTTCTATCAGGGCATTCGTCCCGCGGTGAATGTCGGCATCTCGGTATCACGCGTGGGTTCGAGTGCCCAGATCAAGGCGATGAAGACCGTTGCCGGTCCCATCAAGGGCGAGCTTGCTCAGTACAGAGAGATGGCGGCCTTCGCCAAATTCGGCTCCGACCTTGATGCCTCCACCCAGAAAATGCTGGCACGCGGCGAGCGCCTGACCGAGCTGCTCAAGCAGCCGCAATACAAGCCGTTTGCGGTGGAAGAACAGGTCGCGGTGATCTATGCCGGCACGCGCGGCTATCTCGACCCCTTCCCGACGGCCAAGGTCCCGGCGTTCCAGGAGGCCCTGCTCTCCAGGCTCAAAGCCTCCTATCCGCAATTCCTCGAAGGGGTCCGTAAGGAAAAAGCGCTGACGCCCGATCTGGAATCCATGTTGAAGAAGGCGTTGGACGAAGTGTCCAGGTCGTTCGCCTAAGGGACCGGCTTTTTAAAAGGAAGATTGGACGCCCATGGCATCCGTCAAGGACATGCGAACCCGGATCGGAAGCGTGAAGTCCACGCAGAAGATCACCAAGGCGCTGCAGATGGTGGCGGCTGCGAAGCTGCGCCGTGCCCAGCAGGCGGCAGAAGCGGCGCGCCCTTACGCCCGCGGCATGGCGAAGGTTATCGCCAACCTGGCCGCCGGGGTTTCGGGTCCGTCCGCGCCACCGCTGCTGGTGGGCACCGGCAGTGACAAGCGCCATCTCGTCATCGTGGCAACCAGCGACCGCGGGCTGGCCGGGGGATTCAACTCCAGCATCGTGCGCGCCGCGCGCGAAAAGATTGCGGCGCTGAACGCCCAGGGCAAGGACGTCAAGATTATCGCGATTGGCCGCAAGGCCCGCGATGGTGTGCGCCGGGCCTATGCCAACCGGCTGATCGAAACCTATGAGGTCGGCATCAAGGCGCCCACCTTCGCGCTGGTGAAGCCCATCGCCCAGAAGGTGCTGGACGCCTATACCAACGGCGAATATGACGTCGTCACCCTGGTTCATTCGTCCTTCAAGTCGGTCGTGTCCCAGAGCCCGCGCGTGTTGCAACTGATCCCGGCCCAGATCGAGAGCGGCGGTGGCCCGTCCGGCCAATCGGCCGTACCCTTCTACGATTACGAACCCGATGAAGAGAGCATCCTCAACGAGCTTCTGCCCCAGAATATCTCGGTGCAGCTCCTGACCGCGCTGCTTGAAAACCAGGCCGGCTTCTTCGCCTCCCAGATGACGGCGATGGACAATGCCACCCGCAATGCGGGCGACCTGATCAAAGCCCTCACCATCCAGATGAACCGTACCCGCCAGGCGCAGATCACCAAGGAGCTGATCGAGATCATCTCCGGCGCTGCCGCGGTCTAGTTTTTAATTGTCGCGCAACCTCGCGATCGCGCTTCGTGTTTCAGAAAGAGAGACCATCATGGCCAACGCCAAAGGCAAACTCATCCAGATCATCGGCGCCGTCGTCGACGTGGAGTTCGAAGGCGAACTGCCCGCCATTCTCAATGCGCTCGAGACCAAGAACAAGGACGCCAAGACCGGCAAGGACGTGCGCTTGGTGTTCGAAGTGGCACAGCATCTTGGCGAGAATGCCGTCCGCGCCATTGCCATGGATTCGACCGAAGGCCTGGTGCGCGGCCAGGCAGTGGTCGACACCGGCGGACCCATCCGGGTGCCGGTCGGCCCCGCCACCCTGGGGCGCATCATGAACGTGATCGGCGAGCCGATCGACGAGGCTGGGCCCATCAGCAATGAGCACATGGCCAACATTCACCGCGAAGCCCCGACCTTCTCGGAACAAGCGGGCACGGCCGAAGTGCTGGTTACCGGCATCAAGGTGGTCGACCTGCTCTGCCCCTATACCAAGGGCGGCAAGATCGGCCTGTTCGGCGGCGCCGGTGTGGGCAAGACCGTGACCATGCAGGAACTGATCAACAACATCGCCAAGGCCTATGGCGGCTATTCGGTGCTGGCAGGCGTCGGCGAGCGCACCCGCGAGGGCAACGACCTCTATCACGAAATGATCGAGTCCAACGTGAACGTCGACCCCAAGAAGGCAGGCTCCGCCGCCGGCTCCAAATGCGCGTTGGTCTATGGCCAGATGAACGAGCCGCCGGGCGCGCGCGCGCGCGTGGCGCTGACCGGCCTTTCAGTAGCCGAATATTTCCGTGACCAGGAAGGCAAGGACGTGCTCCTGTTCATCGACAACATCTTCCGCTTCACGCAAGCCGGCTCGGAAGTGTCAGCGCTGCTAGGCCGCATTCCTTCGGCGGTGGGCTATCAGCCGACGCTCGCCACCGAGATGGGCAACCTGCAAGAGCGCATCACCTCCACCAACAAGGGCTCGATCACCTCGGTTCAGGCGATTTACGTGCCAGCCGACGACCTGACCGACCCCGCGCCTGCGACCTCGTTTGCCCATCTGGACGCTACCACCGTTCTGTCGCGCGATATCGCCTCGCTGGGCATCTTCCCGGCGGTGGATCCGCTCGATTCCACTTCGCGCATTCTCGATCCCCAGGTGATCGGCGAAGAGCATTACAATGTCGCCCGCCGCGTGCAGGCGGTGCTGCAGCAGTACAAGGCGCTGAAGGACATCATCGCCATTCTGGGCATGGATGAACTGTCCGAAGAGGACAAGCTGACCGTGGCGCGCGCCCGCAAGATCCAGCGCTTCCTGTCCCAGCCCTTCTTCGTGGCCGAACAGTTCACCAATTCGCCGGGCAAGTTCGTGGAACTGGCCGACACCATCCGCAGCTTCAAGGCCATCGTGGACGGGGAATGCGACCAGTATCCCGAGCAGGCCTTTTATATGGTCGGCGCGATCGAGGAAGTTGCAGCCAAGGCCCAGAAGATGGCCGCCGAAACCGCGAAGGCGGCCTGATGGCCAGCAAGATCGCCTTTGATCTGGTTTCGCCGGAGCGGCTTCTACTATCGACCGAAGCCGACATGGTCACGGTGCCGGGGACCGAAGGCTATCTGGGCGTGATGGCGGGCCATGCGCCTTTGGTCACAACGCTGCGCGCCGGTATGATCGATGTGCAAATCGACGGCCGCGACGATCGTTATTTCATTCGCGGCGGTTTTGCCGAAATCGGCCCGGCCAAGATCACGGTGCTGGCCGAGGAAGCGGTCCCGATGACCGAGCTGGACCTGGCGGTGCTGGATCAGCGGATTGCCGACGCCCAGGATGATGAAATCGCTGCCAAGAGCGATGGAGACAGGCTCAAGGCCTCCCAGCTCGTGGATGACCTGAAGCTCGTCCGAGCCGCCTTCTAGCCACTATGGAGCCCAAGGCCGGAACCGGCGCCACTTTGGCGGCCGTCACGGGTTTGCTATATACGTCGGCGAAGCAGCTTAGGTTCCGCCGGGGACGGCAATATGACGGTCAATCCCGTCTACAAGCAGGGCTGGACCATGGACGACATCCATTGGTCCCTGTTCGACCCCTCAAAGGTCGATCCCACGCTGCTGGCCGCCGTCAAGTCGGCAGCCCTGGTCGAATATAACGCCCCCGATTATGTGACCTATCTGAAGCGAGTATTCGCCGATGGGTCCCCTGCGACCCTGGCCTCTATCGAACAATGGGGCCGGGAAGAGGCCCAACACGGCCGTGCCCTGGGGCGCTGGGCGGAGATTGCCGATCCGGATTTCAGGCTGGACGAGGCCTTCGCGCGTTTCCGGAAGGGCTATACGCCGGCCCATTTCGCGCCCCAACAGGACGGCTCGGTCCGAGGCTCCCGCCGGGGCGAGATGATCGCCCGCTGCGTAGTGGAATCAGGCACGTCTTCCTACTACTCCGCCATCCGCGATGCCTCCGACGAGCCGGTGCTGAAAGAGATTGCCGGCCGCATCGCCGCGGACGAATACCGGCACTACAAGTTGTTCTACGACACGCTGCACGCGCAAGCTGAGCCGGACCTGCGATTCTGGAGAAAGCTTTGGATCGCCTTGGGTCGGGTTCGCGAGAGCGACGATGACGAACTAGCCTACTCCTATTACTGCGCTAATGTTCGACCTGAGAAAGAGGCGACAACCCCCTACGATCGCAAGAAATTTTCCCGTCTTGCCAGGCAGGGCAGCATGACGGTCTACCACCGTCATCATATTCAGAAACTGGTGCAGATGGTGATCAAGGCGGTGGGCGCAAACCCCCATGGCTGGCTGGCCAATCTGGCTGGCGCTTTCCTCTGGCGAAGGCTGTCGGCCAAAACCGCCTGACAGGGTTGCTAGACCGGTTCGAAGGCCCCGGTTGTTTCATTGCGAACCAGAAGCTTGCCGCTGGCTACGCCGAAATAGGCGCCGTGAAGACTGAGCGTGCCTTCCTCGACTGCTGACCTCACAAAGGGAAAGGTCATCAGGTTGTTGAGACTGAGCTCGACCGAGGCAAATTCCAGCTGCCTCAGATAGCTCTCACCATCCTCCTTGGGCGCTGTGATGGCATCTGCGGCGGGTGCGATCTGGCTCATCCAGCGCCCGATGAAGTCGCTTGCAGTCAGAGGAGCCTGGTCCGAGGCAAAGGCTTTGATGCCCCCGCAGAAGGCGTGACCCAGGACCACGATGTGGCGCACTTTTAGTGCACGCACGGCGAATTCCAGCGCCGCGCTGGTGCCATGCTGGTGGCTGATATCATCTTCCGGCGTTGTGGGCGGATCGTAGCGCGGCACCAGATTGGCCACATTGCGGGCCACCAGTATTTCGCCAGGCGCAGCGTCGAATATCACTTCCGGCGATACCCGGCTGTCGACGCAACCGATCACCATGATTCTCGGCGACTGGCCCTGCCCGGCCAGATTCTGGTAGCGGCCGCGCTCCACCGCGAACCGCCCCTCGATGAAGGCGTGGTATCCCTTGGCCAGACGTTCGGGGAACATTGTCTGATAGCTCTCGCCGACGCTTTTCAAGTCTTCCGCTTGACCATCATCTGCTTGATCTCGCCGATCGCCGCCGCCGGGTTGAGGCCCTTGGGACATGTGTTGGTGCAATTCATGATCGTGTGGCAGCGATAAAGACGGAACGGATCTTCCAGATCGTCCAGCCGCTCGCCGGTTGCTTCGTCGCGGCTGTCAATCAGCCAGCGGTAGGATTGCAGCAGAGCCGCCGGTCCCAGATAACGTTCGCTGTTCCACCAATAGCTGGGGCAGGAAGTCGAACAGCAGGCGCACAGGATGCACTCATAAAGCCCGTCAAGCTTGGCGCGGTCTTCGGGCGATTGCTTCCATTCCTTTTCCGGCTCCGCCGTCTTGGTCTTGAGGAAGGGCTGGATCGAAGCGTACTGCGCATAGAAATTGGTGAGGTCGGGCACCAGGTCCTTGACCACAGGCATGTGCGGCAGAGGATAAACGCTGACCGCGCCCGAACAGTCGTTGATCGCCTTGGTGCAGGCCAGCGTATTGCCGCCAGCTATATTCATCGCGCAGGAGCCGCACACGCCTTCGCGGCAGGAACGGCGGAAGCTCAAGGTCGGATCGATCTCGTTTTTGATCTTGATCAGCGCGTCCAGGACCATCGGCCCGCAGGTGTCGAGATCCACGGAATAAGTGTCTACCGACGGATTCTCGCCCTTGTCAGGATCGTAGCGGTAGACCCTGAATTCCTTGGTGCGCTTGGGCTTTCTGCCATTGGCCGCAGTCTCCGCCGGCCAGACCTTGCCCTTCTTCACTCGGCTGTTCTTGGGCAGCATGATTTCGACCATAACGAATACTCCTGGAGACCGGTGAATTGAGCGGGAGATTGCCAGCGCGGGCGATGCGGAACAACCCGTTGGGCCTGACAAAAAGCCTCACAGGGGCTTTTTGTTAAGCGGTCTCACTATGCTACGATTTGCTCGAACACCCATGCGATTTCGGTGGGGGAATCCTTGGTAGTTCCGCTCACCACCAGTTGTTCGGCGCGCCGCACGACAGGCCCGCCCAGATAGACGCTTTCCTCGACGTCCAGCGTGCCGCCACCGGCGCGAAACCGCCATCCTTCCCCGCTTGGCAATTTGAGCAGAATGCCGCCGCCATCCAGCCGCGACACGCGCACATCGGGGTGAATGTGGAATCGCACCGCGAAATGGCGGCCTTTGACGACAAGTCCCTCCGCCGCCACGAGGCGGTCGCGGCCGGTCACCATCAGCCCCTGCGGCGACATGGTGATTTGGCGCTCGTGACGCAGCCCGAAAGCCGCCACATAGGCGTCGTGCGTCGCCTCCACGCTCCAGCCTTGGGCGGTTTGCGTCCGGCGCGATTCCGGCGCGGCCGGTCCACCGATCAAACGCGGCCCCAGAAGATTGCGCAAAGGGCCGGCAGGCAGGAATTGGCCGCTGGATGTATCGGCGAGGGTGACGGTCGAATGGGCCGCGGTGGCCCTTAGCGCCGCACTCCAGGCCAGATGGGTAAACCCGGCCGCGCCGCAATTGACCACGATACGATCCTGGCCCGAGGATAGTTCGAAAGCGCCCGCGCCGGCATGCGCGTCGCGTGCGAAAGCGCCTTCAGGTGTCTTTCCGCAATCCAAAAGACAAAGACTGCGTCCGGCGGCCAGGCGCTGATAGCCGCTGTAACGGGCGTGATGAAAGGGTTGGCCGCGTATGTCGTCGCGCGACAACAGCCCCGCGATCATTTTGGCATCGCCTTCGGCACCGCCATTGAAAAGCGCCAGCGCACCGTCGCCATGCCGGAAGAAGCGCAGCATCGGCGCCATGCGGTCATGGGCATTGCGCAGATTGTGCGGCGGCTCCTCGCCCACCGCGCTCAACGCCTCGAGCACCATCACGACATGACGATAGGCGGCGAGCAGCGCCTCCGGCGAGCGGCTGACATGGCCGCCATCGGGCAGGATCTGGCGCCCGATTTCCTCTTGCAGCCTGTCCAGGCCCGCTTCGCGCCGCTTGAGGCTGTCGTTCAGGCAGATCCCTGATAGTGCCAGAACCGCCGCGGTTTCCAAACGCTCGACGCCGTCCGGCGCTTCGCGCGATATCCGCTCCAGCAATTTTACCTGTTCGCGCAAAGATACGAACAAGCGCGAGCGCCAAAGCATCTCGGAATTGGGCACGACCAGCCGGGCATGGCTGAAAATGGCTGCCAGCCGCTGCGCCATGATGTGCGGCCGCCAGGCCGGCTCGGAATAGCCATTATAGCGCTTGACCCACTGCCCGATCAGGTTCGTGGCCAGGCGTCTTGCATTCTCGCCACCGGCATTGGATAGCGCCGGTAGCCAGGCAAAACTGTGCAACGCCATCTGCCATGCAGGCGTGGGTGGCGGCAGGTCGAATACCGAAACACCTTCGGGCACGTCCAGGCTTGTGCCGTAGAAACGGAAGCGGCCGCGCAACAGGCTGTCGGCTTCCTCCAGGCGGCGCGGCGCGGCGTCCCAGGGATGAAAGGCAATGTGATCGGCCAGCCGGCCCCTGAGCAGATGGCGGTACAGCCGATTGCGACGCAGTGCGACTCTGGCTGGCGCCAGAACCCGCCACGATGCCGCCCCCAGCAGTTCGGGAAGGAGAGGCAGCATTTCGCGCCCTCGCATATCAGCCTCTCAAGGCGGCAACATTCGCTGCATATTTCGAAGGGCCGCCCTGGAACACCGAAGTCCCTGCCACCAAAACCGTGGCGCCGGCAGCGATGGCACGCCTGGCCGTCTCGGGCGTAATGCCACCATCCACTTCAAGCGCGATCTCGCGGCCGGTCAGGTCGATGCGTTTCCGCGCCGCCTCGATCTTCTTGAGCTGGCTCTCGATAAAACTTTGGCCGCCAAAGCCCGGATTGACGCTCATGATCAGGATCAGGTCCACCAGGTCCATCAGATTGTCGAGCGCATCCACCGGCGTGCCCGGATTGAGCACCACACCCGGCTTCTTGCCGAGCTTCCTGATATGCTGCAGCGTGCGATGAATGTGCGGCCCGGCTTCCGGATGCACGGTGATCCCATCGGCGCCCGCCTCGGCGAAAGCCTCGAGATAGGGATCCACCGGCGAGATCATCAAATGGACGTCGAAGGGTTTTTTCGTATGGGGCCGCAGTGCCTTCACCACCAAAGGCCCGATGGTGATGTTGGGCACGAAGTGACCGTCCATGACATCCACGTGAATCCAGTCCGCGCCCGCGGCCTCGATCGCTTCTATCTCCGCGCCCAGCTTGGAGAAATCGGCGGACAGGATGGAGGGCGCGATCAGGACGGGCTTGGCCATGGGGGTCTAAGTGCCGGATTCTGCGACCGGTTGCAACGCACGGCGGTCGCGGGCCACGGCCAGGAGCAAAACCAGGCTGGGCAGCCAAATGACCCGGGACTGATAGCGATCATGCGGGTTGGAAAAGGTGCCGCAGATGATGGCATTGCCGATCAGCCCCACGAGCACCAGAGCCGGCAGGCTGGCCTCCTCCCACTTGCGGCGGCGGGCGGCATTGTGGAGCAGAAGCAGCAGCCCCAGCACCGACATCCCGCCCACCGGCACATGGATCATGTTCAGGGTCTTGAAGCGCAAAATGCCCCGCTGCTGGCGTGCCTGCAGATAGGCGGGCACCTGGGCGGGGATGATATGTTTGAAGCCGGACTCCAGGATCTTGAGCTGCGGCTCGATGCCATCGCCCGTCTTGAAGTCGAAGAATTGAGTCGCCGAATCGTAAACCGCCGCCTTGAGGTTCATCAGCGGATAGCGTTTCACGCTTTCCAGGACGATGCGGCTGTCTTCATCCTGCTGCACTTTGCTGGCAAAGCCGCCCAAGGTGTGGAATTCACTGCCAGTGCCCCAAAGCCAGGCATTGGCATTGACCGGCAGCCGGTTCTTGTACGGGCAGAGCTCCCAATGCATGTCGCCCGCGGGCGGACAGGTATCCTTGAGGAGGCGCTGAACGATTCCATCCTGCATCAGCCGGGCAAACACGAAGACCGAACCCGACCGGCTGATAAAGATGGTTCCCGTGAGTACGAAATTTCCGGCCACGATGATGACAAGCCCGGCCAGCAGTCCGATCAGGCCCCGCCTGAGATCGGGTCGTGGCAAGCCGCGCCAGCGGCGCGCCGCGATTTTCAGCAGCCCTGCTCCGATGATCAGCCCCGCTGCAAGTCCCAGATGCGAAGGGTGGGAGGCCACCGCCAGACCGGTCAGGCAGGTGACCAGGCCCCGACCCCACTTCCCCAGCTGCTCGCCGCGAAACAGGAGCAGATACAAACCCAGGATCACCATCGGGGCAAAAATATCTGGCTCGACCTGACCGACATACCAGTCGATGCCAGTGGCCAGGCTCAAGGCGGCCCCGATCAGCACGAGCCCCCGCAGCGTAAGCCGTGGCAGTTCGATGCGGGCCACGGCCACGATCAAATAGCTGGTCATGAACGCCTGAAGGACGACGATCGGCCAGAGGCTGAAGGCGCCGCCCGCCAAAAAGAGCAGATCGGCATAGACCGGCGCGCGCTCGACCAGAAAGACATGGCCCAGTCCTTCCAGGACATAGGCGCCGGTGTCGTAAAAAATCAGAGGGAAGCCGTTCCAGATCGCGGCGAGCAGAAACATCAGGCTCAAGGCGGCCACCGCCAATGCGCGTGCGGCCCTGCCCCGTACCGGCAGGACCGGGACGTCCCAAGCCCTTGTGTTCAACATCGATTCGCGCATCTCGCCTTGGCCGAGAATTTGCCGCAAGCTTCGTCTCAAAGCGATAGCCGGAAGGTTGAAAGCGCGGTTGACTGAGGCGGGTACACCCCTAAACTCCGCCCCGGTCTGGAAGACCTGTCAAAAAAGGGGAATGCATGGCGGACACTCCGCAAAAACCAGTGGCGGCATCACGCCCCCTTTCTCCGCACCTCACCATCTATCGCTGGCCGGTCACCATGGCGACCTCGATCACGCACCGCGTCACCGGTGTGGGGCTCACGTTCGGCGCGATTGTCTTGGCCTGGTGGCTAGTGTGCATTTCCACCGGCCCGGATGGCTGGCAGACCTTCCATGCGGTGTCCGATACGCCCATCGGCCTGTTGATATTGTTCGGCCTGACCTGGTCCCTGGTCTACCACTTCCTCAATGGCATCAGGCATTTGGCCTGGGACCTGGGTTATGGCTTTCCCAAGCAGGTCGCCGAACGCAACAGCGTGATCATCCTGGCACTTTCAGTCGTCGGCGCCCTTGCGATTTTCGCGCTGGTCTGGACCGGTCACGGAGGTTACTTGCAATGAAATCGGCCCAAACCCCGTTGCACAAGGTCGAGGGCATGGGCTCATCCCATTCGGGTACCGGCCACTTCTGGCACGAGCGCGTTACTTCCGTCGCCCTGATCCCGCTGTCACTGTGGTTCCTTTATGTGATGCTCGGCCTTGCGGGCACGAGCGAGGTCACGGCGCTGCAATTTCTGGCCCATCCCTGGAACGCGCTGCTGATGGGTGCCTTTATGAGCTTCTCGCTCTACCACGCCTATCTCGGCCTGCAGGTCGTGATTGACGATTACATCCACACCGCGGGCACCAAGATCTTCCTGCTGCTGTTTTCGCTGCTGAGCATCATCGCTGTCGGCGTTGTCAGCCTTTTCGCCATCGTCCGCATTGCAGCCCTATAGGACCGCGCATGCCAGCCTATAACATTGTTGACCACACATTCGATGTCGTCGTCGTCGGCGCCGGCGGCGCAGGCTTGCGCGCCACGCTGGAATGCGCCCTGCGCGGCCTCAAGACCGCCTGCATCACCAAGGTCTTCCCCACCCGCAGCCATACCGTGGCCGCCCAGGGCGGCGTCGCCGCCGCGCTGGGCAATATGGGCGAGGACAATTGGCGCTGGCACATGTACGACACCGTGAAGGGGTCAGACTGGCTAGGCGACCAGGACGCCATCGAATATCTGTGCCGCAATGCGGCGGAAGCCGTCTACGAGCTTGAGCATTTCGGCATGCCATTCTCCCGCACCGAGGATGGCAAGATCTACCAGCGCGCCTTTGGCGGCATGACCGCCAATTACGGCCAGGGTATCGTACAGCGCACATGCGCCGCCGCAGATCGCACCGGTCACGCCATGCTGCACACGCTGTACGGCCAGTGCGTCAAGCACGAGGTCAATTTCTTCATCGAATTCTTTGCACTAGACCTGATCATGGACGATGGCGCATGCCGCGGCGTGATGGCATGGAATCTGGATGACGGCTCCATCCACCGTTTCCGCGCCCATGAGGTGATCATGGCCACGGGCGGCTATGGCCGTGCTTATCAAAGCTGCACAGGAGCCCATACCCAGACCGGCGACGGCAATGCCATGGTGCTGCGCGCGGGATTACCGCTGCAGGATATGGAATTTGTGCAGTTTCATCCCACCGGCATTTTCGGCGCCGGCGTCCTGATCACCGAGGGTGTGCGCGGCGAAGGCGGCTATCTTACCAACTCGCAAGGGGAGCGCTTCATGGAGCGCTATGCTCCAAACGCCAAGGACCTGGCTTCGCGTGACGTGGTTTCCCGCGCCATGACCATCGAGATCCGCGAGGGCCGTGGTGTCGGTCCCGGCAAGGACCATATCCATTTGCACCTCTCGCATCTGGATCCCAAGATCATTCACGAGCGCCTGCCCGGCATTTCAGAATCGGCCCGCATTTTCGCGGGCGTCGACGTCACCAAGGAACCGATCCCGGTGCTGCCGACGGTTCACTACAATATGGGCGGCATTGCCTGCGCCTACACAGGCGAGGCACTGACGCTTGCAAACGGCAATCCCGACACAGTCGTCCATGGCCTGATGGCCGTCGGCGAGGCCGCCTGCGTGAGCGTGCATGGCGCCAACCGGCTGGGCTCCAATTCGCTGATCGATTTGGTCGTGTTCGGCAAAGCGGCTGGGGTGGAAGCCGCCAGATCGCTGGAGGGGATGCACGCCCATCAGGAATTGCCCAAGGAGGCCGGCGACGAGGCCATTGCCCGTTTCGACCATTTCCGCAACGCCAAGGGAGGAACGCCCACGGCGGTGATGCGCGCGGCCATGCAGAAGGCGATGCAAGAGGATGCGGCGGTCTTCCGCATTGGCGAATCGCTCGCCCAGGGCCTCAATCGCATCAACGATATCTATGCCCAGCGTGGCGACATCGGCATCAAGGACCGTTCACTGATCTGGAACACCGACCTGGTTGAGACGCTGGAATTCGACAATCTGATCCAGCAGGCCGTCGTGACGGTCGCCAGCGCAGTCAATCGCCTGGAAAGCCGCGGAGCACACGCACGCGAGGACTATTCCAGCCGCGACGATGTCAACTGGATGAAACACACGCTTGCCTGGCTGGACGTGAACAGCGGCCAGACACGAATCGATTATCGCCCGGTTCACACTTACACACTGACCAGCGACATGGAGTATATTCCGCCGAAGGCGCGCACCTATTAGGCGGCCAAAGAACCCGAAGGCCGTTTCGCGCGTTATGGTTTGCGGCAAATCGCGCGCATTTGAGGCTCCGATGTTCCTTCGCCTTGTTCTTGCCATCATGGTTTTCGTTGGCCCCGCAACGGGCGCGCTCGGCCAAGCCGCGCCCGCCAAACCATCCACCGTGACCGCCGTCACGCCGACCCCGGATGACCGTGCGCGGCAATGGCTGGTGCTGGTGGATGACAAGAACTATGCCCAAAGCTGGAGCGAGGCCGCCAAGGCCTTTCAGAACCGCCAGAAGACAGATGCCTGGGCGACGCAAGCTGCCGCTCAGCGCACGCCACTGGGCGCGGTTGCAAGCCGGGATCTCAAATCCATTGACCTCAGCCGCAACAACACCGCCGTGATCCGCTATGACACGGTTTTCGCTCACAAGGCCTCGGCTGTGGAAACCATTACGCTGGCCTTTGAAAATGGCGGCTGGTCGGTAACCGATTATTCCCTCAATTAGACCTAATTGGTGCCGCAATCTGTTCAGATAAGGTTCATGTGAAAGACCCAAAACTTTCGCCTGATGGCGTGGAGCGCCGAACCTATTCAAAAAGGGAAATAGACATGGTCAAGAAATCTCTTGTCAGCGTCTGTGCGGTCGCGGTTTTTGTCAGCGGCACGGCATGGGCACAACCTGGGTGGGTGCCCCCAGGCAACGATCCCGATGGCTATTACAGCAGCGCCGATCACAACGGCTATTACGACCGCGATGGCCGCTATCACCGCATTCGCCTTCGCGACCGCGACCGCGACTACGGCCCGCCGCAAGCGCAGGGTTATGGACCACCGCCCCCTCCACCGCCTCCGCCGAGTTACTATCAGCAAGGCGCCTACGAGGCGAATTGTCACCGCGGCAATGCGGTGAACGGCACGATCTTCGGTGCGCTCGCAGGCGGGCTGATCGGCGGTCTTGCCAGTAACGGCAGAGCCGGTGCTACGGTGGGCGGTGTCGTGGTCGGCGGCTTGCTCGGCAATGTCATCGGCCGCGACGTGGATTGCGACGACCAGCCTGTGGCATTCCGGGTCTATGCCGACAGCCTGAACGGTGACGTAGGGCGTCCGTATGAATGGCACAATCGCGGCAACCACGGCACCTTCACCTCGGTGCGCGAGTTCCGCCGCGGCGATCAGGTGTGCCGCGACTTCACCGAAACAAGCTGGCGCGGTGGACAAAGCTTCACGCGCAACGGCACCTCCTGCCGCGAAATCGGCAATGGCAATTGGCGTTTTGACTGACAGCCTATTGTGACATTCCAGCATGGCCCCGGCTCAAACCGGGGCCATGCTCTTTTTGCCATCCCCAAGCGCTGCAATTAAACTCCCGCGCGAAATTCCTTTCGGGAGATCGAGATGAAATACGCCGCCGCCCTGGCCTTGGGTCTGGGCCTGATGGCTGGGACGCAAGGCGCCCTCGCCGATGCCTGCAGCGGCCGCGACCATACCGGCGGCACGATCGCCGGCGGTGTATTGGGCGGTGTGCTTGGCGGTCTGCTGAGCCATGGCAGTGGCGTGGGCATTGTTGGCGGCGCGCTGTTGGGTGGCCTGGCGGGCAACGCCATTTCGCGCGACATGGATTGCGAGGACAGACCCTATGCGGTGCACGCCTATGACGAAAGCTTTCATGGTCCGGTCGGCCGCCGCTATGAATGGAGTCGCGGGCCCAATCACGGCTATATCGTCACCAACCGCGAATATTATCGGGGACCCCGGCTTTGCCGCGACTTCACACAGGTCGTTTATCGCCGTGGCCGCGAGTTCGATCGGGACGGTACGGCCTGCCTGCGCCGCGATGGCAGCTGGCAGTTCATGTAAATTTCCAAAAGGAATTTGGCCGAAATCCCGCAGTTCCAAGGTTATTGCCGTTTGCCCTTAGGTCATGGGCAAGAATTGAGTAACCATTGACCAGTACGCTGATGCCGTAAACTTGTGCACTGTGCCCATGGCTGAAAGCTGGACAATCAGTGTAGGTGGCCGCGTATTCGGCCCCTACAGTCTTGAACAAATGCAGGGCTTCCACGCCGAGAACCGGCTGGCGGACCATTCCATGGTCGCGCGCGACGGCGAAGACCAATTCCGGCCGGCTGGCGAAGATCCGGCGCTCGCGTCGCTGTTCCAGCAAGAGCCACAAGAGCCATCCGTTTCCGAACAGGCGACCGAACCCGCTCATCCACGCCGCTTCGGTGCAAAGCAAGAGGTCGAGATATCCGACGGCCAGCCTGCGCATTTCGTCATAGTGGCCGACATGAAGTCGCGGTCCATCAGCGGGCTGGAAGAAGAGATTTTCAGCCTTGGCGAAGCACATCGCTTCGGACCCCAGGCCTGGGTCCTGTGCAGCGAAGGCTCCATCAACACCATCCGCAATGCGCTGGTACAGAAGCTTGGCAAGCTCGACACGCTGTTCATCGTCGATGCCGCCCGTGACAAGGCGGCCTGGTTCAACTTCGGACCGGAGACGGACACACGCATCCGCAAGATGTGGACCAAGACGCCCGACTATTCCGGTACCGAAAAGCGCTCGATCAGGCGCGCTTGAGGCCCTGAGCAAAGCGGCGGGCATTGGCCACATATATCGCCGCCGACATCTCGATGCCCGATTTCTGCTCCGGCGACAGATCGCGTACCGCCTTGGCGGGCGCCCCCAGGATCATCTTACCGTCCTCGAAGCTTTTATCTTCGGTCACCAGCGCGCTCGCGCCGACCAGCGAGTGAGCCCCGATTGTCGCGCGATTGAGCAGGATTGCGCCCATGCCGATGAGGGAACTGTTTCCGACGATGGCGCTGTGCACGACCACGCGGTGGCCGATCGTAACGCCCGTTCCGATCGTGACGGGCTGTCCCGGGTCGGCGTGAATGATGCTGTGATCCTGAACGTTGGAGTTCGGTCCGATTGTGATCCAGTCATTGTCGCCGCGCAGTACCGCGCCGAACCAGATGTTTGCGCCCTTGAGCAGCCGGACCTTTCCAATCAGCACCGCATCGGGCGCTATCCAGCATTCATCGGCGATTTCAGGCGTCACGCCATCCAGCTCATAGACCGGCATCCGTTAACAACCCCCGTGGTCGGCAACCCGGAATCTGTCCGGTCGTGAGAATTTCACACAGCCCCCAGCAAAAAACGATACCCTGAACTCAGGCGAAGTGATTCGTCTGTCACGGGGGAAAAGGCACTGGTGCATTTGGCACTGCGTTCGCCGAAGGAATTCAGGGCCGGCACGCCGGAACGCCCCTCCCCTTCCTTCACACCTCAAAGCACCACATATCGGGAGTATTCATGGCCAAACGCTCCATGCGTTCGAAGTCGCGCGACCTTGCCTACGCTCAAGAAAATGTGCACCCGCTTTTTCCCGGCCGCCCAAATCACCAAGACAAAGGCTGGACGCCGCATGATCCTGATGTCCAATTCCGGGATCGCAAATACGTAAAAAATGTCCGGGCCATGAGCCCGGCCCAGCAGCAGTTCATGGATGCGATCGACGCCCAGAGTGTCGTGCTGGCGCTTGGACCTGCCGGGACGGGCAAGACGTATCTTGCCATCGCCAAAGCGGTCGAAGCGCTGGAGGCCGGAAAGGTGCAGCGGATCGTGCTGTCACGGCCGGCGGTGGAAGCAGGCGAAAGCCTGGGTTTCCTGCCTGGCGACCTGACAGAAAAGCTGGCGCCATATTTACGCCCGCTCTATGACGCCCTCACCGAAAGACTGGGCACCAAGCGGCTCAAGCAGATGCTTGCGGATGGCGTCATCGAGATCGCGCCTGTAGCCTATATGCGCGGGCGCACGTTGAGCGAATGTTTCGTGGTGATCGACGAGGCCCAGAATTGCACCTATACCCAGATCAAGATGCTGCTGACGCGTCTTGGCTGGCGTTCCACCATGGTGCTGACGGGCGATCCCGACCAGACCGACCTTCTGCCCGGCATATCCGGCCTGGCCGAAATTGCGGAAAAGCTGGAAAGGCTGCCGGACATACCGGTGGTACAGCTGGCGGAAGGCGACATTGTGCGCCACCCCCTGGTTGCGTCGATGCTCACGGTACTCTGATCTGAAATCGCGAGGCGCGGTTGCAGAGGCAGCCGCGTCTTTTCAGACCGATACCACCACATCCAGAAGAATGGCGCCCAGTATCATCGCCCAATAGGTCGCCAGGCCCAGTGCAACCGCCCATCCCAGGCAGGAGCATTCCTTTTTGCGGAAGGAGCGGGTGGCGTTGTCGAACAATACGCTCGGCCCGCCCAGCACCATAACCGCGTAATAGACAAAGGTTTGCGGGCCACTCTTCGGCTCCTTTGCCAGCAGCCGATAGAGGTTGGCGACGATGCCCGACAAGGTCAGGCCGGCCGCGATTGTAAACAGTATGAGTTTGACGCTTTGCATGGCGGCCTTCAGCCTTTCCCGCCGTGGAACAGCGAAAGCGTGGCCGGATCGGCTCCAAATAGGTGTGACATGTCCCGGAATGACGCGAATTGAGGTTTCTGGGTCACGCGTCGCAAGAATCGGGCAAGCAGCGGGCCCAGCCCGTGCCCGCTGTCGTATTGCGGGTGTTAAATGCGGGTGCGGTCCAAAATGAGCCAGATTGACCAGAAGGAGACCATTCACCAGCATTCCGGCTGGCTGGTCCCGGCTGTATTCCTTTCCGCCATCCTGCTTCTGTCGGGCCTGTTCCTGGGTTGGTATTTGCGTCCAGGCCCCAGGATCGCTATCGCTCCCACCGATCAATCCAGCCTGGTGACACTCAGGATTGGCGGGCAGGCCTTCACTATTCCCGCCAACTACATCCAGAATTCCGCAGCCCGCGGCGGGGGCGAACAGCAAGCAGTCAACCTGGCGGCGCTTTTTCCCTCATGGCAGGGCTATTCCGACGCGCAAGCGCCTCTGTTCGCGGGCAACGGGCCGGATTCCCCGGTGGTGCGGCTGTCGCTGCGCGCGGATTCCAATCCGCTGGATGCGCCTTCCCGGCTGGCACGGATTTATCAACCTTATGTGACGGACCCCAAAGGCGCGGCAGGCCCCTTCGGCCTCATTCAATATGGCTTTGCGGAAAATTCCGGCTATGAGGGCGAGGAGCTTTTTGCGGGCGAGCGGGATGGCAAGCTGATGTTGTTTCTGTGCGAACGGCCTGCGCCCGAGCTCCCCAGCCCCAATTGCCTGGCGACGGACCAGCCGTTTGGCAGATCGTTGAGCCTGTCTTGGCGCTTCAAGCGTGCCTATCTGGCGCGCTGGCGCGAACTGTGCAGTGGCGTCAATGCACTGGCGACGCGTTTTGAAAACAAGGTCGCGAACTGAAACAGCGAGCGCGGGCTCAGCTGCGCGAGGCCGGCGCTTCCGGAAGGTCCATTTCCAGGATGGCCATGTTGAAGGCGTAGGAGATTTCGCCGTCTTCTTCGTCCTTGAACAGTACGCCAACGAATTCGCCATTGATATGGACTTCGACCGAATCCGGCTGCTTGGGCCGTTCGACGATGGTGATGGTGTCCAGACGGAACAGGTTGCGGAGATATTTTTCCAGGCGCCAGATTTCGCTGCGGGTCAAGGCCGTTCCTCATCAATGGGCGCTGTTGAACTCGCATGCCCGCCCGGCAGCGTCAAGCAGGACGCGCAAGCGGGCGCCGCCTAGCCAGTGTTGTCAGGCAATTCTTCGATGAAATGATTCATCTGCTGCGAAGGATTTTCGCCGCAATCGCAATTTACGAGCTTGGCAGGCACGCCCACCGCGGTGCAGCCGGGCGGCACGGCTTTGAGCACGACCGAACCCGCGCCGACGCGGCTATATTCGCCCACCTCGATATTGCCCAGGATCTTGGCGCCCAGCGACAAGAGCACGCCGCGGCGGATCTTGGGATGGCGGTCGCCGCTTTCCTTGCCGGTGCCGCCCAATGTCACATCCTGCATGATGGAGACATCGTCCTCGACCACCGCCGTCTCGCCGATCACAATTCCGGTAGCATGATCCAGCATGATGCCGCGCCCTATTTCGGCAGCGGGATGAATGTCCACGGCAAACTTCTGCGAGATGCGGCTTTGCAGGAAGAGCGCCATCGCCTTGCGGCCATCGTGCCAGAGCCAGTGGGCGATCCGGTAGCTCTCAAGGGCGTGGAAGCCTTTGTAGAAAAGAAAGGCATCCAGATAGGAATGGCAGGCCGGATCGCGTTCGAACACCGCCGAAAGGTCGGCGCGCACTGCCTGCCCGATCGCGGGGTCGGTCGCCGCCGCGTCGTCGAACATCTCGCGGATCGCAAGGGGGCTTAAATCCTCGCTGCCCAGCTTGCGGGCGAGGTGATAGGAGAGCGCCTGCTCCAGCTGGTCATGCTGCAGGATCGTGGCATGGACGAAGCCCGCCAGCGTGGGCTCCAGACCTGCCATAGCCTCGGCCTGCTGGCGCATGGCAGTCCAGATCGGATCGACGGATGAGACTTTTTCGCGCGGGGTTGCCATGGCCTGTCCTTGAAGGGCGTGCTTTTACCACGAAAGTTTGTAGAATTTCAAAACGCCTGAAATCCAGCTTTTTTCCTGCCTTCCGGTAAGATAAACACCGCCTTGCCGCTTGAAAGGCCCTGATGACGATCCGGTCCAAAATATTCATGGCCGCCCTGCTGATTGGGGCCCTGCCAATGGTTATCTGCGCGTCGCGGGCCCGCGCGCAGGAGACGGTTTGGACCACCATCATTCCCAAGGTCTTCCCCGGCTTTGTGTACACTTGGCGCCTCAAGCCGGGCGGGAGCTACAGCGAGGACGGCCGTGACACGGCGACGGGCAAGGCGGTCCAGCCCAGGCTCTCCGGACACTGGCGCGTGACAGGCAGGCGCATGGTGCTGAAACAGGATGGGATAGGCTATGTCTTCGACGGCAATTTTATAGGCGACGAATATCTTGGCGTCTTGTATCTGGACGGCAAACGTTTCGCCCGCTTCTGTGCCATCAAGGGCGAGGCACCGCCCCAGACCTGCGCAGATATTTCTGTTTGAACGAAAGCCTTTCCATGTCCCACGCCCGCGAGTTCAACCGCCCAGCGCCGGAAGCAATTGATCTGTTGCTCAGCCGCCGATCCGGTTCGGCCAAGGCGATGCAGGCACCGGGACCATCAGGAGGGCAGCTCGCGCAGATTTTGCAGGCCGGCGCGCGCGCGCCCGATCACGGCAAGCTGTTTCCCTGGCGGTTCATTGTGTTCGAGGGCAAGGGGCGTGAGCGCGCCGGCGACATACTTGCCGAAGTGATGCAGGCCGAAGGCGAGCGTGACAAGCAGGTGGAGGAGGAACGCGGCCGCTTCCTGCGCGCGCCGGTCGTGATCGGCGTGGTATCCGCCGCCCGCGAACAGCATAAAATTCCGGTCTGGGAACAGGAACTGTCGGCCGGTGCTGTGTGCCAGAACATCCTGGTTGCTGCCACCGCACTGGGCTTTGTCGGCAACTGGATTACGGAATGGTACGCCTATCACCCAGTTGTCAAAGACAAGCTGGGACTGAAGGCCGGCGAACGCTTCGCCGGTTTCATCTATATGGGGACCGCCAAGGAAGAGCTTGAAGAACGCCCCCGTCCCGAAATGGACAGGATCGTGTCTTTCTTCTAGACCGCGAACAGGAAGCCGTACGCGAAAATCGCTGCCGCCGTCGCGGCGAAGCTGATGATCAAAGGCCAGGAATCCATGACACCCTCCGGAGCCAGCCCTTAGGTGGCCCTTTGCGGCACAGCTTCAACATGCAGGAAACGCAGGCCTGTTCGGCACCAGGCGCGAGCGCCTAGGGAATGCCGATAAGTTTGTGGGTCTGGAGACTGAGCCGCCATTGGGGGTTTTTCAGGCAATATTCGGTCGCGGCCCGCGTGTTTGCCGCACGATCCGCATTGTCCATCGGCTGGAGGTAGAAATTCCGGAAATCCTGACCCACATAGCGCTCCGGCTCGGCTCCGGCCTGCGGATAGATCAGCTTCAATTCGTCACCATGCTTGAGCTTCTGTTCGGCCTCGGCTTTGGGGCTGACGCAGACCCAGTCAACACCCGCGGGCGGCAGCAGGGTGCCGTTGGTCTCGATGCCGATTTCAAATCCTTGGTCATGAAGGGCCGCAATCAGCGCCTTGTCCAACTGCAACAAGGGTTCGCCGCCTGTACAAACGACATAGGGTCTGCCCCTAGCATTTTGGGGCCAGGTGACAAACACCGCCCGCGCCAGCTTGGCCGCACTCGCGAACTTGCCGCCACCCGGGCCGTCAGTGCCGACGAAATCGGTGTCGCAGAAACGGCAGACCGCTTCGGCACGATCCTTCTCAAGCCCGCTCCACAGATTGCAGCCGGCAAAGCGCAGGAAGATCGCTGCGCGACCGGCCTGAGCGCCCTCGCCCTGCAAGGTGTAATAGATTTCCTTCACCGAATAGGTCATGCGGCCTTGTACCTCGAATGGCCGGCCGCACGCAGCACACACGCCGGACATTGGCCGCAACCATAGCCCCAGGCATGCCGGTGCGTCCGGTCGCCTTCATAGCAGGTGACACTCTCTTCCACGATCAGGTCCACCAAAGGCTTGCCGCCAAGCTCTTCCGCCAGCCGCCAGGTTGCCGCCTTGTCGATCCACATCAGCGGTGTGTGCACTTTCACATCGCATGCCAGACCCAGACCAAGCGCCTTAGCCGTGGCCTGCACGGTTTCGTCGCGGCAGTCGGGATAACCGGAAAAGTCCGTCTCGCACATGCCGCCGACCAGGTCGGTTATGCCACGGCGATAGCCCAGGGCGGCGGCGGCCGTCAGGAACATCAGGTTGCGGCCCGGCACAAAGGTCGTCGGCAGTCCGTTTTCGCCAATTTCAATCGCCATGTCGTCGGTAAGCGCGCTGCCACCGATCGACTTGAGAACATCCAGCGGCAACAGATGATCTTCACCCAGCTTTTGCGACCAGCGCGCAAATCCTGCGCGCAACTTTTCCAGAATGCGCGGCCGTGCCCTGAGTTCGCCCACATGGCGCTGGCCGTAGTCGAAGCCGACGGTTTCGACACGGTCAAAACGCTCGAGCGTCCAGGCGAGGCAGACGGTGGAATCCTGTCCGCCCGAAAATAGCACGAGTGCAGATGTTGCCATGGCGGGGTGTTAACGCCCCACGGCGAAAAAATCTAGGCGACCCAGGCTTTATCCTGGTAATGGCCGACACGCGCGGCCGGCAATGCGATGGTGACGGTCGTGCCCTCGCCCACCGCGCTCCTCACACTCAATTGGCCGCCATGCAGTTCCGCCAAAGCCTTGGAGATTGAAAGCCCAAGGCCGGCGCCTTCAAAACGCCGCGCCAGGGTGGCGTCCAGCTGGCGGAAGGGCTCGAGCGCCGCAGCAATGGTTTCCTGCGCCATGCCGATGCCGGTATCCTCCACGATCAGGTGCAAGCTGCCGCCCGATTGCAGCCGCGCGGCAAGGCGCACCTTGCCGCCTTGGGGAGTGAATTTCAGGGCATTGGCCAGAAGATTGCCCAGCGCCTGGGCTATCCGCCGCTGGTCGACATGCAGCGAGGGAATGTCGGCGGGCACATCGATCTCGATGACGCGCCTATCCTGGGTCAGCGCCCGCGCCAGCGTGATGGCATGTTCTGCCACATCCAGCACTTTCTCATCATGGGCATCGATCGTCAGGAGGCCGCCCTCCAGCCGCGACACGTCCAGCACGTCGTTGATTACCGCAAGAAGCCGCGTCCCGCTCTCGTGGATGTCGCCGGCATATTCCCGGTAGCCTGCATGGCCCACCGGGCCCAGCAATTCGTCACGGATGATTTCGGAAAAGCCAAGCACCGCGTTCAGCGGCGTTTTGAGCTCATGGCTCATGGCGGCAAGGAACGCCGCCTTCATCTTATTGGCGATTTCGGCCTGGTGCAGGGCCGCGCGCAACGCACGTTCCTGCTCGAATTTTTCGGTGACATCTTCCACCGTTCCTTCATAGCAGAGCAGCGCGCCCGACCAGTCGCGCACGGCGCGTGCATTCTCCGATATCCAGATTCGGCGACCCGAACAATGATAGATTTCCGAAACGAAATGGGTGACCACGTCATTGGCTTGCATAAGGGCACGGAATTCGTCGCGCCGTTCGGGATCGACATAAAGCTGGGCACCGATGTCGGTGAGGCCGCTGATCAGACTTTCCGGCGTCGGGTAGCCGTAAATGTCAGCCAGCGCCTGGTTGACCGCAAGATAATGGCCTTCCAGCGTGGTGCGGAAAATACCTTCGATCGCATGATCGAAGAAGGCGCGATAACTGGCTTCGCCTGCGGTGATGCGCTTGCGGGTGTTTTCAGCCACCCGCTGCAACAAGGCCAGCATCGCGCACAGCACCGACAGAATGATCAGGCCGGCGATGAACTGCCCGCCCAGATGGGCAACCAGTCCGAGTCCCACGATCATTCCGGCTGCGAACACGGCAAGCGCGATGGCGAGGCCGGGGGAACGGCGACGGCCCGGATTGTCCATGGGATCGATCAAGAATTTCATGCGCTATTCGTGCTGGTGAAAAAGGGGCCGTCGCCTGCGCCTGCCGTGTTAGCGGAAAAACCTAAATGGCCAGTTGAGGTTATTTGCCCGATGACGCGGATTGAGGCACCATGTTTTGAGCTTTTGTCAATCTTCGTCGCAATGGGGTTAAATTAATACGGGCTCCCGGCCCCGTGTTGCCTAAAAATACGCCGGCGGAAGCGAAATTGCCCTCCAAACGTGCAACCCCGCGCGTTGGGCGATTGTTCCCGAGCGTAGTTTGTGTTTGATTGCCGACATCATCCAAATTGTTGATTAGCAAGAAATGGCCCTGTTCGAGACCATCAAGCCCCTGTACGTGCTTTCAGGATTTGCCGTCGGATTCCTGGTCGGGATGACCGGTGTCGGCGGCGGTTCCCTGATGACTCCGCTGCTGATCCTTTTGTTCCATGTCCATCCGGTGACCGCTGTGGGTACCGACCTGATCTATGCCAGTGTCACCAAGACCGGCGGCAGTGTCGTGCACGGCCTGGGCAAGACCATCGACTGGCGCATCGTGCGCCGCCTGGCGCTGGGCAGCCTCCCTGCCTCGGTATTGACGCTCACGGCTCTGTGGCTGCTCAAGATCGACCAAGGCTCGTACAGTGCGCTGGTCACCAAAATCCTGGGCGTAGCCCTGATTTGCACAGCACTGGCGCTGCTGTTTCGCCGCCGCCTGCTCGCCAGCTATTCCCGCCGCGTTGGCGTGTTGAGCGAAAGCCAGACCCGAAATTTCACCATCATCACCGGCCTCTTGCTGGGTGTACTGGTCACCATTTCGTCGGTGGGCGCGGGCGCATTGGGGGTCACTGCACTTCTGCTGCTCTATCCAGAACTGCCGGTCGTCAAGATTGCAGGCTCCGATATCGCCCATGCAGTGCCCCTGACCCTGGTTGCCGGAATGGGCCATTTGATGAGTGGCGGCATCGACATGGCTGTGCTGGTTTCCTTGCTCTGCGGTTCGCTGCCCGGCATCGTACTGGCCAGCCTGTTTGCGCCGCGCCTGCCTGACCGGACGCTGCGTATTGTGCTGGCTGCAACTTTGGCAGTTGTGGCCGCGCGGCTGCTCAGTGCCTGATCTCAAGAAAAGAGGCGCCAAGAGCCCGCCACCACGGGCCTGGCAGCGGATGTTGAGCGGACGAAGGCTGGATCTGCTGGAGCCAAGCCCGCTCGATATTGAGATTGCCGACATTGCCCATGGCCTGGCCCGCGTCGCGCGTTGGAATGGGCAGACCAAAGGCGCCCATGCTTTCTCCGTCGCGCAGCACAGCGTTCTGGTCGAACGGCTGGTAAGCGATCTGTCACCCCGGCTGTCGCGCGAAGGACGGCTTATGGCGCTGTTGCACGATTCCCCCGAATATGTGGTGGGCGACCTGATCAGCCCCTTCAAGGCTGCTGTGGGCATCAACTACAAATCTCTGGAAGAGCGGCTGCAGGCGGCGATCCATCTGCGCTTCGGCCTGCCAGCCCAAATCCCAACAAGCCTCAAGACTCTGTTCAAGAAGGCGGACCATCTCTCGGCCTATTTTGAGGCAACCCAGCTCGCCGGCTTCGATGAGACGGAAGCCCGCCGTCTGTTCGTTGCCCCGCCAAAGTCGCTGAAGCACCCCCGGCTCAATCCGCTCAGCACGGCCGAGGCACAAAACCAGTTCCTGGAAAGATTTCACCGCCTTTACGCGCCGTAGCTGCTAGAGCAAGTTAGGGCCATGTCCCGGCTGCTCGTCGCCCCGCTTTCAAGTCTTGAAGACGTCATTTCGACCCATGCGCCATCGCACCTGGTAAGCCTTTTGTCGCCCGAACACATGATCGAAACGCCGCCGGGCTTCGAGTCGTCCCGGCATCTGAAGCTCGGTGTCAATGACATTGTCGATCCGGCTGCCGGACCCGCGCCGCCGACGCGCTCTCATGTCGATGCACTGCTGGCATTTTCGCGGACCTGGAGGGGCGAAGATCCGCTCTTGATTCATTGCTGGGCAGGCATCTCGCGATCCATGGCATCCGCCTTCGCCATCCTTTGCGACCGGCTGGGACCGGATCGTGAATTGGAAATCGCTCGTGCCATGCGCCAGCGCGCCCCTCACGCCCAACCCAACCGATTGTTGGTGAGCCATGCCGACGCGGCGCTTGGGCGCGGCGGCAAGATGCTTGCGGCGCTGGGCAGCATGGGGCCGCCACTCGTTGTGGAAGAAGGCGTCACCACAATTTTCCCGTTGGTGGGCCTGTGAGCCCGAAGGAGAAAGAGACAGTCTCCATCGGCCTATCGGCGGCAATCGTGGCGGTGGAGGCCAACCAGCCGTCAGTGCTGGTGGTCGCGCATGAGGGCAGCGAAGATGCCCTGCCCTTCGGTCCATTTGATCCGGCCCATCATCGCACGTTGGAATCGGGCCTGCGCAAATGGGTAGGCGAGCAGACCAAGCTCGATCTTGGCTATACCGAGCAGCTCTACACCTTCGGCGACAGAGGCCGGCACACGCCGGCGGGTGGCGACAAAAGCAGGCACCTGTCCTCGGCTGCTGGCGGCCGCGTGGTCTCGGTCGGCTATCTTGCACTCACCCGCATGGTGAGCGAGGCGCCCGATACCCAGTGGCGCGGCTGGTATCATTATTTTCCCTGGGAAGACTGGCGCGAGAAAAAGCCGGCCATGATCGACTCCGCCATCCTGCCCGCGCTGAAGAAATTCGTGAGGGACGCGCCCAACGCCGAGATGGCGGAACTGCGGCGCGCGCGCGTCAATGTCTGTTTCGGCGAAGGCTGGGACGAGGAACGCGTGCTGGAGCGTTACGAGCTTCTGTATGAAGCGGGCCTGGTGGAGGAGTTCGATCGTGACAGTGGCAAATCGGCCAAAAGCGGAATGCTGGGCACGGCCATGCTGTTCGATCATCGCCGGATCCTCGCCACCGCCATCGCCAGGCTGCGCGGCAAGTTGAAATACCGGCCCGTGGTGTTCGAGCTGATGGCCCCCACCTTCACGCTGCTGGAATTGCAACGGGTGGTGGAGGCCCTGGCGGGTCTCAGGCTTCACAAGCAGAACTTCCGCCGCTTGGTCGCCGAACAGGGGCTGGTGGAGGGCACAGGAAAATTTTCCGCTCCCGCCCGGGGCCGCCCGGCGGAATTGTTTCATTTCCGCCGGGAAGTGCTGCGGGAACGCCCTGCCCCGGGCGTCAGATTGGGTGTGCGCCGCGGCAAACTGTCATAGGCGTGCAACACAAGCCTGGTCCACGCGATTGCGACTCTTGACCCTTTAATGCTCGCGTGTAGCATAAACCTTCAACCGGCCCTTGAAGGCCGCTTTTTTTGCCCCACATATATACTCGAAATGAGTATTAAGTGGGTTCGGAGGTCAAAATGGGTGTCGAACTGGCCTATACCGACGCCGTGGCGCGTGCCACGGACGGGCTTTACGCCAAGGTCGCCCGTTTCATTCCCAAGGTGGAATGGCACGCCTATGCCCCGGTGATCGCGGAGATCAACCGGCTCAAGCGCCAAAAGGATGCCGTCATCCTGGCGCACAATTACATGACCCCGGAAATTTTCCATTGCGTGGGCGATTTCGTGGGCGACAGCCTGGCCCTGGCGCACGAGGCGGCGCGCACGAATGCCAAGGTCATCGTTCAGGCCGGCGTGCATTTCATGGCCGAGACGTCGAAGATCCTGTCACCGGAAAAGACCGTGCTGATCCCCTCCTTGGAGGCCGGCTGCTCGCTCGCTTCCTCCATCACCGGGGCCGATGTGCGCCTGCTCAAGCAGAAATATCCCGGCCTACCCGTCGTCACTTATGTGAATACTTCCGCCGACGTGAAGGCGGAAAGCGACATCTGCTGCACCAGCGGAAATGCGGTGAAAGTGGTGGAAGCCATCGCCAGGGACTTCGGCACCGGCACGGTGATCATGATCCCGGACAAATATCTGGCCCGCAATGTGGCAGCGAAAACCGGCGTGAAAGTCATCACCTGGGAAGGCGCCTGCGAGGTGCATGAGCGTTTCACGGCCCAGGAGATTCGTGATTATCGCTCGGCCCATCCCGGCATCACGGTGCTCGCGCATCCGGAATGCCCGCCCGAAGTGGTGGCGGAAGCCGATTTCGCCGGCTCGACCGCGGCCATGATCAATTATGTCGGCGACAGGAAGCCAAGCCGCGTGGTGATGATCACCGAATGCTCCATGAGCGACAATGTCGCGGTCGAACATCCGGAGGTGGAATTCGTGCGGCCCTGCAATCTCTGCCCGCACATGAAGCGCATTACATTGGACGGCATCCTGCACAGCCTTCAGACCATGTCCCACGAAGTGATCGTGCCGCCCGATATTGCCGCTCGGGCGAAAGCGCCAATCGACCGCATGCTGGCAGTGAAAGCCTGAAACATAGCCTCAAGTAGCGAAGCGATAGGCCAAAAATGAACCGCATCGATAATATCGTCGAAACCGACGGCGCCCTCATTTTAGGCGCGGGCATTGCGGGCCTGTTCACCGCGCTGAAGCTTGCGCCCATGCCTTCGATCGTGCTTGCAGGCACCAGGCCCGGTCTCTCGGGCTCAAGCGCCTGGGCGCAAGGCGGCATCGCCGCCTCGGTGGGCGCAGGCGACAGCTGGCAATCCCATGCCCATGACACGATGATTGCCGGCGCCGGCCTGTGCGATGCCGCGGTCGTGGACCTGGTGGCGCGGGAAGCCCCGGCCCGTATCGACGACCTGCTGGAATTGGGCGCGCCGTTCGACCGCAACAGCGATGGGTCGCTGGCGCTTGGCCGCGAGGCGGCTCACTCGCGCGCCCGCATCGTGCATGTGAAAGGCGATGGCGCCGGCGCGGCGATTTCGGCAACCCTGGCCGCGCGCGCCAATGAGGCGGACTGTATCACCCTGCTCGAAGGCTTTCATGCCGTGGAACTGGCAATGGAGAATGGCCGGGTCACGGGCCTTTTTGCCCGTTCCGGCCTGGGCGCGCACGCCCGGCTGATCCTGTTCCGCGCGCGCGCCGTGATCCTGGCTACTGGCGGGCTTGGCGCGCTCTATGCGACAACCACCAATCCGCTGGAGGCGCGCGGCGAAGGCCTTGGCATGGCGGCGCGCGCCGGCGCCCTGATCGCCGATCCGGAATTCGTGCAGTTCCATCCGACAGCCATTGCGGTGGGCAAGGACCCCGCGCCATTGGCGACGGAAGCGCTGCGCGGCGAAGGTGCGATCCTGGTGAATGACCGGAGTGAGCGCTTCATGCTGCGCATTCACAAGGACGGCGAACTCGCACCCCGCGATATCGTCGCCCGCGCCATCCACCGCCAACTGGTCTCCGGCAACAAGGTTTATCTGGACTGCACAAAATCCGTTGGCGCGAATTTCGCCCATCATTTCCCCACCGTCCATGGTGCTTGTATGGCGGCAGGAATCGATCCGTCGATCATGCCTATTCCGATTGCGCCGGCCGCGCATTATCACATGGGCGGCATCGCGACGGATGTGCAGGGCCGCACGTCGCTGCCCGGCCTCTGGGCCGTGGGGGAATGCGCTTCCACCGGGCTTCATGGCGCCAACCGGCTGGCCTCCAATTCCCTGCTCGAAGGCCTGGTTTTCGGGGCCCGCGCGGCGCTCGATGTGCGTGGCCAGCTTGCCGCGGGCACGATGCGGGGCCTTCCGCCGGCACCGGAGCGGTTTGCCTCGCCCGCGCCGCCGCATGTGCTGCGCGGTGCCATGAGCCGCGACGTGGCATTGGAACGCACCGAAGAGGGTCTGCGAAGCGCGCTTGATGTGATCGCCCGGCTGGAAACCACCAGCACCGAACCCGCCCTGCTCAACATGACTGCGGCGGCCAAGCTCGTCACCGCTGCCGCGCTGGCGCGCAACGAATCGCGCGGCGGACATTGGCGCAGCGATCGTCCACAGACATCTTCGCACGCCACGCGCACCTTCATGACCCTGGCCGATGCCGAACGCATCGCTGCCAATGTTCAGGCCGTGGCCGTCGCCAGCGCGCGCACATGAATTTGGCCCTTGCCTTCACCCGGCCGCCGCATCCGCTTGTGGTCGATGCACAGGTGCGCGCGGCGCTGGAGGAGGATCTGGGCCGGGCCGGGGACATCACCAGCCAGCTCACCATCCCAGCCGGCAAGACGGCGGTCGCCCGTCTTGTGGCGCGAAAGCCTGGCCGTATCGCCGGGCTGATTTGCGCTGAGGCCGCATTCCGGCTGGTCAACCCGACGGTCGCATTTGAAGCGTCGGCGCCCGATGGTTCCGATGCTGCGGGAGGCGCCTTGCTTGCGACCGTCAGCGGACCGGCGCGCAGCATCCTTACCGGCGAACGGGTGGCGCTGAATTTCCTGGGACCGCTTTCAGGAACCGCCACGGCGACGGCGGCGCTGGTCAAGGCGATAGATGGGACAGGTGCTCGCATCGTCTGCACGCGCAAGACCCTGCCCGGCCTTCGTGTCTTGCAGAAATATGCCGTGCGCTGTGGCGGCGGCTTCAATCACCGTTTCGGCCTGGATGACGCCGCCATGATCAAGGACAATCACATCGCCGCGGCGGGCGGCATAGCGGCCGCGCTCCAAGATTTGCGCGCGGGCCTCGGTCATATGGTCAGGATCGAGGTCGAGGTTGATAGTATCGCACAGCTCGAAGAAGCGCTGGCCCATGGCGCCGACACCATTCTGCTGGACAATATGAGCCTTCAGGATTTGCGCCGCGCCGTTGCGATGGCGAAAGGCCAGGCCGTGCTGGAAGCATCCGGCAACGTCACGCTGGCAACCGTGCGCGCCATCGCCGAAACGGGTGTTGATTACGTCAGTTCCGGCGCCATCACCCACTCGGCGCCGAATCTGGATATCGGGCTGGATTTCTGACCGGACTTACGAGGCGTGCGTGTGCGTGCCGCGATAGAAGACGTGGTTGCCGATCTGAGCCGTCTTGTCCATCGTATCGGCCCAGTCCGGTGCAACCGACACCGCATGGTAGTTCAGCGCCCCCCCGGTGGCGTTACGCAAGGGAACCTGGCCGGTGAGGATCTGGGCGGCCAGTTTCTCGGCCTCGCGCCAGTCGGCCATCTGCTTGGGCCGGTTGATCTGGCCGTTGCAGGTGAAGGAGAATTGGCAGCCGGGACGGCCCTTGCCCTCATAGACCACGGCACAGATCGAATGGCCGTAATCGCCACGATTCATGCGGTGGAACACGACTTCGGCGATCGCCTTCTGGCCGCCTGCACCCTCGCCGCGGGCTTCGTAATAGAGCACCTCCGAGAGGCATTTGTGCTCGGCCAGAAGCTGAGCCATCGCCACGTCGGTGACGGGGCTGTCGGCTTCCACCACGCGTACAATCTGCTTCGGCTGAGACACAATCTTTTCCAAGACCGGATGATTGGTCAGCGACGCACCGATCGCGGCGCTAGCGGTGGCCAGGACGATTCCCATCGCTACCACAAGCACGCGGTCGCAACGCGAAATCGCGTCATTGATATTCTGGGACATGGACTTGTTTCTTTCGGCTCGCAGGTATTCGCTTGGTCTATTCAGGCTTGGTCTATTTCGCCCTTGCGTTTCGTTACGCCGCTTTCGGCGCTTTCCCTCGCAGTTGCTATTTCAATCAGGCTGTTTCGATTGCGCGTTGTCCTTCAAAAGTTCCGAATGTTCCCAGCACCGTGGAGGTTGCCTTCTGCCCCTTCAGATGCGAATCGTCAAATAGATTTTTTCGTGTACGTGACAGATCGTCATATAAGCCGAAAAAATCCAGGGATTCCCTGCGTCGCCGGCTTAACCATCAAATATCTTTATGTGAGTTCTTCAATACAGCCTGCGCGGCGGCGAGTCGCGCGACCGGTACGCGGAACGGAGAGCACGACACATAATCGAGTCCAGAGTCATGGCAGAAGCGGATGGAATCGGGATCTCCGCCATGCTCACCGCAGATGCCGAGCTTGAGTTTGGGCCTTGTTTTCCGACCTCTTTCCGCCGCAATCTGGATAAGTTCCCCTACGCCTGC
Organism: Rhizomicrobium sp.; assembly: GCA_035512055.1. Lineage (GTDB taxonomy): Bacteria > Pseudomonadota > Alphaproteobacteria > Micropepsales > Micropepsaceae > Rhizomicrobium. The sequence continues at coordinate 49,381 of DATKEP010000021.1, forward strand.
GGTGTCAAGCGATACAAAAGGATCGCGCGCGATCACGTTTTTGGCGAGATAATCGCCCAGGAACATTCCCGCATCGTCGCGCGACAAGCCTAGCGTGGTCTGCGTCAGATCGTTGGTTCCAAAGGAAAAGAATTGCGCCGTCTGGGCGATCTCGCCGGCACGAAGTGCTGCGCGCGGCAATTCGATCATGGTGCCGATCATGTAATCGGGAGCTTTTCCGCGTTCCTTTCCAATCGCCGCCGCCACGCCGGAAATGCGTGCGGCCAGGATATCGAGTTCGGATTTGAAGGCGACCAGCGGGATCATGATTTCCAGCTGCACAGGCTCGCCACCCTCGGCTTCCACCGCCAGCGCCGCTTCCAGGATGGCGCGGGCCTGCATCTCATAGATCTCAGGATAGGTGATGCCCAACCGGCAGCCGCGATGGCCGAGCATCGGATTGGCCTCGTGCAGGGCGATGGCGCGGGCGCGCAATTTGGCGGGCGATGAATTGGCGGCACGCGCCACCTCCTCGAATTCCTCTTCCTTTTGCGGCAGGAATTCATGCAGCGGCGGGTCGAGAAGCCGGATGGTGACCGGCAGCCCCGCCATTTCCTTGAAGATCGCCACGAAATCGTCGCGCTGCATCGGCAGCAGCTTGTCCAGGGCGGCTTTGCGATCGGCCTCGCTATCGGCCAGGATCATCTGGCGCACCGCCACGATGCGGTCGGCATCGAAGAACATATGCTCGGTGCGGCAAAGCCCAATGCCTTCGGCGCCGAACTTTCGCGCGGTCGCGGCATCAGCGGGCGTGTCGGCATTGGTGCGCACCTTGAGCTGGCGCACCTCATCGGCCCAGGTCATCAGCGTGCCGAAGTCCCCCGTCAGTTCCGGCTGGCGCAGGCCCACCTTGCCGTTGAACACCAGGCCGGTCGCCCCATCGATGGTGATGATGTCGCCGCGCCGGATGGTGACATTGCCACTGACCATCTCACCGCGCGCCGCGTCGATCTTTAGCATGCCCGCGCCGGACACGCAGGGACGGCCCATCCCGCGCGCCACCACCGCAGCATGCGATGTCATGCCGCCGCGCGCGGTCAGAATGCCCCTGGCTGCATGCATGCCGTGAATGTCTTCCGGGCTGGTTTCGGTACGCACCAGGATCACATTGCGATTGTCGCCCGCCAATTTCTCGGCTTCCTCGGCGGTGAAGGCGACTTCGCCCGTGGCCGCGCCTGGCGATGCTCCGAGCCCGACCGCGATCTGTTCCTTGGGCGCATCGGGATCGAGCGTTGGATGCAGAAGCTGATTCAACGATTCCGGTTCCACGCGCGTCACCGCGATCTTCCTGTCGATGAGGCCTTCGCGCTCCATGTCCACTGCCGCCTTGAGCGCGGCTTCGGCCGTGCGCTTGCCGGCCCGGGTCTGGAGCATGAAAAGCTTGCCCTCCTGCACGGTGAATTCCACGTCCTGCATGTCGCGGTAATGCTGTTCGAGCTTTTCGCCGATCGCTTTCAGGTCGGCGAAAGCCTGGGGCATGGCCTCTTCCATGCTTGCGCGCTTGCCGCCCTGGCGCTCGCGCACGATCTTGGAGATGGGCTGCGGCGTGCGGATGCCCGCCACCACGTCTTCGCCTTGCGCATTGATCAGGAATTCGCCGTAAAGCAGCTTTTCGCCAGTGGCCGGATCGCGGGTGAAGGCGACACCGGTGGCCGAGCTTTCGCCGCGGTTGCCAAACACCATGGCCTGTACACTGACCGCAGTGCCCCAGTCTTCCGGAATGTTGTTCAGCTTGCGATAGGTGTTGGCACGCGGGCTGTGCCAGCTTCCGAACACCGCGCCGATGGCGCCCCAAAGCTGCTCCTGCACATCCTCCGGGAAAGGCTTGCGCAGTTCCTTTTCCACACGTTCCTTGTAGAGCCGGGCGATGCGTTTGAGATCTTCGGCATCCAACTCAGTGTCAAGCTCCACGCCCTTGGAGTCTTTTTCGTCATCTAGGATTTGCTCGAAGGCAGCGTGGTCCATGCCCAGCACCACATCGGAATACATCTGGATGAAGCGGCGATAGCTGTCGTAGGCAAAACGCTCGTCGCCGGTGAGCTGGGCCAGGCCCGCGGCGGTCTTCTCGTTCAGGCCGAGGTTGAGCACCGTGTCCATCATGCCGGGCATGGAGACGCGCGCGCCCGAGCGCACCGACAGCAGCAGCGGCTTGTCGGGATCGCCGAAATTGCCCTTGGCCTGGTAGCCAACCTCGCGCAGCGCGGCACCAAACTGGTCCTTCAGGTCCAGCGGATAGCTCTGCTTGTTGGCGTAATAATAGGTGCAGACCTCGGTGGTGATGGTCAGGCCCGGCGGCACCGGCAGGCCCAGATTGCTCATCTCAGCCAGGTTGGCGCCCTTGCCGCCCAACAGATTGCGCATGTCGGCCTTGCCTTCGGCTTTGCCGTCGCCGAACGCGTATACCCATTTCGTCATTGCCCGTATCTCGCTCTATTTGTCATGGGCCGGGCTTGGCCCGGCCATCCATCTTACTTACCGCCCGGCCGCTCGCTTTAGCTCGCGGCGTTCGCCTCCTCTCGCATGTCCACTGGACATGCTCGCGCGCGCCAAGCGCCGGAGGCTCAACCTTCAATCTTAGAAAACTCCGCGACCTGGTGCAGCGTAGCCCTGAGCGAGGCCAGCAGGTTCAGCCTGTTCTCACGCACCCGTTTGTCGTCAGCATTCACTTTCACACCATCAAAGAATGCGTCCACCGGAACGCGCAAGGCGGCCATTTGCTGCATGGCGGCGGCAAAATTCTCTTTTTCCAGCAACGGCGCAATCGCCGACTTGGCCTTAGCCAGCGCGGCAAAAAGGGCGCGTTCTGCGGGCTCAGAAAGCAACGTCTCGCTGACCTCGCTGATGAAGGTCTTGTTGTCCCGCTTTTCTTCCACCTTGAGGATATTGGCGGCGCGCTTGTATCCGGCCAGCAGATTGGCGCCGTCATCGGTCTTCAGAAAGGCTTGCAGCGCCTCGACCCGTGCCACCAGCCGCACCAAATCGCCTTCATGGCCAAGGCCGAACACGGCGTCGATCAGGTCGTGGCGGACGCCCTTTTCCTTCAACGCGACTTTCAAGCGATCGGCGAAGAAGGATAAAAGATCGCCATCGACGGCGAGTGGCAGGCGCAGCTTGTTTTCGAGCAAAATGCGTATCACGCCCAGCGCGGCCCGGCGAAGCGCAAAGGGATCGCCCGAACCCGTCGGCTTCTCGCCTGCCGCAAAGAACCCAGTCAGAGCATCCAGCTTGTCCGCCAACGCCATGGCGACTGCCACTTTATCCGTCGGCACCGCATCGCCCGGCCCAACTGGCTTATAGTGATTGCGTATGGCATCGGCGACGCTCGTGTCCTCCTTGTCGTGCAGAGCGTAATAGCGGCCCATCACGCCCTGAAGTTCGGGGAATTCGCCAACCACGCCCGTGGTCAAGTCCGCCTTGCACAGCCGCGCAGCGCGTTTGGCCATCTCCACATCGGCGCCGATCTTGGCTGCGATTTCACCCGCCAGCTTCTCTATACGTTCAACACGCTCCAACTGCGTGCCCAGCTTGGCATGGAAGACGATGCCCTTGAGCTTTTCGACCCGGCTTTCCAGGGAATGCTTGCGGTCCTCGTCCCAGAAGAATTTTGCGTCCGACAGGCGCGCGCGCAGCACGCGCTCGGTGCCGGCCACTATCTCCTTGCCGCCGTCGCTGGCAATCATGTTGGCCACCAGGGCAAAGCGGTTGGCCATCTTGCCCGTCTTGGGATCGCGCAGACTGAAATACTTCTGATGCGTGCGCATGGAGTTCTGCAGGATCTCGGCCGGCACATCCATGAACTCCTCGGGAATCGTGCCGACATAGACCACCGGCCATTCGGCCAGGCCCGAGACCTCCGCCAGCAGCCCCTCGTCCGGGATCATTTCCAGGCCATGCACAAAGGCCGCCTGCTTGACGCCCTCGAAGATGATGGCGGCGCGTTCGTCCGCCTCCAGCACTACATGGGCGGCTCTCAGCTTCTGGGCATAATCATCGAAGCGTTTGGCCTCGATCTTTCCTTCCGACAGGAAGCGGTGACCGCGCGTATGCAGCCCGCTCGAAACGCCCGCAAAGGAGAAAGGCACCAGCTCGCCGTCAAAAGTGCAAAGAATGGAATGCAGGGGACGCACCCAGCGTACCGAGAGGCCCGGCTTCCAGCGCATGCTCTTGGGCCAGGGGAACTTTGCCATCAGTTCGGGAATGATCTCGACCAGCACATGGGGCGTCTCGCGCCCGGCCCGCTCGATCACCGCGATATAAACATCGCCCTTGGGCGTCTTTTCGATTTTGAGCTGGTCCCTGGTCAGGCCGGTCTTTTTCAGGAATCCGTCCAGCGCGGCCTGGGGCGCATCAAGCTTGGGGCCTTTCAGCTCATCGCGCACGTCCTTCTGTTTGGCCGGAAGGCCCGCAATCGCCAAGGTCAGCCGCCGCGGCCCCGCAAATGCCTTGATGCCCTCAAACAGATAGCCCCGGTCGGTGAGCGCTCCCACCATCAGCCGTTCCAGGTCGCGCGCCGCGCCGGCCTGCATGCGGGCCGGAATTTCTTCCGAGAACAATTCGAGCAGCAGGTCGGGCATCAGCCAAATCTCGGTTTGTATTCGCCCATTGGCGATTGCAGCCACGCCTCGCAGCAGGCCTGGGCCAGGGCGCGCACCCGACCGATATAGGCGGCGCGCTCGGTCACGCTGATCACCCCGCGCGCGTCCAGCAGATTGAAGGCGTGGCTTGCCTTGATGCACTGGTCATAGGCCGGCAGCGGTAATTTCTTTCCAGTGAGCAGCTCCCGGCACTGTTTCTCGGCATCCTTGAAATGCTGGAACAGAATATCGGTGTTGGCGCGCTCGAAATTGTAGGCAGAGAATTCCTGCTCGGCCTGGTGAAACACGTCGCCGTAACGGAACTGATCATTGAACTTCAGGTCGTAGACGAATTCCACGTCCTGCACATACATGGCCAGGCGTTCCAGCCCGTAGGTGATCTCGGCGCAGACCGGATCGCATTCGATGCCGCCCACCTGTTGGAAATAGGTGAACTGCGTGATCTCCATCCCGTCGCACCAGACCTCCCATCCCAATCCGGCGGCACCGAGGGTGGGGCTTTCCCAGTCGTCCTCGACAAAGCGGATGTCATGCACGTCCGGGTCCAGCCCGATGGCACGGATCGAGCCCAGGTAAAGCTCCTGCACATTCTCCGGTGCCGGCTTCAGGATCACCTGATACTGGTAATAGTGCTGCAGCCGGTTCGGGTTTTCGCCGTAGCGGCCGTCGGAAGGCCGGCGCGAGGGCTGTACGAAGGCCGCATTCCAGGGCCGTGGACCCAGCGCACGCAAGGTGGTCGCGGGATGGAAAGTGCCCGCGCCCATCTGGTCGTCATAGGGCTGCAGGATCAGACAGCCCTTCGCCGCCCAGTAGCTCTGCAGGGTCAGAATAAGGTCCTGAAAGGTACTGGCTTTGGCCACCGATTCCGCCTGTTTGGGAATGGGCCGGAACCTATAGGGGGGCCTTGGTGAGGGCAAGCGCAGCGCCGCGGCGCAGCACGGCCTCGGCTTCCGGGGTCCAGGCCCCATCCTGGCGATGCAAAACCAGTCCCGGCAACAGGGCGAAGGGCGTGCGCGATGCCTTGCGGACCTGGAGAATAACCCGCTTGGCTGGCTCACCCAGCCGCGGCCAGAGCGGCAGGACACTTACGCCTTGCAGCGGCAATGCTGACAGTGCTTCTGCCAACCGGTCGGCTCCCAGGATAGCCGTGAAAAAACCGCCTGAGACAGTACGTTGCAGGCCAAGCTTCAACCAATCACTCAACTTGCCGTCATCGCTGAGCGCCAGACTGCGCGCGTTGTCGGGGGACGTTTGACCCGCACGGTGAAAGGGTGGATTGCAGAAGACCTGGTCGAAATCACGCTTCAGCTCCAGCGGAAGGTGGAAAAGATCGGCCGCCACGAACTGGCAGTGGCTGCCATTGGCGGCAGCATTCGATCTCGCCAGCTCTACCAGACCGGAGTCGATCTCTACCCCGGTGACTGCAACTCCACCTACCCGCGCGGCCAGGCACAGGCTCGCAGTGCCTGCGCCTGCGCCAAGTTCCAGCGCGCTTTCCCCAGACTTGCCGGGCACGCTTGCTGCCAGCATCACCGCATCCAGCCCGGACCGGAATCCTGTCTCCGGCTGGGTCACTCGAACACGGCCATCCAGAAACGTCTCGCTCACATCTGGTCCGGCACGGTTTCGCGCAGCAGCTTGTGGGCCCGATCGAAATCTTCGTCCAGCACCATCAGCCGGCGGGGCAGAAAACCCATGCTGCCATCCATGACACTGGCATGGGTATCGAAAACCACGGATTCGATGCCCTCCTGCGACAGGACATTGGCGGCGTAATCCAGGACCACGGGATCGAGGGATTTCAGCACGGTGCGCATGGATTTCTTATAGTCAAATCGTGCGCTTCTGTCGCCTCTGGGGCCCGCTTGGCGGGCGTCATGGGGTCCGGTATCCTTGACGCCCAGATGGGTGGGCAGGAGACACAGGTCCTCAAGCACGACGCTGGCGTATCGCCGGTGGAGCGGCTGCATGCCCTGATCGCGCCCGGCATGGCCGCCACCGACAAGCTGATCCATGCCCGCATGAGCTCGGGCGTGGCGCTGATCCCCGACCTGGCCAAGCATCTGATCGATTCCGGCGGCAAGCGGCTTAGGCCCATGCTAACGCTCGCGGCTGCCAAAGCCGGCGGCTATGCCGGCGACGATCACATCCGGCTTGCGGCAGCGGTGGAGTTCATCCACACCGCCACACTGCTGCATGACGATGTGGTGGATGAAAGCGCGCTTCGCCGCGGCAAGGTTTCGGCGAATCTGATGTGGGGCAACAAGCCCAGCGTGCTGGTGGGCGACTTCCTGTTCTCCCGCGCCTTCCAGCTTATGGTGGAGACCGACAATCTGGCGGTGCTCGACATCCTGGCCGGCGCGTCCGCCGTGATCGCCGAAGGCGAAGTCATGCAGCTCAAGTCCACCAACAATCTGTCGGTGACCGAAGAACATTACCTCAATGTCGTCTCGGCCAAGACCGCGGCCTTGTTCGCGGCGGCGGCGGAGGCCGGCGCCCTGCTTTCGGGCCAGGCCGACGGCTATGTGCCGGGCATGCGCGCCTATGGCCACAATCTCGGCATCGCTTTCCAGCTGGTGGACGACGCGCTCGACTATTCCGGGCGCCAGGCGCTGATGGGCAAGACCGTGGGCGATGATTTCCGCGAAGCCAAGATGACCCTGCCCATCATTCTTGCCCATGCTCGCGCGCGCGACAGCGACCGGCCTTTCTGGAAGCGCGTGATCGAAACGGGCAACCAGACCGAAAGCGATCTGGACCGCGCCATCACCTTGATCGAGCAGACCGGGGCGATGCAGGAAACCATGTCCCGGGCCCGCGCCTATGCCGATGAGGCCAAGCGCGCGCTCAAGGTCATGCCGGACAGCGACATCAAACGGGCGCTGGCCGATATCGCCGACTTTTGCGTGGAGCGCGCCTACTAGAGGCCGGTGTCCGAGGGGCCGATGTCCTGCCCTGTCGTTTCGTGCGCGATGCCGTATTCCGGTACGAAAGTAGGCGCCACCCACCAGTCGGGCTGGGCCTGTTCGACGATCCTGGCGGCTCTACGGCAGCAATCGTCATCGGCAAAGATGCCGAAACAGGTGGCGCCGCTGCCCGACATCCGGGCGAGCAGCGCGCCAGGCAACGCCGCGATCGCAGCCAATACCTCGCCGATCACCGGCCGCAATTTGATGGCCGGCTGTTCGAGATCATTGCGGGTTGCGTCCAGAAAGCGCAGCAGGTCGGCGGTGTCCTGGAAGCGGCCGCCCGGAAGCGTCATCTCGACGCCGCTGCGGGTTTCGAGCGTGGCGAACACGTCCTTTGTGGGAACCGGCACGCCAGGATTGACCAGAAGCATGGGCAAAAGCGGCATGGATTGAACGGCGCGCAAGACTTCGCCCCGGCCTTCCATGAAGGCGGCAAGCGAATCCAGGCAGACGGGAATGTCAGAGCCCAATTTGGCCGCGATCTCGTGGAGGCCATTGCCGCTGGCACCCCAAAGTCTGCTGAGGCCGCGAAGCGCGGCTGCCGCGTCGGCAGAGCCGCCACCGATGCCTGACGCCACGGGCAGATTCTTGGTGAGCGTCAGCAGCGCCCGCGCGCTTCCCACCGCCGCGTCTTGCAGCAGGGACCTGGCGGCTCGCAGCACCAGATTGTCGCCCTCGCCCTCCAGCGCCTTTGCAAAGGGGCCCTGGATCGAAAGGGAAAGGTCGGCCGCCGCTTCCATCTCAAGCACGTCGCCCAGGCCGGTGAACACCGCCAGGCTCTGAAGCGGATGAAAGCCGTCGGCGCGCCGCGTCCCGACATGCAGAAAAAGATTGATCTTGGCAGGCGCTGCTTCGCTTATCACAAGTTCTGCCGATCGCTCAGGCGGGCTTTTCGCTCAAACCCGACTTCAGCTTGCGCTCCAGCGCCGCCTTGTCGGTCTCGTCATCGGCGAAAGTCAGCGCATGGCTCCACTGGAAGCGGGCATCGATATGGCGGCCGGCCCGCCACAAGGCATCGCCAAGATGTTCGTTGATGGTGGGGTCGCCCGGCACCAACAAGACCGCCGCCTCCAGCGTCTTGGCCGCATCTTCGTAACGGCCGAGCTGGTAGTAGGCCCAGCCCACGCTGTCCACGATATAGCCGTCATAGGGCCGCAAGGAGCGTGCCTTTTCGAGCATGGCGAGGGCCTGGGAAATATTGCGGCCGCGGTCCACCCAGCTATAGCCCAGATAGTTCAGCAGTTCCGGCTGTTCGGGCGAGAGCCTGAGCGCGGTCTGGATATCGGCTTCGGACGCGTCCAGCTGCTTGAGTTTTTCCTTGCTCATGGCGCGCGCATAGAAAGTGGGCCAGTCACGCTTGGACAGATGCGGGATGGCCTTTTCCGCATGGTCATAGGCATCCACCGCGTTCGCGAATTTTTCCGAGGCGCGGTAGGTGTCGCCCAGCGCAACCCAGGCCTCGCTGTCCGCAGGCTCGGCCGTGACGAGTTTCTTCAGGTCGGCAACGGCAGCGTCATTCTTGCCAAGACGCTGTTCGTCCAGTCCCGCCTGGATCTGCGCCATCCGGAAATAGGGCGAAGCCGGCTCAATCGCGTGATAGATGGCAATCGCGGAATCGAATTTGCGCATGGCCTCGAAACGATCGGCCAGCAGGATCTGGGCGAGCCCCAGATCCTGGCGCAAATAAAGCGCCATGCGCAGGTAAAGGATGGAAACGTCGGCGCTTTGTGCGTCGGTGAGCGAGGCGGCGATGCCGAACAAGGCCTCGGCGGCGCCGTCGGCGGCATTGCGGATCAGCCCTTCCGGTTTCACCCCGTCCTTGAGGCGCGCCAGGGCTGGTCCTGTGACGGTGGCAAGGCCGCCTTCATCGGCATGCGACTGGTAGAGCTTGGCAGCTTCCGCGCTGCGGCCCTGCCGCTCCAGGAAACGCCCATAGGCGTCCAATATACGGGGCGTAGGCGCACCGGCCGCCAGGGCTTTCTTGTAGCCCGCGTCTGCCGCAGGCGCGTCGCCCAGATAATCTTCGATCAAGGCGGCATGGAATGAGGCCATGCCTTCGGCACCCTTTTGCCCGAGCAGAGTCTGGATGTCCTTTTGCATGCCCTGGGTGTCATGCTGGGCAGCCGCCGCCCAGGCGTCGAACAGAGCCAGGGTCAGGGTCGTGAATGGGCCCTTGGCCGATTGCGAAAGGTGCTTGCGCACATCGGCATAGTCCTTGTGCTTGAAGGCAATGACCGCCAGTGCCAGCCGGGCAGCACGGTCATCCGGCGTGGCGGTCACCACGGCCTGTGCATATTTTCCGGCAGCCTCGAAATCGCCCGAGGTGGTCGAATAGAAGAAGGACATGGCAAGCAGCGACGGATTGCCGGGATCGTCCGACAGGGCCTCACCGTAATAGTGCGCCGCCTGACCCAGTTCATGTTCGTTGGCCGCAAAGCGTGCCGACAGATAGGTCGAAAAGGCCTGCGAGGTCCGGTCGTCATTGCCGGAACGGGCCAGTATTTGCGGCGGGTTGGCGCAGCCGGCAAGCACCACGGCAATCAAGGGCAGTAAGCGGCGCATTCTTCTCCTACATATTCGCGTAATTGGGCCCCCCGCCCCCCTCGGGCGGGATCCAGGTGATATTCTGCGAAGGATCCTTAATGTCGCATGTTTTACAGTGCACGCAATTCTGGGCGTTGATCTGGAACTTTGGCCCTTCGGCCACTTCATAGACGCCCGCCGGGCAATAGCGCTGCGCCGGCTCTGCATAATCGGGCAAATTGACCGAAAGGGGAATGGCCGGATCGGCAAGCACCAGATGGACCGGCTGATCTTCTACATGGTTCGTATTGGAAAGGAACACGCTCGACAGCCGGTCGAAGGTTAAATGACCGTCAGGCTTGGGATATTGGATTTTGGGACTGTCGGCGGCCCGTCTCAGGGTGGCGAAGTCCGGTTCCCCGTGCCCCAGAGTTCCGAACAGAGAAACGCCCAAAAACTGGTTGGTCCATAGGTCAAGGCCGATGACAGGCAATGCCAAGAGAGTGCCGAGCCGCGACCACAGAGGCTTGGCGTTGCGCACCAGCCGAAGGTCATGAGCCACCCAGCTTTGAGCATAGGCCGCGTCATAGGCCGAAAGCGTGTCCTGGGCCTTTCCCGCCTTCAGCGCCGTGGCCACAGCTTCTGCCGCCAGCATGCCGGTCTTCATCGCATTGTGGCTGCCCTTGATGCGCGGCAGGTTCACAAAGCCCGCCGCACAGCCGATCAGCGCCCCACCGGGAAAAGAGAGTTTGGGCACGGACTGGAAACCGCCTTCGGTGATGGCCCGCGCGCCATAGCCGATGCGCTTGCCGCCCGAGAGAATTTTGGCGATCGCCGGGTGGGTCTTGGCGCGCTGGAACTCGCCAAAGGGATCGAGCCAGGGATTTTTGTAGTTCAGATGGACGACAAAGCCGACCGAGCAGAGATTGTCGCCCCAGTGATAGAGGAAGAGGCCGCCGCCGGTTTCATTGTCCAGCGGCCAGCCCATCCCATGCAGCACCAGCCCCTTTTTGTGCTGGCTCGCGGGCAATTCCCACAATTCCTTGAGCCCGATGCCGAACTTTTGCGGCTCTCGGCCCGCATGCAGCTTGAAGATCGCATCCAACTTCTTCGACAGCGAACCGCGCGCGCCCTCGGCGAACAGCGTGTATTTGCCGCGCAGAGCCATGCCGGGCGCATAGCTGTCTTTGTGGCGGCCGTCCTTGGCCACGCCCTGATCGCCGGTGATGACGCCTTTGACCACACCCTCTTCCAGGATCAGGTCATGCGCCGGAAAGCCAGGATAAATTTCCACGCCAAGACTTTCGGCTTGCTGGCCCAGCCATTTGCACAGATTGGACAGGCTGACGATGTAATTGCCGCGATTGCTCATCAGCGGCGGAAACAGCAAGTGCGGCAGCGTGATCGCGCTGTTGGCGGTGAAAAAACAGAATCGGTCCTGGCGCACTTCGGTCTCCAGCGGCGCGCCCTTTTCCTTCCAATCGGGAATGAGTTCGTTTAGCGCCTTGGGATCGATCACCGCGCCCGAAAGGATATGGGCGCCGATTTCCGAGCCCTTTTCGAGAACGCAGACGCTGGTATCGGGAGAAATCTGTTTCAGCCGGATCGCCGCCGAAAGACCTGCCGGACCGCCGCCCACGATCACGACGTCATAGTCCATGCTTTCCCGGGTGATTTCGGCCATGAATCGCCTTGTTATCTCGTTCTTTTGTAACTGGCCTATGGTCGTCCCGAAAGCCTATGATGACGGAACATGGCTCAGGATACGTTAGCGACCCTTAGCTGGCTGGTCGAAGCCGGCGCCGATGAAGCAATTGGCGATGCACCGGTGAACCGGCTGACAGCAAAAGCGCCCGCCCAGCCGGCGGCATCGAGTGTGCCGCGCGCTGCGGTTCGCGCCCGCGCGCCTGCCGTGTCCGAACCTCAAGGCGACATGGTCGGCTCTGCCATGGCCGTAGCTGCCTCCGCCAACAGCCTGGCAGAACTTCAGGCCGCGTTGGAAGCATTTGATGGTTGTGGCCTGAAACGCGCCGCCACCAATACCGTCTTTGCCGATGGCGTCGCGCATGCGCCCGTCATGTTGATCGGGGAAGCACCCGGCCGCGACGAAGACCGCTTGGGCAAGCCTTTCGTCGGCCGTGCCGGACAGTTGCTGGACAAGATGCTGGCCTCCATCGGGCTGGACCGGAAGACGAACGCCTATATCACCAACGTCATCAACTGGCGGCCGCCGGACAATCGCGATCCCTCGCCCGAGGAAGCGGCAAGCTGCCTGCCTTTCCTGCGCCGGCATATCGAACTGGCGTCTCCGCAGGTCATCATTCTTTTGGGCGCGATCGCGGCGAGGCATGTGGTGGGCGTTTCCGACGGGATCATGAAGCTGCGCGGCCGCTGGATGGAGTATCGTGTGGGCAGCCGCATGGTGCCCTTGATGCCTACCCTGCACCCCGCCTATCTGCTGCGCCAGCCAGCCCACAAAAAGCTTGCCTGGCGGGACTTGCAGTCGGTCAGGGACCGGATAGAGGCGCTTGCCGGAACCCGCGACGCGGGCTAACAAGCACACCTCTTTCGAAGGGCACGGAAAATTCGCACGCGCTTTGCCTTGCTAGGGCTGATGCTCGCCGCCACGGCGGCTGTCGCCCAACCCGCTGTCTCGCAGCGCGGCCTAGCGCCGGCCACGCTCGTACCCGCCGCACAAACGCCGGCAGCATCGCCACCCCCGCAGATACTCAGCGCCGATGATGTGACCCTCTACAAAGAGATCATGCAGGCGCAGAGGAACGGCCAATATGCCAAGGCCAAGAAGCTATTTGCCCGGGTGAGCGACACCTCTCTGCAAGGTTATGTCGAAGCCGAACATTTCCTGTCGGCCTCGCCCAGAAGCATTAGCGTCAAGCCGCTGGTGGAATGGCTGGCGCAATATCGCGATCTGGCAGTCGCCGACCGCATCTACCGCCTCGCCGTCGCGCATTCGACCAAAAAAGTCCGCCGTCATCACAAAACCATCCTTGTGGCGGTGGTGACCAATATTCCCGCGCCCAGCGGCGTCGGCCGGCGCAGCGGCGGCTATGAAGATCTGGAACTTCCCGAGCCGGTGCCCTCATCGGAAGCGGCACGTGGCGTGATGCCGGGCATTCTTGCGTCCATCAAGGATGGGCAACCCGACCAGGCGCTGGCCATGATGCAGTCCGTGCAGGCAAGCTGCACCAAGGCTGATGATGCGGTGCTGGCGCATCGCATCGCCGCCTCCTACCGCGCCGAAGGCCGAGATGCCGACGCCTACAAGCTGGCCATGTCGGTGTCCGATCCGTCGGTGCCCCAGTTGATGTGGGATGCCGGATTTGCCGCCTATCGGCTGGGCGACTGGGCCAATGCCGAAATGCTGCTGGAAAAGCTAGCCGAGACACCAGAGGCGCAGAGCAGTCTCAGGGCGCAAGGCGCATTCTGGGCGGCGCGCGCCCATATGCAGTCCGGCGATCCGCTCAAGGTGGTGACACTGTTGAACTTTGCCGCCGAGAAGGTGCCAAGCTTCTACGGCATGATTGCCGAACGGATGCTCGGCATCGACACCCAGTCCGGTTTCGCCGACGCCATCCTCAACCAGTCCGATTTCCGCGACCTGATGGCCGTGCCGTCAGCGCACCGCGCCGTGGCGCTGTGGCAGATCGGGGAGACCGACTATGTCGGGTCCGAACTCAACCGCGCCTTTGTGATCAACAATGAAAGACTCGACCCCGCCATGGCGGCATTGGCGCGCGGCATCGGCGTGCCCAATGTGGAGTTACGCGCCAGCGAAGCCAGCGCCGCACGCGGCCTCATACTGACCGGGCTATTTCCCGTGCCGCCATACGGTCCGGATGGCGGTTACCGCATCGACTCCTCGCTGGTGCTGGCCTTTGCCCGCATCGAAAGCCGTTTCCAGACCGGCGCCACCTCGCCTGCCGGCGCCCGCGGGCTGATGCAGCTTATGCCCGAAACCGCGTCCCATTTCGGCGTGAGCGATCCCGCCACGCTGTACAATCCCGGCACGTCGTTGGAAGTGGGCCAGCGCTATCTGGAGCGGCTTTTGTTGCGGCTGGACGGTAACCTGCTGGAGCTTGGCGGTGCTTACAATGCAGGACCCCAAGCCGTGGACCGCTGGCTCAGTACCAAGGCCGGCAGCGGCGATCCGCTGCTGTTCGTGGAAAGCATTCCGGTGGCGGAGACGCGTTCCTACGTCAAGCGGCTGATGCTCTACCATTGGCTCTATCGCCGCCGCTTTGGCCAGGATGCGACGAGCCTTCAGGAAACCGCCAGCGGCCAATGGCCGATCTATCGGCCCTATCAGGAAACGGTCCCGGGCGCGCCGTCGGCCAATGCCTATGGCCTCAAGATCAATGCGCAGAATTAGAGCACGACTGTTTGTCATTCCCGCGTACGCGGGAATCCAACTTGGGGAAACGTCGTCGGAAAGACACCGAGTTGGATGCCCGCTTTCGCGGGCATGACAAGAATATTTCTTAAAGATTCGCGAGCAGGCGCGATGGCACGCGCAGCGTATGGAGCACCGTCAGCGCCAGGCCGCGCAGCGCGCTCTTGTGCGGGCGCGCGACATTGATCGCGCGCGCGCGCAAGGACACCAGGCGCCGGCGTCCGATGCGGCGCACCAGATCGGCATCCTCCAGATCTGCAAGGGCGCGATAACCGCCCAGCTTCTTGTAGAGCCGTTTCGGGATCAGCAGTCCCTGGTCACCGTAGGGCAGCGCGAACAGCGCGGTACGCAATGCTGCCTTCGCTTCGGCCCGGCGTGCTTCCCCGCCGAAGTCGTCCAGCGCAAAGCGGAACGCGGCGGCACGGGGACGCTCCATCTCCGCCTGGCTGATGAAGGATTCCGCTTCCATTTCCCAGCCCGGCTCCAGCGCGGTTTCGGGATACAGGAACAGGAGCCAGTCGCCCTTTGCGGTCGCCGCGCCATCGGCCAGCTGCGCGCCGCGATTCTTGCGGGAATGCACCACATGGGCGCCCGCCGCATCGGCGATTGCCAGTGTGCTATCGCTGGAGCCCGCATCCGTGACGATCACTTCGCGCACGATCCCGCGCACCGCGCCCGCGATTAGGCTGTCGAAGCAGCGCGGCAGGAGCCGCTCGGAATTCGCGGTGGGAACGACAACTGAGATCATGACGGCATAATGACAAAGATGGTGCTTCGCACAACGCCTTTGCGGTCGCAGGGTGAACGGTTAATCGACTGCAATGTTTGCCTTCAAACTGGGCAGGTGCGAGGGCCGTGTCGGCACAACCATTACTTGAGCTGCACGGCGTAGGCGGTGAATGTGCCCGGATCCTTGCCTTTGAGCGCCGGATCGCGCTGGTAGTTCAGCTTGGCTTCGAGCACATAGGCCGTGGAGCCCACGGTCGTGACGGCGGTGGGCAGCATGTAGTGATCCCTGATCACGCGGATGCTGGCATTGTTTCCCGATACGGTGACCTCATCCAGGCGGCCATTGCCGTCCTGGCCGCGGCCCTCGACCATCAGGATCCTGCCGTCCGGCGACAGCCGCATCCCATCGGGCTGATAGATATCCATGGAGGTGGAAAGGTTGATTCCCTGCCCGGCGGAGCCATCGGCCTTCATCGGCACCGCAATCACATGATTGCCGTTGTAGGTGTTGGTGTAGAGCGTGTCACCCTTCCAGACCAGGCCGTCGAGCGACGGATCGGATTTGTTGTTGACATACCAGACCGTGAAAGCATCGCTGCCCGATGCCAGCTTCAGCACCCGACCGTTCTTGGTGTCGGTGACATAGGCGTCTTTGCCCTTGAGCGCGATGTCATTGCAAAGACCGCCGCCGGGGAATTCATGGCTTTTGATCATACCCGCCGTTTTGAGCGAGAATGTCTTGAGATAGGCATGGTCGCCATTATTGTCGCAGACATAGAGCGTGCCCGATCGCGCATCGGCCAGCACACCCAGCACGATATCGAAATTGCCCGCCTGCTTGCTGATCCAGGTCGTGGCATGCTTCTGACCTGGAAGCGCGCGATAGACTTCGCCCCGATTGATGCTGCCGATATAGAGGGTGCCATTGGGCGTGGAGCCCAGGCTTTCCGGATAGGCCATTGGCGCATCGACCACGACATCTGTGGCGGCCAGGGCCGGTGTGGCCAAGGCGGCCAAAATAACTGCCGAAGCAAGGGCTTTCATCGACTTCTCCCATATGTACAGTTGGATATCGCGCTAATTGGGGCTTTCTATCATGGCTATAACGCTTTTGAACGGGTCCGGAGGCTGGGTGAGCCGGGAGATCAGGACCCGGAAAAATGCTCGCGGTTGTTAGGCGTCCCGGCGCGTGCTTCAGTTGCAGCACCGAGCCAGTCACACACGAACGGTAATTGACGCGCATTTTTGCCCCCATTCAGCATGCCGAGGAGACCGCCAATCAAGGAGCCAGCGACCACTCCCCCGTACGGGCGCGGCCCTCGTGACGTGCTGCGCCGCGCCCGGAATCTCAAGAACGCGACGGACACCGAGCGCGACCGCCTGCGCGCGGACGCGGAACGGCTGGAAGATGCTTGTGTCTTGCTGGTCTTTCTTGGCGTAGCGCTCGACGCCGTCGTCGCACTTGCTTCGTTTTTGGCGCTTCTGTCTCCCCTGGGAGAAAAGGTTGCGTACCTGATTTCCAACACGGCAATCGCAATCGGCGTGTATGGCGTAATACGCTTCGGCCACGTCGGAGGAGTTATCCTCAAACTGAAGCTGGTCGAGGCGATCGATCACCTGGGCGTTTTGGAAATAGCCAGGGCAAGCGCCGAAGAACGGGCCGCGCAATCAAAAGAAAGAACCGCGAATCTCGAGGCGCGGGCGGCGGAATCCGAGAAACAGGCCCACGAAATGGGGCTCAAGGCGGTCGAGACCGAACTGAAGATGCAGCGGCTCTCCAGTCCCAGGGTGCCGGACCAGGAGAAATTTCTCAAAGCACTGGTGGGCAAACCCAAGCCGGCGAAAATCGACGTCATGTACGCTATGGAGGGCTCGGATTGTGCCATCCTGGCCGCCTGGACGGCAAAACTTTTGCGGGATGCGGGCTGGCCCGTCGATCCCGAATATCCCCTGGTGATTCCGCGTTCCACGGATCCAGCTTTGAACTCGGCAGAAAGCGAGGGCGGACAGCCATGGGGCATCACGATCCTTGAACCAGAGCCGAAAAGGAGCGGGAGCCCGACCCACGCGCTTCTTAATGCACTGTTTGAATCCCTGGGCAGCCCGTTATTGGCCGCGGTCAAGACTGACAGAATCCAAAAGGGCGATCTGAGGATCGTGGTGGGGCCCCGCCCGTAAAATCAACCCTTCGGAAACACGCGACTGTGCCTCTCTTCTGTTAAACCTCTGACAGGGCAAGAATATGTTTTGGCGCCAAGTCCGCCCATAATCGCCCTAGGCAAGTTTGTACTTGATTTGTTCTTATCTGGGTCTATAGTCCCAAATATGACTACAGTCCTTAACACCACCATCCGTACCGAAAGCCTGCGCGGGCGTGGCGCCCTCTCCAATGCGGTGGGGCGCTACGAGAAGCAGACGCGTGTGCTGCTTGATGACGGGTGGCCCCAGAGCCCCGGGCTGGCGAGCGCGAGCGAGCCGTCTTCCGGGGCGAGCGACTTAGACTTCGGATGGCGGCCGGAGGATGACTCCCCGCCGCCTATCAAAACCGAGGTCATCCATGACGCCACCCGCAGCATCATCGCCCGCAACAAGTCCCCCGACATCAGTTTCGAACAGTCCATCAATCCCTATCGCGGCTGCGAGCATGGTTGCGTCTATTGTTTCGCCCGGCCGACGCACGCCTATCTGGGCATGTCGCCGGGCGTGGATTTCGAGTCCCGCCTGTTCGCCAAGCCCAATGCCGCGTCGCTACTGGCAAAGGAATTGAGCGCACCCGGTTATGTGCCCAAGGTGATCGCGATGGGCACCAACACCGATCCCTATCAGCCGCTGGAAAAGAAGATGCGGATCACGCGCTCCATCCTGGAGGTGCTGCGCGACTTCCACCATCCCGTCGCCATCGTCACCAAGTCGCCACTGATCCTGCGCGATCTCGATATCCTCTCCGACATGGCCGGAATGGGCCTGGCAAAGGCGGCCCTGTCGGTGACCACGCTTGACCGCAAGCTGGCGCGGATGATGGAGCCGCGCGCAGGCACGCCGACGCGCCGGCTCCAGGCCATTCAGGGCTTGAACGATGCAGGCATTCCGACGGGTGTGATGTTCGCTCCCGCCATTCCCGCGCTGAATGATCACGAAATGGAAGCGGTGCTGAGTACCGCCGCCGGCCATGGCGCGCGTTGGGCGGGTTATGTGCTGTTGCGGCTGCCGCTGGAGATCAAGGACCTGTTCCGCGAATGGCTGGAGACCAACACGCCCGACCGCGCCAAGCATGTCATGACGCTGGTTCGCCAGATGCGCGGCGGCAAGGACTATGACAGCAACTGGAACAGCCGCATGACCGGGACCGGGGCCTATGCCCAGGTGATGGCGCGGCGCTTCCACATGGCGCTCAAGCGGCTGGGGCTGAACCAGAGCCAGGTGCCGCTCGCCGTCCACAAATTCAGGCGCCCTGCCCGGCTAAGCGGCCAGCTCGATTTATTTTGAGCGACCCGCATCTAATACGGCCCTATCCTGCATCAAGGGAGTGAAGACAGGCCTTGAGGGGGCAAGATGGACCAGTCGGACGCAAAAGACCTGGCCGAGGCCAATCAGATGCTGAACCAGACGCTATCGCATGTGGATGCGACCAGTATTGCGAACCACGCGCTCTATAATGGAATCGTCCTCTGGGTGCTGATTGCCGCGATAATCGGCGCGGTCATTTATTTCCGGTACAAGGCTAGCATCGAGCGCACGAGGCTGCTTCAGTCATTGGTTGAAAAAGGCCTGCCGATCCCCCCGGAGCTGGTCGCAGGCAGTGGAAAAAAACCAAATCCAGTGGCGAGAGGCATGGTGCTGATCAGTGTTGGGTTGGCAACGAGCCTCTTCTTCTGGGCGATGACCAGTGGCTATTTCGGCGAAAAGGAGCCCGATACGTGGTTAGCATTCCTGGGCGTGTTTCCGCTGTTCATCGGCATCGCCCACCTTGCGTTCGGAATTTATCAAGGCCGTCATGGATGAAAGCGCGGCCGTCCGTCGCGCAGCGATGGGCGACGCCGCGGCGTTCAGCCTTCTCGTCCGGCAACATCAATCGCGGGTACGCGGCTTTCTGCTACGTGTCACTGGTGGGCGTCATGCCCTGGCCGACGATCTGGCGCAGGAAACGTTCCTGGAAGCATGGCGCAAAACCAAACAATTCCGCGGCGAAGGGTCCTTCGCCGGCTGGCTTTTGGGCATCGCCTGGTCGCGCTTCCTGATGGATGCGCGTCGCAGGAAGGAAGACATGCCGGGCGAATTGCCCGAACCGTCCAGCGATCCGAGCCAGGACACGATGGCGCGTCTCGACCTGGAAAAGGCTTTCACACAGCTGTCGCCAGCCGAACGCGCGGCCCTGACCACATGCTATGCGCTGGGCTTCTCGCATGAAGAAGCCGCGGCCCTGTTGCGTATGCCCCTTGGCACGTTAAAATCCCACATCGCGCGCGGGCGGGAGAAGCTGCAGGGAATTTTGCAGGATTGTGAGAAGTCGCCATGAACCTCGACGAACGCCTTTCACAGCCGTTGCCGGAAATCGCTGACCGGCATTTTTCCGCGCAAGTGATGGCGGAATTCGCGCGGCGGGAAATCCGCCGCGCCCGCATCGAGGCGGCCAGCTGGATCGCGCTCGCCACCGCCGTTGTGGCCATATTCGCCGTTACGGAGTCGGGACGGCAACTCGCCACCAGCGTGCTGTCGCTGGGCTTTTTCGCCCAGATTTGCGTGGGGCTGGTGATATTGCTCTTTTTGTTCCCCCCGACGGTTGCAGTGGAATAGCCATTCCGCTCAGTGCACAACGTCTAGGCGACGCATCTCATGGCTTTGTCCTGCGCTAGGGCTGCCGTCTGCAACTGACTATTGGGCTGGCCGGCGACGAAGCCCGAAGGGCCGTTAATGGTCCGATCATTGCCGTGAATGAATAAACGAGGCACACCTTCCGACAGGTGACATAGGCGCAGGAAATTTTCACATCCCCCCGGTCATCAACAGTTCCAGTGCTCTCGGCTTCTTGGCTGGCCAGGCGCCTTGCTCTAACCATACGACATGCCCCACTACATCTACGAATCCCGTCTGCGCAAGATCATCGCCGGTCCGGTCTGCGGCGTGGACGAAGCGGGTCGCGGCCCGCTTGCGGGCCCGGTGGTGGCGGCTGCCGTAATCCTGGACAGGAAGCGCATCCCCAAGGGGCTGGACGACTCCAAGCAACTGGACGAGCAGACACGCGAGGAACTTTTTCCCCGCATCATGGAAATGGCGGTCGCCGTCGGCGTGGGCGAGGCCAGTGTCGGCGAAATCGACCTGGTCAATATCCGCCAGGCCACGCATCTGGCCATGGCGCGGGCGGTGCGGGCACTGGCCGTGGCGGCGGAATTCGCGCTGGTGGATGGCAACGACCCACCGGCGCTGCCCTGCAAATGCGACACGCTGGTCGGTGGCGATGCGCGCTCGGTCTCGATCGCCGCGGCCTCGATCATCGCCAAGGTCACGCGCGATCGGGTGATGATCCGGCTGCATGACGAATATCCCGGCTACAATTGGAAAAACAACAAGGGCTATGGCACGCCCGAACATTATGACGGCTTGCGCCTGCACGGCGTGACCATCCATCACCGCAGGAGCTTCGGCCCCGTCCGTAACCTGCTCTCGGGCAGGGATCCGGCTGCGGAAGACCTGCCCGTGCTTCTGGCCGGCGAATAATAATCCCCAAATGACCCACAAGATGTGGTGTGTGGGTGAATCCGGGGACTCAATTACAAGCCTTTGATTCCCCAAGACTCTTGACCGCCGAGTCCCGACGAATCAGTGTGAATCCCGCTGTTGATGGTTTTCGGGCGCGACATGGGCACATTGAAATTGGACCAGGTGATCGAGGGCGATTGCGTCGAGCGCATGCTGGCGCTGCCGGAAGGCTGTGCCGATCTGATATTCGCCGATCCCCCCTACAACATGCAGCTTCGCGGCGAGTTGCGCCGTCCCGACCAGTCCAAGGTGGACGCGGTGGACGATCATTGGGACCAGTTCGGCTCATTCGCCGAATATGACGGTTTCACCCGCGACTGGCTTTCGGCGGCGCGCCACTGCCTGAAGGACACCGGCACGCTGTGGGTGATCGGCTCCTATCACAACATCTTCCGGGTCGGGGCCACGCTTCAGGACCTGGGCTTCTGGATTCTCAACGACGTGGTGTGGCGCAAGTCCAATCCCATGCCCAACTTCAAGGGCCGCCGCTTCACCAACGCGCACGAGACCCTGATCTGGGCGACCAAGAATCCCAAGCAGCAATACACCTTCAATTACGAAGCCATGAAGGCGCTGAATGACGAGTTGCAGATGCGCTCGGACTGGACTTTGCCCATTTGCGGCGGCAATGAGCGCATCAAGGACGCGCAAGGGCAAAAGGCCCACTCCACCCAGAAGCCAGAGTCGCTGTTGCACCGGGTGATTGTGTCTTCCACCAAACCGGGCGATGTGATCCTCGATCCATTCTTCGGTTCCGGCACGACCGGCGCGGTGGCCAAGCGGCTCGGGCGCCGCTTCATCGGCATCGAGCGCGAAAAAGCATATGCGGATGTGGCTCGCGCGCGCATCGCCGAAGTCGTGCCTGCCGAAAGCGAGGCTTTGGAAGTCACCAAGTCCAAGCGTGCCGAGCCGCGCATTCCGTTCGGCTGGGTGGTCGAGCGCGGGCTGCTGCCGGTCGGCACAGTGTTGCGCGGCACCCGCAAGCATCACACCGCACGCGTGCGGGCCGACGGCACGCTGGTCACCGCCAACGCCTCGGGCTCCATCCACCAGATGGGTGCGCATGTGCAGGGGCTGGATGCCTGCAACGGCTGGACCTTCTGGCAGTTTGAGTCGAATGGCACGCTGGTGCCCATCGACGTGCTACGCCAGCAGCTGCGCTCAGGGCTTTCTTGAGGCAAAGAGCGGACCGCCGGCGTCCAGCCCGTGTTCCACGATCTTGCGCATCACCGTGGGAAGCGCCACGTCGCGCAGCTTTTCGGGAAGTATCCAGTTGCCTTTGACCTTGGGCCGGCGCGCGATGTCGGCGACATAGACTTCGGTTTCAAGCTCGAAATGCGTGAAGCCGTGGCGCACGAGGCCGGGCCGTTTTTTCCATTTGGCCTTGAAGGGCGCCTGGGTCAGCGCCTTTGAAGGTGACGGGAATTCCTGCCCCCAAGGTCCAAGCGGCGGCTCCAGCATGGAGGCAAGAAGCCCCTTGTCGGGGCGCTTGACCAGCAGCACCGCGCCGGTCCTGTCGCGCACGACAAATGCCGCCCCGCGCTTCAAGGGCCGCGCCAGCTTGGCCGCCTTGACCGGCAATTGCTCCTGAATACCGTTGCGCCTCGCCCGGCAATCATCCGTCCAGGGACAGTTTGGGCAGGCCGGCCGCTTGGGCGTGCAGATGGCAGACCCCAGATCCATCAACCCCTGCACGAAATCCCCGGCGCGATCCGGTACCAATGCCGAACACAGTCTGTGCAGTTCGCGCTTGGCTTTGGGCATCGGCGTTTCGATGGCAAAGACCCGCGCGATCACCCGCTCGGCATTGGCATCCATCGCCGCCTGCTTCTCGTCATAGGCGATTGCCGCAATGGCGCCCGAAGTGTAGGCGCCAACGCCGGGCAGCGTGCGCAACCCCTCTGCGGTGGCAGGGAAACTGCCGCCCATTTCA
Organism: Rhizomicrobium sp.; assembly: GCA_035512055.1. GTDB lineage: Bacteria > Pseudomonadota > Alphaproteobacteria > Micropepsales > Micropepsaceae > Rhizomicrobium. The sequence goes on from DATKEP010000021.1 coordinate 72,337, forward strand.
TGCGCCACCATTTTGGCTGCGGCATGCAGGTTTCGGGCGCGGGCGTAATAGCCGAGCCCCGCCCAGGCAGCGAGGACATCATCCTGGCTGGCATCGGCCAGCGCGGTCACTGTCGGCCACAGCTTGAGAAATTTCCGGTAATAACCGGCGACCGCCTGCACCATCGTCTGCTGCAGCATGATCTCCGACAGCCAGACTTCGTACGGGTCGGCACGCATTCCGGCAGGTGCGCGCCATGGCAATACGCGGCGATGCGTGTCGTACCAGGCGAGCAATCGCGGGGCCATGGAGCGTTGGCGAAGGCCAGAACGACCATCATCAATGTCTTGGTTTTTCCTGTTCGCCGGAGGCATACTTGCACCATGGCCCGGACAACAAAGGAAACACAAGAAGCTGCTCCCAGCCGCCGCAATCGCGCGTTTGCGGTGGGTGGCGAGGCCGGATCGGTGGCGAACGCCGCCTTCCTGCGCGCGGGCTTCAGCGATCCCACGCTCGTCCTGCGCTGGCAGGAAATCGCCGGACCGGAAGTGGCGCGGCTGGCCAGGCCGCTGAAACTCTCGGACGGCCCCTCGGGCGGCACGCTCACCTTGCGTGCCGCGCCGGGCGCCGCATTGTTTCTGGCCCATGAAAAGCGCGCGCTCTGTGACCGCATCAATGCCTATCTGGGTCGGGCTGTCGTGGCGCAACTGAAATTCAGCCAAGGCGCGTTCCTGCCGCCGCCGCCGATGCCGCCACGCCAGAAGCAGGCAGGTCCATTGCCGCCCAGTGATCCCAGCCGCCGCTATCAGGGCCCCGAAGGGCTGGCCAAGGCGCTGCAAGCCCTAGCCCGGCGCCGATAACTCTGCGAAAACAGCAAAATAAACGGGAGGGGCTCGCATGTCGCGCAAGACCTGGATCATCCTGGGCGTGATCGTGGTGCTGATCCTGGGCGGCGGCGCCTGGTACTATTACAGCAGTGAAAACGAGGACAATCCACAGACCGCGGCAGCGTCCTCCGACACCGTCTACGCCCCCCTGCCCACCGACCACACCTTTGGCAATCCGAAATCCGGCGTGACCGTGATCGAATATGCCTCGCCCACCTGCCCGGTCTGCGCCAACTTCATGATGGCTCTCTACCCCAAATTGAAGAGCGACTATATCGACAAGGGGCGCATCTATTACGTCTATCGCACCTTCCTCCGCAATCCCGACGACGCCTCGGCCGAGAAGCTGGCGCGCTGCCTGCCCAAGGACAAATACATGGCCTTCACGGACCTTCTGTTCCGCAGCCAGCAGAAGTGGGATTACGAATTTGGCGTGCCCTCTCCGGATGGCGTGCATGCAGCACTGCTTGAACTGGTGGATACGATGGGCATGTCCCGGGCCGATGCCGATCACTGCCTTGCCGACACCAAGGACGAGAACGCCATCAGCAAAGTGGGCGAGGATGGTGTCGCAAAATACAACATTGCCGGCACCCCAACCTTCGTGATCAACGGCAAGGCCGAGAGCGGCTTTGGCGATTTCTTCAGCAGGCTCGACGCCGCACTTTCTGAAAAATGACGTAAATTCAATGTGTTAGAGCATTGGACCGCCGCCGGATTCTCTGCCAAAACAGGGGGCATTTTCGGCGGAGAATCACCGGTGTCGCGCAAAACCCTTTTCATCCTGCTTGGGCTGGTCGTGCTGATCGCGGCGGCGGGAATCGGTTATTACTTCATGGGCGGCTCCGGCGGAGCGAGCGCTGCCAACGGACAGGGCTATGAGATCCAGCCCACCGATCGCACTTTGGGCAATCGCAACGCCAAGGTCGTGCTGATCGAATACGGCGCGCCGAGTTGTCCGGTCTGCGCCAACTTCAACGCGCAGACTTTCCCGGAGCTCAAGGTCAAATACATGGACACCGGCAAGATCTTTTACGTGTTTCGCGTCTTTCCCTTGCGGCCCGACGACGGGACCGCGGAAAAAATTGCCCGGTGTCTGCCTGAGGATAAGTACTTCTCGTTCATTGACCTGCTGTTCAAGAATCAACCCAAATGGGACGTTGAGTATGGCGTTCAGTCACCTGAGGGGGTTCATGATGGTCTGGTTCTACTGGGGCGCATCGCCGGCATGAGCGCGCAGCAGGTGGATCAGTGCATCGACAACAAGGGCGAGGATGACCGAATCAACAAGGTGTCGGCAGACGGTGAAGCGCGTTACACCATCAACGGCACGCCGACATTCATACTGAATGGAACCAATATCGGATCGGGCAACATCCCGTTCGACACCATGGCGAAACTCATCGACGCCGAGATCGCCAAGCAGCACTAGGATAGGCAATTGAAGTTCACACGTCTCAGGCTTTCCGGTTTCAAGTCCTTCGTCGAGCCCACGGAGTTATTTGTCGAGCCCGGCCTCACCGCCGTGATTGGTCCCAATGGCTGCGGCAAATCCAACCTGTTCGATGCCATGCGCTGGGTGATGGGCGAGACCCGCCCCTCCTCGATCCGCGGCAGCGAAATGGACGATGTGATCTTCGCCGGTTCGGCCGGCAGACCCGCCCGCAATGTCGCGGAGGTCACGCTCCTCATCGACAACAGCGACCGCACAGCCAATGCGCCTTACAACGACTTCGACACTATCGAGGTGTCGCGCCGCATCGAGCGCGAGGCCGGAAGCGTCTATCGCATCAATGGCCGCGATGTGCGCCAGCGCGACGTGCAGATATTTTTTGCCGATGCATCGTCAGGCGCGGGCTCGACGGCCTTTGTGCGCCAGGGCCAGATCGGCCTCCTAATCTCGCAAAAGCCCTTGGCGCGCCGCGCCATCCTGGAAGAAGCGGCCGGCATTGGGGGCCTGCATCAGCGCAGGCACGAAGCCGAACTGCGCCTGCGCGCCGCGGAAACCAATCTCTCGCGGCTTGAAGACGTGATCCGCGAAGTCGAGGGCCAGCTCGCCAGTCTCAAGCGCCAGGCGCGCCAGGCATCGCGCTATCGCAACCTGTCGGGCCATATCCGCAAGGCGGAAGCGCTGGCGCATTATTTGCGCTGGGTCGCGGCGGAGGCACGCGCCGCTACTGCGTCGGAAGAACTTTCGACGGCCGCGGCACTCGTAGCCGACGCAACAGATGTGGCAGCCAAGGCATCCACCGCCCAAAGCGAGGCGAATGCCGTGCTGCCGCCGCTGCGCCAGGCCGAAGCCGAGCGCGCCGCCGCCCATCACCGGTTGATCGCCCAACGCGAACAGCTCGATGCGGAAGAGCAGCGCGCGCGCGAAGCCGCCCAGCGCATCCGCCAGTTGATCGCGCAAGGACAGGCCGATGCCGAACGCGAACAGCTTCTGGAGCATGACGCCGGCAGCGCGCTTTCCGATCTCGCCAGGGAAGAAACCAGCCTCAACGCCGCCAATGACAGCGCGGCCAAGGACATGGCAGCCGCCGAGCGGCTGGCATCCGAAATGTCGGAGAGCCTGGCGCAAACCGAGAGACTGCTGGAAAAACTGACGGCCGAGCTCGCCGAATGGAACGCGAAAAAGGCAAGCCTCGAACGTGGCCGCGACATGGCCGGAGCCCTGCTGGAGAGCAGCACCACACAGCTCTCCAATGCCCAGGTCCGCCTGGATGAAGCGCTGGAACGCGCGGCCGCCGCGCCCGATGTGCAGGCTTGCGAAGCCCAGACCGAAGATGCGCGCGAGCAGGCCCTGAAGGCTCGCGCCGCCGCCGCGGAAGCCCGCGCCGCTTTCGCGACCGCTGAGGCAGGCGAAGCGGAAGCGCGCGATCCGTTGGAAGCGGCGGAACGCGAAGTCCAGCGCCTGGCCGCCGAGGTCAGGGCGCTGAGCGAGCTCCTGCATCCGGAAGGCGAAGGCCTGTTCCCGCCCCTGGTGGATGCCGTGAGGGTGCAGTCTGGCTACGAAGCCGCGCTGGCTGCGGCCTTGGGCGACGACCTGCAAGCGCCGCTGGACAATTCATCGCCGTATCACTGGCGTGACCTGGGCGCGCTGGATGCTCCCAGGCCTTTGCCTGCCGGCACCAAGCCGCTGAGCAATTTCGTCAAGGCACCGGCAGCGCTGGCACGCCGCCTCGCCATGACGGGTCTTGTGTTTCCCGACCAGGGCGCGGCACTGCAAGGCCAGCTCCAGCCCGGCCAGCGCCTGGTATCGGCCCGCGGCGACCTGTGGCGCTGGGATGGCTTTGTTGCTTCCGCTGATACGCCTTCGGTTGCAGCCGTGCGGCTGGCACAGCGCAATCGTCTCGCTACGCTTGAAGGCGAAGCCGAACAGGCGCGCGAGGTCCGTGCCGTACGTTTCGCGGACTATTCCGCCGCCAAGGATGCCGTCCAGCGTTCGCGCGAGATTCTCCGGGAAGCCGAAGCCAGTGAACGCGGCGCCGAACAGGCGCTGATCGGCGCCCAGGACCAGGCCACACGTGCGGCGCGCGCCGCTGCCGAGCGCGCCTCGCAGCTGGCATCCCTTGAAGCCGAAATCCGCCGCCTCACGGGGTCCGTCGAAGCCGCAGAGCTAACGCGCACCACAGCCGTGGCTGACCTTAACGGTCTTGGCGATGGCGTGACCCTGAATGAAGGCGTTGCCGAAGCCCGCGCCAAGACAGCCGAGGCCCGCACCAAGGCCGGTGAAGCACGCGGCGCGCTGGAAAGCGTGCGGCGTGAAGGCGAAGCCCGCCGCACGCGCCTTGCCACCATTGCCGATGAAACGAAGCGCTGGGATGCGCGCAAGGCACAAGCCCAGCACCATATCGCGGAACTGGCCCGCCGCCAGGATGAACTGACAGGCGAGCTTGCAGGTGCCGAGCAGGTGCCGCAGCAGATCGCCAATAAGCGTAGCGCCCTTCTGGACGCCATCGCGACGGCCGAAACCGAACGCAACCACGCGTCCGATGCCCGCCAGCAGGCCGAGACGCTGCTGACCGATGCCGACAGGCAGGCCAAAGCCGCCGATGCGCGCCTGTCATCGGCACGCGAGGAACGTGCACGCGCCCAGGCCCTGTCGGAAGCCGCCGCCCAGCGCATCGAGGAGCTCAAAACCCGTATCCAGGACGAGCTGGAATGCGCACCTTCCGACCTGGCCGAACGCGCCGAGATCAAGGAAGGCGAGGATCTACCGCCCCTGGAACAGGCGGAAAAGCGCGTCGAGCGGCTGAAGCAGGAGCGCGAACAGCTGGGCGGCGTCAACCTGCGCGCCGAGGAGGAAGCGGCCGAACAGGAAGCGCGCATGAACAGGCTGGTTGCGGACCGCGACGACCTGGTTGGCGCGATCGACCGGTTGCGCCGTGGCATCCAGAGCCTGAATCGCGAAGGCCGCGAGCGGCTTCTGGAATCCTTCGAGAAGGTGAACACCAACTTCCAGCAGCTTTTCACCAAGCTGTTCGAGGGCGGCGAAGCCAAGCTTACCTTCACCGAGTCGGAAGACCCGCTGGAGGCAGGCCTGGAAATCTTCGCCCGGCCCCCGGGCAAGCGCCTTCAGTCGCTGGCCCTGCTTTCGGGCGGCGAACAGGCCCTTACCGCCATGGCGCTGATATTCGCGGTGTTCCTGGTGAACCCTGCCCCGGTCTGCGTGCTGGATGAAGTAGACGCGCCACTGGACGATGCCAATGTCGAACGGTTCTGCAACATGTTGAACCAGTTGACCGAGATGTCGGGCACCCGCTTCCTAGTCATCACGCACCACGCGCTGACCATGAGCCGGATGGACCGGCTGTTCGGCATAACCATGGCCGAGCGAGGCGTTTCCCAGCTGGTGTCGGTGTCATTGGCCGAAGCAGAGAAGATCGCGGCTGAGTAGGAGATTCGGCCCAAGTCGCGGAGCGGGTTGGCAGAATCCGCGCGACATAATGCGCGGCGCCGTTTTTCGGCAGCAATATCAACATCTTGTGACAGCCTGACTTTCTTGACACTTGAGCCAGGGCGAACATATGGTCCGCCCGCCTTCGACGCGCCGCGAAGGCCGGTTTTGTGCGGTTTTTTGGGACTTTTGGGAGACGGATTTGACGGCTCCAGACCCCGACAGGCTGAACGATCTCGGCAAGCGGCTCGACGAACTCAAGACCCGGCAGGGGGCAAGGACCCAAGGTCCGCCACCCGGCCAGTCGAGTATTGCGTTCCGCTTCGCCACCGAGCTGGTGGCGGCGCTGGTCGTGGGGGGCGGCCTGGGATGGGGGATCGACTGGCTATTCGGTCACTTCGGATTTCACACACGCCCGGCCTTCATAATCGTGTTTTTCGTGCTGGGTGCGGCTGCGGGGATCCGCAATGTCATGCGCGCGGCACACGAGATTAACGCCGAGATCGAGGCCAAGCGGGCCTCCGGCGATGGGAATGGCAAGGAGACCGGTTCGTGAACCTGAACCCGATGGAACAGTTTGCCGTCAAGCCGATCTTCGGCATGGACAAGCCGCTGCTCCAGATCGCAGGCCATCCGATCTATTTCACCAATCAGGCAGTCCTGATGGTGATCGTTGCAGTTGTCTCCTCCCTGTTCCTCACGCTGGCCGTCAAGCCGAACCGGCTCGTGCCCACACGCGGCCAGTCCATGGCGGAGATGTCCTACGAATTCGTCGCCGGAATGATCCATTCGGCAACCGGTGAAGACGGGCTCAAATTCTTTCCCTTCGTCTTCACGCTCTTCATCTTCGTGTTGTGCTGCAACTTCTTCGGCATGGTGCCCGGCAGCTTCACCGTCACCAGCCAGATCGCCGTCACCTTTGCGTTGGCCGCGCTGGTGATCGGCCTGGTGATCGTCACCGGCTTCATGAAACACGGCATTGGGTTCCTAAAGTTGTTCGTGCCGCACGCCCCCTGGTACCTGCTGATCCTGTTGATCCCGATCGAGGTGATCTCCTTCCTCACCCGACCGATCAGTCTTTCCGTCCGTCTTTTCGCCAACATGCTGGCGGGCCACACCATGCTCGCGGTGTTCGGCGGCTTCGTCGTCGCCCTGGGTTCGGCCGGCGGCATACTTTCGGTGCTCTCCGTCGCGCCCATGCTGCTGATCGTGGCGATTATGCTGCTGGAACTGCTGGTCGCGTTCCTGCAGGCCTATGTCTTCGCCATTCTCACCTGCATCTATCTCAACGAAGCGCTTCACCTCCACGATCA
>DATKEP010000022.1:0-2700 GCA_035512055.1 Rhizomicrobium sp.
CCAGGGCGTCCTTCGTCAGAAGCTCGTCAATCACCACGATCTGCGGCACCGCGCTCTGCCACAAGGCACTGATCTCGGCGATCCGGTTCGAAGGATTGACCGCCGGCCCCGCGATGCGTCCGCCGTCACCAAGATGAAAGCCCCCCGCATCCCGCCCCAACCACGCACGCTGCTCCTCGTCATGACGTAGCTTGTGGGGAGGACTCGATACACCTTCCGGTTCAAGGACGCGAACAAACTGCGCGTAATGCCCAAACAGGAAAAAGGCCTCGTCAAGCCGGCCCTGTTCCTCCAGCGCCATCGCCAGGTGTTTGTAACCTTCCGCATAATCAGGGGCGAGGCGGAGTGCCTCGCGATACTCCGCTTCCGCCTCGGCCAACCGGCCTAGCTCGCGCAAGGCATTGCCCAGCGCATTGTGGGTATCGGGCAGCGATGGTGCCAGTTGAACCGATTTTCTCGCGCTCGCTTCGGCATCAAGAAATTCTCCACCATCAAAAAGAAGCGCAGAAAGATTGAGTTGCGCATCGGCATAGTTGGGTGAAAGCCGGATCGCCGCCTGGAACGCCTGCTGCGCCTCTTGTCCCGAATTCTCCCGCCTCAGCGCATTGCCAAGATTGTTGTAAGCTTCCGCATAATTGGGCGCCGCTGCGATCGCTCGGTGGAAGGCTGATCGTGCGTCTGCCGTCCTGCCTTGCTCCATAAGACAAAGGCCCAGATTGTTGTGGGCCTGAGCGAAGTCCGGTCTGTTCTGGACGGCTTGGCGATAGCAGGACGCGGCTCCCTCCACCTCGCCCGTAAGCTTCAGCGCATTGCCCATATTGTTGAGCACTTCGGGAGTTCCAGGGTTGAGCGCAAGTGCCTGCTTGTAGCTTTGCACAGCGTCTTTGTAGCGGTTCTGAAAGCAGAGCACGTCGCCCAGGCGGGAATGCGCCTTGGCCAGACCAGGGTCTTTATCCAGTGCCAGGCGCAAAGACTTTTCGGCATCGCGGTATTTTCCAAGTCCCAATTGTGCAAGTGCACAATTGACATGGACCTCTGCCAGGTCCGGCCGCCATGCCAGCAACTCGCGATAGGCGATTTCGGCCTCGGCCAGTCGCCGAGCCTGGTGGAGCTCGACCGCGCGACGTAATTGCGCGTCCAGCATGGGAGAGAGTCCGGTCATCACGTCCCCTTCGCCCGTCAGTCTAATGGCCCGACGGCCCAAGGCCAATGACATCCGGACCGGGCCCGCCGCCTTGAAAGTCGGCGAATGGCTCTCAAATTGTCGCGATTGCGCCGGGCGCAATGGAGCAACTCTCGGCATTGATTGACAGTAAGGGCGCGAAACCGTGAGAATCGGCCAGCGGCGCGCTGGACGCAGAGCTCTTGCCGCTTGTTGTCACTGCCAAATCCGATCATTGAAGCGGACGCGCGTGCCGGAAACGAGGGGAACAGTGGTTGGAATTAATGCATCACGGCCTTTGATATTGGCGGCCTTGTGCTTGGCATTTGGCGAACCGGCATTCGCAGCGGATGGGTATCAGACCAATCTCGGGCCCACGCCGCTGGATGGATCAAACCGGACGAATGTTCTGGGGCGCGGGGCTGTGTTGGCAACGCTCGACGGCAAGACATTCATGCTTCACGGTGCGTTTGCCGGATTGGCCGCGCCCGCAACCGAGGCGCATCTCTGCATGGGCAATGTCATGGGCGGAACGGGTCCGGCCATATTTGATATAACCGTCACGCTGGCGCCAAACGGCGAAATATCCGGCACCGTGACATTCACGCCCGAACAGGTTGCGGCGCTGAAAGCCGGAAAGATTTATCTGCTGCTTGACAGCCAGAAAGCGCCGAAGGGCAATTTGTGGGGATGGTTCCAGCCGGCGCACAAGACGGTCGGCCCGGATGTACCGGAACACGGACACTGGTATATCCCGAATATTCTCCAGGACAACACCTCGCGGAAAAACCCTCAGAGTTAGGGCAACACTTCAAGTCGGGCAAAGCGCATGCTGAAAGACAATGACAGAAGCATCATGCGAGCGACCGCCGCAGTGGCCGCATCGGCGGCAATTGCCGCCGGTGTTTGGATATCTCATGCGCGTGCGCAACCCGCATCGAGTCCCGGACCGTTTACCGAAGCGCAGGCCCAGGCTGGCCAGGCGGCCTATGCTCAAAACTGCGCGAGATGTCACGACAGCGGCGAGGCGCCCCCGCTCACAGGTGCGGGGTTTTTGAACGTGTGGGGAACCCGCACGACGCGGGATTTGTTCTCCCGGATCAAGGACACGATGCCGGTGGACAATCCGGGCGTGCTGAGCAACGACACGGTCGTGTCGATTGCCGCCTTCCTCCTGAAAGGCAATGGCGCGGCGGCGGGCACTGCTGCCTTCACGCCAACAACCGCGGTGGCCATCAACACGATAACGACCGCCGAAGCACCGCAGGCTCCGCAGGCCGGGGCGGGACGGCGAGGGCGCAATGCCGCGAATGGCGCGGACACGGCTTCAGCCTCTGGCGGTGCAAGCGCCGACGCCGAATTGCGCCGCGGCGTGGTACCGTTCCGGATCGGCATCACAGTCCAGGGCACCGTCGCGAAATACACGCCCATCACTGACGAGATGATGGCCCATCCACCGGCCGCCGACTGGCTGATGCATTATTGGAATTACGCGGGCTGGAGCCACTCACCGCTCAAACAGATCAATGCCAAAAATG